>JAMLGJ010000005.1 GCA_023958095.1 Microthrixaceae bacterium
CCTCGATCCGAGCGCACATCACCCTGCGGTTGTCCGCGTTGAGCACGCACTCGGTGGGCTCGCTGCAGATCGGGCAACGATCTCCGCCCGACACCCGCCGCCACTTGGGTGCGGCGTCGTCGTCGATCTCCTCGGCTTCCGGCAAGGACATCGGAGGGATCCAGAGCCAGTCCGACTCCGGCCGGGACAGCAACCTCGCGTTCTTGTACGCCATGGAGACCGTCAGGATGGTGTAGCCGACGTACCGGGTGCCCTCCCGCTCAACCACCAGCGCTAGGTCAGCTGCGTGGTTCGCATGAAGGCGGAGCGGGAGAAGCAGCTGGATCCGTCCGCGGTGGATTCCCTTCGGCCAGTAGAACTGGGGAACCGCGAGGCGCCAGTTCATCTGGACCCGCTTCCGCGCCTCGTCGGCCGCACCGGTCAGCATGATCCGCCGTTGGACCACATCGGCGGGAAGCTCCTCCGCCGTGCGTTCGGTCAAGCGGTCCAAGACGTGGTTCACGTTCGGCTCGATCTCGAACGACGGATTGAGCAGGATCTCAGAGGGGTCCTCGAAGAAGTAGGCGGGGCGGAGCCGGTCATGCTCGATCCCACGGAGCCGCCAGTCGGTCGGCGTGACCCACGCCCGGAACACCCAGTTGTCCCGCGCAGGGTCGCGGTGTTCCTGCATCAGGCAGATGATCGGCTCAAAGTGAGCGGTGAAGAGGCCCGTGTTGAAGGCTGCAAAACGCGTGCCGCGCTCGTCCACGGCCTCGACGAACTTCGAGCCACCGTCCTCCTCGAGGAGACGGGCGTAGGTGTACCGCAGGTAGTTCCCGAGAACAGGAAGCCTGCCCGTCGGCTCGTGCGGGTCGTCCCACATCTCGGGCTGCGCGAGCTCGGCCAGTTCGGTCAGCCGGATGTCCCAGCCCTCACGCTGATCCCGGCCTGAGGGGGCTGGGAACCAAACGTCGTTGAACAGCAGCCCCCCTCGATCCACGGGTCCGGGCGCGTTCGTGTCGTCCGTCATCTCGACGATCTCCTTCTCTGTCTTTGTCTGTGTCGGCGCTGATGCGCCTCATAAGGTCGTTGGCGTCCCGTGGAGTGGTGTAGGTAGGCGGTCCACCTGTGAGGTGGGCCATCGCGTGACCCTTGGTGAGAAACGTCCAAGTGACTCATGAAGGAGACCACGCGATGACCCATGACGATGATGCCCGAGTTGCCGACCTGTTGGCGCGCCTCGGTGATGGTGACAGCAAGGAGCTGTTCCGCCGCCTGCTCGAGGCGGGGATGCAGGAGTTGATCGACGCGGAGCTCACCGCCGCGATCGGCGCCGGCCCGCACGAACGAACTGACACCCGATCGAATCAGCGCAACGGTTCCCGTTCTCGGCTGCTGTCCACACCGGCGGGGGACGTCGAGTTGCGGATTCCGAAGGTGCGGGTCGGGTCGTTCTTCCCGTCGCTGCTGGAGCCGCGCCGTCGGGTCGATCGGGCGTTGTGGGGCGTGATCATGACCGCGTACAGGACCGGCACCTCGACCCGGAAGGTCGATGACCTGGTCCAAGCGCTCGGCTGCGAATCAGGGGTGTCGAAATCGACCGTGTCACGGATCTGCGCAGGGATCGACGAAGAGGTCGAAGTGTTCCGCACCCGCCGCCTCGATCACGTCGAGTTCCCCTACGTGTACCTGGACGCCACCTACATCAAGGCCCGCATCAACCACCGGATCATCTCCCGCGCCGTCGTGGTGGCCACTGGTGTCACCGCGAACGGCGACCGCGAGGTCCTCGGCGTGGATGTCGGCGACAGCGAAGACGAGGTGTTCTGGACCGCGTTCCTGCGAGGTCTCAAGGACCGGGGCGTCGGAGGCGTACACCTGGTCATCTCCGACGCGCACGCCGGGTTGAAGGCCTCGATCCCCAGGGTGCTCGCCGGCGCCAGCTGGCAGCGCTGCAAGGTGCACCTGATGCGCAACATCTTGGGCACCGTCCCCTCCGCGTCGAAGGACATGGTCGCTGCCACTGTGCGCACGATCTTCGCCCAGCCCTCCGCCGAGGCGTGCCGAGCGCAGCTGCACGAGGTCGTCGGCATCCTCGAGCGCCAGTTCCCCAAAGCCGCCGCGATCCTCGAGGGCGCCGAGGTCGACGTGCTGGCCCACACTGCGTTCCCCCGCAGCCACTGGCGAAAGATCGCCTCCACAAACCCGCTCGAGCGGATCAACAAGGAGATCAAACGCCGCAGCAACGTCGTGGGAATCTTCCCCGACGACGCCTCGGTCATCCGCCTCGTCGGCGCCGTGCTCCTAGATCAGCACGACGACTGGGCCATCGCCGAGCGCCGCTACCTCAGCGAAGAGTCCATGGCCGCCATCGACACCAACACCGAGGAGGTGAGCACCACCGACACCACCGCGCTGCCAGCCGCCTAACCTCAGCTGGCAAGACCGAGGGTCACAGACCTACTTCCACCACTCCACGGGGCACGGCCGTTGGGGTGGGGAGGAACGGGGGACTCACACGCTTGCGCGTCGGCGTGGCAGATCTGGTCTCGGCTCACCCTCGATCGTTTCGGCACGGGAGCAGGGTTGGCCGTCGCAACAGGTTCCTAGCTCATCAATCTCCACTCGGAGTTGCGTCCATTTGCTCCTCCGACACGAACCGCCACATGTCAGGCGATGAGCCGCCAGTGCCCGGTAGGGGACTGCTGTGGTCGGTCCTCCGATACCAGGTTCTGGGATGTGTCCCAGCCCGACCCGGGGCGTGAACCAGCCCATTTCAGAGGGTCGTGCGAGACGCACGACCTCGCGGTCCTGCAGTGCCTTCGAAGCCTCTCGCAGTTCGTTGAAGGGCCGAACATCCCGAGGAGCATCCCGTAGGGTCGAGCGACAGCGACCCGGCGACGCGCCAGCGGTAGCCGCAGCGAACTGGACGATGCGGGGTCGAGCGTCCGAGTCGTCTTCCGGGTTGCCTGCTTCGGCGAGTTTCTCGACCTGGGACACTCGCCGAAGCAGGCAACTCGCGAGAACGCCTATTGCTTTGCGGGGCGCTGGATCGAATGAGCGAGCTCCTCTTCACGACCTGAATGACTGTCGGACCGGGGTCAGAGCAGCGCCGCGTGCTCGGCGACGCGTTCGCAGATCGCACGCCACGTAGGCAGCGGCTCGCTACCGAAGTACAGCTCCGGCATCGTCGACTCGTACGACTCCTGGAGGCGTACTGACGCCGAGGTGGCAGGGTCGAACGCCGGACTGCTGGCGAACCCTTCCGACGGCCTTGCCGACTCACCTTCGCTCCCTCCGAAGAAGCGCTGGGTGATTTCGTCGATGCTGGCGATGACATGCATGACCTGTGCACGGTCGCGCAGCAGGTCGAGGACTCGGTCATCGCCAAGGAGTTGGTGCACGTCGTAGAAGTGCCGGCCGCTTCTAGCAGGTGGTAGGAGGGTGTCGTCGGCGCTGAGCTTGAGTGTCAGGTCGTGGATGTGGACGAGCTTCTCCAGCAGGGTGCGGGCGGGGTGAAGCACCTGAACCTCGAACGAATCGAGATCCTCGAACCCCCCGAGGTCAGTCCCCGCGTCGCTGAGGACATCTCCGAGGAGCGAGCCGATGAGCACTGGCTCGTAGGGGTGCGGGCCGCCGCGGACGCCCATCTCCAGGAGGACACTCGTTGTGAGCAGCTCTGTCGGGGGACGCGTCGCCGGGTAGCTCACCGAGTAGGCGCGGTGTCGGCCTGTCTCGGCGCCAGCGCTCATGGCTTCGCCCGAGACGCCATTTGCGGCCGCCGCTCCCATTTCCTTCATGAGCTTGTCGACCGACCCTCGCCCACGGTCACCGGGCAGCACGAGCACGTCGATGTCTTCGGAGAACCTCGCGACGATGCCGTAGCCCTTCGACAGGCTGGTGCCGCCTTTGAAGATGAAGTCGTCAGGGAACTGGGCGACGAGGGTCCGCAGGACCTCGCTGACCCAGTAGTCCTTCTCGACCGCCGTCGGGCTGATGCCGAGCCGCTCGGCCGCCGCGTCGAGCGTCGGCGCGAACTCGGTGGTGTCGCGGAAGAGAGCCACAGGAGTCAGCTGGCAGTTGCCAGCGAGTGGTGGTGGGACTCGCTCCGGGCGGGTCGGACTGCTCCGGCATCGTCGGGCCGACCGATCGCATCAAGCAGACGACGGAGTCGTTCGCGGACCCGAGGCGGCTCGGTCGCCGACGCCCTCACGATGCGGTCGAGACGAAGCGTTCCTTCGTCGACGAGCTCTGTGATGTGTCCGGTCGCGACGTCGAGGGGCACTTCGACGAGGACATCCCAATCGCGCAGCACCTCGAGTAGCGCGACTTCGATGGGCCGCAGGCGCTCGTCGCGACGCTTGACGCTGGCGGCCCGGCTGACGAAACGAACGGATCCAGCACTTCGCGGTGCACGACCGGGAACGGCGATCGTCTCATGGCGTGGCACTTGGGTGGAGAGTCCGAGCGCGAGTCCAGCGCTCCATCCGGCCGGGCCCGTACCTGCGGCGGCGACGACCTCGGGCACGAGACGGTCGGGGGAGGGTGGGGCCATGCCGAGGCGGGTGTTCTCGCCACGCCAGTAGAGGCCGCGGCGGACGCGTTGAAGCTCGCCGGCGTGTGTCAGACGCGAGAGTGCCTTTGCCACGGCGTCGGGTGAGCCGGCGAAGTCCTTGGGGCGCCAGAACCGTTCACGCGAACGAAGGACCTTCGTTCGAACATCGCGTGCTACAGGCAGATCACTCACGACGTACAAGATACCACCCATGGCGATAACGCGCTACGCGAAGTTGACACCACCACTGTGCCGATCCGATGTCACGTCCGATGTCGAATGCCACGGCCGCGACGGACGGATCGCGCTGCCCTGTGTCCGACACACCCGGGCACTTGTCATCAATTTGTCCGCGAAGGTCCCGAACGCGCCTGGATATCGAACGGCACGCATCGGTATGCGCTGGAACGGCGGATCGCCGAGACCCCTGCAATAGCAGGCCGAACGGATACTCGACAGCATCCCGGCACGGCTTCCTGGCGAGTTCAAGTCTCTCCTCCCAGACAACGAACCGCCACGGGTGCTCTGATGAGCCACCAGTGGCCGGAAGGGAACACCTGAAACAGGTCCTCCGACCCCATCGCCCCCGAGGTCAGATCCGGTGCGAAGGCTCCCGAGGCTCACCTGTTGACAGAGGTGTTGCAGTCGTCCTTTCGCCCTTCGGTGGGGCCTGGGAAGGCGAGGAGTAGGTGTCTGGTCACGGCCTGCTCTTGGGGTCATGCGGTTGCTTCGAGGGCCCCGGCGGTTCGGCTCCATCGTTTGGGGGGTTGGCCGCAACGTCGTTTGAAGTCTCGGCTGAACTGGGCGGGGCTGGCATAGCCGACGCTGCTGGCGGCGGTGGTGATGTCGCTGCCCTGGGTGATGAGGGTGGCAGCCGCGTTGAGGCGGAGAGCCTTGATGAACTGCAGTGGGGCGTAGCTGGTGGCGGCTCGGAACCGGCGATCGAACACCGCGCGGCTCATCCCGGCTCGTTGGGCGATGTCGTCTATCGAGAGCGGCTGATCGAGGTGGTCGCGAATGAGGCCGATGGTGTGGTTGAGCTCGTGGGACTGACCGATGGTGTGCCACAGCGTGGGGCCGGCAGGGCCTGATCCGGGCGCCGGCCCGTGTTCGTTGAGGTCGACGAGCAACTCGCTTGCGGCTCTGGTGTTGAGCATGACCTGGACACCGAGGATCGGATGTTCCGCACTGGCCCGGGGTGCTTCGACCTCGATCGGCAGCGTGGCCGGTGCGCAGATGTAGTCACCGGCCCCGCAGCGGTAGGTGGTGGCGTCGAGATATGCGTACTTGGTGCCCTGCACGACGATGTTGAGCAGCGGTGGCATGACCGCCGGCTGCCGTGGGCTGGGCTTCGCCTTTCGGTACAGCGATACGCCGTCGAGCCCGGTCGGGAACAGGCCATGGCACGGAGCGTGGGTACCGACGAGGGGCCGGATCTCCTCCATGGGCAGAACGGTAGGCCCAGAATCGCGTTCAGCGATTGGGTTCGATCGGATCGAGCAAGAATCCGATCGAATCGTGGAAGCCATGGCGACCGAAGCGTCGTAGCGTGCGAATCCCGGCACCAGCTTCCAACCCGAGGACCGACGTCATGAAGAAGATCCCCAGGGACGACCCGAGAGCCCAGCACATTGCCACCTCCGAGATCGTGGACCTCGACGGGCTCATCGAGTTCGCCACCGGCAAGCACGCCTTCGTGCTCTGCACCACGCGCCGGGACGGCCGACCACAGATGAGCCTCGTGACCGGCACCATCACTCCCGGAGGCGATCTGCTGATCTCGACCTACCCGCGACGGGCCAAGGCCAACAACGCCCGACGCAATCCCAACGTCTCCGTGCTGGTGATGGGCGAAGGCTTCAACTCGGCGTGGATCCAGGTCGACGGTGACGCCGAGGTCATCGACATGCCCGACGCCGCGGACACCCTCGTGGAGTACTACCGCTGCATCAGCGGCGAGCACCCCGACTGGGACGAGTACCGCCAGGCCATGGCCGACCAGGACAAGTCGGTCATCCTCATCCGCCCGACCCGCTGGGGACCCGTCAGCACTGGCGGGTTCCCGCCCGAGATGTTCGAGGACGCCGATCGTTAGAGGTCTGGGTCAGACTTCATCGGGGTCAACACCGGCGGTCGTCAGCGGCAGGCGGTCGGGAAGTGGCCACACCCAGAGCGACACGAGCCCGAGCAAACACGGCCCCCCGACGAACACGGCCCAGTGGTCCAGGGCTGCGATCGCCAGGAGGGCACTGGCGGCGGCCACCGTGGCGATGACCCGCACTGCGACGCCCCGGCGGGTGAGACGGCGTTCGGTTCTACCGTCAACGCCAGCGCAGAGCGCGGCTAGCAGGATGCCAGCAAGCGCTCCTACCGGGAGGCCGAACACGGCGAACAACAGACCGAGGGCGACGAGGTCCCACTCCGAGCCCGTCACTCGGCCAGCGATCCAGGCGAGGGCGATGCAGAGCAAACCGTAGAGCGCCGCCAGCGCCACGCCGCGTCGAAGTCCGACGATCAGCCAGCCGGACCCCGATGGGCTCGATGGCCCGACACCTCTATGGTCCTCAGCGCTCGCCATGAGCACAGCAGTATTGCTTAGAGTGATCCCGGCTGTGAGCCGTCGTCCAACGCCACTGGTGGGGACAGCGGATGTCGTGCTCCCCGCAGCAGTTCGGTGTTCAAGTCGAGCTATCCCGGGCCCCTCCACTCAACCCGGGGACCCCAGAGCCTTCACCAGATTTGGAGATACTCAGCGCTCCTGCCGAGGTCCGGGCTGGGCATACTTGGAGGCCGCCACGAGGGCCCCTCAGGCCAACGACTTGACGCGACGCTCACGACTCCAGAGGTCAGTCCAATGACAGTCCCCGATCGATCAGACTTCATCGCCACACCAGGAGGCGATGACGCATTCCAGGTCGAAGAGGGTCGAGACCTTGAGCCGTTCCGGCGGTCGGTGGCTCCCGTCCCTTCACGTGTGGCGAGAGCGCTGGAGCGCGGGGCTCGACACGAGGTCGCGTCATATCTCGCAAGTCCTGACCTGCTCCTGGACACGGTCAACGGTGGCGATGGCCTGACCGACGACGTCGTTCGCCAGCCGGACGGGACACTCGTCGTCGCGTGCCTTACCGAGATGCCCAACGTGACCGCCGCAATGTGGGACTGGTGGTTCTCCTGGCACAGCTACGCGAGTCGGCGCTACCGGCTGTGGCATCCCGAGGACCATCTGGCCGCGTCGATGGCAGAGGACCGCCGCGATGTTCGGTCGATACGGGACCGGTGGGTGGGCAACACGTCCTATGTGGACGAACTGGTCGGTGGCCGAATGTCGAGACTCGCCATTCACTTCCTCCCGCCTGAGAACCTCGGGCTGGATACGGC
Organism: Microthrixaceae bacterium; assembly: GCA_023958095.1. Classification (GTDB taxonomy): domain Bacteria; phylum Actinomycetota; class Acidimicrobiia; order Acidimicrobiales; family Microtrichaceae; genus JAMLGJ01. Next base: position 7,913 of record JAMLGJ010000005.1, read on the forward strand.
GAAGGTGGACCGCTTGGGCCTGGCGATCTGTGCTCGTATCTCGACGCGACCTGAGCGTCTAGCGGTAGGTCATCTCATTCACCTGGTCGAGAACGTCCCTGGTGGCGCCCGCATGCACAGTCGGTTCCACTTGGGAGACGGCGAGTCGTCAATCCCGATGGTCGGCAAGCTCGTCGACCGGTTGGCGAATGCCCCTGCCGTTCGGCGCCGACTCGTGGCGGATCAGTTCGGCAATGCCCTGCTGTTCCACTGCTCGCAGGAGATGAACCACCTCGCCTCGTTCCTGCCCGATCTCCACGAGCGATTCGGTGATGAATAGACAACGGCTCGCCACGCCGTTTCACAACGCCCACTAACCAGAGCGGACGCGGAGTACTGAGCAGGGGGTCCTGACCGACTCGACCTATCCGGTGACCTGAGCTCCCATGCTGTCGGGTGGGACTCCCATGCCCTCGAACAAGGTCGAGTCGAGCCGACTGCCCTCCAAGGGGTACTGCTCCCCATCGACCACTTCGATGCCGGTCGGGAGGATGGGACCACCAACCGGGTTCGGTCGCCAGCGAACACGACTTCGAAAGTGCGAAGCAGACGTGTGGCCGAGCCAGCTCAACGAGGGGACACAAGATGACAGTGCAGGAGAAGATCGCCGAGACGACGCGGATCACAACCGCGGCCGAGCCGTCGGCCATCGTCGCGGCAGCAGAGAGGGCAGCGCAGTCAGCGAAGTCGATGGACTTTCGCGTCAAGCGCCTCGAGGACTCCCACGACAACGGTGGGACATTCGCCGTGCAGACCCTGTTCGGCGCCAAGCAGCTCATCTTCGGCGTCGAGATCGGCGACGCGGGCAGCGACGGCTGCAGGCAGGTATCCACTCACATCCACGACGCGACCACCAGCCAGCAGAAGCTGTTCGCGTTGATACCCGTGAGCCCGAAGAATGTCGTCGGACTCCGCAACTACCGCAAGTTCATGGCAAACCTGGAGGCCGAAGTTGCTCGCCTCTAGCCCCAACGACCTCGTCATCACCGTCGTGGTGCTCGCCGTGTTCATCGGAATCCCGGCACTGATCGGCCTCGTCCAGCAGTTCATCACGAGGGCCTTCGAGGAGGGCAGACGACGCCCGGTTGCCCGGCACAGCGATGCATCGGCATCGCACCGGAGCACCCATCAACCGTGACTTGGACGAGGACCGCCGTACGGAAGTCCTCAGTGAGTCAAGGAACCGAAGCTCCCGGAAGTCTCGAGGAGCATCCAGACGATCCCGGGGTCGAACGGCAACTGGGCTAGCAGGGACGCCTTGGGGTACGAGGCGTGTTGCTCACCCGGCCCCTCGCCGGTGTCTTGGACCCCGGCGGAGATGTCCTTCCAGTGGAAGCTGAGCTCCGGTCGGCTCGCCGGTGATTCTTGGCCTTGGCTGCCGGGGCGATCTGGAGGTTGAGCGACAGCGCTACCGGCGGCCGGCCATCACAACGACACCCATGTCGATGCACGAGCAGCGAGCAGGGCAGTGCTCCCCATCGCCTGGCGGGGTGTGCACCGGGACGATGGTCCGAACAGCAGTACAGCAGGAGGAAACGTGATGTTGGACAAGATGTTCGATCAGATGTCGACGGAACTCGAGGCACAGGTGCCTTCGGAGGAACCACATCGTTGGCTACACCTGGCCGACAGGGTGGCGGGGGAGTGCGGGCCCGGGCCCTGCTCCATCCACCCGACGGATGGCGGCGCATCTGGCCTTCGTAGGACCTTCACCGTCGCGAAGAGCGGCCGCCGAGCCTGCGGCTTCGAGGTCACGATCAGCGATGTGTCAGCCACCCACGTTCATGGGCCGGTGGGAACGCGCACGATCTGGGTCGATCTGGATGACGCGACCGTGGAGGCGGCGTGGCCCGAACGAGGTGGCGGCAGCACGATCGGAATTCTATGGGCCAGCCTACGAGGCATCCGGGGCTACGGCGCCTATCTGGGCTTTCTGCGGGCGTTCGAGTCCGCGATAGCCGCTGAGACGAACGGCAATGCCGTGTGCCACCTGCGAACCACCGACGCGGAATGGCAGCGTCGCCACGCGAGGAACACGCGGGCTGTACGCCGATGAGGAACCACGATGCTCGACCGCCGGACCGTCACGGAGCGACGCTGCGTCGCACCCGTGCTCGCTATGGCGCAGCTCGGCACCCGGATCCCCGGATTCGACGGCGATCGCTGGACTGAGGCCTTCTGCACGAGGATGCGCTCCGGGCAGAAGGCTCATCTCCAAGTTCGAGTCGACCTGCCAACGCCGCAACGGGCTCATGCTCGCCTTTGCAGGATCCGGGGCCTCGCCCCTGATGGGTCTGTCGATCTCATGACGACGCCATAGCTTCGTCCAGTCTGCCAACCTCAACGGCGGGCACCCCTGCCAGTGCGAGTGCACCACGCGCAGCGATTCGTCACTCAGTGTGGCAACCACGCGTCCGCCGACGCGTGGTTGCCACTGACCGCGCGAAGTCGGACCGCCGCGTGTTCGATCCTCTGTCGTCACACCCCAGTCCTAGGCTTGGTCGCGCGGCAGCGCGACCCACACGAACCGCTCGGAGTGCGAGTTCAACAACGGCCCGTGAGCTGCACAGCCTTGAGGTGCACCTGCCGGTTCCTACGAGGCCGTCGGTCTTCCCTCGCCGGGCCAGTCGCCCACAACTGCTCAGTCGATCGCGTCGTCCGAAGGAGCGGCGTAGGCGAACAGGCGGTGTGCGTCGATGCGTGCGAAGGCGCCTTCTTCCATGACCTGCAACCAGGCCTCGCCGTAGCGGGGCAGGTAGATGTCGAGCAGTGCCTGACGGAACTCCGCGTTGTCATCAGCGTCGACATCGATCGGCTCCGCGGTCCCGTGCACGGTGACGGCGAAGTGCTCCCCTGGAAGGTGAGTGGCGCTCACCGAAGGCCGGGCGTGGATGTGCCCGAAGCGCAGCGACGTCGGGGAGGAACCAAAGTGGAACGATCCGCGGTAGAACACGCCGTCGACCGGGCCGGTGAGTGGCCTCCCGTCACGAGTGCTGGTGGCCAGTGTGAGCAGGCACATCCCCTGGAGGCGTTCGACGAGCGTCTGGGCGTCGAGGCGCCGCTCCGGTGTGTGGATGTCGAGCAGGTGGCCGGATGCAGCTGCGTAGCTGGCGTCGATCAACTCTTGGAGGGCTGCGAGGTCCTCAGGTCGTTCGTGCACGGCGGTCCTTGTGGTCCCGGTTGGTAGCGCCACGTTACGCGACCCTGATCGGAGGCCCACCCGAGCTTCACGACCTGCGCGGACCGGTATCCTCCCCGGTGCGCACACAACTCCGACCCCCGGGAGCAACACGTGGCAGATGAGCACCCACAGGACCCGATCCGCGTCGGTTTTCACTTCGATGTGCTGTGCCCGTGGGCATACCAGAGCTCCAAGTGGATCAGGGAGGTGCGCGAGAGCCTTCCACTCGAGATCGACTGGCGCTTCTTCTCACTCGAGGAGATCAACCGCGAGGAGGGCAAGAAGCACCCCTGGGAACGGGAATGGTCATACGGCTGGGGCATGATGCGGGTCGCTGCCAAGCTGCGGCGCGAGTCCATGGAGGACTGTGAGCGTTTCTACGAGGCGACCGGTCGGGCACTGCACGAGGATGGCCGAAAGCCCCACCGTCCGGAGGTGGCCGAGGAGATCTGCGCCGAGATCGGTCTCGACCCGGCTGTGGTGGCGGCTGCCATCGAGGACACCACCACCCACGACGACGTCCGTGCCGACCACACGGCGGTGGTGGCCCGCGGGGGCTTCGGGGTGCCGACCCTCGTGCTCGAGGGTGACCGCCACGTCTACGGTCCCGTGGTCGCTCCGGCGCCGACCGGCCAGGACGCGCTGGACCTCTGGGACCTGACCGTCGCCTACTCGAGGTTCCCGTACCTGTACGAGTTGAAGACCCCCAAGAGCGACGAGGACATGGCCCACATCGCCGAGGTGTTCCGCCCCTACCTCGAGGCCCGCGACTGGGAGAGCAAGGAGAGACCTGCCCGATGAGCACCCACACCCTCACCGAGCACGTCTCGGCCCACGAGGACCTCTTCGCCACCTACACCAGCTGGCTCGACGGCTTCGGAGCGGACGAGCTCGCCACCCAGTCGCTGTGCCCCGAGTGGGACGTCCGTGCCGTGGTCGGCCACACCATCGGTGTCGAGACGGTGCTCGACGGCTGGAAGCCCTCGGCCGACTCGCCGCCTCCGTTCCAGAAGATGGGGCACTTCAGCGCCTCCGTGGCCGACCTCGAGCCTCCTGCGCTGGCTGCGAAGGTCCGCGAGGCGACCTCGTCGCGCCTCGAACACCTCCGATCCATGGAACCCGGCGTGGTCGACGCGCCATCTGTCACCCCGGTGGGTGTGAGCACATACGGCGGCTTCCTGCGCATCCGCGTGCTCGACCTGTGGGTCCACGCCCACGACATCGCGCTCCCGCTGGGCCTGGCTGTCGATGCGGGGCGTCCCGCTGCCGAGCTCACCCTCGAGGAGGTGGCCGGCTCGATCGGCTACATCGTCGGCAAGAAGGTGGGCCTGCCCGACGGGATGTCCGCGGTGCTGCACATCACCGGCGACCCCGGAGCGGACATCGCTGTCGTCGTGGACGGCAGGGCCCGTGCGGTTCCCTCGGTGGAGGGTCCCGATGTGGAGCTGACAGCGGACCTCGAGACGTTCGTCCTGCTGGCCGCGGGTCGCCTCGACCCCCAGGAACGCATCGACTCCGCCCGCATCACCTGGAGCGGCGATGCCGAATGGGGCGAACGGATGGCCCGCAACCTTGCCTACATGATGTAGTCGTGTCGCGGAACCGCGCATTCGGGGAGGGAACGGCATGGACGTCATCATCGACGCTGACTGCGGAAACGCACCCAAGAAGCTCCAGGTGCGCGACTGGCTCGTGGCCGTGGCCTCGGCCGACACCGAGGCAGCTGGGTCGCTCCTCACCGACGACGTCGTGTGCGACCTGGCGAGCGGAGATGCTGTCACGGGGCGCGCGGGGGTGCTCGACGCCCTGGTCGGCCGACCCGCCCGGGAGCTCGTGGTGTCGAACCTGTTGAGCCACGGGAAGCACGTCGCGGCCGAGGGCCGGATCACCCGCGAGGGCGCCCAACCGGAACGCTTCGCCTGCTTCCTCACCTACACGGGCCACGGCAAGGCCGCGCTCGTGGGGAACATCGTGTGGTTCGACGTGGCGGGCCGTGTCGGCTGAGCCCGGGGGTGTGCTCATGGCAGTCCTGCGGGCAGCGCGGCGTTGGTGCGGCTCCACTGGTTGGGCGACTGGCCGAACAGTCGATTGACCTCACGACCGAACTGCGAAGGGCTCGCGTTGGCGACCTCCCAGCGGCCTCCCCGAGCAGCGCGGCATCCATCTCGACACGAATTGGCAGATCTCTGGCAGTCGGAGGGCCTGTCCATGCTCACCGATGAGCTGTACCGTCGGTTCCACACCCGGTGCGACAGGAAGCCCACGATGGCGGACACCACATTCGGCCCCAGGGGTTGGACGCCCGAACGCCTCGGCCCGCAGAACGACAAGACCTTCCTCATCACGGGAGGCAACTCCGGCACGGGCTTCGAGGCAACGCGGATCCTGCTCGCGAAGGGTGCAAGGGTCGTGATGCTCAACCGGAGCACCCAACGCTCCGAGGACGCGGTGGCGAGGCTGAAACAGGAACTCGGTGACGAAGCCGAGGTGTCGTTCATACGGATGGACCTCGCAGACCTCGCCAGCGTGCGCGACGCCGCAGCAGAGGTCCTGAGAACCCTCCCCGGGATCGACGCCCTCATCTGCAATGCCGCGATCGCACAGGTGCCCACACAGAGCTTCACAGTGGATGGCCACGAGAGCATGCTCGGCACGAACCACTACGGCCACTTCCTGTTGGCCGGACTGCTCTTCGAGCGCATCGAGGAGTCGGAGGGCCGCATCGTGGCGGTCGCCAGCCTCGGCTACAGGATGGGGATCCGCACGATCCAGTTCGACGACATGAACTGGGACGCCAACTACCACCAGAACAAGACCTACTCCCAGAGCAAGCTCGCCCAGATGATGTTCGCCTACGAACTCCAGGACCGGCTGGCCGCAGCCGACAAGGACGTCGGGGTCTACGTCTGTCACCCGGGTTCCTCACGCACGTCGCTGATCACAACCAGCGGAAACCTGGTGACGCGGATCGGGTTCCGGCTCATGTCCTTCTCACCGATGGTCCAGTCCGCCGAGAGGGGTGCATACCCCGAGGTCATGTGCGCCACCGAGGACGGCCTCGAGGCCCGCGCCCTGTACGGGCCCACGGGCCTCAACGAGTGGGTGGGTCCGGTCGGCAAGGGCACCCTCGAGTCCTTCGCCCACGACAAGGCGGTGATGGAGCGACTGTGGGAGCTCTCGGAGGCCGAGACCGGTTTCCACTGGGAACTCTGAGTGACGGGGGCGACACGACCGGGAGACCATGGGCGGAGCCACAGGAGGTCGACCAACCGGAGCTCAGTTCGTCGTTCCAGAACCGACCCAAGGACCTGCTCCACGAGGCCCCGGCATGGGATGCCGCGCACACCGGATCCCGGCGGCATGAACCCGCCGCATGGCCCGGGCGGGCGGATCTCCCGCAGGCCCACTAGGCGGAGCCGCAGGCGTCGGGGCCGTCCGAACCCTGCAGGATCCCGGCGATCCGACGGAACAGCTTCGTGGGTGGGTGCTGGTCGAGACCGGAGACGTTCATGAGCGCCACCACCCGGGCCCCACTTGTCGGGTCATACATGACCAGGGTGGTGTAGCCGAAGCCCTCCCCGGTGTGGCCCCACCACTGGTCCAGTTCGCCGATGCCCATGCCATATGAGTCGTACTCGGGGCCCTCCACCAGTGGGGAGGCATCGAAGCGCTGCTCCGCAGTAGCGGTGGCGAGCAGGTCACCGCGTCCCAGAGCAGCGGCCCACGCCTCGAGGTCCTCGGCACTCGAGATCATCGCCCCGGCGGTGTCGAAGACCGTGAAGTTCACTGGTGCCACATCCAGGGTGTCACCATCGGACGGGTTGTCACCATCGGGCTGGTAGCCGGTCGCGTGCGAGTCGGTGAAGCCCTCCACCGAATCCGGGTAGAAGGTGTCGTCGAGACCCAGCGCGTCAGTGACCCGCTGCTCGAGCAGCTCTGCGAACGGCTCCCCGCCCACCTGTTCGACCACCTCTCCGAGCAGCACCGTCGAGGAGTTGATGTAGCGCCGTTCGGCCCCCGGTGGGGCCGACGGTTCCCCCTCGCGGACGTAGTCGAGGAGCTGTTGGCGGGTGAACCGGGCGGTCGGATCGGCGGTGAAGTCCTCGACGAAGGCCTCCCCGGTGTAGTCGGGCACACCCGATGTCATGTCGGCGAGCTCACCCAGTGTGATGGAGTCGCCGCCGGGAATTCCCTCGACCCACGTGTCGATCGTGTCGTCCAGGCTCACGAGCCCCTCGTCGACCAGCTGCAACAGGAGTGTCACGGTGAAGGACTTCGTGATGCTGCGGATCGGCCACTGCAGGTCGGCTGTCATTGGATCGCCCGATTCGATGTCGGACACACCGGCGGTGGCAACCCAACGGCCACCCCCGGCGCCACCCAGGTCCACCGAGACCACAGCGCCGGGCACACCGTCGCAGTGCATCACCGCGGCCAGGGCTGCCTCGAAGCGCACCGACAGCTCGGGGCTCACGCTGGAGGACTGGATGTCGACCACGAGCCTGTCGGGCACCCGGTGGCCCGATGTGTTCCCGCCGTCCCCGGCAACAGGATCCGGGGTGTCCGAACAGGCCCCGCCGAGCAGCGCCACACAGGTGAGAATCGGCACCGTCAGCCATCTGAGCACCAATCCAATCTAGGCCCGGGAGAGTCCGATTCCGCACCCCTTCGGGCCGTCGTCGTCCTCCTAGAGGCTGGCCGAAACCGTGGCCGCGAGCTCGCCGCCGCTGTACTCGGAGTCCTCATAGAGGCCCGTCTCGGAGCCGCCGGTGACCGTGCCACCCAGGTAGACGTCGTAGGACTCTCCGTCCACGAGCTCGGGGGAGGAGAACACGATGGCGCTGTAGTCATTGGCTGGTTCGAAGGTGACCAGCGATTCCCCCTCGGGGGATTCGACGTGCACGACGCTGCCGCCGCTGATGGTCTGGGTCGAGGTCATGTACATCGATGCCTGGGTCGACCCCGAACCGACCCCCTGGGAGTTGTGGCCGTTGACGTTCGTGCCGATGAGCGTGCCGCCGGTGACCACGAAGGAACCGCCGCTGTAGTCGATCGCGCTGTTGCGGGTGTCGGTAGCGCCACTTATCACCACGAGGCCTCCAGTGAGCTCCACATGGCCGTTGGCGTCGATCCCATCGCCCTGTTCGGCGAGTTCGCCACTGATCGTGATCACGACCGTGCCGCCGTTGATGTACACGTAGTAATCACCGACTGCCTCCGCCGCCCCGCCGGGACCGGGACCCGCAGCGGTGCTGGTGGCGGAAGCCTCGGAGCTCGCAACGTTGAGCCCGTCGTCGTCGGATGTGATGTCGATGAACCCGTCGTTGATCGCGATCGTCTCGGATTCGATCCCCTCGAAGGCATCGGTGACCGTGATCGTCCCGCCGTCGATGGTCACCAGATGGTCACCGTGCACACCGTCGTCCCCTGAAGCCAGCATCGAGGCTCCACCCGAGATCGCGACCTGGTCGTTGGAATGCACCGCATCGTCGAGCGCCGTGACATCCAGCTCGCCACCGCTGATGAGCACCAGCACGTCACCCTGGATTCCCCTGCCGTCCTCGGAGGCCGAACCGGCATCCACGACCAGTTGGCCTCCGGTCACGATCGCATCGGTGCTCGCCGCCACTGCGTCATCACCCGATGTGATCTCCACGACACCGTCGCTGAGCAGCACGTAGCCGCGCTCGGGGTCCTCCTCGTTGTCCGACTTCAATCCGTCTCCGGTTGCCTGCACGCTCACCGCGGCACCGTCCACGACGAGGTAGTCCTTGCCGCGGATCCCGTCGTCGGCCGCGTCGACGGTGATCGTGCCGGATGCGAGCACCAGACCGTCCTTGCTGGCGATGGCGTCGTTGTAGGCGGCCTCCACCGTGAGTTCGCCGTCCCCGCCGATGGTGAGGTCCGCCGCGGAGTAGAGCGTCGCGTTGGGTTCGTCGCTGTCGGGGTTGGCGAAACTGTAGGTGGCGCCGTCGGTGAGGCGGTTCGAGGTGCCGGGAGCCAGGATCACCACGGCCTCGTCCGCTCCCATCACGGCAATGGCGGCGCCGTCGCTGTTGGCGACATCCACACCCTCGAGCACCAGGGTCACCTCCGCGGTGTCGCCGGCATCGACGATGATCTCGCCGTCCGAGAGGCTGCCGCTGAGCGAGTAGGTGCCCCCGGCGGTGATCGTCACCGACGAACCCTCGATCGTGACGTCGCCGGAATCGGAACTCGCAGTCGTGCCCTCGAGCAGCACCTCGACGGCGTCGGATTCGTCGTAGTCGAGATCGGATGCCTCGAAGTGGGACTCCTGGTTGTCCGCCATGGCGCTCGAGAGGTCAAGCGTCGCCTCCGCCGAGGTTGCAGTGGCGCTCTCTCCAACGCCTGACGCGCTGGAGTCCCCGCTCGAGCACGCTGCAGCGGTGAGCAGCAGCGCGGTGGCGAGGCCCACCGAGATGATCGCACGCATCCAGCTCCTCCTGCGCTGGTGGATCCCGGGGTGGGCTGGTCGGGGTTGGTGCGTTCGAGGCTTCATAGCTCGTCTCCGATCCGTGCTTGGAGGTTCGGGGGGCCGGGGTGCCCATGGAGTTCGTCGTCGGTGACGGACGCAGACTCCAACAGCAGGTTGCGCCGGCGGTGGCGAGGGAAGAACCACCCGAAGGTCAGGCCGGGTCTCGCGACCAGGTCCGTTGCGAGTTGTCGTGGGCTTGCCATGTCGGGGGGCCTTCCGGAGCTTGGTCCCATTGCACGACACCAACCTGCGAACCAGCTGCGCTCCGGCACAGGGTTTGCTGTGAACCAGCTGGGTGCAACGGTGCCGCCACTCGGTTCGCAACTGCTCGGGCGGGTCGGGAGTCGACCCCCGCGGAATCCGGGCGTTCGGGTCGACTACCCGGCGTAACGCACCGGGCGGACGTAGTGGTACACCCGCACGGCGTCGTTCTGGGGGCCGTCACCAGTGGTGTAGTCACCGCCATCCCAGGTCTTCTCGTCGCTGCGTTGCGCCCCGGCGCCGTGCACGTCGATCCAGTACCCGAGTTCGTCGCTGTACCCCAGCGCCCTGCCGAAGGCCACATATGCCCCGGCAACCCCGTAGTCGGATTCACCGTTTGTGGCATGGGTGGTTCCACTCCAGAAGAACAGGTGGTCGCTCTCACCGTTCTCGTTGGTGATCGTCGTGGTGTCGAACACCGAGTCGATCGTCGCCAGGCCGTCGGCCGCAGGGGTCTTGGAGTAGTCCATGAGGGTGTGGAGTTCCTTCACATCCGGCAGCCGCCAGTCGTCGTATCCGAGGTAGCCGGATTCGTTCAGCTGTTGGACCCACTCGAAGGCGTCCTGCCAGGTCATGGCACCGGCCATGTCGGTTCCCTCGGGTACCAGAAGTCCGTCACCGTCGGAGTCCAGGAAGTCCAGAGACGTGTAGTCGAACCCCTCACCGTTGTACTGACCGCTGTCGCCCTGTGACCACATGAGCCCGGTCGCGGAGTCGGTGACGGTGCCGTCGCCGTTGTCGACGAAGCCGTTCGCCCCGTATTCGCTCCCGCCGCGCATGCACATCACGAAGTAGGTCTTGGCCCCACCGGCGAACTCCTCCTCGTAGCCCTTGATCCGACCATCCGCGAAGTTGACCCCGAACATCATCTCGGTGCCCTCGTCGTTGGTGTACAGCGAGGTGGTCGCGTACTGGGAGTCGATGATGCGTTCATCCGCGGTGCTCCCGTAGGCGAACTCGAATGCCTCGGGGTCGATGAAGGGGGTGAGCGTTGAGGTGTCGTCCGAGGTCGGGTCCGTACCCCGGAAGTTCATCAGCGAGTAGAGCTGCTTGATGTCCGGCAGCTCCCAATCGGTGTAGCCGGCGTGGTCCAGGTCCTCGCACGCGGTTGCCGCGGCGTCGGAGCTGAGCTTGTCATCGGAGGTGATCTCACCGTCCCCGTTTCCGATTCCCTCCAGGTCTGGGCTGCGGGTCCAGGTGATGCCGGTCACCTCGTCGAGCACGGTTTCGTCGCCCTCGTCGGTGGACTCGACGGTGTAGCTCTGGGTGTTTCCCTCGAACTGGGCGTCCTGTCCGTAGAAGTCACCCGAGTCCGGACACTCGATGCTCTCCGCATTGTCGTAGCAGGTGACCTGGTCGGTGTCGACGACGGTGTAGCCGCCCGAGACGCCGCCGCTCGCGGTGCCGTCGGCTTCCGGGCTGGTGTCGTCGGCAGTGGTCGCGGTGGTCTCCACATCGCTGTCAGAGCTGCACGCGACAGTGGTCAGCGACAGTGCCAGGGTTGCCGCCAGCAGGCGGCTGATCATGTGGGTCATCTCGAGTTCTCTCTGGTTCGTCGGGGCGGTGGTTCCGCTGATCGGGGGGTTCAGCGATGGCAGCGGGCCCGTCGTGCGAGCAGGGTGGGGTTGTTCGGCCGTGCGGAGGATTCTTCAGCACGATGCTGTGAGCTACCTGTGCGGAGGCTGCTGGCGGTCATGATGGTGCGATGAGCACCAATAATCACCCGACCAGCTTCGACAGCGTGCTGGACCTGGCCCGTCTGCCGTGGTTCCGGGTGCAGGGCGGCAACCGCCTGGTGCTGGCCGAGGGCGCAGCCGAGGAGATCGGGCCGGTGGTCGACTCGCACACCCACCTGGCGATGGGTTTCCTGCGTCGCCTCGGAATCGACCTGCACCGCGAGACACCCGCCACCGCCTACTACCTGCCGCTCACCCTGCCGGTGGACCTGGAGCTCTACAGCAACCAGAACCTCGACACCGCAGCGATGTTCGCGATGAAGGCCGACGTGTCGGTGCTGGGGCTCACAGCCCAGGGGATGCGCAACACCCACACCGCTCCCAACCTCCTGCGGGACATGGATGCCCTGGGAATCGTGCGGTCCGTGGTGCTGCCCTTCGACCTCCCGCTGGGGGCCCGCAACGCCGACGCGGTGCTCGAGGCCACCGAGCGCTACCCCGAACTCGTCCCGTTCGGCTCCGTACACCCCTACGACCGCGACATCGAGCGGCGCCTCGATGCGCAGCGCTCAGCCGGGGCCAAGGGGATCAAGCTGCACCCCAACGGGCAGTTCATCGCACCGGACCATCCGCGCACGGTGCATCTCTGTGGCCGCTGCGGGGCCCGTGGCCTGCCGGTGCTGTTCCACTGCGGGCCGGTTGGGATCGAACCCGAGGCCGCACGTCGCCGCTGCCAGGTGTCACGCTACGAACAGGCGATAGCGGAGCACCCCGAGACGACGTTCGTGCTCGGCCACTCGGGTGCACTGCAACACGACACGGCCATCGGTTTCGCCGAGCGCTACGAGAACACCTACTTCGAGCTGTCGTGTCTGGGCCTCGGGGCGCTCAGGGAGGTGATCGAGGCGGTTCCCTCCGACCGGTTGCTCTATGGCACCGACTGGCCCTTCTACCACCAGGCGCTGACCCTGGCGCGGGTGTTGATCGCCACCGAGGGCGACGCGGAGCTGCGCCGGGCGATCCTTCACGACAACGCCGTGGCGCTCTTCGGCCTCGACCACTGAGACCTGTGGCGGTGCCGAGTCGCTGAAGGCAGTCGAACCAGCACCGCGGCAGTCGAACCAGCACCGCGTCGGGCGGAGGGGACCAGCGCCTTCACAGACATCTCACAGGCAGGGAGCCGAACATGTGCCCATGGGTACATCAGCGACCGACCATGACCCGGCCTGTGAGATCGATCGCCGCGGAGTGGAACCGCCGGCCGTGTCCGTCACGCGGACCCGACGCGGCAGGTGGGCTCTGATCGCCGCGGTGTTGCTCCTGACCCTCACGCTGGGAGGGTGCGGAGAGGAGGGCGCCACGACATCGCAGGAGGGGACGAACGAATCGGGGGCATCGGACACAACCTCCCGGGCGGGCACCTTCCAGCTGACGGACACGGGCCAGACGACCCACTACGACTCCGCCGGCAACGAGATCGATGCCCCGGCCGTTGGTGAGCCGTTCTACGGCCAGGACGCCGCGTTCGCGGGTGCCGCGATGAGCTTCACCGACAACGGCGACGGGACGGTGAGCGACGAGGTGACCGGACTGCTCTGGCAACAGGACCCGACCGAGGAGGGCACCACCTGGTTCGAAGCCCAGGAGTACTGCGAGGACCTCGAGCTGGCGGGGTTCTCGGATTGGCGAACCCCATCGCTGGTCGAGCTGTTCTCCATCAGCGACTTCTCGAGCGGCTGGCCCTACCTCGACACCGGGTACTTCGCACTCGTGGGTGACGAGGTCTCCAAGGATCAGCAGTACTGGTCGTCGAACCACTACGACGTCGACACCGAGGAGGCCGCACAGAACCAGGCCTTCGGGGTGAACCACGGTACCGGGCACATCAAGGCCTACCCCGACGGCACCTCGAACGCAGCGGGCGACGCGGGCGCCCCCGAGTCGGACGGGGTCGGCCAGGAGGACGCGGGTGCGCCGCCGGAACCCCCCGCAGGAGCGGCGGCCCCAGCAGGTGGATCGAATCCGGCCACCAAGTACGTGCGATGTGTCACTGGGGATGACTACGGCGTCAACGACTTCGTGGACAACGGTGACGGCACCGTGACCGATGCGGGCTCCGGGCTGATGTGGACGGCGAGCGACAGCGGTGAGGCCCTCGACTGGGAGTCCGCGCTCACGATGGCGTCCGAGGCCAACGAGCAGCAGTACCTCGGGTACTCCGACTGGCGGGTCCCGAACGTGAAGGAACTGCAGAGCATCGTCGACTACTCGGGAAGCTGCCCAGCGCTCGATGCGGACTTCTTCGAGGTCACCGAGGACGACGCCTACTTCTGGACCAGCACCTCGGCCTACTTCAACACCCAGGACCCCACCTACTACTACGCCTGGTACGTGGCGTTCGGGTACGCAGTGGATGGCGAGGGCAACGACAGCCACGGTGCCGGCGCCGTGCGCTTCGACACCAAGGAAGAAGGAGGTCCCGCCGGCGAGGACCCCGAGCGTGTCTACAACTACGTGCGCCTGGTCCGCGACGCCTAGGGGATCGGACTCCACCTGCGCCGGTTCGAGCGATTCCCTCCCCGGTCGGTCCCGTCGTCGAGGAGGCTCCGGGGCCTATGGTGCATGGATGCCCGGGGGCGACATGATCCGGTGTGGGGGATGAGTCGGTGAGTACTGAATTCGAGGTGCTGGACGTGCACCATCACGTCGGCAACGCCTTCCGTGCCCTCGGAGGAGCCGTCGATTCCGCCCCGGGGTTGGACGCTGAGCAGTACCGCAAGGTGGAACTCGGGTCGCGGCTCGCGATCATGGACGAATCCGCCGTCGACCAGGCGATCGTCATACCCGGGCACGGGTACCACCGCAGCAACGGGATCGGTGACACCCGGGCCGAGAACGACGCGATCGCCGCGTACCGCGACCGGACCCCGCAGCGCTTCCCCGCTGCGGTCGGGATCGTGGAGCCACGCGACGGCGCGGCGAGCATCGCCGAGCTCGACCGCTGCAGGTCCGAACTGGGACTGGTGGGGATCAGCTTCCACACCCGATTCCAGGGTGTGTCGCTCGACAGCAGGTGGATCCTGTCGTACTGCGAGCACATGGCCGGGATCGGGCTGGTGCCGGTGATCCACGCGATGGACGACACCCCCGAGGAGGCCTTGTGGAAGCTGGCGGTGGTGGCGCGATCCATCCCGCAGACCCCGGTGCTGGCCCTCGACGCGTTCGGTTCCTACGAGGCGACGCGGCAGTGCTTCTTCATCGCCGAGGTGGCCCCGAACGTCGTGTTCGACACCTCGCTCAGCTACAACTTCGACTTCATCGAGGAGTTCGCGCTCGAATTCGGTCCCGAACGGGTCGTGTTCGGCACCGACCTGTACTCCTACCCGGTGGGGCGTCGGATCAGCCACATCCTCGACCAGATCCGCAGCAGCGCCCTCGATGACGAATCCAAGGCGATGATCCTCGCGGGCAACGCCCGACGGCTGTTCGGGCTGGGTTGAACGGCATGGGAAAGCTCTGTCTCAGCGAGTCGATGCACCGGCGGATCCGGGAGAACCTGGAACGGGACCACCCGGAGCTCGAGGTGGTGCGCATGCAGACCGACGGCACCCACGAGGGTGATCCACGGGGCACCACGATCTTCTGCTTCTCGGTCGACATGACCGACACCCAGGAGTCGTTGCTCGGGGCACTCGACGTGCTGTCCATGGATTCGCTGGTGTGGGTGCAGGCGCCTGGTGCGGGAATGGAACACGAGATGTGGGCCCGACTGCTCGAACGGGGGGTCCGACTCACCAGCGCCGCCGGGGTGCACGCGGAACCGATCGCGCAGTACGTGTTCACCTATGTGCTCAACGACCTGCGGGACGTCGCGGGCCACCGGCAACGCCAGGCAGCTGGGAAGTGGGAACCCACCGTGTCGGACGACCTGGCAACCAAGGCGATCGGTGTGGTCGGCATGGGGGGCATCGGCACCGCGGTGGCGCGGATCGCGAAGGCCTTCGGCATGCATGTGCTGGGTCTGCGAAGGGGCCCCATCAAGGACCCCGACGTGGACGAACGCTACGGACCCGAGGGCCTGCACGAGCTGCTCGCACGCAGCGACTACGTGGTGCTCGCGTTGCCGCTCACCGCCACCACCGAGGGCCTGGTGGGTGCCGAAGCGCTGCGTGCGATGAAGGACACAGCTGTGTTGATCAACGTCGCCAGGGGTCCCGTGGTGGACGAGGCGGCGCTCGTGGCGTCGCTGCGCTCACGGTCGATCCGTGCAGCGGTGCTCGACGTGTTCGCCAAGGAACCCCTCGAGGCCGACTCACCGCTGTGGGGCCTCGACAACTGTGTGGTCACACCACACGACGCCGGCTACTCACCCCTTGCGGGGGAGCGGCTGGGGGAGCTGTTCGTGGACAATCTCTCTCGCTTCACCGCAGGGATGCAGCTGCGAAACGAGGTGTTCGAGGCGGGACCCGACGCAGCCGGGTGAGGATGGGCCGCGCAGCCCTGGATTGACGCGGGCGTCAGGCCCGACGTCGGGCCAGCACCAGCGAACCCACCGCAACGAGTGCAGCCAGGACCGCGATGGCCAGACGCAGCACCACCTGGCTGGTGTCGTAGCCGTCGGTCAGCAACGTGGCAGTCGCGAGGTAGGCGGCCACGAAGACCGCGCACGTTCCGACGGCGACCAACGCGATGCGTGCCACGGGGTTGGTGGAGTCCGGTGTTCCGGCTTCGGCTGCAGGGTCGAGATGGCTCGTGCTCATGTGAGCCCCATCGGCGTGCGCCGCGCAGATGTGAGCCGGTAACCAGCGCGGGGTGCTTGCAGTGGGCAGTGTGCTTGCAGTGGGCAGTGTGCTTGCAGTGGGCAGTGTGCTTGCAGTGGGCAGCGTGGTTGCGCTGGGTGGAAGGTCGGCAGCGGAGGCGGCGGGCCCTGCTGGGATCAGGGGTGCTTTGGCCGGACACCTCGCTCTGCGGCTAGAACCCAGGCATGCCCGACGCCGTGACCTGTCCCATCTGCACGATGCCCGATCCGCTCATCGCGGAGGACGGTTTCGAGTGCGCCACCTGTGGTCACACCTGGGTCGAGGAACACGAGGACACACCACCCGAGATCCGCGATGCCAACGGCACGCTCCTCGTCGCAGGAGATGACGTGGTTGTCGTGAAGGACCTGAAGCTGAACGGCAAGTCCGGTGGGGTGAAGATCGGCACGAAGGTGAAGTCGATACGCATCGTGCCCGGTGACCATCCCATCGAGGGCAAGGTCGATGGTCGTACGATCCTGATCCTCGCTGACAAGGTGAAGAAGGCGTAAGCCGTCACACGAGTCCGTCGGGGCGTCGGCAGCGAGCGACGAGCGAGGAGAAGCGGTGGATCCCAGTTCGACCGGGGAGAAATCGCCACGGGCCGAGCTCTGGTGCAGCGTCGCCATCGTCGCGATGCTCGTGTCGTCGGTGGCGCTGTTGCTGCTCGCCCCGCTGGTGTTGGACGAGAGCTACTCCTGGGTTCGGCACACCACGAGCGAGGCGGCCGCCCAGGGCGTCACGGGCGCCTGGATGACCAGGGCGGGCTTCGCCCTCTTCGGCCTGGCCGTGATCTGGCTGGCGGTTCGCCGAGGCCTCTGTTGGGGCCAGCCGGCAACTGGTCTCCATGCCCTGTTCGGTGCGTGCATGGTCGCCGTCGCCGCGTTCTCGTTGCGATCGTGGCAACCGGGTGTGCCATTCGACGCCACCGAGGACATGCTGCACTCGATCGCCGCAACCCTGATGGGCTTCGCGTTCGCGTTCGGTGTCGTAGCGGTCGGACTGCGGCGCGGGCGGGCTCCGGGGTCTCGGGTGCTCGACGTTGGGGCTGTCACCGCGTCGGTGCTGCTGCCCCTGTGGATGGTTGCGGCACCGGATCACGCCGGGATGCTGCAACGGCTGATGTTCGCCATCGCATACCTGTGGTACGGCACCGAGGCGATCACCGGGAGTCGACCCAGGCGCGACGTTGTCGGGAAGCGACCACAGCCTGTCGTCCGGTGACCTTCCCGCAGCGGCGGCGACCCCACAGACTCCTGGAGGGGCAGATGTCCCACGAGACCACAGGAGGTCGCGGTGAAGGTTGCGGTGACGGCGGCGAGTGGACGACTCGGATCGGAGATCGTCAGGGCTCTCCTCGAGCACCCCTCGGCACCGGAGGTGGTGGGTCTCGCTCGGACCCCCGGCCACGCCGAGCATCTCGGCGTGGAGGTACGACCCGGCGACTACGACAACCCCGGCGAGCTGCAGGACTCCCTGGACGGTGTGGACGCGGTGCTGCTGGTGTCGGGCATGGATGCACCCGACAAGCGGATCGGGCAGCACCGCAACGTGATCGCCGCGGCAACCGAGGCGGGCGTGACCAGGATCGTCTACACGAGCATCCAGGGAGCCGAGGAGGCGACGGCCTTCTCACCGGTCGTGCAGAGCAACCGCCAGACCGAGGCCGACGTGCGTGACAGCGGACTCGACTGGGTGATCGGCCGCAACGGCATCTACATCGAAGCCGATGTCGACTACGTGGACACCTACGTGCAGGAAGGTGGCATCAGGAACTGCGCCGGTGAGGGCCGCTGCGGCTACACGACGCGTCCTGAGCTCGCCCAGGCGTACGCTCAGATGCTCACCGATGGACGCCACGACGGCCGGACCTACAACCTCCACGGCGAAGCGATATCCCAGTACCAGCTCGCCGAGTACCTGAACTCCGCCTTCGGCACCCACCTCGAATACATCCCGATCGGTGTCGAGGAGTACCGGGCGGACCGCACAGCGGCACTGGGCGAGTTCATGGGATCGGTGATCTCCGGAATCTACGAGGGCATACGGCGCGGGGCGCTGGACAACCCGAGTGACTTCCGCGAGGCAGCCGGTAGGGCACACATCGACTGGGCGACCTACTTCGCCCGGGTGGCTGGCTCGCCGGGGTCGTAGCGGATCCGGTGCGGCTCGGCCGGGGTCCGGCCGATGGCAGGAGGTGTCGCCGCAGCACGCCGTGGCATGTGTTGGAAGCGCCCGGTGCTGCCCGGTGGAGCGCCGGTAGCGTGGCGTTGCGTGACCGCTCCTGAACCGGTGGCCCAGCAGCGGCCGATCGACATCGGCTACACCCCGATCCGCGACTCGATACCCGTGGAGGTGGTGCAACGTTCCGAGGTGCTCTCGCGGATCGGTCGGCGGGAGCTCACGAGTCGCCAACGGTCGGGCTTCCACGTTCTCATGGCCTGCACCGAAGGCCACGGCACCCACGACGTCGACTTCGAAGCGCTCGAGGTGCGTCCCGGGACACTCGTGCGGATACACCCCGGCCAGGTTCACCGGTTCGTGCCCGAGCCGGGTTTCGAAGCCGCAATGGTCCTCTGGCCCGCCGTGGAACAACCACGTGACCCGGGTTCGTCCCTGTGGTACCCGGGTTGTGGGGTTCCCGCGCGCTGGGAACCCCAACCGCCGGCGTTCGCGAGGATCCTGCGCTCGATAGAGGAGATCCGCGAGGAACAGGACGCGTTCGACCGCTCACCGCGGCGAGCCGCGCTGATGCGCTCCCTGCTGCACACGCTGACGATTCGACTCTCGATCGACGTGCCGGCGTCGGTGCCCGACATGACCGACCTACCACAGCCCTACGTGGAACTCAGGGCCCGCATCGAGCAACGACTCCGGGAGAGACCCTCGGTGGCGGAGTTGGCCAGGGAGCTTGCCTACAGCACACGGACCCTCGACCGTGCCTGCCACCAGGTGACGGGGGCCACGGCGAAGCAGGTCCTGGATGAACGCATCGCGCTCGAGATCCGCCGGCTGTTGACCCACACGGAGGTTCCGCTAGCGGTCATTGCCGCGGACTTCGGGTTCGGCGACCTGTCCAACTTCTCCAAGTACGTGCTGCGGCATCTCGGGGCCAGGCCCGCGCAGATACGTGCCGGGGCGTGATCGAGTTGTCGAACGTCGACCCCGCACAGTCCGACCGCTACCAGTGCGGATCGGTCAGTATCGCCACATGGCATCGAACACCGGAGGCGGCGCAAAGAGGCGGCCACGCCGAACCCCACACGAACTGACCGTCAAGCAGGTGCAACGACCCGTCCCCAGGGTCGTGCGCGTCACCCTCGGCGGTGAGTCCCTCGCGGGCTTCGACCAGCCCAGCCCCGGTGGACACATCAAGGCCGCGTTCGGCTGGGAAGGCGAGCGGCCGACGATGCGCACCTACACCCCGAGGCGGTTCGATCCGGAGCAACTGGAACTCGACATCGAGTTCGTGCTGCACGGCGACGGTGTCGCGTCCCAGTGGGCGGCATCCGCCGAGGTGGGGGACCGGCTGACGATCTTCGGCCCCGGTGGGCGCTACAAGCCACAGGCCCGTTCGGGAGTGTTCGTCGTGGTCGTCGACGAGACCGCCATGCCGGCTGCCGGGACGGTGATCGAGTCACTCCCCGCAGGAACCCGCATCATCGCCATCTGCGAGGTGGAGGATCCCAGCGATGAGAGGCCGTTGAGCCAGACCGTCGAGGTGGCGCCTCGCTGGCTGCACCGCAGCACCCACCACGGGGAACCGTCGGCGTTGCTGAGCACGGCGGTGGCCGAGCTGCCCCCGGAGATCGACGCGGACTGGTTCGTGGCCTGCGAGGCAACCGCCGTGCGTGCGGTGCGGCGCCACCTGCTCGAGGATCGTGGGGTGGACCCCGAACGTGTGCAGACCCGCGGCTACTGGCGAAGGGGCCAGAGCGACTACCCCGACCACGACTACGGCGAGGACTGAACCGGACTGTTCAGCCCGCGGTACTCACTGGCGGCCCGTCAGCTCGGTGAACTTCTGCGCGAAGGGCACCGGCCCAGCGGTCTTGACGACATCGAAGTCGACCGAGGTGCCATCCGCGAAGGTGATGACCAGCTTCCCGGCGAGCTTGCCCTGGTCGACCCGGATCGACTGGATCTGCTCCAGTGGTATCGATGCGTTGAGCCCCTTGGGTCGCCCCGAGAGCGTGCTGTGGCCGAACACCATCAGGCGCTGGGCGGACAGCGCGAGCACCGCCTTGCCCTCGGGGATCTGCAGCGTGATGCCCTCACCCCTGGTCTGCTCTGACTCCTCGATCCGCTTGTTGGCCAGTGCATCACCAGCGATGGCGCCGACCGCCCCACCGAGGGCTCCCCAGGCGACCTGACGGCGGATCGCCCCCGGTGGCTGTCCGAAGGTGGTCGCAAGCACCTGCTCACCGGGCTCGAGGTCATCGGCACAGTGCTTGTGGATCTTCTTGACGAAGTCGACCATCGCCATGTGCATCACCTCTGTTCGTTGTCGAAGGGGGATTGTTCCACGCTCGGCGAGGGCGGTGTCGAACCACTTGATGCCGGCAGGGGCCTGGGGGAGACTCCGGGTCGTGACGCCGGGCCAGCAGGTCTTCTACGCCGAGAGTGCACCCGATGGAACCGTACGCCGTTCGAGGGGTCACCTGGACCACCCTCGACACTACGAGGCGCCCGGGGTCGAGGTGTCGCGCTCCGGCGGCGCTGTGCGTCGCCCCGTCCAGAAGCAGCACGGTCTCGACATGGCCCAGTTCGGGCAGGAGTGTGCGGGGTGAAATCTGCTCGGTCGGGAGGTCGCCCTTCGCGGCGGATCGACTACGCAGGGTCGGTACACGACCAGCGGGAGATCGATGCAGTGGTCGAGGTGCTGCGCGGCGGGCCGACCGCATTGCGAATCGGCAGGAACGTCAAGGAGATGGAACGGCGCGTGGCGGAGCTGTTCGCGAAGCGACGCGGGGTGATGTGCAACTCGGGCAGTTCCGCCCTCTACCTCGCCATCGAGGTGCTCGGACTCGAACCGGGCGACGAGGTCATCACCTCCGCGGTGACGTTCTCCACCGACATCGCCCCGATGCTGCGTGCAGGGCTGGTGCCCGTGTTCGTGGATATCACCCCCGACACGTTCCAGATCGACACCGACGCCATCGAGGCGATGGTCGGTCCGCGCACACGGGCCATTCTCGCCCCCAACCTCATCGGCAACGCGCCGGACTGGGACCGGATCAGGGAGATTGCGAACGCCCATTCCCTCGCGGTGGTCGAGGACTCCTGTGACGCACTCGGGCTGACCTTGCGGGGCACGCCGACGGGGCAGCGGGCGGACATCTCGCTCACGAGCTTCGCCCTGTCGCACATCATCACCGCAGCGGGAACCGGTGGGATGGTGTGCTTCGACGACGAGGCACTCGCCGACCGGGCACTGCTCCTCAGGCGCTGGGGGCGGCGCTCGGAGGTCCAGCTGTTCGGTTCACGCAAGGGTGTCGACAGCAGGTTCTTCAGCTGCATCGGCGGCGACCTCGAGTACGACAACCTGTTCATCTTCGACGAGGTGGGTTGGAACTTCGAGCCCTCGGAGCTCTCCGCCGCGTTCGGCCTGGTGCAGCTCGACAAGCTGGCGGACAACCTGGCCCGACGGCAACGGACCTTCGAGGCGACCCGGCAACAGCTGGCCCGCTGGCCACAGTTGTTCACCCCACCCCGCGTGACCGAGGGGGTGGCCACGGCTTGGCACATGTTCCCGTTCCTGATCGAGGAGGACTCGGGCATCCGCCGCGCCGAGCTGCAGCAGTGGATGGAGGCCCACGGGGTCGACACCCGCATGGTCTGGACCGGCAATGCCGCCCGCCAGCCGGCGTTCCGCGACCGACCACACCGGAGCCCCGAGGGGGGCCTTCCCAACGCGGATCGGGTGATGGAACAGGGCCTGGTGCTGCCCAACAACCACGCCATGGACGACGGCGACTCCGAGTACATCGGCGAGTGCCTGGAGGGCTTCCTCGCTGCCAAGGGGATGTCCTAGGTGGGGCCCGCAGCGACAGGGGAGTGGAGATGTTCGACCTGAGCGGCCTGACCGCACTCGTCACGGGAGCCGGGCAGGGCGTGGGCAGGGGGGTTGCCGCTGCACTGGCCACCCGGGGCGCAGCGGTGGCCGTGAACGACATCCTTGGCGAGCGTGCCCGGGAGGTGTGTGATGAGCTCAACCTTCATCGGCCGGGGTCGGCCGTCGCAGCACCGTTCGACGTGACCGACCTGCGGTCCGTGCTCGAGGCGGTCCGGGCACTGCCCGCGATCGACATCCTGGTCAACAACGCTGGTGTCGGCGGAGCCGAGCCGATGCGGGTGGAGCGGTTCCGCAGCATGGATCCGGAGAACTGGGAGGGGCCGATCCGGGTGAACCTCCACGGCGTCATGAACTGCTGCCACGCGGTGGTGGACCCCATGTGCGAGCGTGGCTGGGGTCGCATCATCACGATCAGTTCCGGCGCGGGCACGGCGGGCACCCGAATCGGGGTGTCGCCCTACGCCGCGGGCAAGGGTGGAGGGATCGCATTCACCCGCGCCCTCGCCCTCGAGGTGGCCCGCGACGGGGTCACGGCCAACACCCTCGCGCTCGGGCTCATGACCAACGAGGCCGACGAGATCGACTCCGCCCTCGCACGCTCCATTCCCGTCGGACGGGTCGGGTCCCCGCAGGACGTGGGGGCTGCCTGTGTGTGGTTGGCCTCGCGGGAGGCTGGCTGGGTCACCGGACAGACCATCGAGATCAACGGCGGATCGATCACCACCTGAGCGAAGTTGCTGCGGGCGCCCACGGGCCCGGCGCCGCACGCTGTCTGCGCCCAACAGCAACCTCCCAGCAGCCTCCCAGCGGACTCACAGCTCCTTGCCGCATGCTCCTCACATGAGGCACCTGAGGGGCAGAACCAGCGCAGTGGTTGCAGCGCTCGTAGTGACGGCCCTGGCCGGCACGGCGTGCAGCACCTCCACGGGGGACACCGCGGGGGGGATCCGACCCGGAGAGCCCCACAACCGGGGACTCCCGGTCGACGATCGGCACGGGGGTCGGTGATGAGGTGACCGGGACACTGCCGGAATCGGAGTACCTCGGGTCCTACACACTCACCGACGAGGAGTTCGGCACGATGACCACGGTCACCGTCGAGGACGGGGTGCGAACCATCGAGACCAACGCACTGCCCGATCACGAGACGGGGGAGTTCCCCAACCCGGGGAACCCCAACTCGATCAGCGCGCAGGACCAGACCTGGGAGTTCCCAGCCGATCCTCAATGGAGCGGTGAAGCGAGCGAGGTCCGGGTTCCCGGGGTCGCCGTCAACGGCGTGAAGTTCGAACCGGGGACCGCCGAGACCGTGAGCTGCGACACCGGGGAGACATACCGGGTGGAGGCGATACAGGGGGTCCACGACCTCGGTCTCGACTTCAACAACGCCCACGTCCAGCCCAACGGCGAGTACCACTACCACGGCATCTCGCAGCTGTTGGTCGGTGCCTATGACCACGAGGAGGACCTGGTGCACGTGGGGTTCGCCGCCGACGGCCACCTCATCTACTACTCCAAGTCGGGCGCCCTCAGCTCCGGCTACGTCCTCTCGGAGCAGGCGCGCAGCGGAACGGACTGCGCCATCTCGCTTCCCGGCGGGGAGGCCTTCGACCTGGAGGGCAGCGAGCCGGACGGCACCTACTCCTCGGACTGGGTCCACGATGGGTCAACCGGTGACCTGGACGAGTGCAACGGCACCACGATCGACGGCGAGTACGCCTACTTCGTCACCGACACCTACCCGTACGTCTCGCGCTGCCTCAAGGGCGATGTCGCCGACGAGACAGCGGCATCGGGACCGCCCGGAGGCGGCAACGCCCCCCGGTAGCGATCGGTTGCCGGTCGGCTCAGGCGAAACGTGAACGCTGCTCGACCAGTGAACCCAGGGGATCCAGGTCGAAGGGTGTTCCGAGCATCACGATGACGTGATCGGCACCGGCGTCGACGTAGCGACCGACGTCATCGACGTCGTCAGCAGCGACAGCGACGGTACGTTCGATCTCCGCTGGATCCCTGCCGGTCTCTGCACACCAGGTGTCGAGCACGGCGTTCTTCGCAGCGAAGTGCTCGGGTGGGCCGAAGGAGTTCCACGCATCGGCGTGTTCGGCCACGAGCCGCAGCGTGACCTTCTCCCCGGAGCCTCCGATCAGCAGTGGGAGGTCACCCATCGCGGGCGGATTCAGCTTCGCGAGCCGACGCTTGATGCGCGGCAGGTCGGCCTCGAGTTGCCGGAGGCGACCCAGCGCGGTTCCGAAGTCGTAGCCGTACTCCTCGTAGTCGCGCTCGAACCAGCCCGAGCCGATGCCGAGGTAGGCACGACCCGACGAGACGTGGTCCACCGTGCGGGCCATGTCGGCCAGCAGTTCCGGGTTCCGGTAGCTGTTGCCCGTGACGAGAGTGCCGAGGAGGGCGTTGTGGGTGTCGGCAGCCATCGTCGCCATGAGTGTCCATGCCTCGAAGTGCGCGGCGTCGGGTTCGCCGTAGAGAGGGAAGAAGTGGTCCCAGACCCAGATGGAGTCCGCCCCCATCCGGTCCGCCTCGGTCCAGGCCTTCCTGAGGTCGGCGACCGTTGTCGCCTGTGGGTGCAGTTGGACGCCGACTCGCAATGCCATGCCCGCACGCTAGCCACGCGGGGGTTGGCGCGGGTCGCGCCGGCGGGTCAGCCCTCCCGCCGGAACAGGTAGGCGAAGGGCGAGCGCGTGTAGGTGATGCCACGTCCACGCTCATGCAGGAGGTCCCTCGTCGGCTGCAGGTCCTTCTTCGGCACCAGGTAGGAGTCGAGGTCGTCGTGGCTCACGGTGTAGTTCCCCGACCGCGACCACACCACCCCGTCCAGGCGGTAGCGCGGATCGATCGATGCCATGGCGGCATCGCCGTGGCTCGGGTTGACCA
This sequence comes from Microthrixaceae bacterium, assembly GCA_023958095.1. Classification (GTDB taxonomy): domain Bacteria; phylum Actinomycetota; class Acidimicrobiia; order Acidimicrobiales; family Microtrichaceae; genus JAMLGJ01. Next base: position 33,333 of record JAMLGJ010000005.1, read on the forward strand.
GAAGGTGTCCGCCGACCGCCAGGTGCTCGGTGCAGTACTCCGAGACGAAGCCCGCATAGAGGGACACGAGCAGCCCGAATCCTCCCGCGGGGAGATCCAGGGGCTCCCTGTAGTCGGCTCCGACGAAGTCGACCTCGCGGCTTCGGGGGTCCACACCGGCTCCGCTCAGGAGCTCGTCCACTCCGGGACGGTCATCGAAGAACTGCCGGGCCCGTCGGTCCATGTCGACATAGGTGACCGAGGGCCACACGAACGACGCCGTGATGTCGACGAAGGAACCGGGATAGAGCACCCTCGGTGCCTCCAGGGACGCAGCGACCGCCTCGAAGAGAGCGAGGCGGTCGCCTTCGTGGCGGTTCTGCAGCTGCCAGAGCTTCCGGGTCCGTTCGAGCACCGTGGATCCTGTGGTCAGTCGTAGGCGGGCGTGTCGGTCGTGGGCCCGGAACCGGCCGCCATTCGGGGAACCGGCAGGGTGGGTGGGCTTCCGTGTGCGAGGGACTCGGCGCGGCTGCACAAGGCGTCCCCCCACTCCTCGTCGATGACCGCGAACCGGCCCTCGGCGGCCGCGGTGAGAGCTTCGGCTGCCACCTCGAGGGGGTCCCTGCCCTCGTCGGACATGGCGCTGCGGACCAGGGCCGGACAGAGCACCGTGACCGACACCTGGGTGCCGGACAGGTGCAGGGCTGCCTGCTCCGCCACCGCCAGCGCCGCGTGCTTGCTCGCCGCGTAGGCGCCACCGGTGGGCCAGGTGAGCGCACCGGCCAGCGACGAGGTGATCAGGATCGCGCTCGGGGCGGCTCGCTCCACGAGCAAGGGGAGGAAGGATCGCAGGCCGTTGAGGATGCCGTGGAGGTTGACCCCGAGCACTTCATCCCACTCGGCTCGGGTCGCCTGCCAGGGTGGGCCCATCGACTCGCCCAGCACCCCGGCGTTGAGGCACAGCAGGTCCACCGGCCCGGTGAGTGCTGCGAATCGGCTCATCGCATCCGGGTCGGCGACGTCGAGCGGGACGACCAAGTCGGCCGCCAGCTCGGAACCCAGCTGCTCGAGGGTGTTGCGGTCAACGTCGCCGAGCGAGAGGGAGGTGCCCTGGTTGGCCAGGAGCGTGGCGAGCGCACGACCGATTCCGCTCGCCGCGCCCGTCACTGCGGCACGGCGTGGTGGGCTCTGGGTCATCCCGAGACGCTAACCCCTGTCAGGGCGACCGCGACCCCCGGGGGATGTCGCGGTGTCCCGCGAGGACGGACCGCACGAGCCGGTCGAGGACCGAGTCGCTCAGGTCGCCCCCCGATATGAACGAGCGCTGGAACACCACACCGGTGAGCTGGTCCATCATCATCTCGGCGTCGGCCGACCCGGCCAGTTCGCCGCTGTCGACCGCCGAGCGGAGGCGGGTGATGCCGCTGCTGCGTCGTTCGGCGATGAAGCGACGGTGGATCCGGCGCAGGCCTTCGTGGCGCGCCGCGGCCGCCACCAGCTCCGGCACCGCCCGGCCCATGGGCGCCGACGCGAACTTGTCGCGCAGGTGGCGCAACATCGCCACCAGGTCTGCCTCGAGCGCATCGGTGTGGGGACACGCCACCTCGTCGCTGGTGCTCGAGAGGGCGTGCTGGACCAGGTCTTCCTTGTTGGGAAACCGCCGGTAGAGGGTCGACTTGGCGACTCCTGCACGTTCGGCCACCGCCTCCACGTGCATGCCGTCGTAGCCGTTCTCCGCGAACACCTCTATCGCGGCAGTCCGGATCGCGTCGGAGGCCTCGGAGCTGCGGGGACGGCCGACCGGTCTCGGTGGCGGTGCCGGGTTCATTGCAGGTCGATCTCGGTGCGGATCTCCTCGATGTCGACGTCGTGCGCGTGCTCATCGAGGTACTCGTCGCCCTGGAAGGCCTCGTCCTCCTCGGGCGGGCGTGCCGGGAGGAAGCGCACCGCTCCGAGAGCCCCGAGGAAGGTCGCGGTCGCGGCTGCGAACACCCCCCAGTGCATTGCGTCGACGAAGGCCTGGTTGGCGGTGGCCACCAGCGCGTTGCCCATCTCGGCAGGTGCCTGCGCCGCGACGGCCACAGCTCCTCCGAGCGAGCTCGTGGCGCCCTCGATCGCCTCCGGGGGGGCACCCATGCCAGTCAGGAATTCCTCCACCTGCGAGCCGTAGGTGGATGCCAGCACGCTTCCGATGACGGCGACTCCGAGCGCACCTCCGACCTGCCGGGTGGTGTCGTTCACCGCCGAGCCCACACCGGCCTTGGCCAGCGGCAACGACCCCATGACCGAGTCGGTGGCAGGGGCCATCGTCAGCCCCATGCCCACTGACATGACCACGAGGCGCCAGAGCACCTGGGCATAGGAGGAGTCCACCTGCAGGGTGCTCATCGACAACAGCCCGAGGGTGACGAGGGTGAGGCCGGTCGTGACGGTCGCCTTGGTGCCGACACGCTCCACGATCCTGCTGCTCGTAGGGGCGGTCACCATCATCGCCGCTGCGAAGGGAACCATGCGCACACCGGTCTGCAGCGGCGTGTAGCCGAGCACGAACTGGAAGTACTGGGTGAGCAGGAAGATCGAGCCGAACATGGCGAAGAACACCGCGGTGATCGATGCGCTCGCCGCGGAGAAGCGCGGCTTGCGGAAGAAGCCCACCTCGAGCATCGGATGGCTGGAGTGGCGCTCCCACAGGATGAACGCCGCGATGAGGACCACACCGGTTCCCATCGCTGCGAGGATCAGGGGGTCACCCCAGCCCTCCACCGGTGCTTCGATGATGCCGTAGAGCAACACCGTGAGCCCGATCACCGACAGGACCGCCCCGACGATGTCGAGGCGGGGTGCACTCGGGTCCTTCGAGGTCGGGATCAGCACGAAACCCGCGGCCAGCCCGATGATGACGATGGGGATGTTCACCAGGAACACCGACCCCCAGTAGAAGTGCTCCACGAGGAACCCGCCGGTGAGGGGCCCGAGTGCCGCTCCCAGCCCGGCGACCCCGGCCCAGACCCCGATCGCCCGACCCCGCTCCCTGGGCGGGAACACGTTGGTGATGATCGACAGCGTGGCGGGCATGATCAGCGCACCTCCGATGCCCATCACCGCACGGGTGGCGATGAGCTGGTCGGCCGATCCCGCCAGGGCCGAGATGACCGAGCCCAGCCCGAAGATGACGAACCCGATCTGCAGCGCACCGCGGCGCCCGAAGCGGTCACCGAGGGCGCCGGCGGTGAGCAGCAGACCCGCGAACACGAGCGTGTAGGAGTCGACGATCCACTGGACCTCGGTGTTCGACGCCCCGAGGTCGCGGATGATCGTCGGGATGGCGACGTTGAGGATCGAGTTGTCGAGCACGATCACCAGCAGGCTGAAGCACAGCACCGCGAGGATCCACCATCGTCGTTCGTGTGCCCGGTCCTCGACTCTTCCCATGGTGGTTCCTCCTGGATTGGCGCTCTTGCGCCGCAGTCTCACACGCGCCCGCACAAATACGCAACGACCGAGTAGCGGAATACTTGCAGGCCGGACGCTTGACAGGAGCCTGACAGCGTTCGAAACTACGAACGATGTCAGATAGACCTACCGGGCCACGCGAGCGTCGTCGCATGGAGACCAGGGCCGAGATCCTGGACGCGGCGTGGCGCCTGGCGCGTCGCGACGGTCTCGCCTCGATCGCGATGCGGGAGCTGGGTCGGGAGGTTGGCTTGAGGGCTCAATCGTTGTACGGGTACTTCGACTCCAAAGCGGAGCTCTACGACGCGATGTTCATGCAGGGGCAGGAGCAGTTCGCCCAACTTGCACAGCGGTGGCCGACAGACCTGGGCGCAACAGAGAACCCGCGCGAGAGCTTCAAGGCGCTGATCCATGAGTTCGCTGGCTTCTGTGTCGAGGATCCGGTTCGCTACCAGCTCCTGTTCCAACGGGTCATTCCGGAGTGGGCACCCTCTGCGGAGAGCTATGCGCTCGCCGAGGAACGCCTCGCTCAACTCCAGGCCGGTCTCGCCGGCGTGGGTATCCACTCAGATGGTGCAGTCGATCTGTGGACCGCTGTCATGACAGGGCTCACCGACCAGCAGATCAGCAACGACCCGGGTGGTGACCGGTGGATCCGCCTGGTCGACGAGGCCGTGGACATGTTCTTCGACCATTTCGCAACCGATTCGACGAGCAGGGAGAGTGAAATCGATGGCATCAACGCACGAGGGAACAGGGAGAGCGCTGCGCGAAGCAGTGGCCGTGGCTGACCACGAGCAGTGGATGACCCTGGCTCGGAACAGCTATCGACGTCTGGTGGACGCCTTCGCTGAGCTCCACGACGACGACTGGGGAGAAGCGACGCCGTGCCATGGATGGACCGTCCGCGACCTCGCCGGACATGTTCTGGGGTCCATGCGCTCCGCGGCGACTCTCCGGGAGACGATCTCCCAGCAGCGAGCTGTGAAGAAGCGTGCCGCCCGCACCGGCGAGCAGGAGGTGGACGCCATGACTGCGATACAGATCGAGCGGGCCGCCGGCCTGACACACCAGGAGCTCGTCGCGGAACTGCGGTCCCTCATCGAGCCCGCCGTCCGGGGTCGGTCGCGCATGCCCTCGTGCCTCAGGCGACGAGCGGGGTTCAGGGTACGGATGGGTCGCATCGACGAGCGCTGGAACCTCGAGTACTTTCTGGATTGCATCCTCACGAGGGACGCATGGATGCACCGGATCGACCTCGCTGACACACTTGGCAGGAGCCCGGAGCTCGACCTCCACGACGCGCTCATAGTCGGGGATGTGGCGGCGGAGTGGGCCCGGCGTCACGGCCAGGCGGTCGATCTCACTCTCAGCGGTCCGGCCGGAGTGCATCTCTCGGTGGGTGAGGGGGGTGCCGTTGTGGGAATGGACGCAGTCGAGTTCTGTCGAGTCGTGAGCGGTCGCAGCGCCCACCGCCCACATCCGCTTCTGGACCAGGAGGTTCCGTTCTGAGCGCGGGCGTCGCCCCGTCGGGGTCCCGTCGGCAGGACTCCGCCCGCTTGGTTCGCACGTAGGCGGCATCGCGGCGGCGAGGGTCTGGTCCCTCTAGCAGCGACGCTGCCCGCGGACGCTGCTCGGAGTGCGGCCCGTGCGAGCCCTGAAGGTCCGTGTGAAGTGTGCGGAGTCGCTGAACCCGGTGGCGTAGCCGATGGTGCTGACGGAGGCGTCGGTCTCCAAGAGCTGGCGCTCCGCCTCGGCGACGCGCACTTCGACCAGGAGTTCCGTGAAGGTCGTTCCCTGCTCGCTGAGGCGTCGCTGCAGCGTGCGCGCCGAGCAAGCGAGCTGCGCGGCGACGTCGCCGACGCGCCACTTGTGCGCAAGGTCCGACGCCAGGACCTCGGTCACTCGCCGGGAGGTGTCCTCGTCATCGAGTGCGGGGGGAAGTCGCGCGAGCAGGACCGAGTCCAGTCCGGGTAGCTCCCGGGCTGCGCGCACTGCGGACCAGCTGATCTGCCAACGGTGCACAGCCGGTGGCACCTCACCTGCCACTTCGCCGTGCTGGTAGACGGTCCGGCCCACCCCGCCCTTTTCGGGAAACGCGCACTCGAGGTCACTGCAGCCGATCCGGTGCAACAACGCCAGGTAGAGGCCACACACGAAAAGGCTCTGGTCGGGACTCGGCGCCGCTCCGCGTACCGCAACGTGCTCGAGCTCGACCTCGTGGGGTTCCAGCCGGATGACCCGGTGCCGGTGATCGGAGTGGAAGTACCTGTTGAGCGCCGCGATCTTCTCGAGGAGCACCGCAGGGCTGCTTGAGTTGAGAAGCGACAGCACCAGAGGCTCGGCCTGCAGCTCGTCGATGTGCCTGCCTGCGAGGAGCAGACCCGCGGGTCCGTCCCTGTCGCGGATCTCCGCGAGCGCAGCGTCCTGCTCGATCGCACCCACCTGCCGGACGTGGTGCGGCGTGTCAGGCAGGGGATGCCCGAGGGAGGCCTGTGCAACGGCGAACAGCGAGGAATGGATGCGTTCCGCCCGATGGTGTTCTCGAACCACGGCACCAGCTGCAGCCATGGCGTGATTGTTCAACCGATTGGCATCGCAGAGCAAGCGGTTCGGACCGGAGCAGCCGACACTCTTCATATCCACCGTGCTCCGAGCGAACCCGTCCCCGGAGTGGGGCATCGAGATGGGTTCGAAGGGGTCCCCGGTGGAAGGCACCGAGAACCAGGTGCCATCGGCAGACCAGAACCGAGGAGGCGTCAATGAACCCGACCGTTCCGAGATCCCCAGGTGCCCACAACGCCACGCGTGTGGCGGCCGCGAGCGACCCACGAGAGCTCACACGCATGCTCGAACAGCGCCCGTGGCGTGTCGTGGCCGCAGCGGTACCTGTCGGTGTCGCGATGCAGATCCTCATCGACGGTGCTCTCGGGGAGACAGCGGAGTACTTCAACGCGCACGGGCTCCTGCAGGCATGGGTGCAGGTCTCGGTCGGAGGGGGCCTCGCCGAACCGGGCCCGTTCGTCATGGGCCAGGAGCGCATGGGGCCCGTTCTGTCCCTGTTGGTGGGTACGTTCCTGCTCTTCGCCCAGCCCGCCCTGTACATCTCGGCAATCGTGTTCCCGGCTCGCTGGGTGCACATGAGGCGTCGTGGGGTCCGACGTCGTCAGGCCCAGGATCCTCGTGATCCCCGTGGTTCCCATGGTCAGGCACTTGACTCAGACAGGTAAGGCACTAGCCTTAGCTGTCGTGGGGGCAGCTACGGAGCAGATGATCGACGCCGCGGAACGCATCGTCGCCGAGCGCGGGTTCTCCGCGATGACAGTGCGAGCGGTCCAGGAGGCCGCTGGGCAGGCCAACAAGTCAGCGGTGCAGTACCACTTCGGTGACCGGGACGGGTTGATCCGAGCCGTGTTGCAGCGCCGAATGGCGGTGCCGAACCAGCAGCGGACCTCGATGCTGCTGTCCCTGGACGAGGACTGCACGCTGCGGGATCTCGTCGAGGTCTACGTCCTGCCCCTCGCCGAGTCGGTGCAGTCGCGCCAACCGAGCTACTGGGCGCGGTTCCTGTTGCAGGCCGTGTCGGATCCCAAGGTCGGCCACACGGCGCTCGAACTGGTCGAGAGCGAGGCGTTCCGTGCCACGCAGCGCAGGCTGCACAGCCGCCTGGCGGGTGTGCCCGAACCGCTTCGTGCACACCGGTTGTCAGCCGCGCTCGGCTATGTGTGCACCGCACTTGCGGCCTACGAGGTCACCGGAGCTCCCGGAGGCCTCAGCGCGTCCGCGTTCAACACCGACCTGGTCGACACCTGTGTCGGCCTGCTGGGCGCGGCCTCGACCATCTCCCGCAAGGAGCTCCCATGCTGAGCAACGCCCTCGTCGGACCGATGAACGGATTCCTGCCCGGACCAAGGGTCGCCGAGCGGATGCCGCACGGATGGGAGAGCGCTGACCGCACCCGCTTCGGACTCGCTCCGCTGACCCCGCTCATCGGGGCTGTGGTGGAGGGAGTCGACCTCTCCCGGCCACTCGATGCCGAGCTGGCCGAGCAACTCAACGCGGCACTGCTGGAATGGAAGGTGCTGTTCTTCCGGGACCAGGAGATCTCGGGGTCGCAGCAAGCTGCGTTCGCCCGGAACTGGGGGCCCCTCGAGACGCACCCCTTCTACGGCCGGATCACCGGCACCGAGGTCGACGCCCCCGAGGTGGTGCGCCTCGAGAAGGACGCACGGGTCGGAGGCTTCGAGAACGCCTGGCACAGCGACGTGAGCTGGCGCGTCGAGCCCTCCCTGGGTTCGGTGCTGCGAGCGGTCGAGGTCCCCGACCTCGGAGGGGACACGCTGTGGGCCGACATGGGTGCCGCCTATGACCGGCTGCCCGATGAGCTACGAGCCAGGATCGACGGGCTGAGCGCAGTGCACGACTGGTACACGAACTTCGGTCTCGTCATGGACCCCGAGGAGCGAGACCGTCTGAGGCCGGACTTCCCCGAGGTCGAACACCCGGTCGTTCGCACACACCCCGAGACGGGTCGCCGCACCCTCTACGTCAACCGCATCTTCACCCAGCGGATCGTCGGCCTGGACGACGAGGAGAGCGAGGAACTGCTCGAACACCTCTACCTGCAGGCGAGCTTCCCGGAGTACCAGTGCCGCTGGAGTTGGCGATCGGGCGATGTGGCCTTCTGGGACAACCGCTCCACTCAGCACTACGCGAGCTCGGACTACTACCCGCGGACACGGATCATGGAGCGCATCACCATCTGTGGGGACAGGCCGAGCTGATCGGGGAGCTCCGGGTCGGGGGGCAGCGGTTCCGCATGCCCTTGTGGAGGAGGATCCCCGGGGGTGTACTTCCCGAAGCGGGCGATACGGCTCCCGGGCCGCGTCGCCCGCGCGGACGCGCAGGTTGTGGTCGCGGCGGCGTGTCGGATGGGCCACCCAGACCATTCAGGAACCAGCGGATCGTGCCGACTGGACAAGGGACAGCATCCAGAGGGGCCGCATCCCGGCACCCGGGAAGGAACTAGCTCCCATGAAGCAGTGGGGAAACAGCAGGGAACTGACCAGGAAGAGCTACGACCTCGTCAAGGAGAACCCGGGCGTGACGCGCTGGACCGTGCGCGCGGCGATCCACGGAGCGCTCTTCGGTGCTCTTGGAGTGCTGCCGGGCCTGGTCCTGTTCGTGCTCGGGGGTGACCTCCTCGAAGGGGACTCCGACACACTTGGCATCGTCCTGCTCGCCCTCGCCGTGGTGCTGCTGGTCGGGGGAGGACTGGCGGGCCTCACCGCCGCGAACCTCCAGATGGCCGGCCTGGTGCACGTGGCCGACGACGTGTTGCACGGCAGGGAACCCGATGAGGAAGCCGCGCGGGCAGCAGCACACTCACACCTGAGGACGTTGGCGGCGTGGTCGGCCATCTCGATGGCGGTGAGCGGGCTGGTGTCGATGATCCAGGGCGACGGCAACAGCGGATTCCTCGTGAGCATCGTGCGTTCCCTGCTCGCCGGTCTGGTGGCCACCGTGTGGGCGGTGGTGACGACCTTGGTGATGCCGGTGATGGTCCTCGAGAGGGCGGGCGCCGTTGCAGCCATCAAGCGATCGGCCTCGATCGTGCGGGGAACGTGGGGTGAGGCCCTCCTCGGCGGTGTGCGAATCGGTGCACACTTCGGACTCATGTTCATACTCCCGGGTGTGCTGCTTCTGGCCGCCGGTGTGGCCATCGCAGTCGGCATCGGTGGTGCGACCGTGATCGCCGGGGTGGTCCTGGCCATGGTCGGCATCGCCCTCATGGTTGTCGGAGCGGTGCGGGCAGCCACCTGTCGCAACGTCTTCGGCGTGGCCCTCTACCGCTGGGCCACCGGGGAGGGTGCGCTCGGGCCGTTCAACGAGGACGAGCTGCGTGCAGCCGTCCAGACGAAGAACCAACCGGTCCTGACCGCCTGAGACGCCCGTCGGTCAGGCGGTGTCGGTCCGCTCGACGGCGTCCCCGGCTCCCGACGGGTCGGCCGGGTGGACGTGGCGGGTCACGAACTCGTCGATACGGGCGAAGACACGCTTGGCGGCGTGCGTCCATGGCATGACGATCGGGAACACGTGGAACATGCCTTGCTCCTCGTGTGCCTCCACCGCGACACCCGCGTTCCGGAGGTGCTCAGCGAAGGTGTCGATGCCGTCGCGGAACATCTCGTCGGTTCCGTAGGCGAGGAAGGTGGGCGGGTACCACTCGGGGTCGGCGAAGACGGCCGAGACCCGGGCGTCGTCGGGCTCCACGCCGTGCAGGTACGAGGTGACCGGGATGTTCCACGGCAGGATGTCACGATCCGCGTTCGCGGTGACCGACGGTTGGTTGAGGTCCAGGTCGACCTCGGGTGAGAACAACACGAGGGCCGAGGGTGCGCTACGGCCGCGCTGGGCGAGTTCGGCGATCAGCGAGGTGGCCAGCCCACCTCCCCCCGAGTCACCCGCAATGATCATGGCCGAGGGATCGACCCCCTCGCGGAGCAGTCCCTCGTAGACCGCCAGGGCATCCTCGAGGCCTGCGGGGTAGGGGAACTCGGGTGCAAGGCGGTAGTCGGCCACGAAGATCTCGCAACCGGTGCCCGCGGCCAGTGCTCCGACGAACGCCGCGTACATGGTGGGTGAGGTGCCGATGTACCCGCCGCCGTGCAGGTAGAGGATCGTGCCGTTCGGCTCGGCCCCGGCCGAACGCGCCCAGATGCCCGGCACCCCGGCAATCGTCCCCGTGTCCAGGTGCACCCGGTCCCGCAGGGCCACCCACGGGGGCAGCACGACCTTGCAGAGCTCATCGAGTGCCCGTTCCATGGAGCGGAACTCCTCGATCGGCAGACCGGTCGAGTAGCCCATGAACGAGCGGATCACCTGGCGCGTGAGGTTGGCCCCCAGGTTCTGCAGTGGATCCGATGGGCCCTCCCACGGACGACGGAACGGCACCCTGGCGAGGGCGTTGACGAGGTTCTCGCCGAGTCCCGCAAGGGTGACCGCGGTGACCGGGGCCGAAGCCGTGCGTACCTCGGGGCGTTGAGCCATGACCATGGGCCAAGGCTACGGCGCGACGCGAGGAATCCCGGTGTTCGCTCGGCACACTTGTAGACCGCTGCTGACATTCAGCTGAAAGGGGTCGGCGTGCGCTACGAACCAACATGGGACTCGGTCTCGGAACACCCGTTGCCGGAGTGGTACGACGACGCGAAGCTGGGCATCTTCCTGCACTGGGGGCTCTACTCGGTCCCGGGGTGGGCGCCCCAGGTCCCCGACATCCAGCAGATGCTCCACGACGACGGGCCACGGGCGATGTTCGCCAACAATCCCTATGCGGAGTGGTATCGAAACAGCCACCGCATCGAGGGCAGTCCGACCTGGCTGCACCACCGCGAGGTGTGGGGGGAGGACTTCGACTACGACGGGTTCGTGCCCTTGTTCGATGAGGGCACGGCCGACTGCGACACCGATGCGATAGCCGGGATCTGCCGCGATGCCGGAGCCCGCTACGTGGTGCTCACCACCAAGCACCACGAGGGTTTCACGCTGTGGCCGGCCTCGGAGCCGCATCCCGTGAAGGGCCACTACCACGCTGCGCGGGACCTGGTGGGTGACCTGTCGGCCTCGGTGCGCGCCAGCGGCATGCGCATGGGCCTGTACTACTCCGGCGGCTACGACTGGCCCTACAACGACGCCCTCATGAAGGACCCCGCCGACGCGATGCTCGCGGTTCCCGCGGTTGGCGACTACGAGGAGTACGCGACCGCACACGTGCGGGAACTCATCGAGCGATACGAACCGTCGGTGCTGTGGAACGACGTCTGCTGGCCCGCGGGTGGCAACCTCGCCGAGCTGTTCGCCACCTACTACAACACCGTTCCGGACGGCGTCGTCAATGATCGCTGGCTCGAGCCCACCGCCAAGCGCTCCCGTGCACGCGACGAGCTGACCCGTCTCGGGGGCAACGTCGTGCAGGCCCTGTGGAAGCACCTGCCCGAGGACGCGAAGGGTCTCACCTTCCCCGGTGCGCACTGGTACGACTTCAACACCCCCGAGTACGCGAGCTTCGAGGAGATCCGCGACAAGAAGTGGGAATCCACCAGGGGTGTGGGGCACTCCTTCGGCGCCAATCGCAACGAACGGCCCGAGGACATCGTGACGAGCACCGAACTCGTGAGGTCGTTCTGCGACATCGTGTCCAAGAACGGCAACCTCCTCATCGGGATCGGCCCCGATCAGCACGGCAGGGTCCGTGAGGAACAGGTGCGGCCCCTGCGCGGGCTCGGTGCCTGGTTGGCCGGGAACGGAGAAGCCATCTACGGAACACGCCCCTGGCACACGGCACAGACCACCACCTCCGAGGGCACCGAGGTCCGTTTCACCGCGAAGGGCGACAAGACCCATGCCCTGCTGTGCGGCCTTCCCGGCAGCCGCCGCTTCGTCCTGCGCGGCGTGGTGCCGGGTCCCGCCACCAAGGCCAGGCTGCTGGGCGAGGACCTGCCGCTCGAGGCGGACGGCGTCGGTGGTGAGCTCGCCGTGGAGCTTCCCGAGCGTGTTCCGGTGCAGCCTGCATACGCGATCGAGCTGACAGGGGTGTCGTGGCAGGGCTGAGGGTCGGCAATACGTGGTGCCCTAGCGGCGAAGGTCGACCACTGCTGGGGCACTGAGGCCCTGCAACGGTGGCAACACCGGCGCCGCAGCACTGCGGCGCTGAGCGTCGCGAGAGATCTCCGCCCAGCTCGGGAACTCGAACACGACTGGTTCGCGCAACGTCGATCCGCGCCGCCGGCGGCGGCGTCTCGTCGGGCTCCCGGCGACCCGGGGACGCAGACCCTCCCAACCGGCGGTGTTGCCACCCGCGGCGTGGATCGCACTCCTGATCGCGCTCGCTCCCAGGTCGAACGCCTCGGTGGTCGATTCCGCGGTCAGGGTCACCGAGATCTCCACCACGGTGCGCGCCCGACGCCGAATCCTCGTGGAGCGGATCGCGGAGTGCGCCCGGCGGAGCCTGCGGACCTCGCGGTGCACCGAGCGCGCCATGGCCACTCCGTCAGCGAGATCGTCGAAGCGGTCGAGGCCGAGGTCGCACTCCACTGCGTAACGGCCCGGTTGCATTCCCTCCCCATCGGCACGACCCCCGGTGCGTTTAGCCGGGCCGCACCTGGGGCGCGGCCCGGTGTGCACGGTGTTGCCACGTGTGCAATAGCGTGGCGCCGAAGCTCGACGCAGTGCGCAGGAGGTGCGATGGGACGGGTCGTTGTGCTCGGAGGTGCCGGGGGTGTGGGTTCGGTTGCGGTGGAAGCCCTGACCCACCTCGAGGAAGCCGAGGAGATCGTCGTCGCCGATGTCTCGGAGAACGCCGCCCGTGAGCTGGTTGAGCGCCTCGGCTCCGATCCACGACTGCGTGCGGCATCGGTCGATGTGATGGATCCCGACGGCCTCGGTGGGCTGATCCGGGATGCGGACGTGGTGCTCAACTGTGTCGGGCCCTTCTACCGATACGGTCCACCAGCACTGCGGGCGGCGATCGGCGCAGGTGTCGGCTACGTGGACGTCTGTGACGACCTGGATGCGACACGGGCACTCCTGGACATGGACGCAGCAGCCCGGGACGCAGGGGTGACCGCCCTGATCGGCATGGGCAACTCGCCCGGACTCGCGAATGTGTTCGTCCGCCTCTGTGCCGACGACCTGCTCGACGAGGTGACCGCCGTTGACATCTTCCACATACACGGCGGCGAACCCTCGGAGGGAGCCGCAGTGCTCAAGCACCGCGTGCACGCGATGGTCAACGATGTCCCGCTGTTCGTCGACGGCGAGTTCATCGCGGTCAGGCAGCTCGAGGCCAGTGGCGCGGCACACGTGCGCCAGGTCGACTTCGCCGGGGTCGGCACCTACCCCGTGTACCCCTATCCGCACCCGGAGACGATCACCCTGCCCGCGACCTTCCCAGGCCTGCGACGGGCGACCAACCTGGGAGTGGTCTACCCGCTGTCGTACTTCGAGATGACCCAGGACCTGGTGCGCGCCGGAATGGCGGGGGAGGAACCGATCCCCGTGGGAGATGTCGAGGTTGCTCCGATCGACGTGATGGTCGCACTGCTCCAGCACGAGAGACCACGCCTGCTCGCCGAGGACGGCGTCAGCGAGCCCGGAGGGTGCCTGCGGGTCGACGTGGCGGGGATCCGGGATGGCGAGGAGCACCGCTACGTGTGCTCGCTGACCTCGGCTGGTTCGGGAGCGGGTGAGGGCACCGGCATCCCCGCAGCCCTCGGTGCGGCGCTGCACCTGCGTGGCTCCCTGGGTGACCGCCCGGGGGTGCATCCGCCGGAGGCGATCGTCGATGCCGGGGAGATCCTCGATCTGGCCGGCCGGGTCGTGAACCGCATGAGCATCGGCAGCGGCGGTGGAGTCCCCCTCACCGTGGAACACATCGCACCGGATGGCACCTGTGAGCCGATCCCCCTGACGATCGGATGAACAGGTGGCCTCGGATGGAGCGACGGTGAGCCGATCCTCGGCGGTGGTGCTGGCGGTCGACCTCGGCACAGGGGGGCCGAAGGTGGCCCTGGTGGACCTCGGGGGTGCGGTGCTCGACTCGCGCCACGAGCGGGTCGAGCCGCGGGTGTCGGCTCACGGGGCCGCCCTGCAGGACCCGAACGACTGGTGGAGAGCGGTCCGACAGGCGACCCGTGAACTCCTGGAGGCACACCCCCGGACCGCGGGCAGCCTGGCCGCGGTCGCCGCGACCGGGCAGTGGGGTTCGACGGTTCCCGTCGACGACTCCGGTGAGGCCGTGGGGGACTGCATGCTCTGGATGGACTCCCGTGGGGGTGAACACGCCAGGCGTGTGCTCGGGGGAAGGGTGTCGGTCGAGGGCTTCGCCCCGCGAACGATCCTCGAGTGGATCCGCCGCGCCGGTGGGGCTCCTTCCACCGAGGGCAACGATCCGCTGGGACACCGCCTCTGGATCCGCCATGAGGAACCCGACCTCTACCGACGCACCGCGACCTTCCTCGAGCCCCTCGACTACCTCAACGCTCGCTTCTGCGGCGAGGTGGCCGCTTCGCAGACGTCGATGTTGTTGTCGTGGCTCACCGACAACCGACGTCTGGCCCAGGTCGACTACGACCCAACCCTCCTCCGGCTCGCGCAGGTCGATCCAGCACGCCTGCCGAGACTGGTTCCCACCGGCGCCACCGTTGGCACGACAGGGGCCGCGGTGGCGGAGGACCTGGGGATCCCCGAGGGGGTGCCCGTGGTGACCGCCCTTCCGGACCTGCTCTCCGCCACGCTCGGTTCGGGTGCGATCGCCATGTACGAGGCACACCTGGCGATCAGCACGTCGGCCTGGGTGGGCTGTCACACGCCGTCGAAGAAGACTTCGGTGGCCAAGCAGATGGCGACGGTGCCGTCCGCGATGGGCGACCGCTACGTGCTCGCCAACAACCACGAGACCGCAGGAGTGTGCCTCGAGTGGGCGCGCAGCCTGCTCGTCACCGCCGAGGACTCCCTGACCGCGCCGCGTGCGAGTTCGCTGGCCGATCTGGATGCCGTGGCGGCGACGACGGCGAGCGGGAGCGGGGGAGTGCTGTTCGCCCCGTGGCTCAACGGGGAACGCTCACCCGTGGCCGACGCGGACCTACGGGGAGGCTTCCACAACCTCTCGCTGTCCACGACCCGTGCGGAGCTGCTGCGTTCGGTGCTCGAAGGAGTGGCCCACAACAACCGCTGGCTGCTGGAGGCGTCGGAGTCGGTCCTGCGCAAGCCGCTCGGATCCCCACGAGTGATCGGCGGCGGTGCACAGTCGGACCTGTGGTGCCAGATACACGCCGATGTGCTCGGGCGGCCCCTGCGCCGGGTCGAGGAGCCCCTGTTGGCGAACGTCCGGGGGGCCGCGTTCTTCGCCGGCATCTCCCTGGGGCTGCTGGACCCCGCGGAGGTACCCGGCCGTGTGGCGGTCGAACGAACCTTCGCGCCAGATCCCGATGCGCGGGCGGTGCACGATGCGATGCACCGCGAGTTCGTACGGCTGCACCGCATCGAGAAGGGGATGTACCGCCGGCTGGCCGCTCTGCGCTGATGCCCGATCCGGGGCCGTGGGCGGCCACGAGGCCGCTTCTCAGGTTGCGGGGGTCAGACTGCCCAGGTCCAGCTGGAAGTTCTCGGTGTAGGTGGTCGGCCCTCCGGCCAGCTCGGCCTCGATGCCCACCGAGAGCGGGAGTCCGTTGTCGGGGTGCAGCAACCAGTCACCCCGTTCGAAGCCGGTCTGGGCCTCGGAGAACTCATCTGAGGTGCGAATCCTCACTCCCTCCACCACGGTCCCGTCGATCGTGACGGTCTCGGTGCCCACGACCTCGACGGTGCCCACGTCACCGGTGACGGAGTCGTCGGTGTCGAGGGTCCCGGTGCACTCACTCGAGCGGGTCTCTCCGGGGGCCATGCCATCCCAGAGGAAGTCGAGGGGCACCGCACAGGAGTAGGTGCTCAGGGTCTCGACATCGAGGGCGGGAGCCTTGCGGGCGGTCCAGCTCTGCAGCTCCACCAGGGCGAAGGTGGCCGTGTCGGTGGGGCAGAACGTCCACGAGCGCCAGTGGTGGCTGTTGAAGTCGGCCCGGTAG
Source organism: Microthrixaceae bacterium (assembly GCA_023958095.1). GTDB lineage: Bacteria > Actinomycetota > Acidimicrobiia > Acidimicrobiales > Microtrichaceae > JAMLGJ01. Next base: position 49,388 of record JAMLGJ010000005.1, read on the forward strand.
GTGTAGCAGCCGGAGTCCCCATAGGTGACTGTGACGGGTGCGTTCGCTCCGAGTTCCTCGTCGAAACCCGGAAGGCCGATCGACTCCGATCCGCTGGCAGCTCCCGGGTAGACGCCCGGAGCCGGGCGGCCATCCGCGCTGGTGTCGGCACTGGTGGCAGCCCTGAAGTCCTCGAGGGCGTCGTCCTGTGTGAGCTGCTCGGCGCGGTCACGTGCGAGCAGGAACCACGCCACCAGTACGACGAGCAGCCCCAACAGCACCGCAGCGACGATCAGCAGGTTCCGCCAGATCCTGCGGCGCGGGCGTTGCCCGTCGGGACCCTCCGGCCGCTCACTGGGTTCCACGGGCCGTTCCACGGTCTGGGAGGACATGCTTCTCCGTCGGCGCACGCCAGCGGCTTCTTGAGGGTTGCGGTTCGGTGGCTGGCTACCGTTGGCGCGGAACGGGCGCACGGAGGGCAGCCATGGCGAGGGGTGCTACGAGGTCGGTGGGGCGAAGGCGTGCACCTGTCGATGGGGCCGTCGTACGTTCGGCGACTTCATCGGGTATGACCAGACGCGAGTTCGTCGCGGCACTGACCGGGGTCGGCCTCGGGGCAGCCGTCGCTACCAGCTGTGCGCCGGAAGCGCCCTCCTGGCCGCCGCTCGGACCCGGTTCAGCGGATCCCGGTGCCTTTCCCGAGGGTGTGATGGCAGGCGATCCGCTACCCGACGGGGCCGTGATCTGGACGCGTGTCGACGTGCCGCAGGCCACGTCGGGGGTCGAGGTGGTGTGGTCGGTGTCGAGGAGCCCCGACTTCGACTCGATCGTGGTGGGTGGCCTCGCCCTGGCGCACCCTGACACGGGTTGCTCGGTGAAGGTTCCGGTGACCGGGCTCGCGGCGGACCGCTGGTACCACTACCGATTCGAGGCGCTCGGCTCCACGAGCCGCTCCGGGCGGTTGCGGACCGCACCGGCACCCGGTGCGTCACCGGATCGGCTTCGCTTCGCATTCGCATCCTGCCAGCAGCTCTCGAGCCAGTTCGTGGCGCACCGCGCCATCGCCCGCGAGGAGGGCCTCGACTTCCTCATGCACCTCGGCGACTACATCTACGCCGACGACGCGGCGACGCTCACCCGTGAGCAGTACCGGAATGCCTACGGGCACTGGCGGATGCAGCCCGACCTCAGGGAGCTGCACTCGGCGCTTCCAACGGTTGCGATGTGGGATGACGGCGAGTTCTTCAACGGTGTCGACGCGACCGCCGATCCAGAGCGACTCACCGCTGCAACCCTTGCGTGGTTCGACTCGTTCCCCACGTCGGACCCGGGGGACTCGACGGCCTTCAGGGCCCTGAGCTGGGGCGACCTCGCGGACATCCCGATGATCGATGTGCGCAGCCACCGCGATCCGGCCGCGGAGGAGACCGACTACACCAGCATCGGAACCCCTCACGACCCGGCCCGTACGACCCTTGGAGCGGAACAGTACCGTTGGCTCACCGGCCTGCTCGACCGCTCCAGCGCGGCGTGGAGGGTGATCGGCAATCCCTACAACATCGCGCCCTGGAAGCTCGTGAACCTGGAATGGCTCCGGCCCTTCCGTCCGGAGATGCCCGCAGGGGCCGGGATCTACGCTCCCAACGAGGCCTGGGACGACTACCTGCGTGAGCGACGTGACCTCCTGGGCCACCTCGAGGCGCACAACATCGAGGACACCGTGTTCGCCAGCGGGCACACCCACATGTTCATCACGTCCGAGCTCCGGGTGGAGGACGAACCCTCCCGCACCCCCGTCTCCGCGGACTTCTGCACCGGCTCGCTCACCGCGGACCCGGACCTGCGCACCGCCTACCTGGGCGACCTGCCACTCGAGGCAGCCGAGGCCGTGCTCGAGGTGGCCGAGAACTGGGTGGTGGCGAACAACGCGCCTTCGATGCGCCACTTCAACATGGTCGAGCAGGGCTACTCCGTGATGGAGTTGAACCCGGAGGAGCTCGTCGTGACCCACCGTCTGGTCGACACGCACGATCCCGCTGCGCAACCCCGCGACGGGGCTCGGTTCAGGGTGCGACGAGGTTCGGCACGCATCGAGGTGCTCCCGACCCCGGGGGCGTCAGGGGCGTTCGCCTGAGCTCTCCGCCGGAGGGGGCGCGGTCCACAGCAGGGGAGTCTCCGCGGCCCTGGTGGCCACGATGCGCCGGGCGTCGAAGCGGAGGAAGCCACAGTCATCGCTGTGTGGCCCATCCGGCCAGATCATGGCCGGGTCGAAGCCCACGGGTGGCTCGACCGCCGCAATGGCCTCCCAAGCCGCCTCGCGCTGGTGTTCGTCCAGCCATCCGGCGGTGGCGTCCACCTCGGCGGTGTGGTGGGCGGGGCTCCAGTAGAAGCAGGCCACCGCATCGTTGTGGTCCAGGTGGGCAACCTTGACCGGGGTGCGCCGGGCGGTGACCAGTCCGTAGGGCTCGCCGTCCTCCCAGAACCACACGGGGTGCATCAGACGGCTGCGTGGTTCGCCGCTGGGGGAGACGGTGGTGACGGTGCACCATATGACCGACTCGGTGATCTCCCGTGCCAGTGGCTGGATCTCGGAAAGGTCGACTCGTCGTGCCTTCATGACGCACAACCATAGTTGTGGACCCGGCAATGCACAACCCACGTTGTACAGTGGGTGGATGCCCCTGTCTCCGAACAGCCGCGAGCCCCGGCCCGGGCGATCTCCCGCGCCGCTTCAGGAACCAGCCCCGGGCCCCGGCGCGGGCCACGGGACCGACCCCGTCGCTGCCGTGGAGGCGGACCTCGTGCTGCTCATGGGCACCTGCAGCTCCTGGATGGACGAACAGGTCCTCGAGGAGGTGCGACGGAGCACCCGAGGGAAGGTGCGCCACAGCGACGGGTACGTCTTCCAGCACCTCACCGACGGCCCCCGGCGCGTCACGGAGCTCGCCGAGTTGCTGGGGGTGAGCCAGCAGGCTGCCTCGAAGCAGGTGGCCGACATGGCCGAGCGGGGGCTGCTGGAGCGGCGTGCGGATCCATTGGACCGTCGCGCTCGCGCAGTGGTGCTCAGCCCCGATGGACGAGAGGCGGTGCGTGCCGCACGCAGTGCCCGTGCCGACGTTGCGGCACGGGTCCGCGAGATCCTCGGTCCGGACATCGCAGAGCAGGTGGTCGGTCATCTGCGTGAGCTGGCCGTCGCCACCGGAGCTCTCGAGGACCTCACCCAGCGACGCCGGCGCCCGGAGGGCTCCCGCTAGGTCGCGCTCGGGTCACTCCTCGAAGGTCTCGTACGCCGAGCGCATCTCCGCGACACCGTCGGCGACGATCCGCTCGAGCACCGACAGGTCGACGTCGGCCAGCTTGTTCACGTACAGGCAGCTCTTGCCCAACCGGTGCTTGCCGAGCGCGTCGAGCTGTTCGGTTCGATCCTCGTAGCCGGGCATCACGTAGATCACCAGGTTCGCCTTTCGCGGCGAGAAGCCGGTGATCATCGAGTCGCCCTCCCGCCCGCTGTCGTAGCGGTAGTGGTAGCGACCGAACCCGATGATGGATGGACCCCACATCCGCGGCTCGCACCCCGTCACCCGCTTCATCATCTCGAGGAGCACCTCGGCATCGGAGCGGCGCGTCGGGTTCTCGACGGTGTCGAGGAAGTCGTGGGGATCGACCTCGGTGGGCCGGGTCTTGTTGTCCGCCATGGGGTCGGGTCCTCCTGTCGAGCAACACGAGGCTAACCGGGTGGTGTACCGGCCACGTGTGGGATCGCCAGGTGCCGGGTGCCGGTGCAGCCGACCCCGGGCTGCGCCACTCCTGCGACCCCCGGGGTTCCCGGCCCCTGCGGATCGCCCGAGAGCACCTCCTCGGCCAGCAGGGATGCTTCCGCGGCAGCGACGTCGCCGATGACGATGACAGAAGGAGCGCGCAGTGGTGTGGTCCCGAGGTCGCCGAGGGCGGTTCTGCAGGTCTGCTGCTCGGGCAGTGTCGCGCTCGTGACCACTGCAACCGGGGTGTCGGCCTGCATCCCCGCACCGAGGAGCGCATCCGCGACCCGAGGCGCTCCGCGTGCACCCATCAGCACGACGATGGTGAGTCCGCTGTGGGCCAGGGCCGACCATTTCACCGGGTCCGACCGGGGATCCTGGTGGGCGGTCACGACGCAGAACCCGCTTGCAGTGCCCCGACGGGTCAGCGACACCCCAGCAGCGGTCGGTCCCGCTATCGACGACGTGATGCCGGGCACCACCTCGGTGCGTATCCCGGCCCGGTGGCAGGCCTCGACCTCCTCGGCTCCGCGGCCGAACACGGTCGGGTCGCCACCCTTGACCCGCACCACGCAGTCGAGGCGCGCCCCGAGTTGCACCAGCAGTTCGTTGATGTCGCGCTGGGTGGGGCCCGGATGGCCCGGTGTCTTTCCGACGTCATAGCGCTCCGCGGTGGGGGAGGCGTACCCGAGGACGTCCGGGCCGATCAGGCGGTCGTGGACCACGGCCTCCGCCCGTCCGAGCAGTCGTGCCGCGCGCAGGGTGAGCAGCTCGGGGTCACCGGGGCCCACTCCGAGCAGGTGGACGGTCATCGCGAAGCCACCCCGACGCGCCGCTCCAGCAGGTCCTCGAGTGCGCCCGTGTGCCCGGACGCGACCAGTTCGAGGGCGTGCTCGTCGAGCACCTCCGCCCATCCGCTCACCTCGGTGGGCAGCCCGGCGCTGCGGAGCCGACCACGCACCCGCGCAGCGGCCTCGAACACCTCGAGGGTGCCGTCGTCGAGCATCGCCTCAACCCGCCTGCGCATCCAGGATGCCGTCGCCGGGCTGCGGGCCCCGCTGCTCACGGAGATCGTCAGGTCCCCGCGGCGCGCGGTGGCCGGCAACACCGTCGAGCAGTGCTCGGGGTCGTCGGCCGCGTTGCACCAGACACGGCGCTGCGAAGCAGCACGGAACACCGCGCCGTCCACCTCGGGCCTGCCCGTTGCGGTCGTCACGAACCACTTCCCGTCGAGATCGCGCGGGAGGAACTCCCGATGGAGCCGCCGCGCGACGTCCACCGCGTCCATCGCCTCGCTGTGCTGCGGTGCGACGACCGTGAGCAGCGCTCCCTGTTCCGCCAGGGCGGCGGCCTTGCGCGCTGCGATCCGGCCTGCACCCACCACGAGGACCGCTCGGCCGCTGAGGCGCAGCCCCACAGGGAACACCGATATCCCCCCGGCCGGGGCCGCGGCGGTCGGCGGTCGCGGATGCGCGCTCACAGGTGCAACCCGCACTCGGTGCGTTCGGAGCCCGCCCAACGGCCGGCCCGGGGATGCTCACCCTCGGCCACCGGTGAGGTGCAGGGCTTGCAGCCGATCGAGGGGTAGCCGCGGTCGCGCAGCGGGTTCACGATGATGTCGTTGGCCTTCTCGTACTCACGCACCTCCCGGTCGGTCCAGGCGACGAGCGGATTGACCTTGTGCTTGCCGCGTCGGTCGACCTCGACGATCGGGGCCTGTGCGCGCTCGGGGGAGTCGGCGCGCCGCAGTCCGCTCAGCCATGCACGCCTCGGGGCCAGTGCTGCATCGAGCTGTTCGACCTTGTGCTGCGAGCAGCAGAAGTCCTCCCGTCCCGTTCCGGGCAGGTGACGCCATGGCGCCACGACGCGCATCCGCGGTTCGTAGCGCTCCGCGATAGCGAGCATCGTGTTGATCGTCTCGTCGAAGTGGAAGCCGGTGTCGATGAACACGACCTCGATGCGGGGGTCCACCCCCAGCGCCACATCCACCAGCACCGCGTCCTGGCCCGAGCAGAGCAGGCAGAGATCCTCACCGAAGCGTTCTACGGCCCACGCGACCGCTTCGGTGGCGCTGGCGGTCGGTGCGAGCAGGGCACGCGTGGCCGACCTCTCGAGGATTCCGACCCGTGACTCCGTGGGTGTGCTCATCGATCCGCCTTCCCGGCTCGGTTGCGTGCGAAGCTCGGCAGCGCGGCGCGCAGGACCGGTGCTCCGACACGGTCGGCCCAGTCGCCGAATCCCTCGGCCCGTGCAGCACCGTCCCGGTAGAGGTCGAGCAGCACGGCGAGCACCTCGGCGAGCCGGGCGAAGGGGACGTTCTCGACGACGGGTTCGGCCAACCTGGTGCCGGCGGGGCTGCCCCCGACCCAGATGTCGTAGTTGCTCTTGGTGCGGGCGACGATTCCGAGCTCCGCCACGTAGGGCCGTGCACAACCATTCGGGCAGCCGGTGATCCTGGTCTCGATCCGCAGGTCTCCGAGCTCGCGCTCCGCCAGCAGCGAGTCGATCGTGTCGAGGAGCTGGGGCAGCACCCGTTCCGCCTCGCCGAGCGCCTGCCCACAGGTGGGCAGTGCGGGACAGGCCATCGTCGAGCGCTCGATCACCCGGAGCTGCTCGACCCGCGGCACTCCGTGTGCCCCGAGGATGCTCTCGACGTCACGTCGTGCCGAACCGGGGATGCCACAGAGCAGAAGGTTGTCATGCGGTGTGATCCGAACCTCCTCGGCGTGCCTCTCCAGGACTGCACGGATGGCACTGCGCCTCCGCCGCCCGGGGCGGTCGTCCAGGCGTCCCGAGGGCACCGGCAGTCCGAGGAACCACGTGTCACCGTCCTGGCGGTGCCACCCGAGATGGTCCCGGTGCGCTCCCCAGGGCGGCAGCTCGACCGGGTCCGCCAGGGCGTGCCCGACGCGGCGCTCGAGCTCCGCGCGCACCCATTCGACGCCCCGTTCCTCCACGACGTACTTGAGGCGCGCGTGGCTCCTGTCGGAACGGTCACCGAAGTCCCGGAACAGCGTCACGAGCGCCTCGGCCACCTCCCCGATGTCCTCCTCGGGCACCCACGCCAGGTGATCGCCCAGCCTCGGGAAGGTCGTGGGGTCCTTGTGGCTGCGACCGAGACCGCCCCCGACGATGAACACCGCTCCGGGCGTGCCGTCCAGCCCTGCGATCGGCACGATCCCACAGTCCTGGCTGTACACGTCTATCGAGTTGTCGCCCGGCAGGGCCACGCCGAACTTGAACTTGCGGGGCAGGTAGGTGTCGCCGTAGACGGGTTCGGTGACCCCCGGATCCTCGGGTGCCGGGCCCGCGCTCACAGCATGCTCTCCGTCGAGCCAGAGGTCCCAGTAGGCCTCCGAACGGGGCCGGAAGCGGTTCGCCAGGGATCGTGCGAGGGAGTCGAGTTGGGCGAGGTCCCGGCCCGCATGGGGCGCCGAGGTGACCATGACGTTGCGAACCACGTCGCCGCAGGCCGCGTAGGTCGTCACCAGCCCGCGGTTCAACCTGTTGAGCAGCCGGTGGAGGTCGCCCTTGTGCACGAAGTGGTACTGGACGCCCTGGCGGCTGGTGAGCCTCAGGCTCCCGTCGGCGACCTCGTCGCAGAGCCGGTCGATCGCGAGCCACTGTTCCCGGCGGAGTCTGCCGCCGGGAACCGAGCAACGGACCATGCAGGAGTACTCGAGGGGCTCTCCGGCACGGGTCAGCTCACGGCGCAGATCCCGGTCGTCCTGCTGGTAGACCCCGTGGAACTTGAGCAGCGAGGCCGCCTCGGGGGAGAAGTGGCTGTCCTCACCCGCGGTCAGTTCTTCGCCTATCGCTCCCCTGAGGTTCGCGCTGGTGGCCTTCAGGGCCTCCGCAGGGCTGGCTTCGGCAGTGGTCGGCATGGTCACTTCGCAATCCTGACTACGTTGGTCGGGATTGGCAGCGTAGTCCAAAGCTGACTAATCCAGTCAAGATTATCGGGTATCGCCCGCCGGAAGCGGCTCCCCAGCTCCACGCCGCACCCGGGGTGAGTGGGCAGGCAGCGACCCCAACGTGTACCAATGGTCCATGGCCTATCGCTTCGAACACGGCGAACCGGTCGGACACGCTGCACGGCGCATCCTCGACGAGCAGGTGGTGGGCATCCTCGGGGCGCTCGAGAACCCCGGTGGCCCGGGGCTGGCCGAAGCGGTGCACGAGGCCCGTCGGCGCTCCAAGAAGGTCAGGGCCCTCGCCCGCATGTTCCGTACCCCCATGGGCGAGCAGTACGCCGCGGTGAACACCTGCTTCAGGGATGCAGCACGCAGGTTGGCAGCCCTGCGCGACGCCCAGGTGGCGGTGCAGACCTTCGACTCGCTGCTGGCCGCGCTGCCCCGTGGGCTCTCGGCCGACACGATGGCACCGGTGCGTGCCGAACTGGTGGTACGCCAGCAGCATGCCTCGCATGACACCGCGGATGCATCAGCTGCGTTCGAGGAAGCGGCCGGTCTCGTGCGCAAAGGAGCGAAGCGGGCACGGCGGTGCTCCGTTCCCGACGGGTTCGGGGCCCTGGCGAGCGGGCTTGGCAGGACCTATGCGCGAACCGTGCAGGACTGGTACGCGTGCTGCGCCGATCCCAGCTCTGCGTCGTTCCACGAATGGCGCAAGCGGATCAAGTACCACAGGTACCACGTCGACCTGCTGCGCCGGGTCGATCCCGACTTCGCCGAGGTGCGCCGCGATGCGCTGCACGAGCTGTCCGACCTGGTCGGGGAGGAACACGACATCACGGTCCTGCTCCAGATGGTCCTCGACGAGCCGGACGCGTTCGGACCCGTGGCCGCACGGCGCCAGCTGATGCTGGTGGCCCAGCGACGGCGCGCCTTCCTGCGCACCGAGGCCATCGCCCTGGGAGCGAGGCTCACCGCGGAATCACCCGCCTCGCTCTGCGAGCGCTGGGAGACCGCCTGGACGGTGTGGCAGCTCGGACCCTCCTGAGCCGGGTGCGCCCTGCAGGCCGTCGCCACAGCCGCTGAGACCCGCACCGGTCGCGCCGGTAGCGTTGCGGGATGCCCGGATTCCCCCCACGCGAGCACGGACGTGCCGAGCCGTACCCCGTGGCGGGCTAGTGGTGGCCCTGTCCCGACGTGATGCCGTGCTCGCGGGCATCGGTGGAGCAGCAGCTCTGGCAGTGGCCGTCGTGGCCGTTGCGACGGACTTCGGGGGAACCGGAAGGCGCTCGGCCGCGGCCTCAGCGGTGTTCGGCCCGGCCGCAGGCTCCGCCAGGTCGATCGGTGAGGCCTACCGGGAGGCCGCGGAGTCGGATCCGGTGCTGTCCGACCCCGAGGGGGTACCAGAGGTCCTGGTGCCCCCGGGCACCACGGACGGCCTCGCCTGGTTCGAGCAGGCCGACCCGGAGGTCCTGCGCCGGGGACTGCTCGATGCCGCAGGAGCGGACTTCGCCTCCGGGCGGATGCCCGAGACCGCGGGTTGGTTGCTCCCGGTGACCCTCCTGCAGGTGTGTGCCATGGCAGCAGGGGACAGCTGAGGTGTTCACCCAGGCCGACGACGTTCCGGGCGGATCAACCGTGGGGGCAGACGTGGTGGTCGCCGGCGCGGGAGCGGCCGGGATCACCCTCGCCCGCGAACTCGCTTCGAGCGGAGCGCGCGTCCTGCTGCTGGAGAGCGGTGGTCTGGACTACGACCAGGACACACAGGACCTCTACCAGGGCACGTCCACCGGGTCGCCCTATGCGGTCGCGGAGAGTCGCCTGCGGTACTTCGGCGGCACCACCAATCACTGGGGCGGCTGGGTCCGCCCACTGGACCCGGTGGACTTCACGGGCCGTCCGTGGGTGCCGCACACGGGTTGGCCGATCGACTACGGGGCCCTCGGGGACCACTACGGCCGTGCCCTGGAGCTGGCCACCGGCCTCGACGACGAGCCCTTCGAGTGGTCGCACTGGAGTGACACCCACGAGGACGTCGAGGAGTTCGCACCCGGAAGCGGCGTCCGCAGCGCCGTGTTCAGGATCGCGCCGGTGCGTTTCGGCGAGGCCTACCGAGGCGAGCTCCGCGACAGCACCGACATCCAGGTGCACCTGGGTGCGAACGTCGTGGAGGTTGCAACCGATGCCTCGGGGACGCGGGTGGAGGACCTGACGGTGCGCACGCTCGGTGGCAACCAGTACCGGGTGGGCGCGCCACGGTACGTGCTCGCGCTGGGTGGCATCGAGAACGCAAGGGTCATGCTCGCCTCCTCCGGATCCGTTCCCGGCGGTGTGGGAAACACCAGCGACCTCGTGGGCAGGTACTTCATGGACCACATCGAAGGCGATGTCGCCACGTTGGTGGCATCCACCGAGATCCCAAGCATCTACCTGGGAGGGCGCTACGACCTGGCCCGTGCGATGCTCACCCTCGACGAGGATCTCATCGGGGACAACGAGTTGGCGGGTGTCGGATTCGTGGTGGAGCCCCTCGCGGATGCGAGCGAGGTCCCGGATGGCGGGATCCCGATCCGCAGCGTGGCCTCGGTGATGGAGGCCCTGTCGGGCGGGCGGCCCACCACCTGTGCCCTCGGCGTGAGAGCTGAGCCTGAGCCCAACCCGGAGAGCCGGGTCACCCTCGGTGACGACACCGATGCACTCGGCATGCCGCGGATCCGGCTCCACCGACGCCTCACCGAGGGTGACCACCGCCGCCTGCGACGCTCGGTCGAGGTCATGGCATCGCAACTCGGCGCGGCCGGGGCCGGATGGACCCGCGTCGAGGAGATCCTCGACGGGACCGACGAACCCCTGTTGTACGGCTGGCACCACATGGGCACCACGCGGATGGGCCGCGACTCCGCCGATTCGGTGGTGAACCCGGACTGCAGGGTGCACGAGGTCGAGAACCTCTGGATCGCAGGATCGAGCGTGTTCCCCTCGGCCGGCTACGCAAACCCCACGTTGACGATCGTGGCGCTCGCGCTGCGCCTGGGCGAGCACATCTCCGCCGCCGCAGCCCGGTAGCCGTCCGCTGCCAGAGGAACCCCGGGTGCACCCCGCTACCATCGACGGGTGCGCGAGAGGCGACCACGACCACCCGTAGGGCTCCGCTCCGCCTGCCTGGCTGCGCTCGGAGCGCTGCTGGCGGTCGCCGCCGTCCCAGGGGGCCAGGTGCTGGCACAGGAGCCCTCCGGCTCCACGACCACGGCTCCCACGACCACCACCACCTCCACCTCGGTGCCCGAGGACGGTTCCTCGGGTGCGGAACCCGGGGAGGGCGCCTCGCAGACCACCGTCCCCGACACCGCGCCCCAGGACGACTTCCGTGACCCCGCCGCCGAGCCCGAGCCGGTACCGCGGGAGTCGTTGGTGCCTCCACCGATCGACCTCACCTCCCTCGAGGAGCTCCTGTCGACGAAGCGTGCCGAGGCGGTCGCCACCGCCACGGCCGCTGCGGATGCGGCGAACGCCGAAGCCCTCGCCAACGTGGCGGACCTGCAGGCAGCACTCGATGACCTGACCGGCCGTGCCGAGTCGATCGAGCAGACGGTGAGACGGGCGCGCGCCGGGGAACGAGAAGCGGCTGCGGGACTCGAGAGGGCCAGGGACCGCCGTTCCGAGCTGGCCGTCGAGTCCTACACACTTGCACTCTCGGGCAGCAGCCCCACCCACGAGGCATCGGCCGACCTCCTGGTCGACTCCGAGGCATTCGAGCGCTTCGTGCGGACCAGCGAGTACAGCGGGGCCGCCTGGGGCGCCCTGGAGCAGGGTGTCGGGCGGGCCGAGGCGGAGCTCGAGGACCGTTCGGCGACCACTGCCGAGGCGCTCGCCGAACAGCAACGGCTGGATCGTGAGATCGGCAGGACCCAGGCGACGCTCGATGCGGCGATCGCCGATGCCCACCGGATCGCGGCGGAGGGTGAGGAGATGATCTCCGTGGCCGCCGCGACCGGCGACGACCTGGCGGTGGACGGCCTGGGCCCGACCATTCTGGGAGAGACCATCCTGAGCGCCGAGGACCTGGCGGCCTTCTCGGCCCGACGCAGCGGAACGGCACCCTCGGTCGACCTGTTGGAACTGGCCCAGCTGTTCGTGCTCGAGGGAACCGCCGAAGGGGTGCGCGCCGACATCGCCTGGGCCCAGTCGATCCTCGAGACGGGCAACTTCGGGTACCGCAACTCCATGGTGTCGACCTCCGACCACAACTACGCGGGAATCGGGGCCTGTGACAGCTGCTCGAGCGGGTTCCGCTACGACAGCCCCCAGATGGGCGTGCGGGCACAGATGCAACTGCTGCACACCTACGCCGACGACAACCTCACCAGCGATGACCTGGCGTTCCCGCCGGCCGGACGCACTCCGGAACGCAGCAGCGTCCGGGGTTGCTGCGACACCTGGATGGAGCTGTCAGGGGTATGGGCGACCGGCCCCGGCTACGGAGTCAAGATCCTCACCATCTACAACGAGATGCTCGCCTTCGCCGCGCAGCGCCAACGCGACGCAAAGGCGCTCGAGGCACTCCTGGCGTCGCAACCACCGGTAGCACCGGAAACGGGTCAGTCCACGCCGAGGTAGATGAAGCCTCCTCCGACCTCGGAGTAGGGCACACCCAGGGATGCGAGTTCGGAGTCCCAGGTGCGGTCGAGGTCGGGGTCCGCCTGCTCCATCCCGTGGTCGGCGATCACCAGGAAGGCCGAGTCGTCGAACACACCGGCGCGCTCCACCGCCTCGAGCACATCACCGATGCGTGCGTCGGAATCCCGTACCGCGGCGCGGGCCCCTTCACCGTGCGGACCGCTGTGGTGCCCCGCCTCGTCGGTCAACGCGAGGCTGCACCAGCTGAGGTCGGGCAGCCGGTCGCCGTGTGCCCCGTTCCAGCACTCCAGGAGGTGTGTTGTGCTCTGGTGGTCGACCCGCGAGATGAACCGGTAGAGATCGCCGAATGAAGCGTGCTCCGCCGAGAGGTGGTCCACGCTGTCGAGATCCGGCAGCGTGTCCTGGCGTCCGCTGCGCACGAGTTCGAACGAGGAGAAGTCCGCCCCGCGGTCGCAGTACTCGAAGGTGGCGGCGTTGAACGCACCGGGGCGGGAACGGTGAACCGCCTCGAAGATCGTCTCCACCCCCGCGGCGAGGTGCTGTGAGGCGGTGAACATCCCCCCGAGGGAGAGCAGGTCAACCGGTTCGGTGGCGCCCGGCTCGATCCAGTTGTTGTGCAGGATGCCGGAGTGGCCGGGGTGGGCTCCGGTGATCGCCGTGGTGTGGTTGGCCAGCGTGGCGGTCGGGAGCGAAGCGATGGATCCCCGGCCGAACATGGTGCCCGTACCGAGCAGACGGGCCATGTTCGGTGCCTCACCGGCGTCGATCACGTCGTTGAGGAGGTTCGCGTTGCATCCGTCGAGCAGGAACACCACGACGTGCCCGGCGGACTCGCCGGTGAGGATGTCCCACTCGGTGTCGCCGTCCTGTCGGGCCAGGAAGGCCCCGGGTCGGGGAGCACCGGTCGGCCCGGTGGCCGCAGGATTGGGATCCAGGCCCATGAGCGCGGCGATCGTGGGAGCGATGTTGACCACCCGTGTGGCGCGGTCCACCACTCCCAGTTGCCGGACCCCTGCACCGGATGCGAGGAACGGGGCGCGTGCCTGCACGGTCCCCAGGGAACCGTGCTGGCCGAGGTAGCCGCCGGTGAAGTGGGCCGCGGTGTGCGTGACGAGCAGATCGGGGGCGTAGCGGGCGTCGAAGAACTGTGCGACCGAGTCGTACGCATGGGGATATGCGTTGGTGCTCCGGTGCGGGAACCGCATCGAGCGCTCGTGCGCATGGCCGAGGAAGCGGTCGGTAGCCTGGTCCCCGAGCGGGTTCCGCCCGCCCACCTCGAGCTCCTCGAAGACCCATGCCCCGTCCGCGGCGCTCCGACTGAAGACCACCCAGCCGTCCTCGCTGCGCGCACGGTAGGTGTTCGGCCCGAGTGGCCTCAGGGTCACCTCGACCAGTTCGCCGAGGGCCGAGTCGCTGAGCAGGTTCTCGAAGTCGTCAAGAGCTGGATCAACCGGCATCGCGACAGCGTAACTGTGCGACCGACGCACGGGGCGCGGACGCAGGGCCACCTGTTCGCCGCGGCTCCGTGGAGCGGCTCAGGGGACCTTGGAGTCGAGCAGCGGGCCGAAGGCCGCGAGCAGCTCGTCGTAGCCCGTCAGGGCCGGGAACTCGGGGAACTCGGCGATCACGTTCTCGGGCGCCCTGAACAGGAAGCCGTGGTCGGCAGATCCGAGCATCGACACGTCGTTGTAGGAGTCACCCGCGGCGAGCACCCGGTAGTTGAGGCCCCGGAGTGCCTCCACCGCCCTGCGCTTCTGGTCCGGTTGGCGCAGCACGTAGTCGGTGATCCTGCCGGAGCGGTCGACCTCGAGGCGGTGGCAGAACACGGTCGGCCAGCCGAGCTGGGCCATGAACGGGCGGGCGAACTCCTCGAAGGTGTCCGAGAGCAGGACCACCTGCGTGGTGGCCCGCAGCTCGTCGAGGAACTCCCTCGCCCCCGGGAGCGGGGAGAGCCCGGCGATCACCTGGGTGATGTCGTCCAGTCCGAGCCCGTTCTCGTGCAGGGTGGCGAGGCGCTCGCCCATCAGCACGTCGTAGTCGGGTTCGTCGCGGGTGGTTCGCCGGAGGGCATCGATCCCGGTCGCCTCGGCGGTCGCGACCCACACCTCGGGTATGAGCACACCCTCGAGGTCGAGGGTGACCACGGTCTGTCGTACCGGGGGAGTGTCGCTGGGTACCGGACCCCTGTCGTTGCGGCCGGGGGAGTCGCTGCGGTTCGTTGCCATGGGCACAGTCTTGACCACACCGCTGCCACTGCGGGCATTGCGGGGGGTGGGACTCAGGAGGGCTCTTCGTCGACCTCGATGTCGAACTCGGCGGTGTCGCCCTCGACCGAGGTGATTCTCACGGTGACCCCGTAGCTCTCACCCGAGTCGACGAGCGTGCAGCGCATCTCGTTGCCGACCTCGGCGTCGAGGTCATCGGGGCAGGTCACCTCCTCGGGCGCCCGCCCGACCTCGGCCTCGAGGGCGTCGGAGACCTGGTCCGCCGCCGCGGACGCGGACAGCACCGGGGTCGTGCTGCACGCCAGACCGGCCGGTACGAGGAGCAGGCACAGCAGTGCGAACAGGTGACGCCGCGCAGCGGGCCTAGACGAGTTCAGGGGTCGGTGGTTGGCTGTCATCGGTCTCCTCGCTCGGGGCGGTCGTGCCATCTTCGCCGCCCTCGACGTCGATGTGGGGGATGATGCGTCCCATCCACCGTGGCAGCCACCAGTTGCGGTCCCCGAGGAGCTCCATGGTGGCGGGCACGAGCAGGAGCCGCACCACCGTCGCGTCGAGCAGCACCGCGACCGCCAGCCCGAACCCCATGAGCCTCACCGCCCGGTTGTCCTCGAGGGTGAACGACGCGAACACGAACACCATGATCGCGGCAGCCGCGGTGATCACCCGGGCAGTGGCGGCGAGTCCATCGGCGACCGAGGTACGCGAATCGCCGGTGCGCATCCACTCCTCGTGGATCCGCGACAGCAGGAACACCTCGTAGTCCATCGACAACCCGAACACGATCGCGAACAGCACCATCGGCAGGAAGGGCTCGATCGGGGCGCTCTCGATCCCGAACACCGGGGCACCCCAGCCCCACTGGAACACCGCCACCATCATCCCGTACGCCGCGCCGATGGACAGCAGGTTCATGAGCACGGCCTTGAGCGGCACCAACAGCGATCGGAACACGACCATCAACAGGAGGAACGAGAGACCGAGCACGGCTGCGAAGAACCAGGGGAGCCGTCCGGACAGGTACTCCGAGAAGTCCACCGTGACCGCCACGAAGCCGGTCACGAGCACGTCGGTGCCCGACGGTTCGACCCCGGGGAGCACCTCGCTGCGCAATTCGTGCACGAGGTCGGTGGTCGCTCCGTCCTGGGGAGCGGTGCTCGGCTGGACACGCCAGAACACCGCGGAAGCGCTCTCGAGGGAGGGATCCAGCAGCGTGTTGGGGATCGGGCCGGTCACCGCATCCACTCCATCCCGGGCGGCGATGGCCTCGGTGGTGGCCAGCAGTGCGGCGCGGTCGGAGTCGTCGTCGATCTCGGCGACCAGGATCAGTGGTCCGTTCGAGCCCGCGCCGAAGCCCTCGGCCATCAGGTCATAGGCCTGGCGTGTGGTGTTGGACTCCGGGTTGTTGCCCTGGTCGGAGAACCCGAGGCGCATCGACAGCACCGGTGTGGCTGCCAGCAACAGCACCGCGGCACTGGCGAGAGCGACGGTCCACGGTCGGGCCTGGACCGTCCTGCTCCAGCGGTACGCGAGTGTTTCACGGAGGGGCTTGACCCTGCGGGGTGGCAGGCGCCTCTTGAGCGGGGCGAGCACGAGGCCGGCGGCCAGCACCACGACGGCGAGGGGTAGGCCGACCAGCATCGGCTGGACCCTGAAGCCGAGCCCGATGAGTGCCACCACCACGCAGCCAGCAGCGATCACACCCCGCCAACGGCTGATCTCGATCCGCTCGCCCACGTAGCCCAGCAGCGCCGGCAACAGGGTAAGCGAGGACACGAGTGTGAGCGAGACGACCGTGGCGGAGCCGACGGCCAGGCCGTTCACGAAACCGACTCCCATGAGCAGCATGCCCAACAGGGAGATGACCACTGTCACCCCTGCGAAGGCCACCGCGCGACCCGAGGTGTTGATGGCGATGCTGACCGCCTCGGTGACCGTGTGCCCGGAGGAGAGCTGCTCCCGGTACCGCGTGACGATGAACAGGGCGTAGTCGATGCCCACACCGAGGCCGATCATCACGCCCAGGGTGAGCGCGAAGTCGGGCATGGACACGAGGTTCGACAACAACAGGATCGATGCCGCACCCGCCCCGATGCCTCCCAGCGCCACCCCGATCGGCAGGCTCATCGCCAGCACCGAACCGGTTGCGAGCACGAGGATCACGATTGCGAAGGCGAGGCCCAGCAACTCCGAGGAGGGGGGTTCGAAGTCGGCGAAGACCTGGCCGCCGTACTCGACCCTGACTCCCTCGAGGTCGGGTTCGAGCGCCTCGACCTCCTCGGCGAACTCCTGGGCGGCGCTCTGGTCGAGTGAGCCGGGCAACTCCACCTCGGCATACGCGATCGTCCCGTCCCCGGACACCTGCTCCTGGCCGGCGAGCAGCGACGGGTCCACATCCTCGCCCAGGAAGTCCCCCATGGCTGCCAGGGCAGCAGCGGGGTCGTCCACCGGCGGAGCGAAGGGACTCGTCACTGTGGTCCCCTCGATGGCGTCCACCTCGGCGAGGAACCCCTCGATGCCGGAACGGACACCCTCGTCGTCGAATCCGCTCTCGCTCTGGAACACGATGCGTCCGGTCGCTCCGGCACCGAAGCCGCCGAACCGCTCCTCGAGCACGTCGAACCCGGCGCGGCTCTCCACGTCGGGCAGGTCGAAGTCGCTGCGTACGTCGCTGCCCAGCACACCGCTGAGCGCACCCAACCCGAGAATGCCGATCAACCACGACGCCACCACGGCGTGTCGATGGCGAACGCAGAATGCTCCTAGTCGGCTGAACACGTCTGGTCTCCTGGTGGGCCTCGTCGGTCGCGGGCGCGCGGTTCCGGATCCCCGGGACCGTGGCGGAGCAAGTCTGTTCAGCTGCCCGGGCGGGGACCAATCCAAGGTGGTGTGACAGGTGTCCCCCCGAGGTGTGCGGGCCCGGTGCCTACTGCGGGTCCTCGCCCAGGTAGATCCCGACGGACCGCGCGGTGTGGGCCCGCTCCTCGTGCGGGTCGACCCTCGCGGAACCTGCACTCACGACGTCGGCCAGGGGAACAGGCCTGATCCGCGTCCCGTGGAGCGCAACCATGGAATCGAAGGTGCCCTCGGCTACCAGGTCGACTGCGTGTATGCCGAACTCCGTGGCCAGGATCGTGTCCATGGGGCTGGGCTCCCCGCCCCGCTGGATGTGCCCCAGCACGGTCGCCCGGGCCTCGATGGCACCCCCACTGGCTTCCTCCACCGCGATGGCGAGGGCTTCACCCACCCCGCCGTGGTGACGCCGCTCGCTGCGTTCGCTCACGCCCACCGCGGTGCCGGCGGGAGGGTCGGCCCCCTCGGCCACCACGACCAGGGCGAACGCCTGGCTGCGCCGGCTCCTCGTGGCCTCGATGGCAGCCATGAGGCCCTCCATCGACCACGGGATCTCGGGTATGAGGACTGCATCGGCACCGCTCGCGATGCCGGCGGCGAGGGCCAGGTGCCCCGCGCCGCGACCCATGGTCTCGAGGATCATCACCCTGTCATGGCTCACACCGGTGGTGCGCAGCTGCGCCGCGGCCCTCGACACCGTGCGCACCGCCGTGTCGAAGCCGATCGACTGGTCGGTCAGCGCGACGTCGTTGTCGATGGTCTTGGGAATCCCCACGAGGTTCCAGCCCGAGCGCGCATGCTCGGCGAGGATCGCGAGTGAGCCGTCCCCCCCGATCGCTATGAGGGCATCCAGCCCTAGTGCCTGGTAGCCGTCCTCGATCTCGGATGCCACCGCGTCTATCGCCTTGTTGATCGATCCGAGGATCGTGCCGCCGGTGCTGAGCATCGGGTCGTAGCCGTCGATGTCAAGGAGTTCGGGGCTCAGGGGCCTCGCCTGGCGGTGGGCCAGACCGGCCACCGCATCCTCTATGCCGAGCACCTCGAAGCCGTGACCGTGCACCGCCCGACGGGTTATCGCCCGGATCGCCGCGTTGAGGCCCGGGCAGTCGCCGCCGCTGGTCATCACCCCGATTCGCTTGGTGTCGCTGCTCATGATCGGCCTCCTGGCCCGTGCTCTGCGGTGTTCCCAGTCTGGTTCAGCCAGCGCAGTGACCCTGACCACCCCCGGGTGCAGCATCCTCCTCGAGGCCGATCTGGGAGAACAGGTGGATGCCGAGCACGGCCAGTGCGACCGTCGACCCGGCGACCAGGGTCGCGGAGGTGCCGATGCCGGCGAACATGGGGGCGAACAGCAGGGGACCCGTGGCCTGGCCCAGGCGCACCGCGGCGACCCAGGTCGCCAGCACGACGCCGCGTTGTGCGGCTCCCGCACGGGCGGCGGTGGTCTCCTGCAGCGAGGGGACGGTGGCTCCCTCACCGGCACCGTAGAGCAGCAGCCCGATGACGACCATCCAGAGCGCCGGGGCCAGGCCCATCCCGAGCAGCGCGACCCCGAACGCGGCCGCGCCCGCGACGAGCAGCGAGCGCAGGCCCAGGAACTGCCTGAGGCGGGTCAGGTTGAGCGCGATGAGGGTCGAGCTGAGCGACGGCACGCCCAGCAGCAGTCCCCGTGGAGCGGCCGACAGCCCGAACACGTCGTCGAGGTGCACCGGCAGGGTGGTGAGGAACAGACCGAAGATCATCACGAAGATCAGGAACCCCGATGCGATCGTGGCACGGATGGGAGGGGAGCGGAGCACCTTGCGGGCCGCCGCGATCTGCCCGCGCAGCGAGTCCTGTTCGTTCGGAGGGCGCACGTCGTCGAGCGACCGTGCCGCGGCGACCGCGGTGAGCAGCCCGAGTGAACTCGGCGCCAGCGACAGACGCCAGGAGCCAAGTGCACCGAGCACACCCGACAGCATCGGGAGCAGTGCCAGACCCGACGTCAGGACGGCTGCGTTGCGCCCGACCTCCCGTATCCGGTCCGCACCCTCGTAGTGGTCCCCGATGAGCACCACCGCGAGGTTGATGAGCCCCGCGGTGCCGATGCCCATCAGCAACCTCGCAGCGATCAGCAGCCAGAAGGTAGGTGCCAGGGCGGTCACCACCCCCGTGATCCCGAAGAGCACGAGACATGGCACGAGCACGCGCTTGCGCCCGTGCCGATCCGCCAGGACCCCGATCACCGGAGCTGCCAGGACGCCCGGAAGCGAGGCGGAGGCCACCAGCAGACCCGCCGCGGAGTCGGGTCGGTCGAAGTGTGCGATCACGTCGGGCAGCACCGGTGACACGAGTGTGTTGGCGGTGATCCCGGTCAGTGTGATCGACCAGATCAGCAGGGGAGCGGGGCGTCGACCGGGCCAGTTGGTCGAGGCGGGCATCCGCCGACCGTATCCGAGCACCGCGCGTGCGGGGACCATCACGGGAGTCCCTCGGTAGCGTTACCGCGAGGAGCGTGTATAGCCTTCCTAACAGGATGCAGGACACGAAGCGGAGCAGCCGAGACCGGGCCGCACCCCGATGAAGCGCGTTCGCTCCCGCCAGGAGTCGGTGCCGCTGATGCTCCTGGCACCCGCCGTGGTGGCGGTCCTGGTGGCGCTACTGCCTCTCTGGTACCTGCTGGACCAGGCCGCCGGGGAGGGCCTGGCCAACGCCTGGTCCGACCTGTGGACATCGCAGACGGCCCAGCTGCTCTGGCGCAGCCTCGGCCTGGCGGTCACAGTCACCGCTCTGTGCGTGCTCATCGGCACCACCAGTGCCTTCCTCGTCGTGCGCACCGACGTTCCCATGGCCCGTACCTTCGAGGTGCTGCTCGCGCTGCCCCTGGCCGTACCGTCGTTCGTGGCCGCCTTCTCCTGGGTGTCCTGGTTCCGCTGGCTGGCCGGATTCTGGGGTGCGGTACTCGTGCTCACGCTGGTGTCCTACCCGTTCGTCTACCTGCCGGTGGTCGCAGCCCTGCGGCGCCTGGACCCCGCCCAGGAGGAGGTGGCGCGCAGCCTCGGCAGGTCACGTACGGGGGTGGTCGCCGCGGTCACGCTGCCACAGCTCAGGCCGGCGGTGGCTGCAGGCGCGCTCCTGGTGGCCCTGTACGTGCTGTCGGACTTCGGGGCGGTCGGCACCATGCGCTACGAGGCGTTCACATGGGTGATCTACGGCGCCTTCCGGGCCGGCTTCGATCCCGGACGCGCCGCGGTCCTCTCCTCGCTGCTCGTCGCGGTGGCGTTGCTCGTGGTATTCGCCGAGTCCGTGGTGAGGGGCAGGCCCGGGTTCACCCGGTTGGGGAGTGGTGCGCCGAGATCACCCGAGCGACTCGATCTCGGTCCCTGGCGTGCGGCGGCCCTCGTGGTGCTGTTCACGGTGCTGCTGCCCGCGGTGGCCTTCCCGGTGGGGAGCGTCACGATCTGGTTCCTGCGCGGCTTCTCCGCAGGCATCGACTGGGCGGAGCTCGCAACGGCTGCCGCGCAGAGCCTCCTGCTGGCCGTGAGCGGCATGGTGGCGACGATGCTGATGGCCGTGCCGTTGGGAATCCTCGCCGCCCGCCACCGGAACAGGCGGACGAGGTTCATCGAAGGGTCGGTGTACGTGACGCACGCGTTGCCCGGCATCGTGGTGGCCCTGAGCCTGGTGTTCGTCGGCGTCAACCTCCTGCGGCCCCTCTACCAGAGCGTTCCGATGGTTGCGCTCGCCTATGCGGTCCTGTTCCTGCCTCTCGGGGTCGGTGCAGTGCGAGCGTCGGTCGAGCAGTCACCGGTCGTGCTCGAGGAGGTCGCCCACTGCCTCGGAGCGGGACGTTGGCGTGTGCTGGCCCGGGTCACCCTGCCCCTGGCGCTGCCGGGCCTGGCCTCGGGAGCCGCGCTCGTCCTCCTGGCGGCCATGAAGGAACTACCCGCGACCCTGTTGTTGCACCCGACGGGAACCGAGACCCTGGCGATGAACGTCTGGTCGGACACCGCGGTGGGCAGGTATGCCTCGGCCGCACCGTTCGCCCTCGCCCTGTTGCTGGTCGCGGTCGTGCCCACGTGGCTGTTGGCCCGGACCTCGAGGAGTGCCCTGTGATTCCGGCCAGACCCGTGGAGGGCCCGGCCGCACCCCCCGGCCCCGTGTCGTTGGATGCGCAGGCGGCAGGGAGCCAGCAACAGGCATCGGAGCGGACCGCCGCCATGGGGCCGAACCCCGCGCAGCCCGCACTGGAGGTCCACTCGTTGCACGCGGGCTATGGCGAGACCGACGTGCTCGATGGCATCGACCTGAGCGTCGCCGACGGCGAGATCGTGTCACTGCTCGGGCCATCGGGCTGTGGAAAGACCACCCTGCTGCGCTGCATCGCCGGCTTCGTGACCCCCTCGAGCGGCGTGATCCGCATCCACGGGCGCGAGGTGTTCGGGCCGCGGGGCTCGGTCGTGCCGGAGAGGCGTCAGGTGGGCCTCGTGCCACAGGAGGGTGCACTGTTCCCGCACCTCGACGTGGGAGCGAACGTCGCGTTCGGTCTGGCCGGCATGTCCCGCCGGGAGAGTCGTGCACGGGTGGAGGAGGTGCTGGCGATGGTCGGTCTGGCCGGCTGGCAGCGGCGCCGGCCGGCCGAGCTCTCCGGCGGCCAGCAACAGCGGGTGGCCCTTGCCCGCGCGCTTGCACCATCACCGCGCCTGGTGCTGCTGGACGAGCCCTTCTCCGCCCTCGATGCCGGTCTCCGCCAGCAGGTGCGCGAGGAGGTCCGCCTAGTGCTGTCGCGCGCACGGGTCGCAACGGTGATGGTGACCCACGACCAGGCCGAGGCGCTGTCGTTCTCCGAACGGGCCGCTGTCATGGACCGGGGCCGCATCCTGCAGGTCGACGACCCCGCCACGCTCTACCGACACCCGGCGGATCCCGTCGTGGGTGCTTTCGTCGGCGACTCCACTCAACTCCCCGGCCTCCGGCACGCCGGGACGGTCGACACCGCCCTCGGAGTGCTGCGGGTGGACGGCGGCCCCGCTGGCTCCGAGGTGGCACACGAAGAGGTGGTTGCGGTGCTGGTCCGTCCCGAACAGGTGCGCCTCGGCGCCGAGGGTTCAGGCGTGGCCGCCGAGGTGCTCGGCATCCAGTACTTCGGTCACGACGCGCTGGTGCGCCTCGGGCTGGCCGACGGCACCGAGCTGCTCGCACGTGTGCAGGGGACCTGCCTGCCCGCCCGGGGCAGCCGGGTCGGCCTGAGTGTCGAAGGGGACGTTGCGGTGTTCGATCACCCGTCCTAGGTGCACGCGACGAGGTGTGGGCGGACCGGCTGGTCCTCGCCGGCAGCTCCGAGCCGCCCGTTGCCGCACGGCCAGCGGGCCCACTGGTGTAGCGTCACGGCGTGGGCTGTGGCTGTTTGATCCTGCTCGCGTCGGGCATCAGTCCGAGGCTCGCGCTGTTCGTGATGTGGCTGTTCACCGACCGTCTCTCGATCGCGCTCGACTCCTTCTGGGTCGGTTTCGCCGGATTCCTCGTACTGCCCTGGACCACCCTGGCCTGGGCCGTCGCCTACGCCCCGGTGGTCGGGGTGAGGGGATTCGGGATCCTGTTGGTGGCGTTCGCCTTCGTGGTCGACCTGAGTTCGTGGTTCAGCACCGGGCGCGAGGGCTACCAGCGGGTCGCAGCCTGAGGGTCACGAGCTCGAAGGGCCTCAGCTCCAGCGCGACCGCGTTGGTGTCGAGCAGCTCCTGTCGTTCCGAGGGCTCCTCGAGGAGGTTGCAGCGATGTGCCGCTGCCAGCGCTGTGGCAGCGGTGACGGTAGGACTCACGTGGTCCCCCACGGCCTCCCACAGACGGACGACCAGGTCACCGGAACCGTCGTCCGCCAGCTTGACCGCGGACACCGAGACGCGACGGTCGGACACCTCGATGACCGGCGCTGCCGGAGTCGGCACAGCACCGCCGGCGCCGGGGGGTTCCGGGGCGACCCTGGTGCTCAACGGGAGGTTGAGGGCCTCGGCCTGGTTCACGACCTCGGCCAGGCCCGGACCGTGTGGGAACAGTGAGATCGTCACGCGGTGCCGGCCCCGGTCAGCCCCGGGATCCGGGTAGGAGGGTGACCTCAGCAGCGAGACCCTGATGCCCCCACCCTGGACCGAATGGCCGTAGCGACCGTCGTTGAGCACCGCCACCCCGAAGGACGGTTCCGACATGTCCACCCAACGGTGTGCGCAGACCTCGAACTTGGCGGCGTCCCAGCTGGTGTTTCCGTGGGTCGGACGGTCCACCTTGCCGAACTGGATCTCACAGGCCGCGGCTTCTGCACGCACCTCCAGGGGGAAGTCGATGCTGAGGTACTTCTCGTCCTCGTGCCAGTCGATGTCGAGGCGGATGTCGAGGCGAGCGCTGTCCGCCGCCAGGGAGTAGGTCTGCACGACCTCCGACCGCCCCACCCGGCGGGTGAACGACACCGCGCCGAGGAGAGGTCCGCGGTGGGTCACCTCGGCCTCCGCGGCGTCGGGCAGGTCGACCGACCCGGGCGCGGTCCACTGCTCGATGTCCCAGGCGTCGTACTCGACAGGGTGGTCCGCACCGATCTGCAGCGCAGCGCAGCGCGATCCCGCCGGCACGACCTCGCGGTCGTTGCGGCAGTCCCTGAAGGAGCCGAGTGCGCCTCCGGGGTCGAAGCGGGCCTCGACGATCCCATTGGAGATGGCCCGCTGGTCAGCGTGCACCTCCGCGACGGGTTCGAGCCCCACCAGCGGAGCGGTCCCCAATCCGGGCACCTCGACGAGGGTCGCGTGCAGGGCTTCGTCGAGTTGTTGGCAGGGACCGCCACCCGGAGCCGCAGCGTGTCCCACGACAAGCTCGCGGCGGGCGTGGGTGGCGGCGTTTGCCACGACCGAGCCACCCGGGAGCCGCTCTAGCAGTTCCGAGCGGATCTGCGATCCCCGCTCCAGCACCGCTGCGTGCTCCGCCTCCGCGTCGTGATGCACCCAGGCGATCGAGGAGCCCGGGAGCACGTCGTGGAACTGCTGGGTCAGCACGCGCTTCCAGAGCAGGTCCAGCTCCTCGGAGTAGCGGGCGTCGCCGAGGGTCGCGGCCCACAGCTCGACCTCGCGCAACAGCTGCTCGCAGCGCCTGTTGCCGACCTTCGTGGCGGCCTGGGAGGTGAGGGTGCCCCGGTGCATCTCGAAGTAGAGCTCACCGGTCCACTCCGGTGTGCCGGGCCGTTCCAGCTCGGCGGCCAGGTCACCGAAGAACTCCGAGGGCCCGTGGAGTTCGAGGCGGGGCAGACCGGCGACGTCCCCGAGGAGGCGGGCCCGGTCGAGCATCTCGGCCGTCGGCCCCCCGCCCCCGTCGCCGTGACCGAAGGGCACCACCGCGATGTCGGACCACGCGTGGTCGGCGAAGTTGGACGAGGCGAAGGAGAGCTCGCGGGGCGTCAGCTCGGAGTTGTAGGTCTCGATGGGGGGGAAGTGGGCGATGACCCGCGAGCCGTCGATGCCCTCCCAGGTGAAGCTGTGGTGCGGGAAGCGGTTCTGCTTGTTCCAGCTCAACTTCTGTGTGAGGAACCTGTTGCACCCGGCCTGCAGGAAGATCTGCGGCAGCGAGCCCGGGTAGCCGAAGACGTCGGGGAGCCACACCTCCTCGCAGCGCATCCCGAAGTGCTCCTCGAAGTACCTCTGGCCCGCCACGAGCTGCCTCACGAGTGACTCCCCGCTGGGCAGGTTCATGTCGGCCTCCACCCACATGGCCCCGACCGGAACCCAGCGGCCGCGGGCCACATGGTGGGAGATCTGCTCGAAGAGCTCCGGATGGTCCTCGCGCACGAACTCGTACTGGGCCGCCTGGGAGCACACGAAGAGGTGTTCGGGGTACTCCTCGAGGAGGCGCACCTGGTTCGAGAAGGTGCGAGCACACTTGCGCCGGGTCTCGCGCATCGGCCAGAGCCAGGCCGTGTCGATGTGTGCATGACCCATCGCGCTCAGCTTCATCGAGCCCGGGGCGGCGGCCGGCTCGAAACCCTCGGCGAGCACCCGCCGTGCATCCGCTGCGCAGCCCGGGACGTCGTCGAGGTCGATCCGCTCGACGCAACGGCGCAGGATCTCGGTGAGCCGCTGGCGACGTCGCGAGCCCCTCTCGAGCACGTGCACGAGTTCGTTCAGGGTGGCCAGCTCCGTGACCAGCCGACGGACCTCCCGGTCGTAGGTGACCAGGTCGACCCCGCCGAAGGTGTACAACGGCGAGCCACCCGCGGTCGCCGGGTCGCCGAGTCCGCTGGCGGTGAAGCTCGTGGTCAGGTCCGGGTTCGCCGCAGCCTCCACCAGGAAGCGGATGGGCTGTCGGGTGTCATCCCCGCCGCCGGCAGGTGTGGAGGGAACGACGAGCGAGAGCGGCAACCTGCGACGCCTCGGGTGGATGCCGCACACGATGCGCCGGTCGACGTAGAGGGCGGCCTCGGCCTGGAACCCCGCCATGGCACCACCGAAACCGATCTCGACGGACACCTCGAGCCCGTGGGGACCGTGCGGGTCGTCCGGCGGCGCGGAGTCCCCGCGCACGTCGAACCAGGTCGTGCCCCAGGGAGGCCCCCAGCGGTCACCGGGGGAGACCCGTTCGAAGCCTTCCCGGGGCAACTCGTCGACCCTGCAGGGTTCCCCCTCGAGGTGCAGGGCGGACACCTCCAGGGGTTGTCTGTGGAGCGTCTCGGCGGGGGCCAGGCGTTCCATCAACAGGCGGTTGACCCGGTTCTCGGTGATCCTCGAGCTGTCGTGCACCTCACCACCTTGCCAGCCGGACCACCCAGCCGGCCCGGTGCTCCCGCGGTTTCAGGGCCACACGGCGGTGAGGATCCACACGGCTCCCATCCCGCTGGCGAGCGTCCAACCGACCGAGCGGGTTGTTGCGGCCACCACCACGGCGATCGCGAAGGCGGGGTACCACGGCCCGAAGTCGCGCACCTGCGCACCATCGAACACGAGGGCGTCCGCGATGATCGCAGGCAGTACGGCCACCGGCACCAGAGCGAGGATCCTGCGCGTGCTCTCGGGGATCTCGCGGCCCGCGGCGAACGCGATCACCGACACCCTCAGCAGGTAGGTGCCTGCCGCGGCCAGGAGCACCTCGGTGGTGAAGCTCAACTCGAAACCCCTTCCGAGCCGATGTCCCCGCCGCCGCTCGGTCCGCCCCCCGACGCGAGGCCGCCGGCGAGCATTCCGGCGACTGCTCCGAGGAGGATGTTGGTGCCTACCGGCAGGAAAGAGGTGCCGAGTGCCACGACGACCGACACGGATGCAGCAGTGAGAGCCGGACGGTCGCGAAGGGAGGGGACGACCAGGGCGGTGAACATCAGTGGAATGATGAACCCGAGCTGCAGGCCGTCGGGGATCGAGCCACCTGCCAGGAGCCCCACCAGGGTTCCGAACTGCCACATGACGAACAGCGTGAGTGCAGCACCCAGGTAGAAGCCCCGCCGTCTCAGGGGGTCGTCCTCCGTTTCGTACTCGAGAAGCGACAGAGCAACTGCCTGGTCGGTCATCAGGTGCGCCCCGAGGTAGCGGAACCCGGTCGGGAACTCCGAGAAGGAGGGTGCCAGAGCGGCCGAGTAGAGCAGGAAGCGGGCGTTCACCACGAGTGCCGTGCCCACTGCCACGAGCCAGAACGCACCCTGGTCGTGGAGCTCCACGAGAGACAGCTGCGAGGCGCCCGCGAATATGGCGACGCTGCCGAGGACCCCCGGCCAGGTCCCGAGGCCGGCTGAACTGACCGCCACCCCGTAGACGACACCGAAGGGCCACACCCCGAGGGCCAGCACGAACGCGCGCCGCGACCCGGCGGACATTGCAGCAGTGAACACCACCCGATTCTGGCAGCTGTCGCGGTGGGGCAGGTCCGGCGCGGACGGGGCGAAGGGGGCTCAGAGGTTCTGGCGGGCTCTGCTGGACTCCATCACGGAGTCCAGCCACGTGCCGAAGCCAGGCGTCGTCGAGGTGAACTCCACCCCGAAGTACGCCCAGCCGATCTCCTCGGCGGGAAGCACCCGGCGGATCACCGCCTCGAAGCTCGCATCCGGACCCAGACGCACCGTGACGGTCGTGTCGGGAACGGCACCGGACTCCGCCGGCGCCACCACTCCCGCCCCGCTCACCGAGACGTTGTGGATGACCGCATTGGTCGACCTGGTCGGCTGGCAGCAGCGGGAGGGGTCCTCACCGCGGGCCCGCCTGAGCCGTTGGGTCCAGTCGGACTCGAGGTGCGGCTCCCAGTACGCGGCGACCCCACCCACGTCGTAGCGTTCCCCGATCCGCGGATCGAACTCCATGCACTTCCATCGGCACCTTCCGCCCGGAATTGAGAAATGCCGGGGTTGGTGCGTGCAGGGGCGGGTGACCCGGCTCGCTCAGCTCTCGGCCGCGGCCAGCTCGGCACGGACCTCGTCCATGTCCAGCGCCTCGGCCTGGCCAACCAGGTCCTCCAGAGCGGCCTCCGGGAGGGCACCGGCCTGGTTGAACAACAGGATCCCGTCGCGGAAGACCATCAGCGTGGGGATCGACATGATGCCCAGCTCACCGGCGAGGGCCTGTTCGGCCTCGGTGTCGACCTTCGCGAAGACCGCGTCGGGGTGCTCCTCGGAGACCTTCTCGAACACGGGAGCGAAGCGCTTGCAGGGGCCGCACCACTCGGCCCACAGGTCGACCAGCACCAGCCCTCCGGCGTTGATGGTCTCGGCGAAGGTTGCCTGCGTGAGGTTTACGGTTGACATCTCTGCTCCAGTCGGTCCGGTGGTTCGGGGGTGTGGACCGTCGAGGTGTTGAACAGCACGGCCCAGGGTCGTATTCCGGGCCGATCGGATAGCGTCGGGCCCCATGGACGGACCGGGGGGCCCATTGTCACGGACTGGGATCGCAATC
This sequence comes from Microthrixaceae bacterium, assembly GCA_023958095.1. Classification (GTDB taxonomy): domain Bacteria; phylum Actinomycetota; class Acidimicrobiia; order Acidimicrobiales; family Microtrichaceae; genus JAMLGJ01. The sequence continues at coordinate 77,632 of JAMLGJ010000005.1, forward strand.
ATCGGGGCCGGTGCGGGAGGGCTCTGCGCCGCGGCCCAGCTGAGGCTCGCGGGGTACGACGACTTCGTCGTGCTCGAGCGCTCCGACGGCGTCGGGGGCACCTGGCGCGACAACACCTACCCGGACGCAGCGTGTGACGTGCCGTCGCACTTCTACAGCTTCTCCTTCGCGACCAATCCCGACTGGACGCGCAAGTGGGCCAAGCAACCCGAGATCCTCGCCTACTTCGAGTCGCTCGTGGACCGCTTCGACCTCGCCCAGCACCTGCGCTTCGGTGTCGAGGTGACCGAGGCGACCTGGTCCGACGAGGACTGCAACTGGACCGTGCGCACCGCCGGGGGCGAGTCCTGGGTGGCGAGCGTGGTGGTCTCCGCCCTGGGGCAGCTGAACATGCCCCATGTGCCGGAGATCCCGGGACTGGAGGACTTCGCCGGCACACGCTTCCACTCCGCGCGCTGGGACCACCGACACGACCTCGACGGGGAGGCCGTCGGAGTGATCGGCATCGGTGCCTCCGCGATCCAGTTCGTGCCGCCGGTGGCGCGCGAAGCGGGGACGGTGACGTTGTTCCAGCGCAGCGCCAACTACGTGGTTCCCAAGCCGGACCGCGAGTTCCGCCCGTGGGAACGGTGGGTGTTCCGCAACGTGCCCGCAGCCGAGAAGGCCTACCGGGCGTGGACCTACTGGCGCCTCGAGACGAAGTTCTCACTCATGCGTCGCGAGTCCAGGCTGGGGCGCTGGTTGCAGTCGCGCTTCCGCAGGGAGCTCGCCGCGATGGCCGACGAACGGCTTCCGATGGAGGTGCTCATGCCCGACTACCCACCGGGATGTCGTCGCCTTCTGATCTCCGACGACTGGTACCCGACCCTGCGCCGGGACAACGTGGAGGTCGTCGGTTCGGGTGTGTCCCGGATCACCCCCGATGGGCTCGACACCGCCGACGGACGGCACTTCCGGCTCGACACCCTGATCTTCGGTACCGGTTTCAGGACCACCGAGTTCCTCACGCCGCTCAAGGTGACCGGATCCAACGGCCGTGACCTAAACGAGGTCTGGGGTGGCGGAGCGGTCGCCTACATGGGCATCGCCGTCAGCGGCTTTCCCAACCTGTTCATCCTCTACGGTCCCAACACCAACCTGGGGCACAACTCGATCCTGTTCATGATCGAACAACAGGTCCAGTACCTCCTCGCGGCACTCGAACAGCTGCAGCGGCGCGGCGCCGCCGCCCTCGATGTGAAGCCCGGGGCCCTGGAGGCGTGGGACGACGAGATGCGCACCCGATCCGAGGAGACCGTCTGGGCCGGCGACTGCAGCTCCTGGTACAAGACAGACGACGGGCGCATCACGAACAACTGGGTCGGCCACACCACCGAGTACCGCAGGCGCATGCGCGCCCCGGCCTGGGACGACTGGCGCTTCATCCGGGCCGAACCCACGAACCGGAGCTGAACCGGAGGAGCCGCTACAGCAGCGGCGGCACCACCGCCTCGACCACGGCCGGGCCCTCCGAGGCGAGCGCTGCCTCCAGCTGCTCGGTGAACTCCCCGGCGTCGGTGGCACGGGTCGCCTGCTCCACACCCATGCCACGTGCGAGCGACACGAAATCGAGGTCGGGGCCGCTCAGGTCGAGCATCTCGCGGGCCAGCTTTCCGTCGGCGGACGCCCCGACACGGTTCAGCTCCATCTCGAGCACCGCGTAGGAACTGTTGTTGAGGATGACGGTGGTCACGTCGAGGCCTTCGCGAACCTGCGTCCACAGCGCCTGGAAGGTGTACATCGCCGAACCGTCGGACTCCAGGTTGAGCACCTTGCGGTCCCGGCCCGCAACGGCGGCGCCGGTGGCCACCGGCATGCCGAAACCGATCGCGCCTCCCGGCAGGCACAGCCAGTCGTGCGGTGGTGCGCCAGCGGTGGCCCCGGCCACGAAGAGCCCAGAGGTGTTCCCCTCGTCCGCAACGATCGCACCCTCGGGCAGCAGCGCCCCCACCGCGGCCGCCATGCTCTGCGCGTCGAGCGCCCCGGTGGGCCGGTCCGGACGCTGTGCGACCTGGCGAGGGGCGACACCCCTGTCGACACCCAGCTCCGCTGCGAGGGCGTCCAGAGCAGCTGTTGAGTCCTCCCCCGGAACGCTCAGCACGTGCACCGTGCAACCGTCGGGAACGAGGTCGGAGGCCTTGTCCGGGTAGGCGAAGAACGACACCGGCGAGCGGGCCTCCACGAGCACGAGGTGCTCGAGGCCGTCCAACTGGGCCTGGGCGAACTCGGCCAGGTAGCCGAGACGTTGGGGTTCGACGCGCCCTGCACCGCGCTCCAGACGGGCGGGGAAAGTCTCGGCGAGCAGCGAGCTGTCGGTACCTGCACAGATGTCCCCGGCAAGCGCCAGCGCATCCTGGGTGCACGCCGTACCACCCACCAGGAGGGCCGCCCTGCCCGATGATCGGAGTGCCTCGGCGGCCTCGGCCACCGACTGCTGCGAGACCGCCGCGGGCGCCGAGCGGGCTGCTGCACCGACCGGGCCACCCGCTTCGGACCAGCAGGTGTCGGCGGGCAGGATCAACGTCGCCACCTTCCCCGGGTTGCCCGAGGCCGCCGCGACGGCTTCGGCGGCGTCCGAGGCCACCGAAGAGGCATCGGTGGACTCCCGGACCCATCCCTCGAGGCTCGAGGCGATGGCTGCGATGTCCGACTGCAGGGGCGCGTCGTACTGCGCGTGGTAAGTGGCGTGGTCGCCCACGATGTTCACCACCGGGACGTTGCCGCGCCGCGCGTTGTGCAGGTTTGCCAGGCCGTTGCCCAGCCCGGGTCCCAGGTGCAGCAGTGCTGCGGCGGGCCGACCGGCGATGCGTGAGTAGCCATCGGCGGCCCCGGTGGCCACTCCCTCGTAGAGCGCCAGCACGCCGTGCATCTCCGGCACGTCGTCGAGTGCGGCCACGAAGTGCATCTCGGAGGTGCCGGGGTTCATGAAGCAGGTGTCCACCCCGGAGGCCACCAGGGTTCGGATGAGTGCCTGTGCACCGTTCATCTCGTGTCGTTCCTTTCCATTGGATCCATTGGGGGAGCTCGCTTCCACCGACGAGCTCGTTTCGGGGTAGCCGTCTCCCGGGCGCGGGTTGCGGCGGGCGGTTCAGAAGATGGTCCCGGGATTCATGATTCCGCGGGGATCGAATGCATCCTTGATGCCGCGCATCAGCTCCACCTTCGCAGGGTCCTCCAGGTGCAGGAAGTGGTCCCGCTTGGCCAGGCCGATGCCGTGCTCGGCCGAGATCGCCCCACCCATGCCGGCGGCCGCGTCGAACATCTCGGCGAGGATCCGGTCGCAGCGGGCCTCGTCGCCACCGGTGAAGACCCCGAGGTGGACGTTTCCGTCGCCGGCGTGGCCACATCCGGCGATGAACGCCTCGTACTCCGATGCGATGGCTCCGATGCGTTCCATGAACCTCGGGACGCTCGCACGCGGCACCACGATGTCGACCACGTCATCGGCGTTGTTGGCCTTGGAGACCCAGAACGCCTGTTCTCGTGCGGTTATCAGCTCAGCGGCCGCACCCGGCGGCAGCACGTAGGCGTCCATCGCCCCCAGCTCGGCGAGCTGCATGGCGAGCGCCTCGGTGTCCGCCTCCAGACGGTCCTCGTGGGTGCTCTCGAGCATCACCACCAGGTATGCCAGCGCGGAGGCCTCGACCTCCTCGGGTACACCCAGCTCGAGTCCGACGTGTGCCTTGGTCGCGGCCATCGTCATGAGGTCGATGTACTCGAGGATCAGCGGTGACACGCCCGAGTCCAGGATCCGCGGGACCGCGGAGGTGACCTCTTCCAGGCTCGCGAAGGGAGCGAGCACCGTCGCCTGGTGGGGGAGTCGGGGTTGGAGGCGCAGCGTGATCTCGGTGACCAGGCCGAGTGTGCCCTCGCTGCCGACCACGAGCTGTGTCAGGTCGTACCCGGAGCTCGACTTCACGAACTTCCCACCGGTGCGGATGACCCGCCCACCGGCGAGAACCACCTCGAGGCCGAGGACGTGGTGGCGGGTCACTCCGTACTTGACCGCACGCATGCCGCCGGCGTTGGTGTTGATGTTGCCGCCCAGGCTGGCCGAGTACTCACCCGGGTACACCGGGTACACCAACCCGTGACGTTGCAGCTCCTGGTCGAGCTCGTTCAGCCGGATCCCGGGTTGCACCACCGCCACGTGGTTGTCGGTGTCGATCTCGAGGATCGAGTTCATCTCCTCGAAGCTCACCACGACCGTCTCCGGCGTGGGCACCACCGCCCCCGACAGGCCCGTGCCCGCACCGCGCCCGGTCACCGGAATCCCGTGGGCGTCACAGACCTCCAGCAGCGTCGACACCTCCGCGGTGTCGACCGGGACGAGCACCGCGGCAGGAACCGTGTGTGCAACGGTCAGGGACTCGTCGCCGCGGTAGTCGTCCGCGGCGTCCGCTCCACTGAGCAACCGAGCGGAGCCGGCCGCCGCCGGTAGCGCCTCTGTCAGCAGTTCGAGTGTGCCGGCCATCGCCTCGGTCCCCCGTGTCCTCGATCAACTCTGCCCGCCCGGTCAACCCGGGAATCGGGCCGGTTGCGAATGGTACCGGCCCGTCGGGAGCCGGGGAGTCACCGTCACCGCGGGGCGCCTGACGGGGACACGGGTGGGGCTGTGTGATACTGCCCCGGTGCAGGGATGGCCCAACTTCCAGGTGCACCCACTGGCGTTCTCCGAGCCCGAATGTGCCCGCATACTCTCGATCGGACACGACGCAGTAGTGGCGGGGGCCGAGGAAGCCGGAATCGAGGGTGTGGAGGACCCCGGGGCCCTGCGCCGCACACAGGTTGCATGGATTCCCCGCGAACCGGCCACCGAGTGGCTGTACGAACGACTCGAGGCACTCGGACGCGGTGCGAACGAAGCCTGGGGACTCGATCTCGACGGAATCGACGAGGAACTCCAGTTCACGCTCTATGAAGGACCCGGTGCCCACTACACCTGGCACCACGACGGCCTGGAAGTGGGGGTCGCCGACCGCAAGGTGTCGGTCGTGGTCCAGCTCGACGATCCACAGCTGTACCGGGGAGCGGACCTCGAGTTCCTCGAGGTGGCGACCGACTACGACCCGGCCGAGCGCGAGGCCTACCTCGACCAGGTCCGTGCCCGGGGCACCGCTGTGAGCTTCTGCTCGTTCGAGTACCACCGCGTCACCCGTCTCGTGAGCGGCAGGCGCAGGTCGCTGGTCGCATGGCTCTCGGGACCACCCCTGCGCTGAAGGGGCCTTCGGAGGGCCGCATCCTCAGGTGGCCACCCGCCCGAGGTCGCGGACCACGGGGTTGACCGACAGGGATGCGGGCAGGGTCCACCCATGTCCACCGGTGACGCTCGTGGTGGTCTGCACGGTGAGGCCTCCCGGGCCCCGCCAGGTCCGCACGAGGGTCTCCTCGTCTCGACCGTCCACTTCCTGGTCGGCGGCCCCGAGCGCGTCGGCCCAGGCCGTGCCGACCTCCTCCAGGGCGGTACCGGTGTCGACCGTGGGATCGTCGGTCGCGCCGACGACGCTCACAGTCACCGCTGGATCCGGCTCGCAGCCCGGTTCGCTCCAACCCGCCACCATCGACACGGTGGAGAGGAGCTCGGGCACCGAGCAGGTGAGCCGGCCCGCCAGCGATCCGCCCGCCCCGAAGCCCACCACGGAAACCCGGTTCACGTCCACGCAGTGCGATTCGAGTACCGCGGCCAGCAGTTCGGCGAGCGCTTCGGGCCCCACATCGGCCGAGGTGGGATCCACGAGCAGGTGGATGCTCCCCTCGGTGATCGCCACCAGGGAGCTGTCCGCGCCCAACCGGGCCGCGGGCAGGCCCGGTTCGCCGATCAGCACCACCATCGGCACCGGGGATCCCGTCTCCGGGTCATCGAGCGCATAGGTGCCCGCCGGGGTGGCGGCGGACCCGAACTCGCCGAGCGCAGCGACCGGGCGCGACCCGCCCTCGTTGCAGCCCCGGGAGGCACCCACGGGCACGTCGGGGCCGAAGCGGACATGGTCGGTCGGGGACCGGGGTCCGGCGGCGGCGTCGTCGGTGCCGGGCTGCTCCGTCGCCTCCGGTGCCTGCACTCCCGCTGCGGATCCGGGTTCCAGCTCCGGGCGCTCACCGCTGCGCGTCCCGAACCACAACAGCGCACCCAGCGCGCACGCCGCGGCGACCGCCCAGAGAACGCCCGGCCGTCGCCGCTGTGGTTCGGCTCCCGACCCGCTCAGGGCGGGATCCCCGAGTGAGAGCCACTGGTCTTCGGTCGCGGGGCGGAAGTCCCCGATCAACTCGCGGACCTGCTCGGAGGTGATGTCCATGTCGCCCGCCACGACCTCCTCGGGGTAGCCCGCGAGGTGGACCAGTGCCGCTGCCACCCGCGACTGCGGGGAGGCCTCGGAGAAGAGGGTGCGCAGACGCTCCCGCTCCGAGGCACGTCGCACCTCACCCGGCCCGGCGCTCCCGGAGCCGGCAGCGGCCAGCGAGGCGTCCACGGCGCGCGATGCGAGGGCAGCGAGGCCTTCCCGCGGTCCGGGCTCGCCCCCCGCGTCGCCACGCTCCCCGAGCCTCTCCGCGGCCTTCGCGGCCACCTCGGCTGCCAGTTCCGCGTCCCCCAGGAGCCGGAAGCTGATCGCGTACGCGTTGGCGAAGGCCGGGCCACGAGGCGTTGTCTCCTCAGTCGCCACCGTCACAAGCTACCGGCGGCGCAGCACCGTTCAGGGACCACCTGCGCGCGGTGTGCCGGTCGTGGTCGCTGCCGGTGCAACACTTGTGCGGTGCCGAGTGAGGGAAGCGGACAAGGACCCGGGCAGCCCGGCCCACAGGGCCCGGGCAGGCAGTGGCATGTCCCAGCACCGGGTTCCGGTGCCGAGGGGCAGACCGGCGCCACACCGGGCGACCCTGCACCCGAGCGACCGGCGCCGCTCCCCGGGCCACCCCCTTCGCCGCCACGTCCCGCCGTTGCCCCGCAGCGCCCCGCCCCACCGGCGGCCCCTCCCGGCGGCGTGCAACCGCCGAGGCGCCGCCGCTGGCGCAGGATCCTGCTCGGAACCCTCGCAGTGGTCGTCGTGCTGGCCGTGGCCTACCTCGGGTGGCTGTGGTCGTCCTACCGGAGCATCGACCGCGTGGACCTGGCCGACGTGCTCGACGAACCGACCGGGCCCGACACCAACTACCTGCTGGTCGGATCCGACTCACGCGAGAACCTGGATCCCGAGGCGCCCGATGCCGCCGAGCCGAGCGTGACCGGCGAGCGCGCCGACACGATCATCCTGTTGAGGGTCGGACCCGACGGGGCCCTGATGATGTCGATACCGCGCGATCTGTGGGTCACCGACCCCGCGGACGGGACCGAGGGACGGATCAACGGCACCTTCAACGACGGGCCCGGCAACCTCGTGGCTGCGGTGAAGCAGAACCTCTCGGTGCCGGTGCACCACTACGCCCAGGTGGACTTCGCGTCCTTCTCGGGACTGATCGATTCGGTGGGGGGGATAACCATCGACTTCCCGCATCCCGCGTTCGACACCGGTTCGGGCCTCGTTGTCGACAGCAGCGGTCCGGTGACCCTCGACGGCCCCCAGGCCCTCGCGTACGTGCGCGCCCGCAACTACACCGAGGTCATCGACGGTGCGGAGGTCAAGGACCCGACCGCCGACCTGGGTCGCCAGGCCCGCCAGAGGGAGTTCCTGGTCACGGCCCTGGGGGAGGTTGCCTCCGAGCGCAACCCGATCGCCCTCGGCAGGGCCGCCTCGTCGCTCTCGTCGGGGCTCACCGTGGACGACCGTCTCGGCTTCCTCGGTGCTCTCTCGCTCGCCCGACAGCTGGGCGGCGCCACACCGGAGACCGTCGAACTGCCCACCAGGGGTGCCCGGATCGGAAGCGCGTCGGTCCTCCTGCTCGAGGAGCCGGAGGCGGAGTCGGTGCTCGCCCGCTTCAGGTAGCACGCCGCCGCTGCACGCCCCACTAGCGTGGGCCGCCGACGAAAGGACCTACATGGCCCCCGATTGCCCACCGACCGATGGTTCTGCCGAACAGCAACGGCGTTTCGATGCCGAGATGCCGATGTGCATCGACCCCGAGAAGCAGTACCAGGCGACCATCGAGACCAACCACGGCACTATGCAGGCGTTCCTGTACCCCCAGCGTGCACCCCGAACCGTGAACAACTTCGTGTGCCTGGCACGCCACAAGTACTACGACGGCCTCACCTTCCACCGGATCATCCGCGACTTCATGATCCAGGGTGGTTGCCCGGAGGGAAGCGGACGCGGCAACCCCGGCTACCGCTTCGCCGATGAGCTCCCCAACCCCGGGGAGTACGAGATCGGCTCGCTCGCGATGGCCAACGCCGGGCCGGACACCAACGGCAGCCAGTTCTTCATAGTCTCGGGCCCCCACGGGGTCGGCCTGCCGCCCCAGTACTCGCTCTTCGGCAAGCTGATCGACGGCCTCGACGTTCTGGACACCCTCCAGAAGGTCCAGACCGGCGCACAGGACCGGCCAACGGAGCCAGTCGTCATCGAGAAGGTGACGATCACCGAGTCGGACTGAACCCGGGCGTGCGGGCGCGTACGGCACTGCTCGTAGTGGGCGCCGCCACCGCAGGCGCCCTGACGGTGGCGGCGCTGCTCGAGCGGGTCGGACGCTCCGGCACGGTCGCCGACGGGCGAGCACCGTCGCTCACGACCTCGAGGGCCGGACGCACCGGCACGGTCGCCGGCATGACCGCTCGAGCGGGCGCCGACTACGCGGCCACACGGGCCCGCGGTGCGCTCGCGTCGCCACAGCGGCGTGCCGAGCTGCAGGCGGCCTTCGAGCTGCGCACCGCCGAGCAGGTGGCAGAGAGGCTCGGACACATGAAGGGTGCCCTGATGAAGCTCGGCCAGATGGCGAGCTACCTCGACCAGGGTCTTCCCGAACCGGTGCGCGAGGCCCTGGCGGACCTCCAGTCCGACGCCCCACCCATGAGCGCGGAGCTCGCGGCATCGGTCGTGAGCGAGGAGCTGGGCGATGATCCGGCGACCGTCTTCGCCTCCTGGGAGGAGGTGCCCATCGCGTCGGCCTCCATCGGCCAGGTCCACCGGGCGGTCACCATGGACGGACGGGAAGTCGCGGTGAAGGTGCAGTACCCGGGCGTCGCGGAGGCGATCTCGGCGGACCTCTCCAACACCGACAGCCTGTTCGCGATGCTCGGGATGCTCTTCCCCGGCCTGGATCCCGAACCCATCGTCGAGGAGCTGAGCGAGCGGGTCCTCGAGGAACTCGACTACCGCCGGGAGGCGTCCAACCAGTCCCTGTTCGCCGCCGCATATGACGGGCATCCCTACATACACGTGCCCGCGGTCCTGCACGACTTGTCCTCCGCACGTGTGCTCACCACCGAACTGGCCTCCGGGGCACGCTTCGCGGAGGTGCTCCACTGGCCCGACGGGGAACGCCAGCTGGCCGCGGAGACCATCTACCGCTTCGTGTTCGGCTCGATCTACGAGCTCGGTGCGTTCAACGGCGATCCCCATCCCGGCAACTACCTGTTCCGGCCCGGGGGCGAGGTCACGTTCCTCGACTTCGGGCTCTGCAAGCGCTTCCGGCCCGAGGAGCTCGCACAGTTCGAGGCGATGATCACCACCCTCGTGCTGCAGCGGGACCCGCGGGCGTTCAAGGACCTGATCGAGCAGATCGGCATCCTGCCCCCCGGCAGCCCCTTCAGCGACCGCCAGATCCTCGAGTACTTCGGACACTTCTACGACTTCGTCATGGAGGACGAGGTGCGCGAGATGACCCCGGAGTACTCCTCGGAGTCGGTACGCCGCTTCTTCGACCTTTCCGGCGAGCACAAGGCGATCATGAAGGCCGCCAACCTCCCGCCCTCGATGGTGATCATCCAACGCATCAACCTGGGCCTCTACGCTCTCTTCGGCGACCTGGGGGCAAGCAACAACTGGCGCCGGCTGGCCGAGGAGACCTGGCCCTTCGTGGAGGCTGACGTGGCCACGCCGATGGGGGAGCGGATCGCGCAGTGGGAGGCGCGGCGGGGTGACCCCGCGGGGTCACTCCACGAGGCGGACCGGACTGCCCAGGATCGAAGCTGACCAGGTCGTGGTGTCCTGCACCCCACCTGGGAAGTCAGCCATCACCTTGGTCCAGCAACCCGAGTTCAGGTGGTCGTCGCAGTCGTAGTCGTCCGGGATCGGGATGTCGACCTCCACGATGCGGCCGTTGAACCCCTTGCCACTCGAGACGTTGTTGAGACGGCAGTCGCCGCTCACGTTCAGGGATCCACCGTCGTCACGGCTGAACGAACAGCCGGAGAACCCCGAGGGGCTCTCGTCCGGTGCCAGGATCCGCAGCGTGCCCGCCTGGGAGGCATCCCCCATGTCGAACAGGTTCACGCGCAGGGTGCGTCCGGCATCCGCCGGAAGTATCCGGGCCAGGTGGAACGTCGTGTCGGCCCCATCGGCGTTGGCGTAGACGGGCAGCTTGGTCCGGGCGTTGATCGTCACGTGGGTGCCGTCCAGGTTCCAGATGCCACCGGGACCGAACCCCGCCCGCAGTGAGAGCCGGTTGTGGCCGCCGTCGTTGACGCTCGCGTCGTAGTCGAGCGGATTCGACTCCGTCACGTTGGAGCGGACCTGGACGAGGTACTCACCGGTCTGCACCGAGCCCGCGGGGATGACACATATCGTGGCCCAACGCCTGAACGTCTCGGCGAAGGTCCACACGCCGTCGCTGTCGCTCTGGACGGCTTCGTGGTCCCAGTTGCCGTCGGAGGGGTGCAGCAGCTCGAATATCCTGTTGCTCGGGGTGCCGTCGTAGGCGGGCATCGTCTGGGGGCTGCAGTGGGCGTTGTCGACCACGGGGTTGTCGGTCACCGACCACGGGGTCGCATCGGGCTCGCGCACGATGAATGTGGTCTCGGTGTCCCACTGGCCGTTTATCTTCTGGTCACCGGTGCACCACTGGGTCTTGCCGCCCTCGTAGCGTTCGTCGGCATCGGGGTAGGGGGTGCCGGGCAGTGCATCCAGCCACGCCCGCTCACTCGAGTTGGGGAAGTCTCCCTTCTCGCAGTGGTCACCCACGTAGACCATCGCGCCGTCGTAGACCTGCACGATCAGGTCCTTGCCCGGGTCGACCGACTTCACGTCCATGGTGAAGAAGTAGCCGTCGAACGCATAGTCGTCGTTGTCGATGCCGGAGTTGGCGGTGCCCGAGCACCGCGCCACGCTGGTCGGGCACTCCTTGGCCGCGTAGCGGTCCCCGGAGATCTTGGTGGAGTCCGGACCGGCGATGTTGAGCCAGAACTGCGAGCCCACGTCGCCGGTCTCGGGGTCGTCACCGATCTTGTTCTCGGGTGAGCCCATGGCGATCGGCACCTCGAACTCACCCACCGCGTCGCGGGTGAGCGTCTGGGTGTCGAGTCCGACCAGCGACAGGAAGTAGTTGTCGACCTCGATGGTGGCCTCGACCCGCAGCTGGTACGGGTTGGGCATCTGCTCCACGAACACCGACGCGTTGGTGTCCCCGCCCAGGATGCCGTCGTTGAAGCCGTTGCGGGCGGTCTCCGAGCGCGCCTTGACCTTCGCCTCGGGGACGTCGCCGGGAAGGAACACCGCGCCCGCGTGCGCCCCCGCGTCGACTGCCCGTTGCAGCTTCGTGGACTGGAGCCACCAGTTGCCCAGGTCGACCGCGAAGCCCGCGACGGCGAGGAGCATGAAGAGCATCAGGGAGATCCAGACCAGCACGAACCCGCGTTCGGAACGCTCGGTCTCCTCGGACGCCCGCCCACGGGCGACGTCCCCCGGTTCGGCCCCGAGGCACACCGGGCGCTTCATCAGCCGGAGCTCCCGCTGCACTGGTCGGAGGGAAGGGGCTCGAGGCGCATCACGGTCTCTCCATCCACGTAGACGTGGTCACCCACCATCCCGGTGATGTAGTCGTGCCGGGCCTTCACGTAGACCCCGATGCTGTCGAGTTCCAGCCCGCAGGCATCGGGGTCGGGCCAGCCACCCGAGTCGTAGGCCATCTTGGTGCCATCCCAGGTGTAGCGGAAGCAGTCGGTGCTGCACCCGCTGGCCACTCCGTCGTCGGTCGGGAAGCCACCCACCGGGGCCCCGTCGGTGGAGGTCTTGTCGGCGCGGTAGATCAGCATCCCGACGGGCTCCGCGGAGGTGAGCCCGACGAGGTCCGCCGACACGGTGTCGGCGATCTGGTCCGCAGCGGCCCGCTGGTTGGACTCGATCGTCCCCGAGGTGGCGTAGGCCGCGGCGCCGAGGCGAGCTCCCGAACGGCTGGAGCCAGTTGTCGTGGTCGAGGAAGCGAACGCGAATCCGAACTCGATGATCCCCATCACCACGAGGATCATGATCGGCAACACGAGTGCCGCCTCGACCAGAACCGCCCCCTGCTGGCCGCGCTGCCTCGCCGGTCGGGCATGGAGCGACCGCCAGGAGGTCGACCGCTTGTCCAACGCGCGCAACACAGGCCCCATGCGGCACTGCCTTTCCATCGGCTCTCAGATCACCTCATCGGCATCTCGGGCACGGACCTGTAGGGCCAATGGGCCATCCCGGTGGGGCAAACGGTCCGGGCCGACCGGCCCCCGGGCTCAGCTGGCCGCGGAGGTGACCAGCGCGTTCAGCTTCTCCGCGAGCAGGCGCGTCACAGCGGCCGTGGGTGGTGCCTCGCCGGTCGACATGGGTTCGACGGCCACGCGCACGTGCGCCCGGTCGTCCCCGCGGCGGATCACCGAGAAGGTCACCTGGCACGGTGCGGCGTGCAGGAACTCGGCCACCACGACGACCATCCCCGAACCCTCGTCGAGGCTGGAGACCTCACCGATGCGTGCACCGGCCCGCCGCACCAGCCCGAACACCTCGGGCACCGACCCCATCACGGTGACGGTCGTCTCGCTCAGCACCCGGGCCCGCATCCCCCGCGGCGTGGGGCGGGATCCCCGCTGTGCGTCCTTGCGCTGCTGCGCCGCCCTGCGGCCGTCCCTCGCGCTCTTCTGGGCCCTGTAGGCACGATCCAGCATGTCGTAGGCGGCACTGACCATGGCAGCGGCCTCGGACGCATCCGGGGCGTGGTTCAGGTCGGGGTGCACCGCCCGCATGCGGCGGTGGTAGGCACTCCGCACGGCCGCGAAGTCCTTCGCCTCCGCAGTGCTGAGCCCGAGGATCCCGAGTGCTTCTTCCCTCCGCACGGGCCCAGCCTACAGGGATGCTGAGAGATCCAACAGAATCGGATGCGCTGGTGAGGACATGCCACCTCAGTCGTTCTCGAACCAGGCCGTGAAGGCACGACACATCTGCTCCACGTCCGAGCACGCCATCAACTCGCGGATCGAGTGCATCGAGAGCTGTGCCATCCCCACGTCGAGCGTGTCGATCGCGAGCGCCGCGGCGCTGGCGGGTCCGATGGTCGATCCACACGGCAGGTCACCGCGGTGGGAGTACTCCTGGACCGGCACCCCTGCCGTGCCACAGGCATCGCGGAAAGCGGCGGCGGTGGCGGCCTCGGTGGCGTAGCGCTGGTTGACGTTGTGCTTGATCACCGGACCACCGCCCATCGCGACGTGGTGTGAGGGTTCGTGGCGTTCGGGGTAGTTCGGGTGGGTGGCATGGGCCATGTCCGCCGAGAGCAGCATCGAACCGCTCAGTGCCGCCAGCAGCTCGGAGCGGCTGCCGCCGTTTCCGCCGGCCACGCGTTCGAGCACCTGGGCCAACCAGGCACCCACCGCGCCGGTGGCCGACACCGACCCCACCTCCTCGTGGTCGTTGAGCACCACGACGGCGCCCCGACCGGCCCTGCGTGCGTCCACGAGGGCCCTCAGGGCCCCGTAGCAGGAGCAGAGGTTGTCGAGGCGTGGCGCCGCCAGGAGCTCGTGACTCCGGCCGATCCGGGAAGGACGCTGCACGTCACAGAGCTGGACATCCCACGAGAGGACCTGCAATGGCTCGACATCCACCTCGGATGCGAGGAACGCGCTGAAGTCACCCGGTCCGGGCTCCCCGAGGGCCCATATCGGCTGGATGTGACGCTGGCGGTCGAGCTTCAGCCCGTCGTTGGCGTCACGGTCGAGGTGGATCGCGAGCTGTGCCACCCGCAGCACCGGGTCCCGGTGATGGAACAGGCGGGTCGCACGGCCCCCGGGCGCGTCGGGGTCGCTCACCACGACGCGGCCGGCGAGGGACAGGTCGCGGTCGAGCCACGAGTTCACCAACAGGCCGCCGTAGGGCTCCACCGACAGCTGGACGATGCCCTCGGAGCCGTGCACCGGGCGTGGGCGCACCCTGAGGCCGGGAGAGTCGGTGTGGGCGCCGATGGCACGGAAAGGGCGCCCGCCGGCCCCGGGTGCGCCGTGCCAGGCGACCAGGGAACCACCCCGCAGGACGAACCCCGATTCCACGCCCTCGAACGCCTCCGAGGGGCGGAGCGGCACGAAACCCGCCTCCGCGAGGATCCCCGCCGCGTTGTGGGCGGCGTGCCAGGGGGTCGGGGATGCCTCTATGAAGGCGATCAGATCATCCACGGGATCGGTCACATGGCGATCCCCTCCGGGATCGGTCACATGGCGATCCCCTCCGGGATGGGGGAGAGGAGAGCCTGGGTACTCAGGGGGCATCCGCCAAGGGTAGATGCCCCGCGCCGCCGTCTCCGTGGAGGCCCACGGGACGACGGGAGCGCTCTCGTTGCCGACCTCATGGCGATCTCGACTACATTGGTCCCGCTGACCGAGTGGCCACCCCCAGGGCAGAGCACACCGGATCCGCAGCCAGGTCGCCGGCACCGTCGCCGTGGACGACCCGCCGCAACGACGCGGTACACAGCCACGCACGAGTTCGCGCCCGCGCGGCGTCACGGAGGTGACGACGCACGGATCGCACGCCGGAGGACCCGAAATGAGGACACAGAACCCCGAGCAGCGCCGAGTGGGGCTCTACAGCCCCGCCCACGAACACGATTCGTGTGGGGTCTCGTTCGTGGTGCAGATGTCGGGGGACAAGAGCCACGAGCTCGTCTCGATGGCACTCGAGTCGCTCTGCAACCTGGACCACCGCGGCGCAACGGGAGCCGAGAGCAACACGGGTGACGGCGCGGGCATCCTCGTGCAGGTTCCCGACGGCTTCCTGCGCCAGGTCTGCGAGTTCCCGCTTCCCGAACCGGGCAGCTACGCGGTGGGCGTCGGGTTCCTCCCCACCGACTCGGACCTGCGCGCCGACGTCGTGGACGGAATCGAGAAGATCTGCGCCGATGAGGGAATGGTCGTGCTCGGATGGCGCGACGTCCCGATCGACGCGTCGATGATCGGCAGCACCGCTGCGGGGGCGATGCCCCACTTCAGCCAGCTCTTCGTGGCAGATGCGGCGCGCGAACGCAGCGGCATCGAGCTCGACCGCCTGGCCTACGTGGTGCGCAAGCGGATCGAGCACGAGTTGATCGACAACGACGGATCACAGGCCGCCTACTTCCCATCGCTGTCCTCCCGCACGCTCGTGTACAAGGGCATGTTGACCACGCCCCAGCTCGGGGAGTTCTTCGCGGACCTCCGCCACGAGGCGTTCACCTCGGCCCTGGCCCTGGTGCACTCGCGCTTCTCGACCAACACCTTCCCGTCATGGCCCCTCGCGCACCCGTACCGCTACGTCGCGCACAACGGCGAGATCAACACGGTGCAGGGCAACCAGAACTGGATGCGGGCCCGCGAGGCACTGCTCAGCTCACCGTTGCTCCCGGGTGGGGAAACCCCAGAGGCACTCGAACGGATCTTCCCGATCTGCACCCCGGGTGCCTCCGACACCGCCCGCCTCGACGAGGCTCTCGAGTTGCTGCACCTGGGCGGCTACTCACTGCCGCACGCGATGCTCATGATGATCCCCGAGGCGTGGGAGAACCACACCTCGATGGACCCCGCCGTGCGGGACTTCTACAGGTTCCACTCCGGAATCATGGAGCCGTGGGACGGCCCCGCGTCGGTCACCTTCACCGACGGCACCGTGGTCGGTGCGGTCCTCGATCGCAACGGCCTGCGTCCTTCGCGCTACTGGGTCACCGAGGACGGCCTGGTCGTGATGGCCTCCGAGGTGGGAACGCTGCCGATCGACGTCTCGAAGGTCGTCCGCAAGGGACGCCTCCAGCCGGGCCGGATGTTCCTGATCGACACATCCCAGGGCCGCATCATCGACGACGCGGAGATCAAGTCCGAGCTGGCCGCCGCCCATCCCTACGGGGAATGGCTGGCCAAGGGCATCAAGCGACTCGAGGACCTGCCGGCCACCGCACACGTGGTCAGCAGCTCCCGCGACGTGCTGCGGGAGCAGCGCACCTTCGGCTACTCGATCGAGGAGCTCAAGGTCCTGATCGAGCCGATGGCCCGCAACGGGGTCGAGGCCCTCGGTTCGATGGGCACCGACACGCCCCTGGCCGTCCTGTCGGAGCGACCGAAGCTGCTCTATGACTACTTCAAGCAGCTCTTCGCCCAGGTGACCAACCCGCCCCTGGACGCGATCCGTGAGGAGCTGGTCACCAGCCTCGGGCGCAACATCGGCCCGGAGGCCAACATCCTGGATCCCGGCCCCGAGAGCTGCCAGCTGCTCGAGCTGCCCTATCCGATCATCGACAACGACTCCCTGGAGCGGATCCTCCACATCGAGGAGGCGGATCCGCGGTTCCGCTCGCGCAAGATCCGCTGCCTCTTCCCGGCCTTCTCCGGCGGACCGGGGCTGCGCCGGGCCCTCGAACGCATTCGCAAGGAGGTCTCCGAGGCGATCGCGGAGGGCGTGAACATCATCGTGCTCTCCGACGAGATGTCCAACGAGGACCTCGCACCCATCCCGATGCTGCTCGCGACCGCGGCCGTGCACCACCACATGATCCGCGAGAAGACGCGCACCCAGGTCGGGCTCATCGTGGAGACCGGCGAGGCCCGCACGGTGCACCACCACTGCCTCCTGCTGGGCTACGGCGCCGCGGCGATCAACCCGTACCTCGCGTTCGACTCGATCGAGCGCATCATCGAGGACGGCTCCACCACGATGACCGACTACGAGGCCGCGGTGGCCAACTACATCAAGGCCTCGGGCAAGGGAATCCTGAAGGTGATGTCGAAGATGGGCATCTCCACCGCCGCGTCCTACACCGGTGCGCAGATCTTCGAGGCGATCGGGCTCGGCGACGAGCTCGTCGACGAGTACTTCTGCGGCACGGTCAGCCGGCTGGGTGGCATCGGCATGGACGAGCTGGCCGAGGAGGTGCGCCGGCGCCACGCCTCGGCATACCCGATGCGACCCACATCACGGGAGCACCGCGGCCTCGACTCCGGCGGTGAGTACCAGTGGCGCCGCGAGGGCGAGTACCACCTGTTCAACCCCCGGACCGTGTTCAAGCTGCAGCACGCCACGCGCAGCGGCCAGTACGAGGTGTTCAAGGAGTACACCAGGGCCGTGGACGACCAGTCCGAACGGCTCGCCACCCTGCGGGGCCTGTTCAGGCTGCGCACCGGCGAGCGCCCGGCGGTGCCCCTCGACGAGGTGGAACCCGCGAGCGAGATCGTGAAGCGGTTCTCCACCGGCGCCATGAGCTACGGGTCCATCTCCGCCGAGGCCCACGAGACGCTCGCGGTGGCGATGAACCGCCTGGGAGCGAAGTCCAACACCGGCGAGGGCGGTGAGGACCCCGCTCGATTCGAGGTGGAGGCCAACGGCGACACCCGCCGCTCCTCGATCAAGCAGGTGGCCTCCGGCCGCTTCGGAGTCACCGCCAACTACCTCACCAACTCCGACGACATCCAGATCAAGATGGCCCAGGGGGCCAAGCCCGGTGAGGGTGGCCAGCTGCCCGGGCACAAGGTGTACCCGTGGGTGGCCGAGGTACGGCATTCCACACCCGGGGTGGGACTCATCTCCCCGCCACCGCACCACGACATCTACTCGATCGAGGACCTAGCCCAGCTCATCCACGACCTGAAGAACTCCAATCCCGGTGCGAGGATCCACGTGAAGCTCGTCGCCGAGGTCGGCGTGGGAACGGTTGCGGCCGGCGTCGCCAAGGCGAAGTCGGACGTGGTGCTCATCTCCGGCCACGACGGCGGCACCGGTGCCAGCCCGCTCACATCGATCAAGCACGCCGGAGCCCCCTGGGAGCTCGGACTGGCCGAGACCCAGCAGACCCTGTTGCTGAACGGGCTGCGCGACCGGATCGTGGTCCAGGTGGACGGTCAGATGAAGACCGGGCGCGACGTGGTGATCGGAGCGCTCCTGGGGGCGGAGGAGTTCGGCTTCGCCACCGCACCGCTGGTGGTCTCGGGCTGCATCATGATGCGGGTCTGCCACCTGGACACCTGCCCGGTGGGCATCGCGACGCAGAACCCCGTGCTGCGCGAGCGCTACAGCGGCAAACCGGAGTTCGTCGAGAACTTCATGCTCTACATAGCCGAGGAGGTGCGGGAGCTGCTCGCCGAGCTCGGCTTCCGCTCCATCGAGGAAGCGGTCGGGCACGCCGAGATGATCGACGTGGAACCGGCCCTCGAGCACTGGAAGGCAGCCGGTCTCGACCTCTCACCGATCCTCGAGGTCGTCGAACCCTGGGATGACGACCACCTGCACAACACCCGGGAGCAGTACCACGCTCTGGACGTGGCCCTCGACCGCCAACTGATCGACGAGTGCTCAAACGCGCTGCAGACCGGCGAGCCGGTGCACCTGGAGATGCCGATCCGCAACGTGAACCGCACCGTGGGCACGATGCTCGGCCATGAGCTGACCAAGCGCCACGGCGCCGGCGGCCTTCCCGACGACACGATCGTGATCGACTTCGAGGGTTCTGCGGGGAACAGCTTCGGAGCCTTCGTGCCCCGGGGCGTGACACTGCGTCTCCACGGTGACGCCAACGACTACGTCGGCAAGGGGCTCTCGGGCGGTCGCCTGGTGGTGGCTCCACCGGAGCACTCCCACTCGGACCTCGCCGCCGAGGACAACATCATCGCGGGCAACGTGATCGCCTACGGGGCCACCGCCGGCGAGATCTACCTGCGAGGCGTGGTCGGCGAACGCTTCTGCGTGCGCAACTCCGGCGCCACCGCGGTCGTGGAAGGGGTCGGTGACCACGCCTGTGAGTACATGACCGGTGGCCGCGTGGTGGTGCTCGGCGCCACCGGGCGGAACTTCGGTGCGGGCATGTCGGGCGGCATCGCGTACGTCCACGACCCCGATGGGGAGTTCCCGGCACTGGTCAACACCGAGATGGTGTCACTGGCCCAGCTCGACCCCCAGGACGAGGAGTTCCTGCACGAGGCGGTGAGCAGTCACCTGCGCGAGACGGGCTCCACCGTCGCGGAGTCGCTCCTGGCCGACTGGCCCACCTCACTCGGCACGTTCGCCAAGGTCATGCCGAATGACTTCAAGCGTGTGCTGGATGCGACCGCACGGGCCGAACGCGAGGGCCTGGACGTCACCGAGACGATCATGGCAGCGGCGCAGGCCTGAGGAACGGAAGCGAGACATGGGTGACATCCGAGGATTCCTGAAGCACGATCGACGCACCCCCGAGCACCGGCCCGTGCCGGTGCGCCTGCGGGACTGGAAGGAGGTCTACGAGGAGTTCCCCCTGGAGGACCTCCAGGTGCAGGCCAGCCGTTGCATGGACTGCGGCATCCCGTTCTGCAACAACGGCTGTCCGTTGGGGAACATCATCCCCGACTGGAACGACCTCAGCTACCGCGGCCACTGGGACCAGGCGATGGACCGCCTGCACGCCACGAACAACTTCCCCGACTTCACCGGCCGTCTCTGCCCCGCTCCGTGCGAGACCGCCTGCGTGCTCGGCATCAACCAGCCGCCGGTCACCATCAAGGAGGTCGAGAAGAGGATCGTCGAGAAGGCATTCGCCGACGACGACGTGACCCCCCACAAGCCGACGCGCTTCACCGGACGCTCCACGGCCGTGATCGGCTCCGGTCCCGCGGGCCTCGCCGCCGCCCAGCAGCTGACCCGTGCGGGACACCGCGTCGTGGTCTACGAACGCGCCGACCGGATCGGTGGTCTCCTGCGCTACGGGATCCCCGAGTTCAAGATGGAGAAGTGGGTCCTCGACCGGAGGCTCGCGCAGATGCGCGCCGAGGGCACCGAGTTCCGCCCCAACGTGGACGTCGGCCGCGACATCGGTGTGGACCAGCTGAGGGCCAACTACGACGCCGTGGTGCTGGCCACCGGCTCGACGATCCCTCGGGACCTGCCGGTGGATGGCCGCGAACTCGGTGGCGTGCACCAGGCCATGGAGTACCTGCCGCTGGCCAACCGGGTACAGGCGGGCGACCTCGACGAGGCGGACCTTCCCATCACGGCTGCCGGTCGCAAGGTGCTGATCATCGGCGGAGGCGACACCGGTGCCGACTGCCTCGGCACCGCCCACCGTCAGGGCGCCGAGTCGGTCCACCAGTTCGAGATCATGGAGCGGCCGCCCGAGGAGCGTCCCGCTGCCCACCCCTGGCCGACCTGGCCGTTCACCTACAAGGTCACATCGGCCCACGAGGAGGGTGGCGAACGTGTCTACTCGGTGAACACCCTGGCCTTCCTCGGGGACGAGGACGGAAACGTGCGGGCGGTCCGCTACTGCGAGGTGGAGCAGAAGATCGTCGACGGTCGCCCGAGCTTCGTGCCCGTGGAGGGAACCGAGACCGAGCTGGAAGTCGACCTGGTGCTGCTCGCCATGGGCTTCGTGGGCCCGGAACGCAACGGCCTGCTCGAGGAACTCGGCGTGGAGTTCGACGAGCGGGGCAACATCGTGCGGGACGGTAGCTGGCAGAGCAGCGTCGAGGACGTCTTCGTGGCCGGAGACGCCGGCCGCGGCCAGAGCCTGATCGTCTGGGCCATCGCCGAGGGGCGGTCATGTGCCGCCGCGGTGGATCGCCACCTGATGGGGGAGACCGACCTCCCGGACCCGGTGCGGCCCACCGACAGGCCGCTCACCTGAGCCCTGGCGCGGACAACCGGTGAACCCATGAGCCGTGGCACACCGACGCGGGTCGTGGTCGTGCACCACGACCAACCCGAGGACTGCCTCGCGACCATTGCATCGCTGCGCCGGTCGACGCTGCCCGTCTCGGTGACCGTGGTCGACAACGCCTCCGACAGGGCCTCCCGCGCCACCCTCGCACGCGGCCTCGAACGGTTCGACCCCTCGGAGGTGGAGGTGTTGGAGGCACCGGAGAACCTGGGTTTCGGGCCCGGAGCGAACCTCGGCCTGCAGCGGTTCCTGTACGACCCCTCCGATGGCGACTGGGTGTTCGTGGCTCCCCACGACATCGAGGTCGCTCCCGGGACGCTGGCCCGCGTGCTCGACGCCGCCTCCACCGTCGCGAACGCGGGTCTGTGCTGCGCCGACGTGGGCGACGCAATGGTGCCGGTGTTCGATCCCTACTTCGGGGGCATGGTCGTGCCCGGTGGGGACGAGCCGGGTTGGGAACCCGTCGACTACCCCCACGGCACCCTCATGGCCCTCCGACGGGACTGCCTGGCCGAGGTCGGCATGTTCGACGAGCGCTACTTCTCCTACTGCGAGGAGGCAGACCTCGGGATGCGGGCACGGAACCGGGGCTGGGAGGTCGGCCTCGTACGAGGGGCCCCCGTGCGCAACCGGAACCTCGGTTCCCCGGTGGCGGTGGTGGACGAGCTCCAGACCCGCAACACCCTGCTCCTGGTGCGCGAGCACTCGGGCCGGTACCACGCGTTCATCCGGATCTGCTTCACGCTCGTACAGGTGGCCCGCGGAGTCCTCTCACCCGCCACACGTCCTGCCGTGTTCGACCCGAGGGCCCGCCTGCGCGGCGTGCAGGACTTCCTGCGCGGCCGTTTCGGGCCGCCCGGGCACCGTCGCTGAGACGGACTCAGGCGGTCTGCTCCGGCAGGGGAGCCTGCATGTCCGCACCGAGTGCACGCCTGCGTCGGTCGAGGCGCCACAGCGTGAGCACGGCGAGCGCGTAGATGAGCAGCGCCACCACGTGGACGGTTCGGAACCCCCATGACATGGCGAGGATCGTCGTGAGCACCGACCCGATCACCGAGAACACGCCGTTGATGGCCCAGGCCCAGGCCACGTACTCGTCGGAGTGCACGCTCAGCACCCCCACCAGACGCAGGCCGAAGGGCATGAACATGCCCAGGCAGAGCCCGAGGGGAGCCAGCACCAGGAACGCCATGGTGATCCGCGCCGGCAGGGAGGCGGTGATCGTGGCGTCCATCAACTCGGGAAGGGCGAGCCTGTAGAAGGCGGTGAGCACGACCAGGGCCCCCAGGAGCACCGGCAGGGCCCTCGTGGGTGTGGTGGAGAAACGGTTCGACAGGAGCGCTCCCAGACCCGTGAACACGAGGATCGATGCCAGGGTCACCGTCAGCGAGTAGCTCGGGTAGCCCAGGTAGCCCACGAGCATCTGGATCATGGTGATCTCGTAGAGCATGAAGCCCAACCCGAGCGCCGCGAAGTAGACCGCCGACAGACCCTTCGCCGGCAGCTCCCGCCATTGCCTGCGGATCACCAGGAACGGCAACAACAGGAACAGCACTGCGAACAGGGCTGCTGTGGCGAGCAGCAGCAACAGGACGCGTTCGCCGATCGCGTACTCGCGGAAGTCAACCGTCGTGGCGGTCGTGATGTCACGCACGACGTCGGTGAAGGGGGTGAAGTGCCAGAAGAACGGCCCGTCGTCGCTGATCGCGGTGATGTCAGCCGGGTACGCAGCGACCAGTTCCTGCACCCGGGATGCGTCCGCCGCCCCGGCCAGGGCGGCCACAGGGCTGTCACCCGGGGTCACCCCGGGGGCGTAGACCACCTGGGAGTCAGTGGTCGATTCCACGGCTTCGACGAAGCGCTCCACCTGGTCCTCGGTCACCGGGGAGCGTGACACCACGATCGTGGACAGGCCGCTGGTGAAGGGATCCTCGGACTCCGCGACCATGATGTGCTGCGCCGGGTCCGCCACCCCGAACTCCTCGAGCGCCTCGCGGGCGGTCACCACGTAGCGGGCCGTGCGGTTGGGCTGGAACTCGAAGTCCACCTCACCGAACTGGGCCACCGACACCCCGCCGGGAGCCAGGTGCTCGAGCGTCTCGGTGATCATCTCGGTGGTGTACAGGTAGCTCTCCGAGAGCACGAACGCCCCGGAGGAGGCCGCGTTGTTCGCCGCGTAGCTGTCGGGTGCGACGAACCACACCAGGTCGAAGTCGCCGTCGCTGCGGGCGAGGTAGGAACGACCGTCGCCCTGGGTCAGGGTCACGTTGTCGAGGTCGTCCAGGTTGCCGCTCAGCTCGGAGTACTCGCCGGTGAGTGCGTCGACCGTCACCGGATTGAGCTCCACGGCTTCGATCTGGTCGGTTCCGAAGTAGAGCGAGGCCAGGATCTCGTTGCCCCCCGCGGAGCCGATGATGAGCTGGCGGCCCGGGGCCTCCCCGAGCGTTGCGAAGGGCCAGGAGCGAGGGTCGTCGTCGAAGCGCGTGAGCCCTTCCACGTCACCGTCGAAGGGGTAGATGGCCGATCCCCAGGTCCCGTCGTGTATCAGCGCCTTGCCCCCGGGAACCGTGGGGTGTTCGTTGACGTCGACCCTGAACACCGGCCCCCAGCCGCTGAGCCCCGTGCCGTCCGAGGCGATCTTCGAGGACTCGGGGCGCACCTCGGGCAGGATTGCGTCACCTGCCACGGTGAGCACGACCATGACCGCGGCGACGCATGCCGCGGCGGTCCGCCAGCCCTTCGCGCTGGATGTCGCGAGGATCGCCGCGGATGCCGCCAGGATCGCCGCCGCGGCCATGATCACCGAGGGCGGACCGATCCGTGAGATGAGTCCCACGACGACCAGACAGGCGATGCCCGCGCCCAGGAGGTCGGCGAAGTAGAGACGGTTGACCTCGTTGCGGGCGCGGCTCAGCAAGGTCGAGACGATCACCCCGATCGGCATGAACGACACGAACAGCGCCAGGCAGATGAGGGCCAGCGCACCGAAGTTCCGCAGCGACGCCGCCGTCCCGTAGTCCCACAGTGCGACCGTGTCGATCGGCATCGAGGACACGAACAGGAACCCGCCCAGCAGCACCAGGGCTCCGAGCGTGCCGAACCACACGAGCACGGACCTCGTGGATGCCGACCGGAGGCGCCTGGAGAGCACCACGGCGGTCGCTCCGCTGCCCATCCCCAGCAGGGCGAGGCCGATCACGAGGTAGGTGTAGTAGTACCAGAGCTTGTAGGAGATGACACGGGTGTAGGCGACCTCCAACAGCAGCCCGGCGAGGCTTACCGCGAAGATCGCCCAGAGTGCGGCGGGCCGGCTGAGCCCCAGTGGGCGTGGCGTGGGCTCGTCCGCGCCCGCGGAGGAACCAGGGTCGTGAGCATTGGGCACCGGCGAATCCTACTTCCGGGTCATCCCGGGAACCGACCTTCCTCGGCGGCCGCGACCACGGGCCTGACCCTCCACAGGTACCAGGTGCTGACCAGCACTCCGCCGCACATGAGCAGCACCCCCATCAGGATCAGGGTCATCCACAGTACCTGGTTCCGCTCCGCCAGCGCCCAGGCCCAGCGAGGCCGCCGGGCGGCGTCCAGCAGCGCCCATGCGGTGAGTGCCAGCGGTGCCCCGAAGAACAGCGTGAGCAGGGTCGTGCGCGTCAGGTCAGCCCATGGCATCCCGTTTGCGGTCCAGTCTCTCCGCTCCCGGGTCGATGCCGGGGAGCTGCGTGTGGTAGCCGCCGGCGGCCGCTGCGACCATTTCGGCGACGATGGCCTCGGCCTCTGGCCAGCTGCGGGCCCGCGGGCCCTCGAGGTCGCGGTTGTAGGGCTGGTCGAACACGATCGTGGGGTTGCCGCTGCCGCGGAGCGCCTCGATGTTGTGCGGGGCGTCGTCGATGTAGGCGTCGGCCTCGACCTGTGGTTTGTGCCCGAGGAAGCAGATGTCGCGGTAGGGGATGCGGGCGTCGTCCAGCCACTCGACGGTGTCGGCGACCACTCGCTTGTGGGACCAGTTGCTCACGAGCCTGTGTGTGATGATCCGGATCCACACCCCGGCATCGGAGAGGCGCCACAGCACCTCCGAGGCACCCTCGATGGGCGGGGCGTTGCGGAACAGCCCGTCCTCGCGAACCGCACGGTGGTGGTGCGCGAGGAACCCCTCCCGGTCGAGGCCCCACTCGCCGAAGTCCCAGGTGACCTCCGTGGTCAGCTCCGACGGATCGATGCCGCGGTGCCGTGCCACCGCGTGCCGGAACGCCGTGTTGTAGTCGGCGCACACCCCGTCGAGGTCGACGCCGAGCACGAACTCGCTCACGGCAGGTGCCGACGGGCCAGTGCGTCGGCCGCGAGCACCTCGAAGTTGGCCAGGGCCGCGGACTGCCAGGTGAGCTCCGAAGCCCGCTCGAGGGCGCCCGTCTGCAGACGTGAACGGAGTTGCGCATCGGTCAGCACGGCCACGAGGGAGGCCGCGAGGTCGTCGTCGCGTTCGGCCAACAGGCCGGAACGGCCCGCGTCGACCGCGTCGGCGTGGCCCGCGATGTCGGTCGCCACCGCAGGGGTTCCGCAGGCGGCCGCCTCGGTGAGGGTCATCCCCCAACCCTCCCGGACGGATGCCGAGGTGGCCACCCAGCTGCGCCGGTAGAGGTCGAGCAGCTCTGCGTCGGGGAGGCGTCCGGGAAGGCTCACCACATCGGAGAGCCCGAGCTCCCGCACCTCGGACTCGATCGCCTCGCGCTCGTACCCCTCACCCACGATCACCAGCTCGGCCTCGGGCACCTTCTCGTGCACCTTCGCCCAGACCCCCACGAGGCGCCTGAAGTCCTTCACCGGCACGAGCCGCCCGACGGCCATCGCCAGGGGAGTCGGGCTCCGTGTGCCCCCCGGGGTGAACCCCGGATCCACACCCGGGGTGATCACCGAGACGTTCTCGGGTGGGAAGCCGAGCTCGAGCAGTTCGGCCTCGGAGGACCGGGACAGCGTGACGATCGGCTGGTTGCGGTACACCACGGGGCCCAGCCGCTCCTCGAGGGCCACTCCGGCATGGGCTATCGCAGCGGGCAGGCTCATGTGCCACATCGGACCGTGCACGTGGTGCAGCCACACCATCCGGGGGCCGAGTCGCCACAACGGCGAGCCGAAGGGCATTCCGTTCCAGATCTCCACCAGGGCATCGCTGCGCCCGTAGCGGCCGAGCGCCTCGGCCAACGCGGCACGCGGGAACACCGAGTAGCGACTGCCACGGCGGATCACCCGGTAGCCGTCGCGCATCGACTCCGCCGGTCGACCCTTCGAGGCGGAGGTGCGGTGGGTGACCCGCAGGCCGGACTGCACCCATATGGAGGTGATGTTGTGCGCGTGGATCTCGGAGCCACCGGCTTCGTCGTCATCCAGGTCGCGCCAGGCGAGCATGTGCACGGTGCGGATGCCGGCCCGCTCGGCCAGCTCGGCTATCCGGGAACGTACGGAGGCGTCTGCCACGGGTGTGTTCAGCAAGGCTTCTATGCTACGCAGCGGCGCCGAGGGCCCGTTGGACCCGAAGAGGCACGAACCAGGACGTGATGTGAAGCTCACCGGAGAACGACCAATGCAGGGCGAGACGCCCGACTCCCTGCTCGCCCTGCACGCAGCCGGGTACCGCGAGGTGCGCGAGCGCATGCATGACGGGACGTTCCTCGACGTCGGCTGCGGTCTCGGTGACGAGACCGTGGGCTTCACCGGCGAGGACCGCTTCGTGGTGGGGGTGGACTACGACCCCGAGACCGCCGCGAGCGCGGTACGCAACCACCGCGGCAGCGGACTCACCGCCGAGTGCGCGGACGGCACCCGGTTGGCCCTGCGCTCCGGTGTGTTCGACAACGTCTGCTCCTCGCACCTGATCGAGCACTTCACCGACCCGCGGCACCACGTCTCGGAGGTTGCCAGGGTGCTCGGCGCGGACGGAACGGCGTTCTTCCTCACGCCCAACGAACCCGCCGACTTCGAGAACCCGTACCACGTCTACCTCTTCACCGCCCCGAGCCTCCGCAGGATGCTCGAGGACTACTTCGCGGACGTCGAGATCCTCGGCCTCGAGGGCAACCAGAAGGTGCTCGAGGACTTCGCGACGCGTCGCGCGACGGCCGAGAAGATGCTTCGACTGGACCCCTTCGGCCTCCGCCACAAGCTGCCGCGCAAGGCCTTCGTGTGGCTGCACGCCACCGGGCGCCGAGTCGCGTACCGCTTCACCAACACCGGCCAGACCGGTGGGGCCTCGGGCATAACGGCTGAAGACCTCGCCCCGGGACCGGAGGAGGCGATCACGGACTCGACGCTCGTGCTCTTCGCGGTCTGCCGCAAGCCGCTGGTGCACTAGGACCCCGTCCGGCGGGGACCGGCCCCCGGCCGGGGCGACGCTAGTCGGGCCGGCCAGGACCCCTGGCCCTGCGCAGGTGTCCCACCACCGGATCCATCACGAGCAACGCCACCGCGGCGAGCGTCCACGCATGGGTCACCTCGTAGAGGTTCATCCAGTTGAAGTCGAGCAGGTAGCCGCCGCGCCACTGCTTCGCGATGACGAAACCGGCGGCCGCTGCGAAGAGCCCGATGCCCACGAGGCGGAGCACCACACGACCCCGCCGGAACGCGAGCGCCACGAGGGTGGTAGCACCCACCACCAGCCCTGCCGCGATTCCTGCGAGGAGCCAGGTTCCGAGGGCCCCCAGTGCAGCGCCGAGCAGGGCCGGACCCAATGGAAGAGCTGCGGATTCCACCTCGAAGGGGCCGACCACGGACACATGCACCGGTGCGACCGGCGCCCCCACGGACGGTGCGACGTCGACGGCTGTCCGGTCGGTGCCCGCAGCGTCGAGCGGTGCCCGCTCCACGGTGCCGGTCCGGCGCCGCCTGCGGGGCGAGGGCCACAACACCACAGCGATGCACACCAGCACGCCCACAGCGGACGCGCCGAGCGCGATCCACACCATGCGCTGTGGGGCGAACGCGATCTCGATGCGTGCGTCCGGACCGGCCAGGTCCGCATCGATGAGCCAACCGTTGGCATAGCCGTTGATGAGTGTCGGTTCGGGCAACTCCACCGGCTCCCCGTTACCACCGGGGTGGAGGGTAGCGGTGAATCCGGGGCTGAAGGACTGCCCGAGCACGACCCAGTAGGGGTCCTGGGCTTCCTCCACCCGCACCGACCAGTTCAGGTCGCCGGTCTGCTCGACGACGGTGTCGGGGCCGGGTGCAACGGCCACCGGGCCCTCGGCCAGGGTGTCGCGACCCGCGACACCCCCGGGGCCCGATGCGAATGCCAGCCGGTCCACGTCGAAGCCGGTGAGCCGGCCCGGGGTGGTGGCCACCGTGGAGGAGCCAGCGGGCAACTCCACCGTCGAACATCCCGAGAACGACACCGGCGTGCCGTCCAGCACCTCCCCGACGGTTGCCTCGAGCCGCAGCGGAACCGCGGCCCCGTCCACCTCGAGGAGGTCCTCGCGGCAACCGGTGCGCAGCGGAGCCGTGTCCGCCGGGACCTCCGCGCCCACCGGGAGTCCCAGCTCCGCGATTCCGACCGGCAGGGCGGTGACGGAGCCACCGAACCAGTCGATGCTGTTGGCCTCGGCCACCTCGTCGATGCGCAGCTGCAGCTGCGACACTCCCGTCGCGTCGAAGGGGACCACCAGATCGGCCGTTGCGCCCACGTCCTCGCGCGAACCGACCCCGATGTCCTCCAGGTCGAACGTGGTGTACTCGCCGCCGTCGACGGCCACAGAGACCCTGGTGGGCACCGAGTGCAGGCCGTCCCGGCGCACCTGCAGGTTCAGCCCTTCGAGATCGGTCGGCTCGGGCAGGGTCACCTCGAGGGTGTGGCCCGTGGGCGAGTTGACGGGCGTCTGCCAGGCCGTGGAGGGGTCGCCGTCCACCGCGCTCGTGGCTCGCGAGCGCAGGTCACCCGCCAGCCTTACGTCGGCAACCGCCCTCGTGCCCCCGACCCCCAACAGGTCATCGACCGCCGTGTCGGACAGCAGCGTGGAGGCGGTCGCCCGGCCGTACAGCGTGTAGGTGCGCTCCACGGGGTTGTCGACCCGTCGGCGGATCACCTGCTCCTCGTCGCTGACGACCACTTCCGAGGGGTTTGCCGCACGCCGTGTGAAGACCCAGGTGAGCGGCTGGTCGAGGGAGTCCTCACCGAGCGCGTCGAGCAGGTCCACCGGGGGCCGGACGTACTCGGTGACCGGCCCCACACCGGGGATCGAGAGCTCTGCGATTCCCACGTCCGAGACGCCCTGGTAGCGGTCGAGGCGCCCGATGTTGGTCTCCGTCACCGTGATGCGCAGTTCGGCGAAGGTCCGCTCCGCGAACTCGACGCGCTGACCGGGTGGCCCGGCACGGGAGGAGTCATCCAGGGCGACCGTCACGGGGTCGGAGCCGTCGAAGCTCAGCTCGACCTCGGTCAGCCAGCGATTGCCGGGACGCTGGGACTGGAGGATCTCCAGGTGGTCGGTGGTGACCGGTTCGTCCAACTGCACCACGAGGTACTCTCCGCGGGGCTCGTCGAAGGCACCGACCCTCCAGGCCGTGTCGGGGTCGCCGTCCATGGCCCGCGCGGCCCTGTCCGAAGGCGTGTAGGACACCGGGTTGCCGTAGGCGGATGCGGACAGCGTCGCACCCCCGACCTGCTCCGAGACGGTGTAGGAGGAGTCGTCGGCCCCGGGGAACTTCTCGAGGCGGTTGTCGGAGGGATCATCCTCCAGGGGTTCCTCGCCCGCGCGTTCGGTGTATCCGTCGTTCTCCCTGACCGACCCCCAGCGCCTGGCCTGCCGGCGGTTCGTGTCGGTCACCACGAGCTGAGCTCCCTCGCGCCCGGCCTCGGCGAGCAACCCGTCGGGATCCTCAGCGAAGCTCGCCGCATACAGCAGCGGGCTGTCGGGATCGAGGCCGTCCACGGCCGCCCAGGCCACGACACCTGCGCCGTCACCCGCGAGCAGGGTCGGTTGCGCTGCGTCGACCGTCCGGGTGATCGGACGGGCGTCGGCCACCTCGAACAGGCTCACCGCCGGTGCCGGGGTCACCTCCGGTGGCACCCCGAGTGCCACCTCGTCGTCGAGACGCAGCCCGGGAGTGGTCAGGTTCGCCACGTCCTCGCCGAACGCTCCGACCTGCTCGAGCCCCGTCGCCGCGAGGAGGTACTGGTAGGTGGTGTCGGGTCTGGGGGTCCTGAACCGCTCGAACTGCAGGTCGCCCCGGTGGGCGATGGTGCCGATGCCGAGGAGCCGTGCCACCGGCGCCAGGGTGCCGGGATCGAAACGCCCCTCCTGGAGCGGCAGGTCCCAGGCGTTCAGGAGGTCGGCCGACGGGGGAGTGCCGTAGGGGATCAGCTCCCGCGCCGCATACGGGCGGTCGATCAGGCCCGGTGTTATCGGATCCACGGTGTTGCCCCAGCGGTAGGAGGCGAAGTCGGTGCCCGGCAGCTCGTAGACACGCGTGTCGGTCCCACCGGCGTCCATGGCCTCGGCGGCCTCGAGCCAGTAGCCGGGCAGGTCCTCGTCGCGCTGCAGGTTGCGGTCGACGTACTCCCCACCGAAGAGCGCCCACTGGTTGGCCATGATCATCGCCAGCAGGACACCCGCCACGACGGTCTGCGCCCTCGGGCGCTGCGCACCCCAGCGGGAGGCGACCGCGGCCACACCCGCCGCCAGCATCACCGCCAGCCCGAGCGCTATCAGGGGAACCGCCCGCGGGGTGGACCGGAAGGCGAGGCCGGAGTCGGTGGTCGTCCATGCCTTGAACAGGGCTCCGGCCGGGCTGGGCGCATCCCATGGGTGGGTTCCCACCCCGATCAGCAGACCCGTGGCCACGAGCAGCGCGAAGTAGCCGCGGTTGCGGAACCGCGTCAGGAATCCCGACACGAGTGCGATGCCGGGCAGGGTGAAGCTGAGTACGAGGGCCGGAATCTGCTGGGTCATCCGCTCCGCCGCCTGGATCCAGGCCCCGAGCGCGTCCCGCCCGTAGAAGAACCAGTAGCCGAGCCCGCGCAGCAGCTCGGTCGACAGCGCTGCGTTGGCAACCGTGTGGTACGTCTCGGTGTAGCGCAGGATCGGGATGCCGTAGGCACCCTGCACCGCCAGCCCGGCGATCCACCACAGGGAGGTCGCGAAGGTCAGCGCCGAGATCCGCAGCCCCGCCGCCAGGACCCCGCGGAACTCGGCCTCGTGGCTGACCCAGACCGCGTGCACCATCCACAGCAACGGTCCCGCCATGACCAACAGCAACGAGGTGGCGTTCACCCCGCCGACGGTGAGTGTCACGAGGGCGAACAGCGCAGGCCAGCGCCACCCACCGCGGTGCACCGAGCGCGAGGTGAGGCCGATCAACCAGGGCAGGCCTGCAAAGGGCAGGAGTATCACCGAGATCCGCGCCCCGTAGTGCAGCAGGTAGGGCGACAACGCGTACGCGAACGATGCGACCGTCACGCCCGGACCGACCCATCGGAGCTCGCGCAGCATGAAGCGGACACCCATGCCCGCCGCGAAGATCACGGTGCCGAGCCAGAGTCGCTGTGCGACCCAGTCGGGCACCCCGAGTGTCTCGAAGAACCAGTACCAGGGCCCCATCGGCCACAGGTAGCCGATGTTCTGGTGGGTCACCGTCCCGAGCCCTATGTGGGTGTCCCACATCCACGGAGCACGTCCGAGAAGGCGGGCCGGATCCAGGTACAGGTAGGTCTTCGTGTCCGCGCCCACCACACCCGGTGAGCTCAGCAACAGTGGTACGTAGGCCACCAGGGCGAGCAGCACGGATCCCACCGGAGGGAACCACCGGGGGAGGCGGGCCCGGATGCCGGTCCTCGGGCGCATGCCTCGGGAGGGATCGTCGTGGCCGGCCATGGTCGTTGCGAATCTACCCCCTCGCCGCAGCCCGTCCCGGGTTACCGTGCAGCGGCTCCGGGACCCCTCACCCGCCCGGGTCCTGCGTGACGATGTCGAACGGGGCGATCAGCCACTCGGTGACGAGGTCATCGCCGTCGGGTTCCCGGTACTCGCGCGGCACCGTCCCGTCGAGCAGGAACCGAGCCATCTCCGCGGTGTCGATGTCGGCACGGCTGGAACTAGAGCCCGTGGCCATGACCCCCGGCAGGACGGCGGTCACCGCCAACAGCAGCGCCGCGGCACGGACCGAGACCCTGGGCCCGGTGATCTCCGCGACCCAGACCGCTCCGAAGGCCAACAGCCCCGCCGTCACCACCGCGTAGACGCGGGTCTCGTCCAGGGTCACGAAGACCGGCACCAACGCAGCCGCAGCCACCGCCGTCCCCACGATTGCGGCCCTACGCGCCGGGCCCGCTCTCCCGGGGTCGCGGAGCACGGAGCGCAGGCGGAACCCGGCGAACGCCCAGAACAGCCACAGCGGACCCCACAGGCTCCACAGCAACAGCAGCGGTGAGCGTGCGTGGTGGTCCCAGAAGGTGGCGATGCCGGAATCGAGGAACGAACTGCGCGGCGTGGCCACCACGATGCCGTTGATCCAGAACCAGACCTGGGTCCCCAGCTGCCCCAGCAGCACTCCGGCGAGCCCGTAGAGCACCTCGGAGACACCCCTGTGCCCCAGCAGGTCGGGCAGGGGTTCGGACCCGGCCAGCTCGTGCTCAGCGGGGGGCAGCACGGTGCGCAGCACACAGGCACCCGCGACCATGAAGAGCGCCTGTTCGGGGTGCGCGAGCGCGGCGAGCACGGCCAGGACGACCACGGACCAGCGACGCCGGACGAGCACGATGGCGACGCCGCACATCGCCGTGAGGGGATCGGGCTGTCCGAGCCACTGCATCGAGACGGTCACGATCGGAGCCGCAGCGAGCACCACCGTGAGCAACCTCGCCACGCGGTGGCCACGCGTGTGCTGGGCGAGGGCGACCACCGCGGCCCAGCCGACCAGGAGCACGACCAGGTGCAGACGGGCCACCTCGTGGGCAGCGGTCTGGCCGAGCAGCGCCGCCAGGGTCGGCATCGCGATGCTCGTGAGCAGGTAGTCACCCGGCAGGGACTCCGGGAACGGGTTGCTGCCCGGGTTCCCGGCGATGAGCGACATGAATCCGAGGTTCGGAGTGGCCCAGAGCCCGTTGTGGAGCAATGCAACGGCCACCGAGACGATCCACCAGCCGGCGGTTGTCGCAGTCGGGTGCCGCGGATCTGACGCTGCCATCCAGCGCACGGTACCCGTAGCGCGCCGGGGCCAACGCGACCGTCCCGCACGGGTGCCCTAGGGTCCGGTCCGTGACGGCGCGGACCCCAGCGATCGCTTCGGCGGAGGGCATCGACCGGACGCCGCGTGACAGCGACATCGACCTCGCCGGATTCGAGATCGCCGCGGCCGCCGGACTCGGTGCACTCACCCTGCTGGGATCGATCGCGGCCTTCACACTGGGATGGGTACCGGTGTCGGATGCCGCGCTGATCGCGATGCACGTCGCCGACGTCCCCGGGAACCTCCCACTGGTGGGCGCCTGGTCCCGGATGGGTTGGTCCCACCCGGGACCGTTCCAGTACTACCTGCTGGCCCTTGCATACCGCCTGGGCTTCTCCCACACCGCTGCTCTGATGGCAGGCACCCTCGTGGTCACGACCGGAGGTGCGGCGGCCGCCTGGCTCCTGGCGCGCCTGCGCGACCGTGTCGCCGGGGCCTTGGTCCTGGCGTCCCTGGTGGCGGTCATGGCAGGACGCGCTCCGGTCGACCTGCGGGACCCCTGGAACCCGTATGTGGGGATCGTGCTCACCGGAACCCTCGTGGTGGCCGGCTGGCTGGCCTCCGAGCGCCGGACGGCCGGGGCAGTGGTGGTGCTCCCGCTGGGAAGCCTGCTCGTGCAGGCCCATGTCGGCTACGTGCCGGTGGTCGCAGCGACCGTGGCGGGCGCCCTCGTGGCTTCCTCCATCAGCGACGAGGACCCGTTCCCGACGCGCGGATGGCTCTGGGGTGTCGCCGCCACGGTGCTCATGTGGGTTCCGCCGCTGTACGAACAGGTCACCTCTCCGGAGGGAAACCTGGGGCTGTTGTTCGCCGACCTCGGCAGCGGGGGCGCTGCGGCAGGACCGCTGGAAGGCGTGCAGGCGCTGTCCGCATCTCTGGCGTTGCCGCCCAGCTGGCTGGGCCGCTCGTTCCAGCTCGGCGCCGACGGCATCGAGCCGACGTGGGCCGTTCCGGTCTTGCTCGCCATACCCCTGGCGGGCCTCGTGGTGGCGATCCGCTCTGGCAACCGAAGCGGTGTGCGCGCCCTGACGGTCTCCTTCGCCGCCCTCCTCGGCACCGGCGTGGGCATCTCCCGCGTCACCGGGGCACTCCACGAGTACCTGTTCTCGGGACTGGGTGCGGTTGCCGCGGTGACCGTGGCCCTGGGGAGCTGGATCCTGGTGACCGAGCTGGTCGGGCGGAGCCGCGTGCGGTCACTCGTGGCCGCAACCCTGCTCGCAGCGTGTGCCCTGGTGTGCGTCGTGGCGGGGGTGCGCCAGTTCGGGGTCACGGGTCCCTACGAGAGCACCGCAGAGGCCGTTGCCGCGGTGGCACCAATGGTGGTCGACGACGCCGGCACCGACGCGGTCCACATCGAGGCGGTACCCGAGTTCACGACCTTCGCAGCCCTTCCCGGGTTCGTGCTGGCACTCGAGGAAGCCGGTGTGGACGTCGTGGTGCCGGAAGGCGCCGAGCGCGAGTTCGGTGCACACCGCACCGGTGACGAGAAGGGCCGTGTCCGCTACCTGGTCGCGCTGCCGGGCATGGTGGACGCACTGGCCCAACAGGGCTGGACACTCGTCGGGAGCCACGACCCCCTCCCGGCCGCCGACAGCGCCGCAGCCGCAGCCCTGGACGCCGAGTTCCTGGAGCTCCAAGAGGACCTCGACATGGCGGTCGAGCAGGGTGCGGAGACCGACGAGCTGGAGTCGAGGATCCGGCGGAACAGGGACCAGGTGTACGAGATACGGGCCGAACGCTTCCCGGTAGCCGTCATGAGGGCACCGTGACCGCCCGCAGCCAGGCAGGCACGGGGAGGGCAACGGCACCTCGTTCCCTGGGACCCACACCCCGTCTCGACGGACTCCGCGGCCTCGCGATCCTCGCAGTGCTGGGCACCCATGTGGTGTTCCTCGATTCGGGATCGGCCACCTGGTCACTCCGGGGCGGCTTCCTGGGTGTCGACGTGTTCCTCGGGCTCTCCGCGTTCCTGATCTCGGCGGTGCTGCTGCGGGAGATCGACCAGAGACGCGCTCGCACCGGAGGGGGCGCGTTCGACGCCGCCCACTTCGCCCGCCGGCGCTTCCGGAGGCTCTACCCGGCCATGTCGGTGCTGATCCTCGTGGCCGGGGTCGTGGCGATCGGGGTGCTTCACCGCGACGCAGCCGAACGCATCCGCTCGAGCATCCCGGCTCTGGCCTTCCTTGCCAACTGGCAACGCACCTGGGGGGACCCGCTGCCATTCGAGCTGGTCCACCTCTGGTCGCTCTCGCTCGAGGCACAGTTCTACGCCCTGATGGCGCTCACCTTCTTCCTAGCTCGCCGGCACCTCGACCACACTCGGGCGATCGTCGCGCTCCTGCTCGGCGCGGCCGTGGTGGTCGCGGCATGGCGCTGGCACCTGTTCGACTCCGGTGTCGCGATGGCGGAGCTCTACGAGCGCACCGACACACGCGCCGACTCGATGTTCCTCGGGATGGCCGCCGCCCTCGCATGGAGGGGCCGGCTTCTCGGCCACCGTTCGACCGCAGTGTTGGGCACGGTTGCCGCGGCCGGGCTCCTGGTCGCGTTCGCTCTCGTGGAGGTCTCCTCCGAATGGCTCTACCGCGGCGGATTCACGGTGATCTCCGTCGCGGCGGCACTGGTGGTGATGGCCGTCGCGACCGGTGCGGGCACGATTGCGCGCGGGTGCGAGTGGACCCCTCTGCGGATGGTCGGGGAGATCTCCTACTCGTTGTACCTGTGGCACCTTCCGGTCTTCGTGTGGACCGTGATGCTCCTCGGCGACGGCCGGCCACTGGCGCTGAAGGCCGCGGTTGCCGTGCCGGCCTCGGTCGCCATCGCATGGATCTCCTATGTGCTGTTCGAGCGCAGCGCCCTCGCCCCGTGGCGACGCAGCGCTGCAGGGGCCGCCGCGCCCCACCACCAGCGATCCCCGGGGTCGCCTCTCAGCGGTACGGGCAGAGGACCGCGTCGGGCCCGGCGGTGAGCCGGTAGGGCACCACGGCTGTGGTCCCCACCACGGCATCCCGGGGGATCTCGAGCAGCCCCGGGCCCCGGGAGGTGACCTGCAGTGCCGCGACCGTGGGATCGAAGCGCGACACACCCGCACGAAGGGTGCCCCCTTCCGACCCCGCAGCTCCCCCTCCCTCCGCGGACCCGGTCGTGGCGTGCGTCAGCACGATCCGCGCCCCCGGGAGCGCCTCGAGCTGCGAAGCGCACTGCGGGCCGGGAATCCCCGCATCCGCTCCGAGTGGCGTCGGCTCCCGGATCCCGACGTTGTCGAAGAAGAAGCGGTCCGCCTCCGCCCGCTGTTCGGGACGGCCTCCGATCATCTCCACGGTGGAGCCCTGCAGTGGCGAGCCGACGTCCTCCACACCGCCGAGGTACTCCCGTGCGTTGACGGGCACATAGGAGAGCGGACCGAGCACCGCATCGGGAGGCACACGGTCGGCTCCCAGGGCCTCCGCTGCGTAGATGTTGCTCCGCAGTCCCGGCGCCGCTCCGTGCACCGCGCCGGCCCAGTCCCGCATGCCTCCGGCTAGCACCACGGCGCCACCCAGGAGGACGCACGAGGCGACCACCACTGCGCCGAGCGCGGGGACCCGACCCGGCACCCCCTCCCGGAACGAGCTGGCCGATCCGGATCGGCCACCACCGTCGGCAGGTGCCACCGGGCCTTCCAGGAGTGCGAGGGCACTGAAGACCAGCAGGGCGCCGACGGTCCAGCCGTAGCGGAGCTCGTCGGGGGGCACCGGCACGACGGTGTCCTGGCGTGTCATGGCGGTCAGCCCACAGAAGGCGGCGAGTGCGCAGAGTGCTGCGGCCAACCGCGGCAGGCCGACGCGGCGGGAAGCGATGCCCCATGTGAGCGCAGCAGCGAGCGCGGCCAGCACGAGCAGACCCAGAGCGCGCACTCCCGCCCCCAGAGCCGTGGCTCCTGCAAGGACCATGCGCGCCGCGTAGGGCAGCACCACCGTCGGATCCAGCGAGAGGTTGCTGGCCGAGCGGTGCCCCAACCACCAGGTCGTCCACAGCAGGACCGGCGTCGCCCATGCGATCCACACGGCCCGGGGCGCCCGCCGGCCCGCCAGCTCGACCGCGAGTGCCACGGCCACCACGACCCCCAGACCGCTGGTTGCCAGCGCCAGTGCCAACCAGAGGCCCATCGCGATCGCGCGGCGTCGGAGCACCGGTCCGTCCGGCTCGCCGGGCCCAACGTCGCGTGTGCCCGCCGTGGCGGGGGACGTGTTCCGTGCCACCCCGCCGAGGTTCCACCAGCAACCCAGCAGCGCCGCGAGCGGCAGCGAGAAGTTCAACAGGAAGGGGAACAGCACGTTCGTCTCACCGGAGCTGTTCCAGATGACCGCGGTCGTGGCCAGCATCCCCACGACCCATCCGCCGGCGCGCACCGACGTCCGGCACACCTGGTAACCGAGCACGCCCAGCGCCGCCAGGCCGACGAGCCTGAACGGCAGGTAGGAGCCGACCCCGAGGGTCTGGAAGATGGCCTGGTAACTCCCCGCGGGCACCAGCGAGAGGTGGCCGTTGAAGGGCTCCAGGAGGTTCCCGGAGTGGTACCCGGCGAAGATGTTCCAGTCGTCGCTGAAGAACCAGAGGTCGCCACCGACCAGGAACCCCACGACCAGCAGTGTCGCCACCACGGCAAGGGATGGAAGGGGAGCCCAGCGGGGTCCAACCCGGTCGGCAGGCACTCCGTGGGTCAGCATCGAGCAGCGAGGCTAGATGATCGGGGCGGACCGGCCGCCTACCGGGACCACACCGGCGGTCGTCTATTGTCGGGCGGTGCAAGCTGGTTCCAAGGCTCCGAGCGCCTCCGAGCCCGCCGGGGCCCAACAGCGGTCGGAACGACCCGGATTCGCACCCATGCGTGCCGTGCTCCTGGTGGCCCTGGTGGCCGTTGTGGTCCGAGTCGCCTGGGTGTTGCTGTTCGCGGAGATCCCCGGACGCGGGATCATCAGCGACCCGGTGCTCTACCACGCCTACGGGCTGCGACTCGCGGACGGCCAGGGGTACCTCTCCTTCTGGGGCTACCCGACGAGCTACTACCCGCCCGGATACCCGTTCTTCCTGGGAGGCCTCTACAAGGTGCTGTACTCCCTGGGTGCGGAGTACTGGATCGCCGGCGTGGTCGGCATCGTCCAGGCGTTCCTGTGGGGGGTCACCACGGCCGCGGTGGCGCTGTCGGCGCGTTGGGCGTTCCGCAGCGCAGGGGTCGGCCTGGCCGCCGGCGCGGTGATCGCCCTGTGGCCGAACCTCATCACCTACGCAGGGGCATGGCTGTCGGAGTCGCTGTTCGTGTGCCTGTTCTCGGTCGCCATCGCGGCGCTCGTGTACGCGGCGCGCTCCACTGCGGGCACGAGGTCCTTCGTCATGGCGACGGTGATCGCAGCGGCGGCGATCGCAGCGGCCACGATGGTGCGCCCCCAGGTGCTGCTCGGCATCCCACTGGTAGCGGTCGTGTGGTGGTGGGCGGGTGTCGGCTGGAGGCGTGCCGCTGCTCTGCTCGCAGCGGTGGCCGTGGCCGTCGCCGCCGTGGCGGTTCCCTGGGCGCTGAGGAACGATGCGGCACTCGGTTCGCCCGTGTTCGTCTCCACCAACGGTGGCGACAACCTCTGCATCGGCTTCCATCCCGGTGCCCGTGGCGGGTTCGCGGTGAACGAGTACTGCGAGACCGGCGAGGGGCGAATCGATGGCCCCGCGGCCGAGGTGCGCCGCAACCATGACGCCCGGCAGCTCGCCATCGAGCACATCCTCGACGAACCCCTCTCGCTTCCGTGGCTCAGCGTTCGGAAGCTCTTCTGGACCTACCGCACCGACGACGACGGGCTGCGCGGCAACGAGTCCTACGGATCCGAGGGGCTCATGGCTGCGCCGTGGCGCACGGTCTGGATGACCGTCACCGCCGTGGGATACGCGTTGGTGATGGCTGCGTTCATCTACGGGGTCGTCCTCGGCTGGGATCGCGCGTGGCGGCGACCCCGCGACGCAGCGGCCGCCTCGCTGTACGTCCTGACACTCGTCGGTGCGGTGGTCGTGCCCGTGATGTTCTTCGGCGACCCGCGCTTCAAGGTCGCGACCGCACCCCTGTTCGCGATCTTCGCAGGGTTGGGGATGGCACGTGTCTGGTCACGGACCAGGGGGCGCGCGCATGCCTGAGAAGGTGACTGAAGAGGTGTCCGGCACGCCGGATCCGCGCTGGCGCCTCGAAGGCAGGGACCTGCTGGGACTCGGCATCGTGACACTCGTGATGGTCCTGCCACTGTGGGGGCTGTTGCACTACCAGGGCCCACCGATGGAAGAGGGCTTCATGCTCGTGTTCCCCGAGGAGATCCTGCGGGGAGCGGTGCCACACCGTGACTTCCTGCATCTGTACGGCCCCGGCTCCATATACGCACTCGCCGCCGTCTACGAGGTCTTCGGCACCCACCTGTACGTGGAGAGGATGGTCGGTTTCCTCCAACTGAGCGCCGTGGCGTACGCCACCTGGTTCCTCCTGCGTCCCTTCGGCCGCAGGATCGCGACCTCGGGGGCGGTGGTCGGGGCCCTCATCATGCTCATGCCGTTGGGCTACGCAGCCATGGCATGGAACGGGGCCCTCGCGTTCGGCCTCTGCTCGCTCGCCACCCTCGCGGCCGCCTGGCGCCAGGAGGACGGCACTCGCCGCACGGTGTTGCTCGCGCTCGGAGGGGTCCTCGGGGGAATGGCACTGCTGTTCCGCCCCGACATGGTCATCGCGGTGGGCCTCGGGCTGGGCGCCTGGTGGTTCCAACTCGGCCGCGGGCGCCGCAGCGCCCTGCTGTGGGGCTTCATGGGTGCCCTGGCGCTCTACGTGCCGCACCTGTTGCGTTCCGGGGTGGGCAACGCCGTCGAGGGCATGTTCATCGAGCCCGTGTTCGAGCTGCGGGCGGGTCGCACCCTGCCGATGCCGCCCAGCTGGGACTCGATCGATGGATTCCTGCAGCGTGCGGGGGCCCTGCGGACCACCGGTTGGCCCCTGCCGATGCCGGAGCTGTCGCACCAGATCCACCTCTGGTTCTGGCTGGTACCCCTGTCGATCCTGCTGGTCGTCGGAGCGGGTTGGCTCATGCGGCGTTCGGAGGGGCCCTCCGTCCGCTCCGTGACGTTCTGGCCGGCCGCCCTGTTCGGCGCGGCTCTGTTCCAGCAGGCGCTCCAGCGGCCCGACACCACGCACCTGGCGTGGGTGACCGGAGTGACCTTCCCGCTCGGCATCGCCGCGATCGCGTACCTGGCGGAGCGGTACCGGCCGCGCTGGCCGGTAGCGGCAAGCCAGGCGCTCGGCATCGGCACCGCAGTGCTGGTGCTCGTCGTCGTGATCCCCTTCTACCCGGTACGCACCTACATCGACATGGCGGGCCAGACCTTCGGGATCAACCGTTTCGGCACACCGATCCGCAACGACGGCCGGGTGTTCCCCTACGGCTCGCCCGAGGCGGCTGCGGACGCCCAGGCCGTGGTCGACGAGCTCGACGCCCTCGCGGAACCCGGCGATTCCCTCATCGTCGGGCCCACCGACCTCTCGCGCACCAACTACAACGACTCGTTCTTCTACCACCTCTTCCCCGAGCTCGAGGTGGGTACCCGCTTCATCGAGATGGACCCGGGCATCGCGGACGAGCAGGGCAGCGGCCTCGCAGAGGAGGTGGCTGCAGCCGACTGGCTCGTGCTGTCGCGTTCCGCAGCCGAGTGGACCGAGCCGAACACCTCCGCCGAATCGCGTTCCCAGGCCGCCAACCAGGTGGTGGAGGAGTCGTTCTGCGAGGTCCTGGACACCGAGACCTTCGTGCTCATGGGCCGTTGCGATCGCGTCCGGGCCGCCTCCTGAGCACTCCCGGGCACTCCCGAGCACTCCCGACCGCCCACCGGCCGTCCCACCCACTGGAACTGATCGTCGGGGGGGGGGGGGGGGGGGGGGGGCGCCGCGGCGCGGGCGGGGGGGGGGGGGGGGGGGGGTGCGGGGGGGGGGGGGGGGGGGGCGGGGTGCGGGGGAGT
>JAMLGJ010000050.1 GCA_023958095.1 Microthrixaceae bacterium
TTCGGGTTGGTTGGGGTTGGTTGGGGTTGGTTGGGGTTGGTCCGGGGCGGTTTCGGCCGGTTCCGGGTGGTGCCCTGGATGCGGGTAGCCTCGGGCGATGGCCGCTACCCCCACCCCCGCCTACTCGGTCCGGATCCGGGTCCGCATGGACAACGAACCCGGCATGCTCGGGCGGGTGGCGATCGCCATCGGCGAGGTCGGCGGCAACATCTCCGCACTGCAGGGCTTCGAGGTGAAGACCGCCGAGCTGGACGAGGACCTCGTGGTCAACTGCTCCAGCGAGGCGCACCAGGAGCAGGTCCGCAGGGCGATAGAGGACCTCGACGGGATCGAGATCCTCGAGTTCGAGGACCGGACCTTCGCCATGCACGAGGGTGGCAAGATCGAGGTGCTGAGCCTCGCCCCGGTCAGGGACATGGAAGACCTGTCCATGGCCTACACACCCGGTGTGGCACGGGTCTGCAAGGAGATAGAGAAGAACCCGGCCACCGCGCACGAGTACACGATCAAGCGCAACACGGTCGCCATCGTCTCCGACGGCACCGCGGTGCTGGGCCTCGGCGACATCGGGGCGGAGGCCGCGATGCCGGTGATGGAGGGCAAGGCCCTGCTGTTCAAGCACTTCGCGGGCGTGGACGCCTTCCCCGTCTGCATCAGGACCTCCTCGGTCGACGAGATCGTCGAGACGGTCCTGCGACTGGAACCCACCTTCGGGGGCATCAACCTGGAGGACATAGCGGCTCCCGGTGCGTTCGAGGTGGAGGAACGCCTGGACGCGGAGATGGACATCCCGGTGTTCCACGACGACCAGCACGGCACCGCGATCGTCACGCTCGCCGCCCTCGAGAACGCCCTGCGCATAGTCGACAAGTCGATGCAGGACATCCGGGTGGTGGTGGCCGGAGTGGGTGCCGCAGGCGTGGCGGTGTCCAAGATCCTCATGAACGCAGGGGTGGCCAACGTCGTCGGCTGTGACCGCCAGGGCGCGGTCCACATGGGCCGCGACGGTCTGAACTCCTCGAAGCAGTGGTTCGCAGAGCACACCAACCCCGAGGGCCTCAAGGGTTCGCTGTCGGAGGTCATGCCGGGCGCGGATGTCTTCGTCGGCCTCTCGGGACCCGACCTGATCACCGTCGACGACGTCCGTTCGATGGCCCCGGACCCGGTGGTGTTCGCGATGGCCAACCCCGATCCCGAGATCCGTCCCGAGATGATCCAGGACGTGGCAGCGGTCATAGCCACGGGCCGGTCGGACTTCCCCAACCAGATCAACAACGTGCTGGCGTTCCCCGGGGTCTTCCGGGGAGCCCTGGATGCGGGCGCACGGCGAGTCACCGAGAACATGAAGGTCGCCGCCGCACACGCCATCGCAGCGACCGTGAGCGAGGCGGAGCTGGGTCCCAACCACATCATCCCCTCGGTGTTCAACCAGAGCGTCGCACCCGCGGTCGCCGAGGCCTGCGCGGCCGCGGCGCGCGCGGATGGCGTGTGCCGCTGATCCCCGCCGGCCGGCGATCGCGCCGGGTCGGGGGAGCGGTGCCATACTCCACTCGTGTCCACGGGGGCTGAGGCGGGTGATCTTCGTGG
The DNA here is from genome assembly GCA_023958095.1 of Microthrixaceae bacterium. Taxonomy (GTDB): domain Bacteria; phylum Actinomycetota; class Acidimicrobiia; order Acidimicrobiales; family Microtrichaceae; genus JAMLGJ01. Next base: position 1,588 of record JAMLGJ010000050.1, read on the forward strand.
CGCCGCACCCGCTTCGACAGATCCGGCGCATTTGACCGAACGGGCCGAGCGGACACTGTCCGGCTGGCTCGGTCGGCTGGTGGGAAACAGGCCCCTGCGCGCCGAGGCCGTGCTGCTGGCGGTCGCAGCGGTGCTCGCCTGGGTGTTCAGGTTCGTCCAGGACGACGCGTTCATCACCTACCGCTACGCGAGGAACCTGGCCAGGGGAGAGGGCCTGGTCCTGAATCCGGGTGAGACGGTGGAGGGCTACACCAACTTCGCGTGGACGGTGCTTCACGCCATCCCCGAGCGCCTCGGTTGGTCGACACCGGTGTTCTCCCAGCTGCTCGGGATCGTGATGATGCTGATCGCGGTCCACCTGACGATCGTGATCTCCAGGCGTGTGTTCCACTCGGAGGGGTTCGCGCTGCTGGTCGGGATCGTGACCGTGGCCAACATGACCTTCCTCGGGTACGCAACGGGCGGACTCGAGACCATGATGCAGGCAGCGCTGCTGCTGGGGGTCACCCGGGCGCTCCTGGATGCGCTGGTGGATCGCTCGGCGGTGCCGACCCCGCGGCTGCTGGCGGCGGGGTTCCTGGCGGGGCTCGCGATACTCACCCGGCTCGACTCCGTGGTCTACCTCGTGGGCCTCTACGGCGCGGTGCTCGTGCGCCAGTGGGACTCCCGTGGCTCGCTGCCCCGACTGGTGCGCACCCTCGGCGTGTCCGCGGTGCCGGCGGTGGTGCTCGTTGCACCGTGGTTCGCCTGGAAGCTGTCCTACTACGGCGAGGTGCTCCCCAACACCTTCTTCGCCAAGTCCGCCTCGGGGCCCCTGCAGCCGCTGCTCTACGGCCTGTTCTACGTGGTCGCGTACTTCATCTCCTACGGGGCCTTCCTGCTGGTCGGTCGGTTCCGCAGGTACCGCCGCTCCTACTTCGCGGTTCCCGGAGTGGCCGCCCTCTCTGCGGTGGTCCCGCTCTGGCTCGCATACGTCGTGTACGTGGGTGCGGACTTCATGGAGTACCGGTTCATGGTGGTGATCACCCCGGTCATGGCCATGCTGGCCGCGTGGCTGCTGGACCGCTTCGTGAACCTGCGCACCCAGGTGCTCCTCGTGGCGGTCCTGGCGGTGTTCTCGCTCGCCCACCAGCTGATCGTGCCCCCGCTGGCGTTCCCGGTGCTGTCGTTCCGCTCCATCAACCACTGGCCCTCGGAGTCGCCCACGACCTGGCTCGCGCTGGGCAACCTGCTCTCGGAGACCTTCCCCGGAGGACCCTCGGTCGAGGGGCAACCGGTCATAGCCGTGGCCCCGCTCGGGGTCATCTCGTACTTCTCCGACCTCGAGACGGTGGACATGCTCGGGCTGGCCGACGCCGAGGTGGCACGCAACGGTGACGACGCCCAGATGTACTACCCGGGCCACGTGAAGATGGCCACGCCCCGGTACCTCGAGGATCGAGGGGTCGACCTGATCATCGGCCAGCCCGGCCCCACCCGGGATCCCCAGCGTTTCGACGGCTACCGACTCAGCCAGCTGGTCGAGGTCTACCCGGTGACCGACCTCAGGGAACTGCCCCCCGAGGCGGTCGTCGTGGAGCTGCCGGCGACCACGACCCGCGACGGTGTCGACATCGTGTGGCCGACGATCTACCTGGGTGGCAACGAGCTCGTGGACGAGGCGATCGAACGCAACGGGTGGGCCGTCAAGCCCATCATCGAGGAGTGCGACGAGGCCGACCTCCAGGACTGGCTCACCAGCGTGGTCGCCGACAGGACCTGCCCGGACCTCTAGGGCGGTTCACGCCCGAGCCGGCGTCGCCGAGCGTGTCTTGAGGCGCATCAGGGGCTTCTCCACCCACCGGTGGCTCGCCTCGGTGGTCAACACGAGCATCGGCAGGTATGCGACCGCGGCCAGCACCGCGTGCTGCGGCACCAGGTTCGCCAGGATCACGAACAGCGGCACGTGGATCAGGTAGATCGCGTAGCTGCGGACCCCTATGGCGAGGGCCGGCCGCCACGACAGCACCGGACGCAGCCAGTGATCCGGGGCCCGCACCATCGTGAACACCACGACCGCCGCACAGAAGCTGCAGATCGTGAAGCCGAACTCGCCCCAGTAGAGGCCGTCGGAGAGGGTGTCGCCCTCGGCGGGGGAGAACGGCACGAACAGCCCGAACGGCTTGGCGAAGCCGGTGCCCACGAACACCGTGGCCGCGAAGAGGACCGCTGCTGCGCTCGCAGCGTGGTGGGCGATGCGCCGGAAGCGCTCCGAGAGGCCCTCGGGTAGGTGTGCGTTCCAGAACGCGAGCACCACACCCAACATGATCGCGTCGGGGCGCTGGTACCACGCGAGTCGGGGACCCACGTAGCTGAACAGGCGGGCGGCGGATATGAACACGTAGGCCCCGATGAAGAACACCATGAGTTGCTTCACCAGGCGGCGCCGCACGGCGAAGATCGTGAGCAGCACCCCGAAGACGTAGTAGTGCTCCTCGACCGAGAGGCTCCACAGCTGGATGAGGGGCCGTATCTCGGGGAAGCCGCTGTCGACTATCTCGATCCCGACCGGATGGATCACGTGGTACAGGTAGAGGCTCCCGGCGATCGCGTCGCTCTTGGTCATGTCCCAGAGCTCGCCGTAGCTGAAGCCCTCGGGTATCGCTGCTCGTGAGTCGGAGCCGTGGATCTGCACCGCCACCCAGATCGCCACGACGGTCACCCCGATGACGATGTAGAGCATCGGCAGGAGTCGCAGTGCCCTGCGGGTGTAGAAGTTCCTGAGGCTGATCGATCCCGCCTTGCGGTCCTCCTCGAGCAGCAGGGTGGTGATCAGGAAGCCGCTGACCACGAAGAACACGTCGACCGCTGCCGCGAAGCTCGCGAAGTTGGCGTAGTTGAAGTGGGCGAACAGCACCGCGACCATGAAGTAGCCGCGCAACCCGTCCAGCGGCGGCTGGTGGCCGAGCTTCGGCGCAACGCTCTGGAAGTGTGTGCCCGCTCCGCCTTGCGCTCGCACCCTGTGTGCCCCGTCCCTGTTCGAGTGAGTCAGCGGGCGGTGGCTCCGCTGCGCGCGTCGAGGTGTGATTGTCGCACAGGGCCGCTGGCGGGCCAAGGGTGTGGACCACGGCCCTGGCGCATGCACGGCGAACGGGCCGGCGCCCGTAGGCGCCGGCCCGTTGCTCGGGGTGGTCGGGACCGGCGTCGATCCGGTGACCTACCGCTTTTCAGGCGGTCGCTCTGCCAACTGAGCTACCCGACCCCTCTGGCCGGATCCCGTTGGGGATCCGACGATGCCATGGCCCGGCGGGCGGGCCGTGATCTCTTGTGCACCACCGGTCTGGCCGGTTTGGCGGTCCCGACGGGATTTGAACCCGCGACCTCTGGCTTGACAGGCCAGCGTGCACTCCAAACTGCACCACGGGACCAGACCTTGTCACCGCCTTGCGACGGCTTGCACCCCCAACGGGATTCGAACCCGTGTTACCGCCTTGAAAGGGCGGCGTCCTAGGCCGCTGGACGATGGGGGCTCGCACCCTGTGGGAGCCGGGTCAACATAGCAGCACCCCGGGCGCCTTCCAAAGGAACACGCCCGGACCGCCGGGAACTCCCGCATGATGGCACCGCATCCGGCACCCGGAGAGCTCGCCGTGTCGGCGTCAGGCCCCACCGCGGGACCCACCCTCGTCCATGTCCCCGGCGATGGTCATGACCGTCATCTCGAGCGCCGCGCCGAGGAACTCATAGACCTGGTGGGCCTGCTCGTGCTCCGGACGCCGGGGCACTCCCGGGTCCTCATCGGTCAGCCCCATCATCGTGCCCAGCACCAGGCGCATGTCGTTCAGCGAGCGCATCCAGGCCTGGAACTCCTCCTCGTCCGCACGCCCCGTGCGGAGGACCCCGCGGACCGTCTCCAGGGCGGCCAGGCGGTTCTCGGTGAGTTCCGACCCCGCGAGCACGGCGTAGCCCTCGTTGCGCTCGTCGTCGTCGCCGTAGGGAGGCGGGAACAGCCGTTCGGTGAGGGGGCTCCCGTCCCTCAGGAGCGTCTCCATCTCCCCACAGAGCCCTTCGATCACCGCGACCATCGATGGGTCGAGCTCGACCACGTAGGCGTCGCCATCCCGGCGGATGGGCGCGCTCAACGCTGCTCCGGACGGGTCGTGTGGCAGTGGGTCCGCCGGCGACGGAGCACGCCCCGATGCGCCTCCTGGTGATTCGGTTCGCTCATCGCCGTCAGTCCTGCTGCATGGTGGCCCACAGACCGTGTTCGTGGAGTCGGAACACGTCACGTTCCGATTCGGAGCGGGTTCCGCTCGAGACCACCGCCCTGCCCTCGGTGTGGACCTGCATCATCAGCTTGTCGGCCTTCGCCTTGGAGTACCCGAAGAGCTTGCGCAGCACGAACGAGACGTAGCTCATGAGGTTTATCGGATCGTTCCAGACGATCACGACCCAGGGGTTGTCGACCGAGCCCTCGGAGTCCACATCGGGCTCGAGGACCTGCGACGGCGACGTGGTGCTCATCCCCGGCCTCCCCGGACGGCGCCCTCCTGCGGGGCGTGTGAACTGCGGCCGGACCCACGCGGGTCGAGCAGTCCACACTGGAACCAGGTGGCCGCGACCGCCACGGCGGTGGCCCCCACGATGTGGCCGATCACGAGCTCGGCCGGGATGCCGCGTTCGTACTGGAGGTACCCGAGAGCGCCCTGCGCCACGATCACGCCCAGCAGGACGGTCCCCCTGCGCAGGGTGTCCGCCGGTCGGTCCCCCATGCGCATGCGTACCAGCAACACGACCACGAGGGCGCAGAACAGCCAGGCGCTGAGGCTGTGGATCCGCGCCGCATCCGGGATCGCCACCCCGAAGCGCGGCGCCTCGAGGTCCCCCGCGTGGGGGCCCGATCCGGTCACCAGCGGGCCCGTCACCGCCAGGACCACCGCTCCTGAGGCCATGGCGGCCCAGCTCAGGGCGGTGTCGGTGCCGTCGGTGCCGGTGCCGGTGGGGTCGGTGCCGGTGGGGTCGATGGTCTCGTCGGTCGTCGCTGCCCTCTCGGGCAGGGTCCTCCAGAGCAGCACCGTGGCGTCGCAGACCAGGATCATCGACAACAGGAAGTGTCCTGCCACCGCGACGGGGTGCAGGTCGACGAGCACGGTGATTCCCCCGAGGACGATCTGGGCGAGCACCCCCGCCACCAGCCCCCACGAGAGCCAGGTGAGGTCGCGTCGTGGCTCCCGCAGCCGTAGTGCTCCGAGCACCGCTGCCATCACCGCAAGGGAGACCGCCCCGGTGAAGAGCCGGTTCAGTTGTTCGATCGCCTGGTTCGGGTCGCCTATCTCGATGAACTCACCCGGCTCGCAGTTGGGCCAGCTCGAACATCCGAGGCCCGAACCGGTGAGGCGCACCGCGGCACCGGTCACCACGATGGCGCACAGCAGCAGGAGTGCCACGGCCACGATCCGCCGGTAGGTGCGCAGACCGATGCGGTAGCGCCGCGGGGACGTGCCGCCCTCTGAGGACCTGCTCGGTCTGCCAACGGTCGCGGCCATGTGGACCCAGACTACGCGGCGCAGTGGCTCCCCTCCACCGGGGGTGCGCTGCTTGGCGCGCGCGCCGCGGAGGACGTACCGTCGGGTGCGCGATGGCCGCCACCGCTGTGCACCCGAGGACAGCGATCCTCTCGACGATCGGCGCCTACGTGGCGCTCACCAAGCCGCGGATCATCGAGCTGCTGCTGGTGACGACCGTCCCCGTGATGGTGGTGGCCGAACAGGGCATGCCCTCGGTGTGGCTGATGGTCGCCACCGTGCTGGGCGGGACGCTCACCGCCGGTGGTGCCAACGCCATCAACATGTGGGTGGACCGCGACATCGACGCGGTCATGGAGCGCACCCGCAACCGCCCCTTGGTCACCGGAGCGGTCAGCCCCGGTTCGGCTCTCACGTTCGCGATCGTGATCGAGGCAGTCGGGTTCGTGTGGCTCTGGGCGCTGGTGAACCTGCTCTCGGCGTTGCTGGCCCTGGGTGCGTGCCTGTTCTACGTCTTCGTCTACACCCTGTGGCTGAAGCGCACGAACACCCAGAACATCGTCATCGGCGGTGCTGCGGGTGCCGCTCCGGTGCTCATCGGCTGGTCGGCGGTGACCGATTCGCTCTCCTGGTCGGCAGTGGCGCTGTTCGGCGTGGTGTTCTTCTGGACCCCGCCGCACTTCTGGGCGCTCGCGATCCGCTACTCGGAGGACTACTCGTCGGTCGACGTGCCGATGCTCCCGTCGGTCGCCTCGATGCGCTCCACGACCAACCAGATGCTCGCCCACACGGTCGCCCTGGTGGTCTGTTCGCTCCTCTTCGGCGTCACGGAGTCCATGGGCGCCATCTACTGGATCGGGGCCGTGCTCAGCGGAGCGGCCTTCGTGGGCCTCACCTGGCGGGTGAGACGCACCGGTGAGGCAGCAGATGCCATGAAGCTGTTCCACTTCTCCATCACCTACCTGACGCTGCTGTTCGTGGTGATGGCGCTCGACGTGCTCGTCAGGTTCGGGGTCTGAGGTGTCACGGGCGCCCCGGCCGACCGCCTGGAGTCGGCTCCACACGACCCACGGGCAACCTCCGGGCGCGAACCCCGGAGGTTTTATTGGCGCTGCGCGCAGCGCGGTAGTGTCGCTGCGCACACAAGGGGCGCGCATGTCCCTTGCCGATCACGATGTGGACGGGCCCGTGCCGTCACTTCGGAACGAGGGTTAGAGGATGGCAGTTACCGATACGACACTCCCCGAGCAGGCAGCCGCTGGGGAAGCCGTTGGCTCCCCGGCGACAGCGGGCGAGTTCGAGGAGCTGGTGGGTACCGGCGACCACACCTCCCTGGGCCGGCTCTTCCTCGGTTTCTCCCTGCTGCTGTTGACCGTCGGACTGGCGATCCGCCTGTTGGTGGGCCTGGACCTGGCGACCGACAACGGCGTGCTCGGCTCCTACGTGTCGATGGTCGACGTGAGTTCCCTGGTTGCGCTGGTGCTGCTCGGGGTGCTGCCCGCCCTGATCGGGCTGGCTCTGATCATCGTCCCGCTGCAGGTGGGGTCGCCCTCGGTGGCCTTCCCGAGGGCGGCGGCCCTCTCGCTGTGGACCTGGGCGATCTCCGCGGGCCTGTTCATCGCCTCGATCGCGCTGGATGGCGGAGTTGCCGGAGGCGACTACGACGCAGCGTCGCTGGGGAACATCTCGATGGGTGTGATGATGGCGTCGCTGGGCCTGGCCTCGGTGTGCATCGCCACCACGGTCATCACCCACCGCCCGGCGGGCCTGACCCTGGCGCGCGTGCCGCTGTTCTCCTGGTCGATGCTCGTGGCCGCACCGATCTGGATCGCCACCTTCGCCGCAGCGACGGCACACGTGGTGCTCGGCCACGTCGCGGCCGACAGCGCACCCGGGTTGGCCGACAACTTCGCGAACGGCCTGGCGTGGATGCTGCGTGGGCCTGCGGTCTACATGCTCGCCATCCCGGTTCTCGGCATCGCCGGTGACGCCGTGGCGCACGCCACGCACCGTGCGCTGCGCAACTACGGGGTCTTCCAGGGCCTGATCGCTGCATTCGGGGTGCTCTCCTTCGGGGCCTGGGCCCAGGGCCCCAGGTCGGTCAACACCTTCGTGTGGGCCCTGTGGGCTCTGGCGGCCGCACTGCCGGTGCTGGGAATGCTCGGAGGCCTCGCCGAGTCGATGCGCTACGGGCGACCCGCCGCCTCCCCGGGCATGGTCGGCTCGCTGCTCGCCCTCGTGGTGCTGCTGGGAGGGATCCTCGTCGGGGCCCTCATGGCACTCGACACAGCGGGCTCGGGGACCCTGTTCGACTTCGGCGCCGTTCTGCTCGGGCCGGCACAGTCGGTGTTCGTGGTCGCCGCGGTCATCGTGGGCCTCGTCGCCGGGCAGGCCCACTGGTCGGGCCAGGTCTGGGGCGCGGTGGCGAAGTCCCGCACGGTCGCCGGTGCCGGAACGCTGGTGGCCCTGGGTGGCGTGCTGCTGGCCGGAATCATGGCGGTCGACGTGTTCCTGATCGCCAACGACACCGATGCGGCGGTGTTCGTCGGCATCGTGGCAACGGTCGGTGCGCTGCTCATGGTCCTCGGCGTGCTCGGCGCCCTGGCTGCGTCCCTGTCCGCCGCACGTGCATCCTTCGAAGGCGATGGTCCGGCCGAGGTCGACACCGACGGAATGACCCTCGAGTGGCAGGTTCCGTGGCCAGCCGTCGCCGCGCAGCGCACCGCGGAGCTTCCGGCCGAGATCACCTCGCCCTACCCGCTCCTCGAGGACGAGGAGGAGGCCTGATGACCAGTCCCACGATCGTGGTTCCCCATCACACGGCGCCGCGCCGCCGCGAGCTGCTGATCGGCACCGCCCTGGCCACCTCCGGGGTCGTGATGCTCCTGCTCACCCTCGTGGGTGCCTACGTCGGCGCCCGCAACGCTGCGGGAGCCGACTGGCTCGCCGCCAACGCCATCCCGCTGACACAGCCCAACATGCAGATGTTCGGCCTGGCGCTGTCGGTCGTGACGATGCAGTGGGCCGTGTACTCGATCAACAACGACGACCGCACCAACACCTACGTGGCTCTCGGTGCGACCCTGCTGCTCGGCGCAGCCTTCGTGAACCAGACGATCTTCCTCTGGAAGTTCGTGGGCATCACCGGGGACCAGCTCGAGGGCCCGCTGTTCTACACCGTCACCGGGGGCCACGTGGCCATGGTGCTCGCGGCGATGCTCTATGTCCTGTTCGTGGCGTTCAGGGCCCTCGGGGGCCAGTACTCCAGCCGCAATCCGGATGGGATAGCGGCCGCTGCGGTCCTGTGGGATGCCGCAGTGGCGGTCTATGCCGTCATCTGGGTCGCCGTCTACATCATGAAGTGAGCATCAGATGATCACTCGCGGTTCGAAATACTTCTACGGTGCGGCACTGTTCGGGTACCTCTCCGCACTGCTGTACGGCTTCGTCACCGGCGCATCCGACCAGGGCGGTGTGGTCGCGGTGTTCACCGACGGCGCGGTGGTCGACTCGATCATCGGCCCGCTCACCCTGGGTTGGAAGGGCTGGGTCGGTGAGCACATCGGCTACACGGTGCTGTTGACCTTCGCCGGCGTGATGGCCGTGCTCGGGGGTTTCCAGACAGCCACCCGCGACTCCGATGCCGAGTCGATCGCGGCCCTCGAGGGCATCGAGGCGAGCGACCTGCCCCCGGCCAGCGTGCCCGCGGGGATCAGCTGGTGGCCCATGCTGGCCGCCCTCGGCACCGGCGTGGTGATCGTCGGGCTCGTGTTCTCCAACGTGGCGCTCTGGGGCGGGGTCGCGCTGCTGGTCGTGGCAGCGGTCGAATGGACCGCCAAGGCCTGGTCGGAGCGGGCCACTCCCGATGCGGCCGCCAACGCCGAGTACCGCAGCCGGCTCCTGCAGCCGGTGGAGGTGCCACTCGCGGCGGCGCTCATCATCGCGGTCGTTGCAGTGGCCGTGTCCAGGTTGCTGCTCGCGATCCCCAAGTCCGCGGCCGTCTACGTCGTGATCGGCATCGCGGTGGTCATCTTCGCGGTGGCCAACCTGTTGGCCACCCGGCCCGAACTCAAGGGCCGTGTGCTCGGAATCGTGGTGTTCGTGAGCCTGCTCGTGATCATCGCCGGTGGCATCGCCGGTGGAATCGCCGGCACACGTGACATCGAGGAACACCATGGCGAGGGTGCCCTCGCCACAAGTGGCGGACTGCCCGCGGTCGTCGACGACCTCCGGGCCCCAGGCTGAGAAGCCCGACCTACAAGAGGACCTGAATGCGGAACAAGCGCAACTCGACGATCGCACTGGTGCTGGGCACCATCGCGTGCCTGGTTGGTGGCTGGTTGCTCCTGCGCGGGGCCACGAGCCTGACGACCTTCCCGCTCAACACCCTCAGCCCCCAGGGGCGCAAGGCCGACATCATCTACGACCTGGTGGTCCCGGTGTTCGCCATCGCGGGTCTCGTGTTCATCCTCGTGGAGGTGGGTGTGGTGTGGATGGCATACCGCTTCCGCCGCAACGAGGAGGACCGCGAGGGTGAGGGCGAGCCGGTGCAGGTGCACGGCAACACCGGCCTGGAGATCGGCTGGACCATCGTCCCCGCGCTGCTGCTCGCCGTGATCGCGGTGTTCAACGCGAACGCCATCCTCCAGATGGACGACGTCCGCGAGGACGCCATCGACGTCACCGTCATCGGACAGCAGTGGTGGTGGGAGTACCGCTACGACACCGACAGCGACGGCGCCGTCGACATCATCACCGCCAGCCAGCTGGTGATGCCCGCAGGTCGCGACGTGAAGCTGGCCATCCAGTCGCGTGACGTGATCCACTCCTTCTGGATTCCCGCCCTCAACGGCAAGAAGGACGCCGTCCCCGGCCGTACGCACGACCTCGTCCTCGAGGCCGCCGAGCCCGGGATCTACGAGGGCCAGTGCACCGAGTTCTGCGGCCTTTCCCACGGTGTCATGCGCATGCAGGTGAAGGTGCTCGACCAGGCCGACTACGACGAGTGGGTCGACATCATGACCACACCGCCCGAACAGCCGACCGACGACGCAGCGGTCGCGGGTCAGGAGCTCTTCGTGCAGCAGTGCTCGACCTGTCACCAGGTGAACGGTCTCGAGCCCGGGGCACAGGCACCGTACGAGTACGCGGAGATGCCGAACCCGAACTACGGCGAGGACGTGGGCAGCACCCTGTTGTCCCAGAACGCGCCCAACCTCACCCACCTCATGATGCGCGACACCTTCGCCGGGAGCCTGCTCGACCTCTACGAGGACAGCGACGTCAACGCGATCGACAGCGGCGTCGGTCTCGGTAGCGTGGTGCCCGAGGGCGAGCCCAACTACAACAACCTCAAGCGTTGGTTGCGCAACCCGGAGAGCATCAAGCCGATGGACCCGGCCAACAACCAGGGCATGCCGAACCTCGGGCTGTCCGAAGCACAGATCGATGAACTGGTCGCCTACCTGGTGACCCTCAAGTAGACCGTCCCCTCAGCGTCACCCGCGGTTCCACGGACCAACTGGTACCGGGAGCCGGGAGTGTCGGGAAGGAACCATTCCCATGACAATCGTGCATGAGAGAACACCACTGGAGCTGCCCTCGGGCCAGACGGTGAAACCCGAGCGTCCGCTGGGTGTGTTCACGCGCCCGACCGAGACCGAGGGCTGGAAGTCGTGGTTCACCACCGTGGACCACAAGAAGATCGGCATCATGTACGGGGTCGCGTCGTTGACGTTCTTCCTCGTGGCCGGCTTCGAGGCCCTCCTGATCCGCACGCAGCTGGCGGTGCCCGGCAACGACCTGCTCTCGGCCGACCTGTACAACCAGGTCTTCACGATGCACGCCATCACGATGGTGTTCCTGGTGGTGATGCCCCTGCAGTCGGCTTTCGCCAACTACCTGCTGCCGCTGCAGATCGGCGCCCGCGACGTGGCGTTCCCCCGCATGAACGCCCTCTCGCTGTGGGTCTGGCTCCTGGGCGCGATCTTCTTCAACACCTCGTGGCTCTTCGGCGGTGGGGCCAACGGAGGCTGGTTCGCCTACGCGCCGAACTCCGGGGTCAGCTTCACCCCGGGCCACGGCATGGACTTCTACGCGGTGGGCCTCATCATCATGGGCATCGGATCGACGGTCTCGGCGATCAACCTGACCGTCACCGTGTTCAACATGCGCACCCCGGGCATGACGATGATGAAGATGCCGGTGTTCACCTGGATGGCCTTCATCACCCAGGTGCTGTTGGTGTTCGCCCTGCCGGTGATCACCGTGGCGTTGTTCCTGTTGATGTTCGACCGGCTCTTCGACGCCAACTTCTTCAACGTGGCCAAGGGCGGTGATCCGTTCCTCTGGGAGCACCTCTTCTGGATATTCGGCCACCCCGAAGTGTACATCATGCTGCTACCGGCGATGGGCATGACCAGCGACATGCTCGCATGCATGTCTCGCAAGCCGATCTTCGGATACAAGCCGATGGTCTATTCCATGGCCGCGATTGCCGGACTGGGCTTCATCGTCTGGGGACACCACATGTTTACGTCGGGGATGAACCCCGCGTTGGGGATGACCTTCATGGTCTCTACCATGATGATCGCTCTGCCCTCTGCTGTGAAGGTGTTCAACTGGATCGGGACGATGTGGGGAGGGCGTCTGCAATTCAATACGGTGATGTTGAATGCAATTGCGTTCGTCTCGATGTTCATCGTCGGCGGCCTGTCCGGCATCTTTATGGCTGCGGTGCCGGTCGACATCTACATTCACGACACGTATTTCATTGTGGCTCACTTCCACTATGTGTTGTTTGGAGCGACGCTGTTCGGTGTGTTCGGAGCCATTCATTTCTGGTTCCCCAAGATGTTTGGCCGTACGATGAACGAGGGGATCGGCAAGTTGCACTTTGCACTGACCTTCATCGGAATGAACGGCACGTTCTTCCCGATGCACCTGCTGGGAGTTGCCGGCATGCCCCGCCGATATGCGGACCCGTATCTGCATCCCTACCTTGAGCACCTCCTGCCGATGAATCAGTTTATGACGATCTGCGCCATCCTGATGGGCTTTGCTCAGATTCTTTTACTGGTCAACTTCTTTGTCAGCATCTTTGCCGGGAAAGAATGTGGTGATAACCCGTGGCTGGCGAACGGTCTAGAATGGTCCGCTCCGTCGCCGCCTCCGCACGGCAACTTCCCCTCCGTGCCGATCGTCTACCGTGGCCCGTACGAGTATTCCAATCCGGATCAGCCGGAGGGGTTGGACTACTGGCCGCAAACAGAGCCGCCTGTTCCCAAACCGGTGACCTCTCCA
>JAMLGJ010000051.1 GCA_023958095.1 Microthrixaceae bacterium
GGGTGGTTCGGGGCTCAGGCGTCGGTGCTGCGCAGGATCCGGCCGGCCAGCTCGCCGGTGTGCTCGCCGCGTTCCATGAACGGGCGACCGTTGACGATCGTGTGCTCGATGCCGTTGGCACGCTGCACGAACCTCGGGACGTCCCCGGGGAAGTCGTGGGCGATCTCGGGCAGTGGCAGCGAGAGTGCGTCGAGGTCGATCACGTTGATGTCGGCGAAGGCTCCCTCGGTGACGGTCCCACGATCGGTGTAGCCGATGAACTCAGCGGTGTCCTGGCTGAGCGCGTGCACGCCTTGCTCGAGTGACAGCAGTCCCTTGTCGCGCACCCAGTGAGCGAGGAAGTACGTCGGTTGCGACGCGTCCATGATCTGGGTGGCGTGTGCGCCTGCGTCAGCGAGGCCCATGATCGTCACCGGGTTCGTGATCAACTCCTCGATGGCTGACTCGTCCTGGTTCATCACCGGCCAGTTCACGATCGACTTGCCGTCGGAGGCGACCATCTCGTCGATGTACGCCTCGACCGGCGAGACCCCACGGCGGTCGGCGATGGCAGCTATCGAGTCGGACTCGTCGTACGCGTAGCGCGCCGGTTGTCCCGCCGGCATCAGGTACATGCGGGTGAACGGCTCGCGGTCCTTCGCGGCGCCCTCCTCGATGAGGCGCTCGCGCACCCCGGGGTCCCGGAGCGCGGCGACGCGCTCGCCCAGGTCGCCCTCACGCACGGCGGCGAAGGAGGGCAGGTCGTCGATGAGCGTGTTGGCCGCGAGGCTGAACAGCACCCCCACGCTGCGTGGCGTCATCTGCGGCCTCAGCTGCGCTCCACTGGCGGAGGCCTCCGAGGCGAGTCGCATCACCTGGCGGTAGTGGTCACCCAGAACCGAGACCTGCTGGAGGTTGAAGCAGAAGGGACGCCCGGTGCGGCGACTCAGTTCGGCCATCCACGCCACTTCCTCGTCGACCCGCGACTCGTTGGTGTGTTCCTCGTTGTAGCGGGGGGCGCTCTCGAGAACCCCGCGTCCGAGTTCGCCCAGCGGTGCGGCGATGGCGAAGAACTCCTCGGGGTCACTCCAGGTGCCCGGCACGTTGCGGCCGTCGGGCACGCGGTGGAACAGGCTGCGCGAGATGGAGTAGCCGAGCGCACCGGACTCCATCGCCTCGCGCACGCATGCCGCCATCTCGTCGAGTTGCTCGGGGGTCGCCACGAAGTCCGGTTCGCAGGCGGCATCTCCCGCGACGTACATCCGCACCGCCACGTCACCCACGTACGCTCCGGCGTTGAGCCCGCGCGGAAGGGCCTCGATGGCATCCAGGTACCCGCCGAAGGACTCCCAACTCCACGGGAGGCCATCGAGGATGCACGAGGCCGGAATGTCCTCCACCGACTCCATGGCGCCGGCCAGCAGCCCGGACTGGCCAGGACGCACCGGAGCGAAGGTCATTCCGCAGTTGCCCATCACCACGGAGGTGACCCCGTGCCAGCACGAGGACGACATCGTGGGGTCCCAACCGACCTGTGCATCCAGGTGGGAGTGGATGTCTACGAATCCCGGTGTGACGATCGCCCCGTCGGCGTCGATCACCCGCCCGGCGCCCGTGGCGTCCACCTCGCCGACGGCGCTGATGCGGTCGCCGTCCACGGCGACGTCAGCTCCCCGGGCAGGGGCGCCGGTGCCATCGACCACCGTACCCCCCTTGATCACCAGATCGTGTGCCATGTTTCCCCCTTGGTGTCGGCACGGCAGTCCGTGCCCGAGTCGATCAGAGTTGGCCGTGCAGGTAGACGACCAGGTCGGTGGTCGTCACGATGCCCGCCAGGTCGGCGTCGGTTCCCAACACGAGCACCGAGTGCACCTTGCCATCCGCGAGGACGGCAGCGGCGTCCTTGACCGTGGCGTCCTCCGAGAGGGTGACCAGCTCGGTGCTCATGGCGTCATCGATGCTGAACTGGTGGTCGAGGAACACCATCAGGTTGCGTTCTTCGGTGCCGCGCACGTCATAGGCCAGCTCGAGTATGTCGGTCGAGCTCACCAGCCCGACCGGTTCGTCACCGTCCAGCACCGGAAGGTGGTGGAACCGACCCTTCTTGAGCAGTGCATATGCCTCGGAGATGGGTTCGGTGCGGTCGATTGTGACCGGCTCCGCGGTCATCACGGCGTCGATCGAGGGGTTCTTCATGAGGCGGATCCTAAGCGTTGGGCACGCGTCGGCCCACTCCGCCGCGGTGCTGTCGGTCCTATCGAAGGCCCCGGATCAGCTCGAGGACACACCGGGTTCGACCCTGGAGCGGAGCTTGGCCCTGAGCTCCACGATCCACAGCACGACGAAGAACCCGGCAACCGACAGGCCCGCGATCGTGGCGCCCCCGGCCGTGCCCAGGTGGAAGCTGACGACCAGGCCCAGCACCACCCAGAGGCTGCCGATGAGGACCGACAGGACCATGGCGGTGGAGATCCGGCGCACCAGCAGCGCGGCGGTGGCCGGGGGCCCGACGAGCAGCCCGAACACGAGCAGCGTCCCGATGGCGCGGAACGATGCCACGATCGACACGGCGAGCATCACCATCAGTGCGGCATGGGTCCATCGTGGGTGCATGCCGAGCGTGGCGGCCTTGGACCTGTCGAACGACAGCGCGAGCAGGGGTCGGTAGAGCAGCGCACCGGTGAGTGCGACCAGCACCGCCGCTCCCGCCTGGACCCACAGGTCGGAGGTGGTGACACCGAGGATCTCGCCGAAGAGCAGGTTCGTCACGTCGGTGGCGAAGGAGGTCGACCGTGACACGATCACGACACCGAGTGCGAGCATGCCCACGAACAGCAATCCGATGCCGGTGTCCTCGCGCAGGTTCGTGCGGTGGCTCACCACGGTCACCGCCAGGCCCATCACCACCGCGGCCGCGAGTGCCCCGACGACGGGGCTGAACCCCCACAACGTCGCGAGCGCCAGCCCGGGCACCACCCCGTGGGCGAGTGCGTCGCCCATGAACGCGAGTCCGCGGATGACGACCCAGGTGCCAACCACGGATGTCGCAACCACGGCAAGGATCCCCGCAGCCAGTGCCCGCTGCATGAAGGCGGGTTCGAAGGCGTCGGTCAACCAGTTCACGCGGGGGTGTCGGCGATCTGCTCGGCAATCGGGTGCACCTGCGCAAGGTAGCTGCCGCCAGCCGTGCACCGGGAGATGAGGCAACGGCAGCGCCCCTTCGGGCCATGCGGGCACGGAACGCCGGGGTGGCCCGACGCGGTGTGGGCCAGCAGCGGTGTGGGGTAGCCACCGGGCCCCGTACCCGGATGTATCGTGCGAGTGGTGGACGCACGAGAACGAGAATGACTCGCAACAGCGAAGCGGGTGGCGGTGACCCTGCGGTTCGCGCCCGTTCGGTCTCGGTGTACCGGGATTCCCTGAGGGCCCTCGGGGAGGTGACCTTCGACCTGGCCGCGGGTTGCTCCATGGCCGTCATCGGTCCGAACGGCTCGGGGAAGTCGACCCTGCTCGCGGCGATCGCCGGACTGCTCGAGCCCCGGACCGGAAGCCTCGAGGTGGCGGCCCGACGGCGCCGTGGCGGAGTCGCGCTGGTGCTGCAGAGCACCGACATCGAACGGTCGTTGCCCATAACCGTGCGCGAAACGGTCCAGATGGCACGCTACCCGAGCCTCGGCCTGCTGCGACGCTGCCGCCCCGGCGACCGCAAGGCGGTCGACTCCGCGCTCGACAGGGTCGAGATGCGCGACCGCGAATGGAGCCAGATCCAGGAGCTCTCCGGAGGCCAGCGCCAGCGCGTGATGGTCGCCCAGGGCATAGCCCAGCAGGCCGACCTGCTCCTGTTGGACGAGCCGCTCACGGGACTGGACGTTGTCAGTGCGCGCACGATCAGCGAGATCATGCACGCCGAGAAGCGAACCGGCCGTACCGTGGTGTTCACGACGCACGACCTCGGCGACGCGGGCACAGCGGACGTGGTGCTGTTGTTGAACACCGACCAGGTCGCCTTCGGCCCACCCGAGGACGTGCTCGCCGCCGAACCCCTGCGGGAGGCCTTCGGCGGGAGCGTGCTGCAGCTGGACAACGGAAGCGTCGTGCTGGACGACCCTCACCACGCCCATTCACCCCAGGAGCAGGGCCATGTCCATGGTCGCTGAGGCTCCTGGGCGGATCCCCCGAGCTGCTCCGCCCGGACCTGCTGTCACCCGGGTGAATTGAACTCCATCAGCAGCGCACGCGTGGCGGCAGCCTCATCGTCGTTCGTGGTGAACTCCAGGGCGGAGAACTCCGTGGTGCCCGCGTCGGCGAACGCCTGCAGCCCGGCGCGCACCTCCGCTTCGGAACCGATCAGCGATACGTCCGCGGGACCCTCGGCCCCCTCGGTGTCCATCACCCTGCGGTAGGAGGGCAAGTCGTTGTAGTTGCTGAGTGTCTCCGCGACCATGGCATGCACCTTGGGGCGGTCGGAGGTCACGCAGATCGGCACGCTCGCGATCACCTCGGGTCGGCCACGGCCTGCGCGTTCTGCCGCAGCGTCCAGTGCGGGCCGGATGCGCGTCTCGATCGTGCGAGGTCCCGAGAGCCACAGGATCGTGCCGTCGGTGCGCGAACCCGCGAGGTCGAGCATGCGCGGGCCCATCGCCGCCAGCACGACTCGTGGTGTCGGGGTGTCGGTTGCGACACCGAACCCATCGGAGTGGGCGGACCAGATGTCCCCGGTGGAGTCGACCACGTGGTCGTCCATCGCGGGCAGGAGCACGTCGAGGTACTCCGCCATGTGCCGTGCAGGCCGGTCGAAGGGCACTCCGAAGGTCTGCTCGACCATCGATTCGTGGGCCAGGCCGATGCCGAGGGTTACCCTGCCGCCGGTCGCGTGCGAGGTGGTCAGGGCCTGGGCGGCGAGCATCAAGGGGTGCCTCGGCCATGTGGGCACCACCGCGGTGCCGAAGCGGATGTGGGAGGTCCGCGAGGCGATCGCCGCGATGGCGGTCAGGCTGTCGGGCCAGGTCAGCTGGGCCAGCCAGTACGACCCGAGACCGTCCTGCTCGGCCTTCGCCGAGTGCTCGGCGATCGATTCGAGTGGGCTGGCCAGTGCGATGTGGCTGGATCCGTTGATGCCGATGCGCATGGCCGCAGTATGGCGCGCAGCGAACCGGGCGGGCATCGGATCATGCCCACTCGGTCACCGCCTCCAGCCGAACTGATCGTCGTGGTGCCCGACAGGTCGGCACCACGACGATCAGTTCGCCTCGGTGGGTTCGCCGCGGTGGGGTCAGCGGTGGCGGTCGAGGAACCGGAGGATCGCGTTGTTGAACACCTCGTTGCGGTCGCCGGCGACCATGTGCCCGGCCCCGGCGACGTCGACGAACTCCGTGTGTGGCGCCCGCGACATGAAGTCCTCGACTCCCTCGGTGCTGAGCAGGTCGCTGCGTCTGCCCCGCACCAGCAGCACCGGCACGTCGATCGTCTCCGCTGCGCGATCCAGGCGGTTCGGTTGCACCACCGAGGCCCTTGTCTCGTCGGCCGAGCCGAACTTGCCGATCACGAAGGCCGGATCCCAGTGCCAGTACCAGCGACCGTCCTCGCGCCGGCGGAGGTTCTTGGAGAGGCCGCCCAGGTCGCGTGGGCGGGGACGGTGTGGGTTGTAGGCGGCGATCGCGTCGGCTGCCTCCTCGAGTGAGGCGAATCCGTCGAGGTTGGCGGTCATGAACGCGCCGATCCGGTCGCGTCCGCCGTCCTCCAGTCGATTGGCCACGTCGACCAGCACCAGTGCCCGCGCCACGTCGGTCTGCGGTTCCGACTCGGCGATCGCGACCAGCGCGGAGAGCCCGCCGAGCGATGCGCCCACCATGACCGGCGGCTCGGGCATCGACTCCGCCACCGCGCGTGCGTCGGCGGCGAAGGCGTCCAGGGAATAGTCACCCTCGGGGTCCCATTCGCTGTCGCCGTGACCGCGCAGGTCGAGCGACACCGCGTGCCAACCGGCATCCGCGAGGACCTTCCAGGTTCCGTGCCAGGAGTGGCGGGTCTGGCCCCCTCCGTGGAGCAGCACGACCGTCGGGCCGTTCGTGGGGCCCCCGACATCTGCTGCCAGCTGGATGCCCCCGGATCCCTGGAGGGTTCTGCTCATCGCACGGTCCGCCGTTCTCCTCGGCCCCTGCAGGGGGCGCTTCAGCGATCCGAGACTAGACAGATCCTCCGGATGGACCGTCCGTAGAGGCGTTTCGAGCGTTCTGCCACGTTCGCACCCGGGGTCTCGGGAGCGGCACGGAGCGAGTGAGGGCCACGCCGAGGGCCACACCGGCCGCGATCGCAGCCGACACCCCCAGGGAATCAATGAGGAGCTCCACCCCGGTCTCGGTCTCGCCCGAGGTGAACGCCACCATCGACAGGTACATGACGAGTCCCGGCACGAGGACGAACACCGTCGTGGTCGTGTGGATGCTCGGAGTCGTGCGCTGGACCCGAGCCAACAGCTGGCTGCCCGCACCGATGACCAGTGCCGCCACGAACACGTCGATCGGGAACACCTGTGGTCCCACCGGCAGGGCCTCACGCACCATCCACGCCGCGGCGCTCAGGACCGCCCCGGCGGGGGCGAGCCTCAGTGGCATCCCCCTCGAGAGTGCGAGGGCGGTCACCGCTGCGGCTGCTGCCGCGACGATCACGACACGCGGCGTGACCGGGACATCGACGGCCGACACGATCCCGATCGAATCCACCACGGCGAGTGCTGCCGCTGCTCCGAGTGCGAGGCTCACCCCGGTGAGCAGTGTCTGGAGTCCCTTGGCGGTTGCGGACAGGGGAGCTCCGTAGAGCCAGTCGGTGACCGCGGCGACGAGTGCGCCACCGGGGAGCAGCGGGAAGAGGCCTCCGACGATCGCCGGGGTGAGAGCGACGGGAACCCCGACGTGGGCTGCCGCAGCGGGGACGGCGACGGTCACAGCCGCCGCCAGCACCACTTCGAAGGCCTCTGGAACGCGGTCCCTGACCGCGGGGACCACGAGCATCCGGATGATGACCGCGCCCACGAGCCCGGTGGCAGCTCCGACCGGGCCCCCGCCGGCGAACACGACCCAGGCGGCGACGGAGACCATGTAGAACGCTTCGTTGGTCCAGCGGGGCCGCGCGGGTGCGGCCGCCACGATCGCCGGCAACTCGGCGCTGACATCCTCCGGGCCGGCTTCTCCTGCCTCGACCGATCGGATGAGCGACTCGACCGCGACGAGCAGGTCGAGTCGCACCTCGCTCGTGTCGGTCACCTTCAACAGGGTGATCGGACTCTCCAGGCGCTCATCGGGAAGCGACAACTCGATCTGGTTCAGCATCACCGATACCTCGCAGTTGCCGAGCCCGAACGCGGTCAACAACCTGCGAACCGACGACTCCACCTCCGAGGTCGCCACCCGGGATCGCAACATGGCCTCCCCGACGGCCATTGCCGCAGCCATGACCTCCCGGGCATGGCGGGGGAAGGAGCTGGCCGGCTGGGATCCGCCGTGCGGTGGGTCCGGGGGACTCACCAGCGCAGGATCGCGCCGATGCCCTCCGCGGGGCCACCGTGTCGTGGAACGAAGTGCACCTCGGCATCACTGCGCAGCGCGCAGCGAATGGCCACGTCGACGAGCCGGGCCTCGACCGCGTCGCTGCCCTCCGGCAGCGTGGCGGTGTCGGTGGGATCGCCCGAGCACCACAGGCCCTCGAGGTCGACCAGGCCCCGGCGTTCATCGCGGGGGTCGTCGTGGACGAGCAGCGTCGCGACTCTCCCCTGTGCCAGGGCGGCGGCCGTCGCGGTGGCTCCATCGGCTCCGTTGCCGGTTCCACATGCGTCGCGGTGCGCCTCGAGCAGTTCACGGGTGTCGCGGGCGACGATGTCGGCGGTGGCACGGACGGTCTCGGCCGCGATCCGGTCGTCGGACTGGCCAGTGAGGTCCCGGGTGATCGACGAGACGTCCTTCGGAAGGTGCTCGTGCAGGAACGCGACGGCCCGCACGTCACCGGCCACCGCCACCATCCGTGCACCGTGTGCCCGCGCGACCTTCGCCACCTGGTCGGCGACCTGGGCCGCGTTCGACTCCCAGGTGTTCTCGGCACGTTGCTGGAAGCGCCGCTGGGACCATCCCCCCGGGTGGCCGCGGTGGATGAACTCGGTCGTTCCTTCGATGTCGATCGCCTCGACCAGCGATCCGCCGTCGATGGCCATGATGTCCGCGCCCGCACGGTCCGCAACGACGATCACGTGTGGGATGGACCGTTGCCTGCTCTCGAGCAGCGCACCCAGCCGAGGCAGGGTGTCGTAGCTGACCAGGGCCTCGCCCACCTCGTCGTCGAGGAACTCGACGAAGGTGTCCATCCCGGGGCACTGGACCAGCACGACCGACGAACCGAGGCCGTGGTGCAACCCGGTGACGGTGCCGTCCATCACCTCGAGTGCGGCAGCATCCATGTCGGCCTCGGCCAACTGCTTGCGCGCCCGCTGCCAGTTCGCCTCGAACCGCGCCGCGGCGTCGGTGAGGGCGCTCGGTGCGTTCATGACAACGGTCGCGACTCGACCGCTGCAGGTGATCAGGTCGTCAAGGTCTGTCATGGGAGCACCGTACCGGCCGCGAAACGCCCGACGCGGCGCGTCGACGGCGTGGGGCCGTGTGCCGGTGGCCGTTCAGACGTGCCTGGACTGGCACTGCAGACAGCGCGCGGCGGTCGGCAGGGCCTCGAGGCGCTCCGATGCGATCGGTCCGGAGCAGTCCACGCAGATCCCGTAGGTGCCGTCGTCCAGGCGTTTCAGGGCGGCGTCGATCTCCTCGAGTGTCTCCTCGGCCATGCGATCGAGGTGCATGGTCAGTTCCTTGACCTCGGCGATGGCGAGGTGCTCGGTCTCTCCTGAGCCGTCGGAGACCCCCGATGGGCCCTCGTCGACCTCGTCGTGACGCGATTCAACAGATCCGAGGATCTCACGACGTTCGGCGAGGAGCTGGTGCCGGATTGCGTCGTGGTCGGGTGTGAGTTCGTCCTTTGCGGTGTCCATCTCGATTCGTTTCTGCAGGTGTGGCGTCTTCACGCACGCGGCCGATGGGAGTCGAGGTCGTTGTGCCCCTTCCCACCATCGGAGCGTGTCCCATGGAGCCGGTTCCGCCGGCCACACGCCACGGACAGGTTGGACATCACAGTGTACCAATCAGGGCCTCCGTCGAGGCCTCGATTTCGCGATCGGAGCAGGTGCCCGGTCCGCAGGCGGCGGTGGTTCCGGTGGCGCCGTACTACCAGCGCGACCGCGACTCCTCGGCAAAACCCGGGATGTCCCTGACCTCGTGCTCTTCGCCCTGCTCGGTTCGGAAGTGCCCTGACCAGGTGCCGAACACCTGGTGGACCTCGGTGCCCATCACGGCGAGTTCGACCCGGGAGTGCCGGTCGTGCACGGGGCTCAGGGTCACCTCGAGTGAACCGTCGCGATCACGGACCCGCCAAGGGGCCAGCGGGTCGTCCCAGTCGTAGTCCCAGTCGAGTTCGGTGCCGATCTTCGTGAGGCGACCGTCCACGATCACCCCGTTCTCGGTGAACCCGGTGCCCCGGGTCCAGAGGCCACCGAACTGCAACCCGACGGTGTGGCCGCGCGTCGATGACCCGGCCCCTCCTCCCCAGTTCCAGCGCGTGCTGTAGGGCCAACGGCCCCGGCCCACGTCCAGCACCCCCCACGCCCGGCGGCCCGGGTCGGAGTCGCTGTCGTGTCCGTCCGCGTCCTGTCCGTCCGAGTGCACTCGGGAACCGATGATGCGCCGGAGGTCACCGACCGCGAAGGTGCCGTGTGCCGGTCGGGCCTGGTGCTTGGAGGTGTACTGGAAGCGTCTGCGCGACCAGGGGATGACCACGTTCAGCGACTCGTGACCTTCCGGGAGCTCCACGAGGATGTCGGCCGCACCGTGGCGCCCGTCGGCCTCGGTCCAGGTGGCGAACAGGCGTGTGCCGCGGTCGTCGTCGGAGATCTCGATGCTGCAGTCCCGGTCCCGGTGGACCAGCGCTCGGGTGCCCGGCCGGTCCGGCAGCGAGATGCCGCGTGCCAGTGGCACCACCACTTCGCGACCCCCGGTCTCACCGCTGGCGAGGTCCGCCCACCAGATCGTGGCGAGGCCGATGTAGTCGACGTCGGCATAGGTGACCGAGAACACGAAGTCACCGGTGAGCACGGCCCAGTAGTCCCACTTCTTGGTGCGGCCCCAGACCCCGCTCAGGTTGCAGTCGTGCAATGGGGTGCGGGACCACCCGACCGCGGAGGGGTCGAGGTGGCGGCCGTCGGGTTCGCAGAGCCGCACCGGCTTGGTGATCTCGCGTTCGTGTGTGGTGGCCATGGATCAGCGAAGTTAGGCGACTGCTCGGACCTGTAGTGTCCGTGAGTGGCCGCCATCGGAGTTCTCCTGTTCCCCGGGGCCGAGGAGCTCGACTTCGTCGGTCCGTGGGAAGTGCTGACTGTGTCCTCGATGCTGCTCGAGAACTCGGGCGGACACGCCGACGAAGTATTCACCGTCGCGGAACGACCCGGGGAGCTCCGGTGTGCCAAGGGGCTCCGGGTGATGCCGGGGTTCACCTTCGACCGTCACCCCCACCTCGATGTCGTGCTCGTGCCGGGTGGTAGGGGCACGCGTGCCGAGGTGGAGAACCAGGTTCTCGTGTCCTGGCTCGCCCGTGTGGCCGAGGAGTGCGAGTGGGTGACCAGCGTCTGTACGGGAGCACTGCTGCTCCACGAGGCCGGACCCGGTAGGGGCCGGAGGTTGGCCACCCACCGGGGTTTCGAGGAGACCCTCGAAGCCAGGGGGGATTGCACGGTCGTCCGGGACGAAAGGTGGGTCGTGGACGGCCGCGTGGTCAGCAGCCAGGGAGTGTCGGCCGGGATCGACATGGCGCTGTGGCTGACCGGGCAGCTTCACGGAGTCGAACATGCGCGTCGGACGCAGCACCACATCCAGTACGAGCCCGCACCTCCCTACGGGGAGTGATCCATCGCGGCCTCGAAGACCGCGAGCACATCGCGGCTGTGGCCCCGGGTCGGTCCGGGACCCATCTGCAGCACCGTCATCATCAGCGACACGATGAGCACGACGGTTCCGTTGCCGACGCTGCGGGGGTCGATGTCGGAGCGGACGTGTCCGGCGAGCTGGCCGGCCGCGAGCCGTTCGGACGCAGCCTTGGAGAGCTCGGCCAGCGCCGGCAACTCGGCGACGCGGTGGGTGACCTCCGGCTCCAGCCCGGCGAGCACCCGGCGCGCCAGCGGGTGGGCCTCGGTCGCCTCGACGAGGGTGAACACGAGCTGTTCCTTCCAGCCGGTGTCGGTCGGGTCGTCGGTGACGTGTGAGAGTCCCTCGAGCAGCACTCCGGCGACGTCCTCGTCGAGTGCCGCCGTGAACAGGGCCTCCTTGTTCGGGAAGTACGTGTAGGGGACCGTGCCACCGACACCGGCGTCGCGGGCCACGTCCGCGACCGAAGTGGCGCGGTAGCCATCGCGGCCGAAGCGTTCGATGGCGGCTTCCAGCACGGCCCGGCGGGTGCGCTCGCCCTTGGGAAGCGTCCGGGCAGCCCCGGCGCGGTTCGGGTCCGCCGATTCGTCCGTGCCCGGGCCCGGGTTCCTTCGCATGGGGCACAACGTAACAGAAGTGAGGGATTGAAGGAATCCCTCAGTTCATCTATGGTTCGGCCATGGACCAGGCAGTGGACAGCGAGGAGCAACACGGCACAGCCGGGGAGGTGTCCCGCGAGCCATCCCGCGGACCCGAGCACTTCGACGTGCTCATCGTGGGCGCGGGGCTCTCCGGGATCGGAGCCGCCCACCGGCTGGGCGAGCGCTGTCCATGGGCCGACTACGCGGTGCTCGAGTCCCGTGGGGCGGTCGGCGGTACATGGGACCTCTTCCGCTACCCCGGCATCCGTTCGGACTCCGAGATGCACACGCTCGGATACCCGTTCAAGCCCTGGGCGGGGGAGAAGTCGATCGCGGACGGGGAGTCGATACGCGACTACATCCGGGAAACGGCCGACGAAGCCGGAATCACCGAGCGGATCCGCTTCCGTCACCGCGTCGTGCGCGCCGAGTGGGACAGCGACGAGGTGCGTTGGAACCTGACCGTCCAGCGCCTGGCGGAGGGACTCGGTGACCGCGACGTGCCAGCGGAGGGCCTGGATGCCGCTGCGACCGACGCCCGGGGGCGGCCGCTGGTGGAGACGGTGCGGATGAGCTGTTCGTTCCTGTACTCCTGCACCGGGTACTACCGCTACGACCGGGGCCACCAACCCGAGTTCGAGGGGATCGAGGACTTCACCGGTCGTGTGATCCACCCCCAGTTCTGGCCCGAGGACTTCGATCCCGCGGGCCAGCACGTGGTGGTCGTCGGCAGCGGCGCAACAGCGGTGACCCTCGTGCCGGCGCTCGCCCGCAGGGGTGCGTCGGTGACGATGCTGCAACGCTCACCGACCTACATGGCGTCGGTGCCCAGCATCAACCCACTGGCCCGCCTGGCCCGTCGCACGCTGCCCGAACGGGCATGGGGGCCGGCTCTGAAGTGGCTCAACGCCACGACCACCCAGACCAGCTACAAGCTCTCGCGGCGCCATCCCGAGTTGATGCGCAAGCTCCTGGTCAAGGGTGTCGCTGCGAACCTGCCTGAGGGCTACGACGTCCAGCGGCACTTCAACCCCCGCTACGACCCCTGGGACCAGCGCCTCTGTGCGGTCACCGACGGCGACCTGTTCGCGGCGATCCGCGACGGATCCGCCGAGGTCGTGACCGACACGATCGACCACTTCACCGAGGACGGCATCGTGCTCGGCTCGGGTCGGGAGCTGCCTGCCGACGTGGTGGTGACCGCGACCGGGCTCGACCTGTTGTTCATGGGGGGCATGCACCTCGAGGTCGACGGCGAGGAGGTGCATGCCGGTGAACGCCTGGCCTACCGCGGGATGATGCTGGAAGGGGTTCCCAACGCGGCCATGGCGGTGGGCTACACCAATGCCTCCTGGACCCTGAAGGCCGACCTGAGCAACGAGTACGTGTGCAGGCTGCTCAACCACATGCACTCCAGCGGGTTGCGCAAGTGCATGCCGGTCAACCGCGACCAGTCCATGGAGCGTGCACCGTTGCTGGACCTCAACTCGGGCTACGTGCAGCGTTCGGCCGACCGGTTCCCCAGCCAGGGCTCGGCCGACCCCTGGATCATGCACCAGAGCTACCTCACCGACATGCGCGCCATGCGCCCCGAGAGCCTCCACGACGGCGTGATGATGTTCTCCGACCCGGACCCCCGCCGACCCCCGGACCCCGGTGAGGGCGAGGCCGCCGCGGGCCGTGCTCCGCGCCATCGCCACCTCGACAACCTGGCGGGCCGCGTCGCCGCGATCACCGGTGCGGGATCAGGCATCGGGCGCGCTCTGGCGGTGCAGTTGTCGCGCGAGGGTTGCCACCTCGCGCTCTGTGACGTGGACGAGGTCGGCCTGGCGGAGACCGTGACACTGTGCGAGGGCGCCGGTGTGAAGGTCACCTCCCGACGCCTCGACGTGTCGGACCGCGAGGCGGTCTTCGCATGGGCCGACGAGGTCGTGGCGCACCACGGCGCGGTCAACGTGGTGGTGAACAACGCGGGTGTCGCGCTCGGCTCGACCGTCGAGGGCACCTCCGTCGAGGACTTCCGCTGGCTGATGGACATCAACTTCTGGGGTGTCGTGCACGGCACCCAGGCCTTCCTGCCGAAGCTGCGGGACTCCGGCGAGGGCCACGTGGTCAACATCTCGAGCGTGTTCGGTCTCGTGAGCATTCCCGGCCAGGCGCCGTACAACTCCTCGAAGTTCGCAGTTCGGGGCTTCACGGACTCCCTGCGCATGGAGCTCGCCGTACAGGACTGTGGTGTGTCGGCCACGACGGTCCACCCAGGCGGCATACGCACCAACATCGCCCGCAGCGCGAGGGTGAACGAGTCCATCAGGGAGCTCGGAGGGCACCCCGACGAGGTGGGTGACGGCTTCGACCGCATTGCTCGCACCACGCCCGAGAAGGCAGCGGCGAAGATCATCGAAGCGGTGCGCCGTGACCGGCGCCGTGTGCTGATCGGTCCCGACGCGGTCGCGATCGACCTCGTGTCGCGCCTGCCCGCCCGCCTCTACCAGGGAGTGCTCGTGCGCGGCGCCCGTACCCAGCGGTCGCAGTAGCCGGCTCCTGCTCCCCCCGCCCCCCGTTCTGTGTTGCGTGCGTCGCGCACAGTGCGACGCACGCAACACAGAACGGGATCGGCTTCGGTGGAGATCGGGTTGGC
>JAMLGJ010000052.1 GCA_023958095.1 Microthrixaceae bacterium
CAAACGAAACGGAACGAATTCCGTTCTACGAGTGGTTTCGGCGCAGCCCCGGTAGCGATTGCCAAGCCCAGCAACAGCACTCAACTCTCAAAATCATTGACATGGCCACGCGAGCGGCCAATCCAGCGAGAAAGGGACCTTAAACCATGAGCGACGCAGCCGTTGCCGAATACTCCGACACCACGAAAGATCTCGGAGAGAAAATTATCGGCCTCACCTTGAAAGAGGCCAAGGAACTCAGCGACTACCTGAAGGACGTCCACGGCATCGAGCCCGCTTCGGGCGGTGGTGGCGTGATGATGGTCGCACCTACCGATGGCGCCGGTGGTGCCGCTGTCGCTGAAGAGCAGACCGAGTTCGACGTCGTCCTGGAAGGCTTTGGCGACAAGAAGATCGGCGTGATCAAGGAAGTCCGTGGGCTCACCAGCCTCGGGCTCAAGGAAGCCAAGGAGCTCGTCGAGTCCGCGCCGAAGGCCGTGCTCGAAGGGGTTCCCAAGGATGAGGCCGAGAAGGCCAAGGAAGCCATCGAAGGTGCCGGAGGCTCCGTCGAGATCAAGTGATCTGCCGGGCCGCGTGAACGACGCAGCCCGAACGGTGTGTGGACGGGAGGTCGCTCAGGCGGCCTCCCGTTCCGCGCCCGTGGCCACCGAAACAGCTGAAACCATTGACCAACGGAGCCGGGTTCCTTACCATTCGCCGAAACGAAACTCGCCTCAGGTCGAGCGGTCAGCCGTCGGCGACCGCTGTCGGGGCCCTTCGCGCCCCGGATTGACCAGACCCGCTGGCACGCGTACCATAATTGGTTGCCGTGCCCTCTCGTTCGTTCTCCCGCGTCGCCAGCTGTGATGCAATTCACAGTTGCTCCGCATTCCAACAGGACCACACGCGGGCGCGCACGGCTGCACATCCTCTGAGCGCCCAGGAGTAGCAGTTGTCCTCTCGTTCCAACCAACGGGCCCGCTATTCGTTCGCGAACCTCGAAGAGGTCCTCGAACTGCCGGACCTGATCGCGATACAGCGTGACTCGTTCGACTGGTTCGTGCAGAACGGCCTCGCCGATGCGTTCCGGGACATCTCGCCGATCACCGACTTCACCGAGACGCTGAGCCTCGAGCTGGAGTTCGATCCGAACGACGACCTGCTGCGGCCGCCGCCGAAGTTCACCGTCGAGGAGTGCAAGGAGAAGGACATGACCTTCTCCGCTCCGATCTTCGCCCGGGCCCGCTTCATGAACGCCGAGACCGGCGAGATCAAGGAGCAGACGGTCTTCATGGGGGACTTCCCGATGATGACCGACAAGGGCACCTTCATCGTGAACGGCACCGAGCGCGTCGTGGTGTCCCAGCTCGTGCGCTCGCCCGGGGTGATCTTCCAGCCCGGTGAGCGCTTCCGACTGCGCAACCTCTCCAAGCACCAGCTGGTGACCGGCACCATCCACCCCTACCGGGGTGAGTGGATCGAGTTCGACGTCGAGCACAAGCCCGGCAAGGAACCGACCGCGGGAACCCGTGTCGCCCGCAAGCGCCGCCTCAGCATCTTCACGCTGTTGCGGGCCCTCGGCTACGACGAGGAGAACTTCCCGGGCTTCATCGAGGCCTTCGTGGAGGAGTTCGACTTCCTCCAGGACCAGTACGACAAGGAGATCGCGAAGTTCGACACCGACGAGGCGGGGGCGGTGCAGTTCCCGACCCAGACCGACTCGCTCATCGAGATCTACAAGCGGGCCCGCCCGGGTGAGCCGGCGACCCCGGATTCGGCACGCACCTACTTCGAGAACGCCTTCTTCGAGCCCCGCCGCTACGACCTGTCGCGAGTCGGCCGCTACAAGCTGAACCGCAAGCTCGGGCCCGAGCTCGACGCGCTCGAGGAGACCTTCCCGCAGCTGCGCGGCCAGCTCGACCGTCCCGAGGTGGACCAGCCGGTGCTGAGCCGTTGCGAGGTCCTCGCCTCGTGCACGTACCTGCTGCACCTCGCCAAGGGCACCCATGGATACCGCCTGGACGACCAGGACCACTTCGCCAACCGCCGCATCCGTTCGGTGGGCGAGCTGATCCAGAACCAGGTCCGCATCGGTCTGTCCCGCATGGAGCGGGTGGTCCGCGAGCGCATGACCACCCAGGACGTCGAGGCGATCACGCCCACCACGCTGATCAACATCCGCCCGGTCGTGGCTGCCATCAAGGAGTTCTTCGGGACATCCCAGCTGAGCCAGTTCATGGTCCAGGTGAACCCGCTGTCGGGCCTCACCCACCGTCGCCGGCTCTCGGCGCTGGGCCCGGGCGGACTGAGCCGGGAGCGTGCGGGCTTCGAGGTCCGCGACGTCCACTTCTCCCACTACGGCCGCATGTGTCCGATCGAGACCCCCGAGGGTCCCAACATCGGGCTCATCGGCGGCCTGGCCACCTTCGGGCGGGTCAACGAGTTCGGCTTCATCGAGACCCCCTACCGCAAGGTCGCCGACGGCAAGGTCACCGGTGAGATCGTGTGGCTCCCCGCCGACGAGGAGGAGGAGTACGTCGTCGCGCAGGCGAACACGCCGCTGAACCCCGACGGCACCTTCTCGGCGGACCGGGTGCTGGTGCGCCGTTCCCCGCAGGCCGCGAGCCTGCAGGACCTGCGCCTGCAGCTCGAACGCGACGAGTTCCTCGGGGCCACCACCGAGATCTCAGCGGTGCCGCCCTCCGAGGTCCAGCTGATGGACGTGAGCGCCCGCCAGATCGTCTCGGTCGCGACGGCGCTGATCCCCTTCCTCGAGCACGACGACGCCAACCGCGCCCTGATGGGGGCGAACATGCAGCGCCAGGCCGTTCCGCTGCTGCGGGCCGAGGCGCCCTTCATCGGCACCGGAATCGAGGCCCGTGCGGCCCGCGACGCGGCCGACATGATCATCGCCTCCGATGCCGGCACGGTTGTGTCGGTGGACGGCAACCAGGTCGTCGTGGACTACAAGGGCTCCGGCAAGCGCACCTACAGGCTGCACAAGTTCGAGCGCTCCAACCAGAACACCTGCATCAACCAGAAGGTGATCGTCCGCGAGGGCCAGAAGCTGGCCAAGGGCGACGTCATCGCCGAGGGGCCCTCCACCGACAACGGTGAGCTGGCCCTGGGCAAGAACCTCCTCGTGGCGTTCATGCCCTGGGAGGGCTACAACTTCGAGGACGCGATCATCCTCTCGGAGCGCCTGGTGCGCGACGACGTGCTCACCTCGGTGCACATCCACGAACACGAGATCGACGCACGCGACACCAAGCTCGGTGAGGAGGAGATCACCCGGGACATCCCGAACCTCTCCGAGGAGATCCTCGCCGACCTGGACGACCGCGGGATCATCCGCATCGGCGCCGAGGTCGGTCCGAGCGACGTGCTGGTCGGGAAGGTCACCCCCAAGGGCGAGACCGAGCTGACCCCCGAGGAACGGCTCCTGCGGGCGATCTTCGGCGAGAAGGCCCGCGAGGTCCGTGACACCTCCCTCAAGGTCCCCCACGGCGAGTCCGGAAAGGTGATCGACGTCAAGGTCTTCAGCCGGGACGACGACCACGAACTGCCCCCCGGGGTCAACCAGCTGGTGCGGGTCTACGTCGCGCAGAAGCGCAAGATCTCCGTCGGCGACAAGCTGGCGGGCCGCCACGGCAACAAGGGTGTCATCTCCCGGATCCTGCCCGTCGAGGACATGCCCTACATGGCCGACGGCACTCCGGTGGACATCATCCTCAACCCGCTCGGCGTGCCCTCGCGCATGAACGTGGGCCAGGTGCTCGAGGCGCATCTCGGCTGGGCGGCACGCTGGGGCTGGACCGGTCCGGACGGAGCGGTCGGCGAGGAGCCGATCCGCGGCACCGAGACCAAGACCCGTCCCGTGACCAGGCCATCGACCCTCATCGCCACGCCGGTGTTCGACGGTGCGAAGTGGGACGAGACCGAGATGGCCGGCAAGCACCCGACCATCCAGTCCATCCTGCAGAACCTGCGCCCGGAGTCCGCGGACGGGGTCCGCCTCATCGGCGACGACGGCAAGGTGCAGCTCTACAACGGACGCACCGGAGAGGCGTACGACAACCCGGTGACCTGTGGGTACGCCTACATCCTGAAGCTGTCGCACCTCGTGGACGACAAGATCCACGCCCGTTCCACCGGGCCGTACTCGATGATCACCCAGCAGCCCCTGGGCGGCAAGGCGCAGTTCGGTGGCCAGCGCTTCGGCGAGATGGAGGTGTGGGCCCTCGAGGCGTACGGCTCGGCCTACTGCCTCCAGGAGCTGCTCACGATCAAGTCCGACGACACCCTCGGGCGCGTCAAGGTCTACGAGGCGATCGTCAAGGGCGCGAACATCCCCGAGCCGGGCATCCCCGAGAGCTTCAAGGTGCTCATCAAGGAGATGCAGGCACTGTGCCTCAACGTCGAGGTGATCAGCCGCACCGGTGAACAGGTGCGCCTGCGCGAGCTCGACGAGGACTACTTCCGGGCCTCGGAGGAACTCGGCATCGACCTGTCACGCCCCGAGCGTGGCACCGACGAGGAAGACGCACGCCGCCAGGCCGAGCGCGGCCGCTGACCCCGATCCGAATCCAAGCCCCAACGCCCACCGCAAGCCCGAGCAACCCCTGAGGAACGAATAGGCCATGGCAGAGACATCACGCGACGTCAACGTGTTCGACCAGATCCACATCGGACTGGCCACCGCCGACGCCATCCGAACCTGGTCCAACGGCGAGGTCCGCAAGCCCGAGACGATCAACTACAGGACGCTCAAGCCGGAGAAGGACGGCCTGTTCTGCGAGAAGATCTTCGGTCCCACCAAGGACTGGGAGTGCTACTGCGGCAAGTACAAGAGGGTGCGCTTCAAGGGCATCATCTGTGAGCGCTGCGGCGTGGAGGTCACCCGTTCCAAGGTCCGTCGCGACCGCATGGGCCACATCGAGCTCGCCGCTCCCGCGGTGCACATCTGGTACCTGCGCGGCACCCGCTCGTGGCTCGCGTACCTGCTCTCGGGCATCGAGCCCCGTGAGGAGCTCAAGGCCAAGCAGCTCGAGAAGGTCATCTACTTCGCGGCGAACCTGGTCACCTGGGTGGACGAGGAGCAGCGCCACGCCGACATGGAGAGCCTCGAGGCCGACATGCTCGGCGAGCGCGACGCCATCGAGAAGGAGCGCGACCTGACCCTGGCGCGCCGCACCGAGGAGCTCGAGGCCGAACTCGAGGCGGCCGAGGGCGAGGGGGCCAAGGAGTCCGACCTGCGCCGGATCCGCAAGGAGGGCGACAAGGATCTCGAGGCGTTGCGCTCGGAGTTCGATGACGAACTCGAGTTGCTCTCGCGCACCTGGGACGAGTTCCAGAAGCTGTACCCGCGCCAGATCATCGAGGACGAGATGCTCTGGCGCGAGCTGCGGGACCGCTACGAGGAGTACTTCGAGGGTGGGATGGGCGCCGATGCCATCAAGGGCCTCATCAGCCGCATCGACCTCGACGAGGAGGAGACCAAGCTCCGCGAGGCGATCGACCCGCCCGAGGGCATCAAGCCGCTGTCGGCCCAGCGCAAGCAGAAGGCCACCAAGCGCCTGAAGATCGTGGCCGCGTTCAATCGCCGCAACGAGCACGGCCAGCGTGTGAACGACCCGAGCGCGATGATCCTGGACGTCGTCCCGGTCATCCCGCCCGACCTCCGCCCGATGGTGCAGCTCGACGGTGGCCGCTTCGCGACCTCCGACCTCAACGACCTGTACCGGCGTGTCATCAACCGCAACAACCGCCTGAAGCGGCTCCTCGACCTCGGTGCGCCCGAGATCATCGTCAACAACGAGAAGCGCATGCTCCAGGAGGCGGTCGACGCGTTGTTCGACAACGGTCGCCGTGGCCGGCCCGTGACCGGGCCGGGCAACCGCCCCCTCAAGAGCCTCTCGGACATGCTCAAGGGCAAGCAGGGCCGATTCCGCCAGAACCTGCTGGGCAAGCGCGTCGACTACTCGGGCCGTTCGGTCATCGTGGTCGGTCCCACCCTGCAGCTGCACCAGTGCGGCCTTCCCAAGCTGATGGCCCTGGAGCTGTTCAAGCCGTTCGTCATGAAGGCCCTCGTGGAGCGGACCCTCGCGCAGAACATCAAGTCCGCGAAGCGGATGGTGGAGCGGCGCCGGCCCCAGGTGTGGGACGTCCTCGAGGACGTCATCAAGGAACACCCGGTGCTGTTGAACCGTGCCCCGACGCTGCACCGCCTCGGCATCCAGGCCTTCGAGCCGGTGCTCGTGGAGGGCAAGGCCGTGCAGATCCACCCGCTGGTGTGCACCGCCTTCAACGCGGACTTCGACGGCGACCAGATGGCGGTCCACCTCCCCCTCTCGGCGGAGGCCCAGGCCGAGGCCCGGGTGCTCATGTTGTCCTCCAACAACATGTTGAGCCCCGCCCATGGCAAGCCGCTGGTCACCCCGACCCAGGACATGATCATCGGGGCCTTCTACCTCACCGAGGAGACCGAGGGCGCCAAGGGTGAGGGCATGACCTTCCGGCGCATCGACCAGATCGAGCGGGCGGTGGAGGCCGGTGTGCTCGACGTGCACGCCCGCATCACCTACCGCGGCCCGGAGTACCCGGACCTCCTCAAGACGCCGGCCAACGGTTCCGCTGCGGAGTACCACACCACCACGGCGGGGCGGATCCTGCTCAACGAGTGCCTGCCCGATGGCTACCCGTACGTCAACCGCCCGGTGCGCAAGCGGGAGATGACCGACCTGGTCGACCACCTGGCGGTGGAGTTCCCCAAGGCACAGGCTGCGGCTTCGCTGGATGCCATCAAGTCACTCTGTTTCAACTGGGCGATGCGTTCGGGACTCACCGTGTCGATCGACGACGTGCAGACCCCGGAGAACAAGTACGAGATCCTCGACGCGCACGAGGCCGAGGCCGACAAGGTCGAGCAGCAGTTCCGCCGGGGCATCATCACCGACGGTGAACGCAAGCAGCGCGAGGTCGAGATCTGGACCACCGCCACCAGCGAGGTCACCGAGGCCATGAAGGAGGCGATGGCGTCCAAGCAGTTCAACCCGGTCGACATGATGGTCGGATCGGGGGCCCGTGGCTCGATGGCCCAGGTGCGCCAGATCTCGGGCATGCGCGGTCTCGTGGCCAACCCACGTGGTGACATGATCCCGCGTCCGATCAAGTCGAACTTCCGTGAGGGCCTCTCGGTCCTCGAGTACTTCATCGCCACTCCCGGCGCCCGTAAGGGCCTGGTCGACACGGCGCTGCGCACCGCGGACTCCGGCTACCTGACCCGACGCCTGGTGGATGTCTCCCAGGAGCTCATCATCAACGAGCGCGACCCGTTCTCCGAGACCGGGCCGATCCGCTCGCTGGTGATCGACAACGTGCGCCCCGACGAGCCCGGCCGGCGCTTCCACCTCGAGTCGCGGCTCTACAGCCGCACCCTGGCCGAGGACCTGGAGCTGGCCGACGGCACGAAGATCTCCAAGGGCACCGAGATCGGCGTGACCGAGATGGAGGCCCTGCGCGACGACCCCGAGATCACCCAGGTACGGGTGCTGTCCCCGTTGACCGACGAGTCGGAGTTCGGCATCAGCCCTGCCGCCTACGGCACGTCCCTGGCGACCGGCAAGACCATCGAACCGGGTGAGGCCGTCGGTGTGATCGCTGCCCAGTCCATCGGTGAGCCCGGTACCCAGCTGACGATGCGTACCTTCCACACCGGTGGCATCGCGGCCGCCTCGGGCGACATCACCGGCGGTCTTCCCCGCGTGGTCGAGCTGTTCGAGGCACGCAGCCCCCGCAACAAGGCGGTGCTCGCACGCACCTCGGGTGTGGTGCGCATCGACGAGGAGGACTCCAAGGACATCTCACTCACGATCGTCGGCGACGACGGCGACGAGGACACCTACGCGATCGCGAGGGAGCGTCGCCTGGAGGTCTCCGACGGTGACGAGGTGACCGCAGGCGATGCGCTCGTGGAGGGTCCCCGTGACCCCAAGGAGCTGCTCGAGATCAAGGGTGTGAGGGCGGTCCAGCAGTACCTCGTCAACGAGGTGCAGCGCGTCTACCGCGACCAGGGTGTGTCGATCCACGACAAGCACATCGAGCTGATCGTCCGCCAGATGACCCGCCGCGTGGTCGTGCAGGACGCCGGGGACTCCGACTTCCTGCCTGCGGACAAGGTCGACCAGCGGGTCTTCAACGAGACGAACCGCATGCTGGTCCAGGAGGGCAAGACCCCCGCGGACGGTCGTCCCGAGCTGATGGGCATCACCAAGGCGTCCCTGGCGACCGACTCCTGGCTGTCCGCCGCGTCGTTCCAGGAGACCACGCGGGTGCTCACCGAGGCCGCCATCGAGGGTCGCTCCGACGGGCTCATGGGCCTCAAGGAGAACATCATCATCGGCAAGCTCATCCCCGCGGGCACCGGCATGCCCCGGTACCAGGAGATCCAGGCGTGGGCGCCCGACTACGAGGCCCCGGCCGAGGACCTCGTCTCCGACGGTGCCGACTACCTGGCGAGCCTCCCGGTTGGCGAGTTCGTGCCAGCGGACTCCGATGCCGCCGGCGCGGCGCTCGGCACGGCCACCGACGTCATCGCCCAGGACGGCGGCGAGGCCGCAACGGGTGAACAGGGCGAGGGCGCCGAGGTGATCGAGTTCCCCTCGGCCCAGGACGCCCCCGAGGCCGCTCCACCGGCGGGCGAGGAGTAGGGGCCGTGGTGGGGTTCGTGCCAACCGGGGGATCGCTGCTCCGGGCAGGCCGGACTTTGCCATACCCGCACCCGAAACCTACGATGGCAACTCGGCTCCGGCCGAAGCTGTCCGCGTTCGCGTGGCCGAACCCCGCCACCGCACGGAGCCGCACAACCGATTCGAGGAACTGACGTCGGGCGTGCGAGCACGACCCGTCGCACCTTCCCCGGCCCGAAACCACGAGAGACCACGAAGAACAGAAAGCACCAGAGGTCACGCAGTGCCCACGATCCAGCAGCTGGTCCGCAAGGGCCGCACCAACAAACGCAAGAAGGAAGCGACGCCGGCGCTCAAGGGAGCACCGCAGCGTCGCGGCGTGTGCACCCGCGTGTTCACCTCCTCGCCCAAGAAGCCCAACTCGGCGCTGCGCAAGGTGGCCCGTGTCCGCCTCACCAGCGGCATCGAGGTGTCGGCCTACATCCCCGGTGAGGGCCACAACCTCCAGGAGCACTCGATGGTGCTCGTGCGCGGCGGCAGGGTGAAGGACCTTCCCGGTGTGCGCTACAAGATCGTCCGCGGCACGCTCGACACCTCCGGTGTGCGTGACCGCCGCCAGGCCCGTTCCCACTACGGCGCCAAGAGGGAGGCCTGATGTCTCGCAAGGGTCCGGCTCCACGCCGGGAACTCCAGCCCGACCCGATCTACGGCTCGGTGCTGGTCACTCAGTTCGTGAACAAGGTCCTCCAGCGCGGCAAGCGCTCCACCGCCGAGAAGATCGTCTACGACGCGCTCAGCACCATCGAGTCACGCACCGGTGACGAGCCCCTCGCCACGCTCAAGCGTGCGGTCGACAACATCAAGCCCCAGCTCGAGGTGCGCAGCCGCCGCGTGGGCGGTGCCACCTACCAGGTGCCCGTCGAGGTCAAGCCCCGGCGTGCCAACACCCTCGCGGTGCGTTGGATCGTCGGCTTCTCCCGGGAGCGCCGCGAGCGTTCCATGGCCGACCGGCTCGCGAACGAGATCCTGGATGCCGCGAACGGCGTCGGGGCCTCCGCCAAGCGCAAGGAGGACCTCCACAAGATGGCGGAGTCCAACCGCGCCTTCGCCCACTACCGCTGGTGACCCGGGTCACCTGAGAGCGGCCCGGCCCCCAACCCCCCGACCGAGCAGACACGAGACGAGCAATGGCGCAGTACCCCCTCGAACGCACCCGCAACATCGGCATCATGGCCCACATCGACGCGGGCAAGACCACCACCACCGAGCGCATCCTCTACTACACCGGCAAGTCCTACAAGATCGGTGAGGTGCACGAGGGTGGCGCCACGATGGACTGGATGGAACAGGAACAGGAGCGCGGCATCACCATCACCTCCGCGGCCACCACCTGTCACTGGTCCGACACCGTCAACGACACCGAGCACCGGATCCAGATCATCGACACCCCGGGCCACGTCGACTTCACCGTTGAGGTCGAGCGCTCACTGCGCGTGCTCGATGGTGCAGTCGCGGTCTTCGACGGCGTCGCCGGTGTGGAGCCCCAGACCGAGACCGTCTGGCGGCAGGCCGACAAGTACAACGTGCCGCGCATGTGCTTCGTCAACAAGATGGACCGCATGGGCGCCGACTTCTACGCGGCGCTGGAGTCGATCAAGGAACGCCTCGGTGCATCGGTGGCGGTGCTGCAGCTCCCGATCGGCTATGAGTCCGACTACGCAGGCATCGTCGACCTGGTCACGATGAAGGCGTGGATCTGGAACTCCGAGGACCTCGGCGCCTCCTGGGACGTCACCGACATCCCCGATGACCTGGCCGACAAGGCCGCGGAGTACCGCCACGAGCTGCTCGAGACCATCGCCTCGGTCGACGAGGACCTCATGGAGAGCTACCTCGAGAACGACGACCTGACCGTCGAGGAGCTCCGCAAGGGCATCCGCGAGGCGACCCTGCACCACGGCATCGTGCCCGTGCTCAACGGCACCGCCTTCAAGAACAAGGGTGTCCAGCCGCTGCTGGATGCCATCTGCTGGTACATGCCCTCACCGCTCGACCTTCCGCCGGTGAAGGGTGAGGACCGCAAGGGTGAGCCCGCGGAGCGTCCCGCGGACGTGAAGGCACCCTTCTCGGCACTCGCGTTCAAGATCATGACCGCGCCGCACGTCGGCAAGCTGACCTACTTCAGGGTCTACTCGGGCGAGCTCGCGAAGGGCGGGCAGGTCTACAACACCCGCAGCACCCAGAAGGAGCGGGTGGGCCGTCTCCTCGAGATGCACGCCAACGACCAGATCGAGAAGGATGCCTGCTACGCGGGCGACATCGTGGCGGGCATCGGGTTCAAGAACACCCGCACCGGCGACACGCTGTGCGACCCCAGCGACATCATCGTGCTCGAGAGCCTGGACTTCCCGGACCCCGTGATCCACGTGGCGGTGGAGCCCAAGACCAAGGCCGACCAGGACAAGATGTCAAAGGCCCTCTACGCGCTGAGCGAGGAGGACCCGACCTTCCAGGTGCGCACCGACGAGGAGACCGCCCAGACGGTGATCTCCGGAATGGGCGAGTTGCACCTCGAGGTGATCGTCGACCGCATGCTGCGCGAGTTCAAGGTCGACGCGAACGTCGGCAAGCCGCAGGTCGCGTACCGCGAGACGATCTCCCAGCCGGTGGAGAACCACACCTACCTGCACAAGAAGCAGACCGGTGGTTCCGGCCAGTACGCGAAGATCATCCTGTCCATCGAGCCGTCCGGGCCCGGCGGTGGCTACTCCTTCGAGGACGAGATCACCGGTGGTCGCATCCCCAAGGAGTACATCCCCTCGGTGGACGCCGGCATCCAGGACGCGATGAGCACCGGTGTGCTCGCCGGGTTCCAGATGGTGGACGTCAACGCCCGTCTCGTGGACGGGGACTACCACGACGTGGACTCCTCCGAGATGGCCTTCAAGATCGCCGGCACCATGGGCTTCAAGGAGGCGGTTCGCAAGGCCGCTCCGATCATGCTCGAGCCGATCATGGCCGTTGAGGTCGTTACCCCCGAGGACTACATGGGAGACGTGATCGGCGACCTGAACTCACGCCGTGGTCGCGTCGGCCAGATGGAGCAGCGTGGCAACAACCAGGTCGTCTCGGCCGAGGTGCCCCTGTCAGAGATGTTCGGCTACGCCACGGACCTGCGGTCCAAGACCCAGGGACGGGCCACCTACACCATGCAGTTCCACAGCTACCAGCAGACCCCCAAGACCGTGCAGGAAGAGATCGTCGCCCGGGTCACCGGGCAGTAGGGCGACCTCCGACTGCAAACCGGGTGCCGAGCGCATCCCCTAGCATCAACCCAAGCACCCGGATCTCACAGGACAGATCCCGACCCGAAAGGCAGCAA
>JAMLGJ010000053.1 GCA_023958095.1 Microthrixaceae bacterium
CTCTTCGACCAGGGTGGTGATGTTTCGGGTGGTGATCTCGAAGTAGTTGACCCGTACCTCTCCGTCACCGGTGTGTGACACCGTGACCGGGCCCACGCGTCCGCTGTAGAGCACGACGTCGTCACCCGAACCAGCGAAGGTGCCGGGGATCGCCCGTAGCGTCTCGACGGGGACCATCTGGATGCTCCAGGGGCCCTCGGCTTCGACCCGGAGGCTCCGGGAGTCCTGTTCGTCACGGAAGTCGACCGCTACGGCGCCGGTGTAGGGCCCCTCGGCCTCGGCGAAGACGGCCACCTCCTCGTCGTTCGCATCCAGCCCGGTCACCGAGAACGGCCCCGTGCCCGAGTACTCGATCCTGGCCACGCGGGGTCCTGGTGGATCGAGTGCCATGGTGTCGTCGCCCTGCCCGGCGAAGCTCAGCTGCGGGAGCTGTTCACCGGGGGCGATCGTCGGCTTGGGCGGTAGGGGTGCGGTCGTCTCCGCAGCGGTCGTCTCGGTGGTCTCGGCTGCCGCTGAGTCGTCCTCGTCGGTCGGGAGGGTGGTTTCTGACGCCACCTGTACCTCGGCGCCGTCGGCGTCCTCGGAGCCGTCGTCGCGCAACAGGAAGTACCAGCCGGCGGCCAGCACGAGCACGAGCGCTGCTGCGGCACCACCCCAGATGGCCACGGGTGGAAGCCCCGAACGATCCTTGCCCTCGGGGCCACCGGGAGTCGGGACCGGAGCTGGGCGGACCGTCCTCGGCTGCTGTGTCCGGGTCGGCTCGGAGGGAAGTCCGAACTCACCGGGCCGGTTGGTGGTGAAGGGCCCTTGGTCGTCAGCCGCGGAGCCGGGTTCGGTGCCGCCCGCCGGTTCTACCGGGGTGCTCGCACCGGAACCCCCGAACAGGGGCGCCTGCTGGGCCACGTCCTCGAAGCCGGCGCCTGACTGGCCCGCCGGTGGCTCCGGTTGTGGTGCTGCTGCTGCTGTGGGTTCACCCCACTGGGCCCCGGGTTGTTCGGTGCCTGCCGCAGGCGGGGTGGGGTCGGTGCCGGTGGCGCCGCTGGGCGACCACGGCGGGGGAGGAGGCGGCATGGCGGCCTCGCCTGCCGGACCCGGTGTGTCCGCGCCTGCGGGAGCGGTCGGGTCGTACTCGGGCGGGTGCCATTTGCCGTCGGAGGTCTGCCACCATCCGTCACCCTGTGGTGTGTCGCTCATCCAGGTGTCTCCCCCGTGGCTCGTAGCTGCCCACCAGAGTGTGTGATTTTTGGCCCGACCGCAACTCCCCGGCACTGGGTGGACCTGCCCGGGCAAACGGGTGGGAACCGGGCCGGAGGGCCCGATGGTCTGCGTCGGGGTCAGCCCCGTGCGCCGAGAGTGTCGAGCAGCGCCGCCACCCGGTCGGGATCATCGACCCGGTCCATCGCTGCTGTGTTGCGTCCCATCGCCTCGGGGTCCCCGGGGTCGGCCACGACCACGCCGACCCCGCTGTTGCGGAGCTCCACGAAACCGTCCTCGTCGGTCAGGTCGTCGCCGACGAACACGGCCACGACGTCCTCCTCGAGGCCCATCGCGTCCATGAGCCATGTGATGGCCCGCCCCTTGTGCCAGTCAACCGCGGGACGCAGTTCGAAGATCTTCTTGCCACCGGCGAGGCGGAGTTCTTCGTGCCGGGACACCTCTGCACCCACGATGCCCGCGAGTTCGTCGACCATCTCCTCGGGAGTGGCCCGGTAGTGCACCGCGGTTGCGAAACGCTTGCGTTCCACCCAGGCCCCACTGATGTGGCCGATGGCCGCTTCGAGGGCAGTCGAGGCCGTGTCCAACACGGGGCGGGACGCTGCGCCGAGGTCGACCTCGATGCGGTCCCCGTCGGGGCTGAGCACGTCGAAGCCGTGGCTGCCGGAGAACCAGAACGGTCCTCCACCCACCATGGCGATGACGTCCTGCAGGTCGCGGCCGCTCACGATCGCCACCGGAACCCGCTCGGACAGATCCACGAGTGTCCGGTGCATCTCCGGTGAGATCCGGGCATCCTCGGGCCGCGGCACCACTGGTGTGAGCGTTCCGTCGTAGTCCAGGAACACGGCCAGGGAACGGCCCTCGGTGCGCCTCGAGAAGTCATGGTCATCCAGTGCCTCGGGGAGCTCCGAGATCGAACAGCGCGGTGGAGAGGCGATGCCGATGGCGCCGGAACCGTCGGAAAGGGTGAGCACCTCGAGGTCTGCCGCGTCGGGCACCACCAGATCGGCGTGCTCGGCCAGCGGGGCCGGGTTGAGCGAACGGTCGAGGCCGATCACGAGGCCGAACCCGCCTGCACGCCCTGCGCTGACACCCGAGATGGCGTCCTCGACCACAGCAGCCCTCGAGGGTTCGACACCGAGGCGCTCAGCTGCCAACTCGAAGACATCCGGGGCGGGTTTGCCGGGGAAACCCAGTTCAGCCTGGTCGAGCCCGTCCACGCGGACCTCGAACAGGTCGTCCATGCCGGCGGCCTCCAGGACCATCCGGCAGTTCCTCGAAGCGGAGATCACCGCGGTGCGGATTCCGGCCGCGTGCAGGCGGTCGATGAAACCCCGGGTCGTCTCGTAGGCACGTACCCCATCGCGAGCCACGGTCTGTTCGAACGCCTCGTTCTTGGTGTTGGCAACTGCACAGACCGTGGTGTCGCCCGGGGGGTCCTGCGGATCTCCCCAGGGCAGGATGATTCCCCTCGAGCGCAACATGGCGTCGACGCCGTCGTAACGTCCGATGCCGTCCACATGGTGGCGGTAGTCCGCGTCGGTGAACTCGGCGGCGGCGTCCCCCCTGGCGTGGGAGGACAAGAAGGTGTCGAACACCCGCTTCCACGCTGCGAAGTGAACCGACGCGGTCCGGGTCACGACACCGTCGGTGTCGAATATGACCGCGTCGATCGGGTTGTTCGGGGAGTCCATCGGCACGTCGCCGAAGCTACAGCCTGTCATCGGGGTCGAGGGACAGGTCCTGCCCGTGGCCTGTGCCGAGACGGCACCTCAGAGACGGTCGGTGTGCCTCAACCACCTGAAGGCCACCCATCCGGGAAGCAGCGGGAACCAGAATGTCGCCAGGCGGTAGAGGAACACGCACGGGACAGCGAAGTCCGCGTCGACCCCGATGGCCATCAGAGCGCCGATGAGCGCGGCCTCGACCGCACCCAGGCCACCCGGGGTCGGAGCCAGTGCCGCCACAGCAGAGCCCACGAGGTAGACCGCGGCGATCGTCGCGAATCCGTCCTCGACACCGAAGGCACGCGCCGCGAAGAAGAAGGCGAGGGCACGGGTGAGCGTCACAGCCGTCGAGCCGGTGGCAAGGAGCACCAGCCTCGCCGGCATCGCAAGCACCGCCTCCAGGCCGAGGCGGGAGCCTTGCAGGATCGGAAGCAACTCCTGTCCCACCGCAGATCTCGTGTGTGGGAAGACGAGCGCGACGGCACCGAACAGCACTGCGACACCGAGCCCCACGAGCAGAGCCCGCGGGGAGTCGAGCCCGAATCCTGTGGCCTCGCGTCCGGCCCAGATCGCGAACAGGCCGAGCAGAGCGGTGTGTCCCACCACCCCAGCGGTCGAGTTGAGCCCCACCGCGGATGCCGAGGCCTGTGCCTCGAGGCCCTGCTTCTGCAGGTACCTGACCTTGAGCGTCATGCCGCCCAGCCCGGCCGGTGCGACCTTGCCCGCGAAGGACGAGGCCACCTCGGCTCCCAGGGTCGGCACCGGTGGGAGCGACTGGGCGACACTGCCTAGCAGTGACGCCGTAGCTGCAAGGTAGGTCACGAGCAGCGAAGCGAGGATCGGCAACAGCCACCACCAGCTGGCGCCCCGTACCTCGCCGAAGAGCCCCGGCAGGTCGGCCAACCGGGGTGCGAGGAAGTAGATCACCGCGACGATCAGGGCCAGGCTGAGCACCTGGCCGCCGGTGAAGCGGGTGACCGGCTCCAACTCGGGTTCCGCCACCGCGCAACGTCGTTCGACCTCGACGCGCAGTTCCTCGAGCAGCCCTTCGTGTGCCTTGAGGGCCTTCTGGGTCGAACCGCTCATGGCTGCGGGCTGGAGGCGAGCCAGCGAGCCGGCCACGTCATCGGCCCCGATGGTGGCGACCGCGCTCGACACGGCACGCTGCGGCCCGACCGCAAGGGCGAGGCTCGTGAGCAACTGGGCGAGGTCCGCGCTCAACAACGAGTCATCGGCTGCGACCTCGGAGAACCCGAAGTCGATCAGCCAGGGGAGGGCCCCACCCTCGCCACCGGAGTCCGCCAGGAAGACGTTCGCGAGCCTCAGGTCGCGGTGAGCGATCCGGTGCTGCCTGAGCAGTGCCACCTGCTTCCAGATGGCCTCAAGGACCTCGTCGGTCAGCTCGTCGGGCTCCACCGAGTCGAGGGAAGCACCCTCGATGAGGTCATATGCGAGCACGAAGCTGTCAGCGCCCACCGAACACACCGCGCGCAGCCTCGGTGTGCGCACCCCCACGTCGCGGGCAGCGAGAGCGACGAGCGCCTCGTGTTCGACGGTTCGGCGCAGCGACGAGAACGGACGCTCATCCCCGACGTTGCGCAAGCGGACCATGCGGTAGAGGCGGAAAAGCAGGTCCGCGGCGCGTTGGTTGGTGCCGAGCACCTTCACGAAGACCTCGGAACCGTCATCCAGCTCCGCGAACCACGGCACCGAACCGCGGGCGTCCACCGACGCCCTGCGGATGCTCGTTGCGGCCAGGCCGCTGTGCGCCAACGCACGGATGATCCCCTCGGCGCTGGGTTGGGTGCTGGGGCGGCCGAACGCGAGCAGCACACCGGAGCCGACCGCTGCCCCGACCGTGAAGACCATCAGCACGTGGGTGGACTGTCCGTTGGCGACCACGAGCCGCAGGAAGGTGAAGATGACCACGAGCCACAGTCCGAAGCGTCGCCAGCGTCTGCCGACGAACGGCGCGACCGCGACGAACGAAGCGATCATCTGCGTGGCGGAGACCACGTCGGTGCTCACATCCAGCGCCACCGCCTCGGTGCCCGCCGCCACTGACCGGGGGTCCAGGTCGCCGACCCAGTGATCAACGGCGGCGATGGCCGCCCCGGCGAGCAGGTTGGCACTCAGTACGTAGCCGAACACACGCCAGCGGCGCATGACCAGT
Source organism: Microthrixaceae bacterium (assembly GCA_023958095.1). GTDB lineage: Bacteria > Actinomycetota > Acidimicrobiia > Acidimicrobiales > Microtrichaceae > JAMLGJ01. The sequence continues at coordinate 5,119 of JAMLGJ010000053.1, forward strand.
GGCACGACGAGAACGGCGAGCGAGGCGAGGAACGTCCCGACCACGAACGTCACGTCGAGTGCGTCGCGCAGGGCCTGGGTGTTGACCGACAGCAGCGACGAGAGGTTCTCCTCGAGCCCGTCGGTGCCTTCCCTCAGGTACTTGGTGGACAGCACGACCACGAGTGCCCCGGCGGTGTACACGACCAGCCGGTACACGTCGAGAGGTGACCGCTCGAAGGTGATCGTCTCGGTGCCGAGCGACTCCGCCGGGACGTCAGGGGAGGTTGCGGTACCTGTCGCCCGGTTGGGTGGGTGGCGCTGTGTCATCGCAGAGGTGGCGTCTCGAACCGCAGGAGGCCGGTCTCGCAACCTAGTCGCGTGGGGTCGGGGTGCGGTGGGACTACGTTCGTGGCGATGCAGGGTCCCAGCGACAGCGCCGGTGCGGCGTCAGCCACGACGCAGCGCCCAGGGGCGATCCTGGTGCGGGCCGGAGCGGGCGGTGTCGTGCTCGCTGCGACGGCTGCGGTGGCGGTCGACGGCGTGCCCGACTGGGAGGAGCAGCTCTTCGAGGTGCTCAACGGTGGCCCCGGCGGCATCGAGTACGCACTCTGGGCCCCCATGCAGGCGGGCAGCCTGTTCGGTCCGTTCGTGGTCGGTGGGCTCGCCTGGTGGCGCTGGCGCAACTGGAGGCCCGCGTTGGGCTCGGTCCTGGCCGGGGTCGTGGCGTGGCAGCTCGCCAAGGTGGTGAAGGCGGCGGTTGACCGGGGCAGGCCCTATGAGCTGCTCGAGGAGTTCTCCCGTCGCATGGGCACGCCGCAGGACGGTCTCGGGTTCGTCTCGGGCCACAGCGCGGTTGCCTTCTGCCTTGCGGCCGTGTGCTCCCCGTACCTGTCCCGCAAGGCCCGCATCCTCGCCTACGTGCTGGCCTCGGTGGTCGGACTCGCGAGGATCCAGGTGTCGGCGCACCTGCCCCTCGACGTGATCGGCGGAGCAGCGCTCGGCTACGGATTCGGCCAGCTCTGGAACTTTGGCGTCGGTGTGCCGTCGCGGCGGGCCACGGCCTCGGAGGGTCCCCCCGAGGGGGCGGGGCCACCCGGGTAGGGCCGGCTCAGGCCTCGCCGATCCAGGCGGGCGCCGATTCCAGGAGGAACCGGCTCACGTCCATGCAGCGGTCCAGGGTCTCGCAGAGGATCTCCTCGCCCATGAACACCTGCCACATGTCGACCGCGATCCGCGACACGACGTTGAGCGTGCGCACCGAGGGGTCGGTCACGTACTGGAAGGAGTCGATCGCGGAAACCTCCACGGGCATCTCCGGGCCCCCGAGGGCAGCCATCTCCGTGGCCAGCAGCAACAGGTCGGGGCTGTTGGGCAGCGGTGGCAAGGACCAGTTGAACGACAGCGGGATCTCGAAGGACTCCGCAGGTTCCTCGCCTTCGGTGAGGGGCAGCACGGCATCCTCGAACGCCAGCATCGTGCGCGGTTCCACCTCGACGCTGAAGTGGAACTCGAGCGGTCCGCCACAGGCGTCCTCGGGGTGCAGGTCGACCTCGAAGGACTGGCGCATCGAGTAGGTCTCCACGAAGTGCCGCTCGTCGTGCACGTGGAACCCGTGGTCCACCGAATGGTTCTTGAGGTCCGACACGAAGCCGGCGATGTCGATGAGTGCCATCCCCAACACCTTGCCAGCCGGGGGTGACACTGCAAAGCCCCCGGACCGATACCCTGCGTCGGTGCGATCGGAGAGCGGATCCGCCGAGCTGGGCGAGGACCGGGTGCTCGAGCTGCTCGAGTCAGCCCGGGAGGCCGCTGCCGGCTCGTTCGCCTCGGTGGCCGAACGCCACCGCGATCCTGCCGCGGTGGGTTCACTGCGCGACCGCGGGGAGCGGCCCGGCCAGTACGCGTTCGACCTCCAGGTGGACCGCGAGGTGTTGCGCGTGCTCGCAGGCGCGCCGGTCGGGGTGCTCTCGGAGGAATCCGGCCTCGACGGTGCCGATGCGGAGGTGGTCGTGGTCGTGGACCCGATCGACGGCTCCACGAACGCTTCGCGCGGGGTTCCCTGGTTCGCGTGCAGTCTCTGCGCGGTGGATCGCCATGGGCCCTGGGTGGCGCTCGTGGCGAACCTCGCGACGGGTACGACATACCGGGCCGTGCGTGGCTGCGGGGCCACCCGCGACGGCCAGCCGATCCGGACCTCGGACGTCTCGGAGCTCTCCGATGCGGTGGTGGTGCTCAACGGATACCCGCCGGAGCACCTCGGCTGGCGTCAGTACCGCGCCCTGGGTGCGACCGCCCTCGACATCTGCGCGGTCGCGGACGGCTCCGTCGACGCGACGATCGACTGCACCGAGAGCTCTCTCGGTCCGTGGGACTACATGGGGGCGATGCTGGTACTCACCGAAGCGGGTGGGAGCATCGCTGACGTGGCGGACAGGGACCTCGTGGTGCTCGACCCCGGTGAGCGCCGCACGCCGGTGTCGGCAGGCAGCGAGGCGTTGTTCTCCGAGGCGCTCAGGGCGCGTGGAAGCTTCTGATGTCGACCGCTTCGTTGCGCCGCAGGGTCATGATCGCCGTGCTGTGGGTGTTCGGACGCATGCCGAGACCGGTGCGGCGCGGGGTCATCAGGGCGGTGTCGCCGAAGTACACCGTCGGATCGCTGTGCATCGTGCAGCGAGCGGACCGTTCGGTCCTGCTGGTCCGCCACAGCTACAACCGCCGGTGGGGAACCGTGGGTGGGCTGGCCAAGCATGGCGAAGCACCCGACGTGGCAGCGGTCAGGGAAGCCTTCGAGGAGGTCGGCATCGAGGTCGCACTGGTGGGGGAGCCCGCGGTGATCGTGTTGCCCCACCTGCGACGTGTGGACGTGGTCTACCTCGCCCGGCCCGCTCAGGAAGCCTCTGCGGAGGACGCGTCGCCTCGATCAGCTGAGATCCTCGAGGCCCGCTGGTTCGCAGCCGGTGAGTTGCCTGCGCTCTCGGCCGACACCGCATCGGCCTGGACCGCCCTGGCCAGGGCCGGGCTGATCGAGCCTCCGGGCCGGACCTGACCCAGGGACGGGTCCGGGTCAGCCCCTCCGCTCGCGTCGAGCGCGGCCACGCGGGCGGGCAGCAACACCCGGCGGTACTCGGTGAGGCGCTCGTGCGCGGTCCTGGACATGCGGGTGAAGCGCACCTCGGCGAGGTTCCCCAACTCGGCGGTCGGATTGGGCCGCACCGCACACACCTCGGCCGCGACGGTGGCCCGGTGCACCCGGCCGTCGAGCCCCGGTATGAGCAGCCCGACCATGAACTGCGTGCCCTTCGCAGGCCTGGAGCGCAGCGCCACGGTTGCGCCGGTGTCGTCGAGTTCCACCAGGGGAACGGACTGGCCGGCGAGCTCGGCCGACGCGGTCACGGTGAAGCTGGCTTCCCGGGCCGGCCAGGCGAATCCGGCACGCGCCAACGCGGAGACCAGCAGCAACAGCACGGCGACGCCGGCAGCGATGGCGAGCACCATGGCGGTCGAGTTCATCGGGACGGCCAGGGGGACCCCTGAGAGCGTCACCAGCCGTACTGCCAGAGCAGTGGTCACCGCAACGGCGCACAGCACCGGCAAGAGCAGGGGCATCGGTTCGCGGAGATGCCCTTCGCTGCGTCGGTGCTGCGACTCAGGTGGGCTCAGGAGAGCGGCCCAGCCCCGGCAGTGGGCTTCCATGAGGAGCCATTGCTCGCAGAGTGCTGCGAGCTCACCACGGTCGTCGCGGGTCAGCGCCCGCCGGGCGAGCACGAGCATCCCGATCCAGAGGCCCCACGCGGAGGCGAGGAGTACGCCGTCGGCCACGACGGGCAGCGCCCCGGTCGCGAGGGTTGCCACCACCACGGCTACGAGGGTTGCCCGACGGGGTCCACCCAGGTAGTGCAGGCAGGTTCCCAGGTAGGACATTCGCTGGGAACGGTTCAGCCCACCCGGCCGCAGCGGGGAGTCGTGGCCGCGCAGGGACCCGAGGATGCCCTTCGCCCATGCGGTGCGTCGGGCGAGGTAGCGCCTCACGCCGGGCCCGGCGAGGGCGAGCACCACCGGCTCGTCGTGGTAGGTGGAACGCCACCCGGCCCGGTGGGCACGCAGGGAGAGCCGGTAGGCGGGCGTGCAGGTGCCCGTGGGGACCCCGCCCAGGCGGTCGAGGGCCGACCGCCTCACGACCCCACCCGAACCACACCAGTACGAAGCGCCGTGATGGGCCTTTCCGGGTTGAACCACCGAGAAGAAGTACGAGAGTTGCCCCGCGGTGCCGTGGTGTTCCCCACGGGAAGAGCCGTGTACGGCCTGCCTGCCCTGGGCGAGCCACACCGAGGCATCGGCGAAGTCGCCGCAGAGCTCCTCGATGAGGTTGGGCAACGGGACGTCGTTGCCGTGCAGCACGGTCACGAGGTCACCATCGAGGTGCTCCAGGGCTGCATTGAGGTGCTCCTCCGGTGCGCAGTCCGCGCCGGCCGAGGTGACCAGGTGTACGGCGTCGGTCTCGGAGGCGAGTTCAGCGAGCTCCGGTCGTCCGATCGTGTCGAGAGCAATCGTCCGGTGCGACCCCCTGATGGCGGCGCAGGCGTGCAGTGACGCGCGCAGCACCTCGATCGGTTCGTCCGCGCAGACCACCACCACGTCCACCGAAAGGGCCGGGTCGTCTTCCGCACCGCAGCGAACCTCGGCGTGTTCGGAGCGCAGCGTCCACATCTCGAAGGTGAGACGCACGAGGCCGAGGAAGACCGTCACCTCGGCCAGCCACAGTGGCCAGAACAGCCAGGGAGATGCCCCCGAGCGGGTCCAGCCCAGGCGCCAGCCCAGGTAGACCGCGCCGGTTGCCATGGCAGCGGGGACGACGAATCGGGCGGCTGGGGTGGGTCTGGTGATCCTCGTGGTCACCGAGTGCAGGTCGGCACCGGAGCGCAGGACTTGAACACCCCTCGTCGGCATGACCGGCTTCGGTCCCGGGAGTCCCACCGAAGTCGGTGCCGGCGGTACGATCGCCCGTTCCGGGCGTGTAGCTCAGTTGGCTAGAGCGCTTCCCTTACAAGGAAGATGTCGGGGGTTCGAGTCCCTCCACGCCCACTCGTCCGGACCTTCGGTTGGTCTTTCAAACCCGCGGAGCTGGTCGCCGAAGTGGCTCGTTCAGGGGTTGTAGGTGATGCGGATGTGTCCCGCTTAGCAGGTCGTGTCGATGACGCTTGAAAGCTGTTTCGCGGGTCTGCGCATGTACGGTCAAGGAATCGTTGATCGACGCTTCCGCTGGCTCCGCTCGGTCCCATCCCTGATGTGCGTTGTGTTCGTAGCCGCGCTGACCTCTTCGTGTGGACGGGACTCAGCGCAGGACGCGCTTTTCACAGGCGACCCGGAGACAACTGCAAGCACAGTGGATCCACTCGGTGAAGCAAAGCGAATCTGTTCCAGCTTTGAGCCGCCCGGCGATCCAACCGCCCAACTCTTCGGCTTTCAGTTGACCACTATCTCTGAGGTCAATAGGTCGCTGTCGGTATTCGATATCGACCCGATCGATCCAAACGCCTTCGAAGACGGTGCAGTGACCGCTACTTCTCCACTTGCCCGGTGCAGCTACCTTGGCGAACCAAGCGCGAACTCACCAACGACCATCTGCGAGGACGGCTCTATCCACGTTCTCGAGCAACCATTGCAGTTCCTTGTATCCGAAACTGGAACAGGCATCGAGGAGCAAACGGAACACCTCGATGCGATCCATGAGTTGTGCTGAGATCGGTCCGCGGCACCCCGAGTCGGACAGCGAGACGCACCGCGGCGCGAGCATTGCGACATGCGGTCACCGTGGTATCGCTAGTCATCGCAGTAGTAGTCCAGTGAGACCGTCATAGCGTCAGGCGGGAGCACCGGCAGTGGGGGGAGCTTGTCCGTGTCGCCGGGGTACAGCTTCATATAGAAACACCCCCGGCGCGGCGCCCAGTCGCCAAGGTAGTTCGGAGGGGTTGCAAACCCTGCCAGCTCAACGTTGGACTTAATGCGAGCGGTCGTCACTTCCGGAGTCTCGCCAGATGACAGCGATATGGCTCCCCAGCAGGTTGAGGCGCTCTCCGGGCACCACTCAGTAGGCCCCGCGGCCACGTCGAGCCCGTATGCGATCTTGTCCAGAGGGTCCAGCGGTATGGGGTCCGGGCTCAGCTCGCTGGTTACCGACCAGACGCCCCAACCGACCAGGAGCAAGGGCAGCCCAAGCACCACGCACACGGCGAGCAACCCGGCATATCCGGCTGGGCTGTTGGGACCTTCCACGGATCAGACGGTGACACACAACCCGCTGGCGTTCCAGACGCGGCAGTCCCCAATGCGCTCACGTGGGCTTGCCGCTCGGCTGAACGCAAGCGGAGTGCTCACGGATGAACCGCTAGCGGAGTTGTGAAGTGCCTGTCGGGCGTGGGGCCCGCTTTCGCCGGAGCTAACGGACTCAACCCCGAGTGGCGTTTGGCAGGCTAGAG
>JAMLGJ010000054.1 GCA_023958095.1 Microthrixaceae bacterium
CCCCCCCGGGCCCCGCGCTGTGGGGTGGGGGGCGCCCCGCGGCGCCCCCCCCCAACACAACACAGAACAGGGGGGTTCAGATGAGGCCGAGTTCGGCCACCGCGTCGCGCTCCTCGGCCAGCTCGGCCACCGAGGCGTCGATCCGGGGCTTGGAGAACTCGTCGATGTCGAGTCCCTGCACGATCTCGTACTGGCCGTTGGAGCAGGTGCACGGGAACGACGAGATGAGCCCCTCGGGCACGCCGTAGGAGCCATCCGAGGGCACCGCCATCGACACCCAGTCACCCTCGGGTGTTCCGAGGTGCCAGCTGTTGATGTGGTCGATCGCGGCGTTGGCTGCCGAGGCGGCCGAGCTGGCTCCGCGGGCGTCGATGATCGCCGCACCGCGCTTGGCCACGGTCGGGATGAACGTGTCGGCGAGCCACTCCTGGTCGCCGACGGCCTCGGCGGCGTTGCGGCCGGCGACCTCGCAATGGAACAGGTCGGGGTACTGCGTGGTCGAGTGGTTGCCCCAGATCGTCATCTTCTTGACGTCCGAAACGGGTGCGCCGACCCTTGCCGCGAGCTGCGCCATCGCACGGTTGTGATCCAGACGCGTCATGGCGGTGAAGCGCCCGGCGTCGAGACCCTCCGCGTTGTTCATCGCGATCAGGGCGTTGGTGTTGGCGGGGTTGCCCACCACGAGGATCTTGGCGTCCTTGGCCGCGGACCGGCCGAGGGCCTCACCCTGGGGCTTGAAGATCCCGCCGTTGGCCTGGAGGAGGTCGGAGCGTTCCATGCCAGCCTTGCGGGGCATGGCCCCCACGAGCAGCGCCACGTCGGCATCACCGAACGCGGTGTCGGCGTCGTCGGTCTGGACCATGTCCACCAGCAGCGGGAAGGCGCAGTCCTCGAGCTCCATGGCGACGCCGCGCAGTGCGTCGAGGGCCGGGGTGATCTCGAGCATCTGGAGGATGACCGGCTGGTCCTCTCCGAGCATCGCACCACTGGCGATGCGGAACAGAAGGGAGTAGCCGATCTGGCCAGCGGCTCCGGTGACTGCGACTCGCATGGGGGCGTTCGACACGGTGTGGGTCTCCTCGGATCGTTGTCTGCGTGCACCCGGAGAACACATGGGCGCACCAGCGAATCTACCGGTGCCGGCCTGCTTGCCCGAAACGGCAGCGTCCCGGAACCAACAGTGAGCGGCGACGGCCCCACCTCGTACCCAACCCCCCGGGCATCCTGTCCCCGATCAGGGTGGGACGATGGCAAACCCACCCAGCCTCCCCTGTGGGTTCAGGTGCGTGTGTTGCCGATCCAGGAACGGTGCAGTCCGCCATAGACCCCGCCCTCGGCCACCAACTGTTCGTGGGTGCCGTCCTGGACAATGCGTCCGGCGTCGAACACCACGACCCGGTCGGCCGCCTCGGCGGTGGAGAGGCGGTGCGCGATGCTGATCGTCGTCCTGCCCTCGGCCAGGGTGGCCAACGCATGGGAGAGCCGCCGCTCGGTTTCGGGGTCGACCGAGGAGGTTGCCTCGTCCAGGATCAGCAGGCCCGGGTCGGCCAGCTCGGCGCGGGCGAGTGCGACCAGTTGGCGTTCACCCACCGACAGCGCATCGCCACGCTCACCGGCGGGGGTATTGACACCCTCGGGTAGCGACTCGACCCATTCCGCGAGTCCGAGTGACCTGAATGCCTCCATGACCTCGTCGTCGGTGGCGTCCGGACGGCCGTAGCGGACGTTGTCCACGAGGGTGGCGTCGAACAGGAATCCGTCCTGGGGAACCAGCCGCACCGCCGCGGCCCGCTCGGTGCGGCCGAGGTCCCTCAGGTCGACCCCGCCGACGCACACCCGTCCCGCGGAGGGATCCGCGAGCCGGCAGAGCAGTTTCGCGAGGGTGGACTTGCCGGATCCGGTCTCCCCGACCACCGCCACGTTGGCCCCTGCGGGTATGTGCAGGTCGATGTCGTGCAGCACCGGGCGGCCCGGTTCGTACTCGAAGCGGACCCCTTCGACGTCGACCCGCAGTGCGCCTGGGGCAAGCGTCGCCGAGTGCTCCGGTTCTGCCACCTCGACGGGCTCCTCCAGCAGGTCGAGCACCTTGCGCCACCCGGCGAGCGCGGTCTGGGTCTGGTCGAGCACCTCACCGATCTCCGCCACCGGCTGCACGATCAGATTGGTGATGAACACCGCCGCCACGAGGGTGCCAGCCGCCATGCCCCAACCCGGACCCCACCACACACCCACGCCCACCACCGCTGCCAGGGCCAGACCGCTGAACAGGTCCGACAGCGGGAACATGATGGCGAAGTAGAAGCGGGCCACTAGCTGGGTGCGGTACTGCTTCTCGATGGACTCGTGCAGTTCCCGGCGGGCACGTCGCACCGCGCCGTAGGAACGCAGCACCCGAACGCCGCCGATCGTCTCCGATATGGCTGACAGCGTGTCGGCCACCCGGCTTCGGTGGTTGTCGTAGGCACGCAGCTGGCGCTTCTGCACGATCCGCATGGCCGGCACGATCGGCAGCAGTACCACCACCACGATGAGGGCCAGCTGCCACTGGTAGACCGCGAGGGCCGCTATCGCCACGACGATCAGGGTCAGGTTGACCACCCACGAGATGGCACCCCACGAGGCGAACTGTGCGAGCACCTCGATGTCGGAGGTGACCCGTGCCACGAGCACCCCTCGCTTGGTCTCGCTGTGGTGGGCGAGGCTCAGGTCGTGCACGTGTGCGAACGCGCGGGTCCGCAGTCCGTACAGGACGTTCTCCGCGGTGGTCAACAGACGCAGCAGGGTCACCCGGTCGAGCACCGCGAGAACCATGATGGCCACGTACGCGGCGATGCAGGCACCGACTATGAAACCCCAGTCGGGCCCATCCGAGGTGAACCCGCGGTCGAGGATCTGCTGGATCGACACCGGCACCACGAGACGGCCCGCGGCCACCACCATGGCGAAGGTCACCGACACCACGAAGCCCTTGCGCAGCTCGGGGCTCGCACGGACCCCGGCTCGCAGCACCTCGGTTGCAGTTGCGTCGACGAGGTCGTTCGAGCTGACCTCCTCGTCGTCGACTTCGGGTTCCACGACGCTCATGGCGAGCCGTCCTCTCCGGCGGAAGCGAGCACCTCGTCGCGTTCGTAGGCGGTGACCAGCGCCACGTAGTCGGGATCGTCGAGCAGTTCCCTGTGCGTTCCAACCGCCCGGACCCTGCCGTCGCGCATGTGCACGATGCGGTCCGCGAGCGTGATCGTCGAGAGCCGGTGTGCGACCACGAGCATCGTCGTGTCACCGTCACGCAGCGTCTCGAGGATCTGTGACTCCACCACCGGATCGACCGCCGAGGTTGCGTCGTCGGCGATGACGACGCGTGGGGAACCGGCCAGTGCCCGGGCCAGGGCCACCCGTTGCCGTTGGCCTCCCGAGAGCGTCACACCCCGTTCCCCCACGACCGTGCCCGACCCGTCGGGCAGCTCCTCCACGAATCCCTTCGCCAGTGAGCGCTTCAGTGCCCGCTCGGTCTCCTCCTCGGAGACCCGGCGACCGAGTGCGATGTTGTCGGCGATGGACCGGGCGAACAGGTAGCTCTCCTGGAACGCCACCGAGATCGCGCTGCGGAGTTCGTCGGGGTCCAGTTCGTCGGTGTCGACGCCTCCGAGGCGGATCGTGCCGCTGGTGGGGCGGTCCAGGTGTGCCAGCAGGTTGACCAGGGTCGACTTGCCCGATCCGGTCGAACCGACCAGTGCGAGCACCTCACCGGGACGGGCCGCGAAGCTGACTCCCCGGAGCACCTCGGTGCCACCGAAACCGAACCTCACATCGTCGAGTTCGAGCGACAGCGGACCCTCGGGCAGCGGTGTCGTGACGGTCCCGGGGGTATCCGAGTGGTCGGTCCCGGGCGTGGCTGCGGGGTCGGGAGTCGTCGCGTAGGCCGGGTCCTCGGGTTCGGCCAGCAGGTCGTCGACCCGTGCGATGGACACCACCGCTCGGGGCATCGACTGGAACAGGAACCCCACGATGCGCATCGGGAACGCGAGCCATCCGAACAGCGCCACGGCCTGGACCAGGTCGCCGATGGTCGTCCCACCGGATTCGATGCGGGCCGCCCCGACGAGCAACAGGGTCACCATGCCGAGGTTCGGCAACATGATGATCAGCGGCTCGAAGATCGAGGTCATGCGGGCGAGGCCGATGCGCTCCTGGGCGAGGTCCCACGAGGCTGCGTCGAAGCGGTCGCTCTCGGCTTCCTCGCGGGCCAGTGTCTTGACCACCATCGCACCGTCGAAGCTCTCGTGGGCGATCGCGGAGACCCGACCGAGCTTCTGTTGCACCCGCGCCGCCGGTTCGTGGACCTTCGTGGTGTAGTAGCGGCTGAGCCATGCGAGGGTCGGGAACAACAGCACTGCGACGAGCGCGAACCACGGATCCGCGCTCCAGAGGCTCGCAAGCGAGAACACCACGAGTGCGATCACGCCGAGCGAGAACGGCAGCGGCATGAGCATCTGGGTGGCGGTGGTGACGTCCACGTCGCTGGTTGCGAGCAGCTGGCCGGTCGGGCGGTTCCGGTAGGAACCCATCGGCATCGACAACAGGCGGTCGGCCACCGCGGATCGGAGCGACCGTTGCATGCGGGCCTCGGTGACCGATCCGAACCAGCGGCGGACCACCACGGCGAGGCCGCGCAGGGCACCCACCGCGACCAGTGCACCGACCGCCCACCAGACGGTGCCACCGTCGATGCCGGTGCTGAAGGCGGGTTCGATCACCTCGTCGGTGACCCGTCCGAGCACGATGCTCGCGGCGACGATCATGGCCGCCCAGCCGACACCGCCGATGATCGAGAGCACGAACGGTCCCGGGTGCATCCGCACGAATCGCACGATCAGCTTCGCCCCGAGCGAGATCGACAGCGCCGACTCGTCAGCCGATTCCAGCGGCGGGTTCACCGCCTCCAGGGGGTCGGGTGAACCCGGTGTCTCGTCCTCTGGCACGAGTTCGTCGCTCTGTGCATGTGTGGGGGCGGACACGACTGGGTGCAACCTCTTGGTGGGGCGGAACCTTCCGAACAGGACCGCGACAAGCTAGGCCGCGCCACGTCCCGCAGGGCAGTCGATTCCCCGGGGCGCGGCGCGCCGGCCGCGCTCCTGATCCGGCTCAGGCAGGCAGCTGGATCGACTTCGTCTCGAGGAACTCCTCGAGACCCCAGCGACCCCGCTCACGGGTGTTTCCGGACTGCTTGTAGCCGCCGAAGGGTGCCACGGGGTTGAACGCACCGCCGTTGACATCCACCTGGCCGGTGCGGATCCGGCGTGCAACCGCAACCGCACGCTCCTGGTCCGCCGACTGGACGCCGCCGGCGAGGCCGTAGACGCTGTTGTTGGCGATCGCCACGGCATCGTCGTCGTCGCTGTAGGTGATGATCGACAGGACCGGCCCGAAGATCTCCTCCTGGGCGATGGTCATGTCGGGGGTGACGTCGGCGAACACAGTCGGCTTCACGTAGAAGCCGGTCGGCTTGTCCTCGGGCTGTTCGGGGCCCCCGAGGAGCAGCGTCGCGCCCTCCTCGACACCCTTGTTGATGTAGTTGCGGACACGCTCCTGCTGGGCCTTCGACACGAGCGGGCCGAGGGAGTGGAACAGGTCGGGTTCGTCGGCCTTGGGATCCACCAGACGGATCTGGGAGGCCTCGGCGACCACGGCATCGATGTACTCGTCCTTGCGGCTCTCGGGCACCAGGAGTCGGGTGAGTGCCGAACAGGTCTGTCCGGAGTTGATCATGCAGCCGAACACGGCCCCCATGGCGACCGCCGTGGGATCGGCGTCGTCGAGCACGATGTTGGCCGACTTGCCACCGAGTTCGAGCCCGACGCGCTTGGCGGTCGCGGCAGCACCCTTCTGGACCTCCGCTCCGGAGCGTCCCGATCCGGTGAAGCTCACCATGTCCACGTCCGGATGCGAGGAGATGCGTGCACCAACCTCGGGCCCGGTGCCGATGACCATGTTGAACACGCCTGCGGGCAGGCCCACCTCGTCGATGACCTCGGTGAGCAGGTAGGCGTTGAGGGGGGTGATCTCGGACGGCTTGAGCACCACGGTGCAGCCCGCGGCCAGGGCGGGCGTGACCTTGCAGATGATCAGGTAGAGCGGGTAGTTCCACGGGGTGATCGCTCCGACCACGCCGATGGGCTCTCGCACCACCAGGGAGTTGCCGACCTTCTCCTCCCACTCGTAGCTCTCGATGAGCCCGGCGAAGGATTCCCATTCGCCGACCGAAAGGCCCGCCTGGACCATCTGGGCGAAGGTCTTGGGCGAACCCACCTCGGAGGACACGACGTCGACGATGTCGTCGAAGCGTCCGGTGAGGGCGGCACCGATGTCACGGAGGTACTTGGCGCGGATGTCACCCGGGGTGGTGGACCAGGTGGCGAAGGCGTCCTTCGCCGCGGCCACGGCCCTGTCGACATCGGCCGCGGTGCCCGAGGGCACCCGAGCGATGGTCTGCTCGGTGGCGGAATCGATCACCTCGAGGGTGTCCGAACCCGAGGATGGAACCCACTCCCCGCCGATGTAGTGGTTCTGGTAGTCCTTGACGTCGTCGGTCACATCTGCCCCCTTGATGGGTTCCGTTGGTCGATCTCGGGCGGTTCGGTGGCCGCCTCCGGCACAGATCGTACCGACCATGGACCGAACGTGCCCGCCGCCCCCGCCCCCGTGGGAATCGCCCTCGATGGTTCTGTGTTGTGTCCGTCGCGCCGGGCGCCCCGGACACAACACAGAACAGATGGGTTCTCAGGGCAGATGGGGTTCTCAGGGAAGATGGGGTTCTCAGGCCACACGGCCCGAGACGCGGTGTATCGCTGCAGTGACCCGAGCCGCGGCCCGACGGGGCTCCACCCAGATCGACTCCTCGGTGACCTCCACCACTTCGAAACCGTCGACGGCGAGCCGCCGGACTCGTTCCCCATCACTGGTCCGATCGGTCAGCGAGGTGTGGTGGAACTCGCTCTGGACCTCGACGACCACTGGAAGCCCCTCGACCACGAAGTCCACGCGCCCGGTCCAGTGTCGCTCACCGCCGAGGTCGACCTGACGCCTCACCCTGATCCCGGCATCACGGAGGATCTGCTGCGTGCGCGCCTCGAGGCCACTCTCAGGGGGCACGTACTCGTCACCCCGGTCGGCCAGGTAGGCGCGCAGGCCTGCTGTGCCGTTGCGACCGCGCCTACCCAGGTCCTCCAGGAGGTGGCGCAGCGACCTGCCCGAGAACAGCCTCTGGGTCCACATCCGGTCGGCCACTCGCTCGGCCCGTTCGTATCGGTGCACGGCGAACAGGTGGAGCGCGGTCATCTCGGGACGTACGACGGGCACCCCGTCGCGGTCGGTGAGCCACCTCGGGTCGAGGCTCCGGACCCGGTGCACCCGCGCCAGGCTGCGACGACGCGTCGTGTTGAGCTCCGTCACCACGTGCACGGGCCTCTCCAGCGGTGAGCTCCGGTGGCCCCACCAAGCGGCCGCGGAGTCGTGGGACAGGTAGGCACCGGGACCCGAATCGAGCACCGCAGCGGCCACCCGCCGCGCTGCGGTGTCGGGCGATGCGAGGCGGACGAGGACCCGTGCGCCGATCCTCTCCCAGCCGTGGTGCCGGTGGAGCCGGTGGACCTGTGACCCCGAGAGGCCGATTCCCCGCAACTGGTGTGTGGCGACCACCCCGTGCTGGGAGGCAGCCAGGTCGTGCAAGCTCCTGAGCGCGTGGGAGTCCTCGACCGACACCACCGCATCGTGCTGACCCGGCAGCTGTCGAGGCAACGGGTCGCGCGCTCCCCTCGGTTGTTCTGTGTTGTGGTGGGGGGGGGGGGGGGCGCCCCCCCCCACACCCCCCACCCGGGGGGGGGGGGG
>JAMLGJ010000055.1 GCA_023958095.1 Microthrixaceae bacterium
TCTCGACGGCGAAGCCCTCCCCCGAGTGCCACCCGCACCCGCGGACCTCGCCGTCGCCGAACGCCTGCACCGATCCACCGGCGAACTCACCGCGTGGGAACTCGCCCACCCCGCCGACCAACCACAGCCAGTGCCAGAGCAGGCCGTCGGAATCTGACATCCCCCGCGAAGTCCTGGCCCCCCAAGGGGCCTACATAGGCAAACCCCACCCACCGATCGAGGAGGACCCGATGTCCACCACAGAGACCGACGCCCCGGCCGAAGTCCTCACCATCGACGAGGCCGCCACCATCCTTCGCATCAGCCGCAACGCCGCCTACGCCGCGGCACGTCAGTGGCGAGCCACGGGAGGGAAGGCGGGCATCCCGTGCATCGAGATCGGCCGCACCCTCCGCGTCCCCCGCGCCGAACTCGAACGACTTCTCGGACGGCCCGCCTGATGACGACTGCATCCGTTGCGACGCCTTTCCTTTCTGCGAGGTTTCCGGTACTGTTTTCCGGTATGAGGACGGTTACTACGAAGTCGGTAGCGGGCGCGGCGCGCCACCGGGTGGACAAGGCGCGCCCTGGCACCTTCTTTCGTCGTCGTGACTTCGAGGGCACCGATCGGGCGGTCGAGTCCGCGTTGAGCCGCCTCGTGACGGAGGGGGAGCTAGTCCGGGTGCGGCGGGGCCTGTACTGGCGGGGCAAGAAGACCCGCTTCGGGATGACCTACCCCTCGGTGCTGGAGTCCGCGGTTGCGGTCGGTGGGCCTGGAACAGGTCCGGCAGGGATCGCCGCCGCGCAACTCCTCGGGCTGACCACCCAGGTCCCGGCCATCGTCGAGGTCGCGGTGCCCGGCAAGGTCCCCGAACCGATGCGGGGTGTGCGGTTCCGGTCCCGGCCGTACTCGCGCCGTGAGCGTCGCCTCACCCCTGTCGAGGTCGCTGTCTTGGAGGTGCTGCGCGACCCGCACGCCGCCGAGGTGCCCTGGCGCCGCGTCGAAGAACGCATCCGCGAGCTGCTCGCAGACGGAACGGTGCGCGCCCAGGTGCTCGACGCAGAGGCAACCTCCGAGCCCCGGGTGCAGGCACGGGAGCGTTGGGCGGAGGTCGCCGCGTGAGCGCCGATGGTCTCGTCCACGATCCCGATGCCGTCGCCGCGCTTTCGGTCACGGTCGCGGAGCGGACCGGTGTGCCCGCTGAGCACGTCGAGAAGGACTTCTGGGTCACCGAGGTGCTACGCGGCGTCGTGACCGCCGCGGACGATCTCGGTGTCGAGGTGGTGTTCAAGGGCGGCACGAGCCTCTCGAAGGCGTTCTCGTTGATCGAGCGGTTCTCCGAGGATGTCGACGTGCTCGTCGTGCTCTCGCCGCAGGACTCGACCGGGGCACGCGACCGGACTCTCAAGGCCCTCGTCGCCGGGGCAGCCGAAGCGACGACGCTCGAACCTGTCGGTGTTCCGGGTGCGACCTCCAAGGGCTCGAAGCGCGGCGCCCGGTTCCACTACCGGCCCGACGCGGCCGCGAGTGTCGGTGGCCTGTCCGCTGGGGTGTTCCTCGAGCTCGGCTCCCGCGGCGGCGCGCTTCCGGCCACCCCGCTTCCGGTCTCGTCGCTGCTCGCTCTCCACGTCGCCGACCAGATCGCAGGGGAACCCGAGGCCGAACCGGTCCTCGTGCGTGTGCTCGCCCCTTGGCGGACACTCGTGGAGAAGCTCGTGCTGCTCCACACCGCGCACACCGCCCCCGATCCTGACGCGGCGATCCGCGGTGCGCGCCACTACTACGACGTTCACCAACTGCTCACCCGTCCCGAGATCCTCGCCGGCATCCATGAACACGGCATCGCCATCCTCGCCCGCGATGTCTGCACCTACTCCCGCGCCGCGGACATGCCCGCCGTCGACCGGCCCGGCGAGGGGTTCGCCGTCAGCCCCGCGTTCAACAACGGCCCTCAAGTCGCCGCGGCTCGCGTCGAGTACGAGCAGCGTGTCGTCCCGGTGCTGCTATGGCCCGGAGCGAACGTGCCGACCTTCGACGAGTGCATCGCGGCTGTCCAGGACCGCGGCAACCACCTGTAGCGACCCGAGTGACAAGCGATAGGGAGCGGACAGCGCCCGGCGCATGCGCTACTCGATTACCCAGGTGTGCCAGTCGACCCGGCCACCAGCGGCGTCAGGATCGCGCTGAGGCGCAGCGTCGACTCCGATGGTGATGAGTTGGAGAGCAGAGGTCACTCTTGTGCGGATCTCGGCGGGGTCGAGAGCGTCGTAGGCGTCGTCGGACCACACCTGCACGACACCGTTCGCGACCCTCGTGCTGGAGCGGAACCCATTGGAACGCAGCACCTTGCGGATCGCGGCGCGTGTCACCTCGACGTGCTCGACCGGGACACCGGTGACGTAGGTCGAGCTGAACCGGGTGACCTCCTCGGCCACGACCGAGGCGAGTAGCCACACGCCCGAGGGAGTGTCGGCTGTCGGGAACCACGAGTCGAGGATACGAAGGCACCCCCGACACGTCGGAGCAAACGCAGGGTCACGCCACAAGGGCAACAGCTCGTCGGCACCGGCAGCCATCCGGTTCCAGGTCCGGCCGCACAACGTCGAGTGACTCCAGCGCCCCTCGGGCGACTCGATCTCGTTGCCCTCGTGCTGAGCGGAGCGGCCCGGACCGTCGGAGACTTCGGCCAGGTGGGTCTCGGCGCCGCTGCCGACGTCGACCAGCAGGAGGTCACGGCCGAGCACCGAGATCGAGTTCTCATCGGTTGCATCCATCGAAGGCTCCTCGCGCGGCGGGCCGCTCCATCTTCGCCGCGGCGTCCGCTCTCCGAGCGGAACATCGTCCGGTGACTTCGACTCGATCAACCCAGGAGGCGAATATCGGCGACTCGGTTAGGCACCAAGGCGACGGATGAGATCTGCTCTGCCATCGAGGGCGGACTCAAACCAAGCGTGGACCGCTACCCAGGCGATCGCCGACTCGGGGCCTTGGTCCTCGTGGATCTCCAGGGCCCGAGCGATGAGGTAGCCCAGCATCGGGTTATCGGCCTCAGGCCATGGCGGGTTGGGCTGGATGCGACGTCGCAGTGCCTCGACACCCTCCTGGCCATCCAGATAGCTGTCGACTCGCTCGCGCCACAGCTCGATAGCGGGACTGTCGTCGTTGTCGTCGAAGTAGCTCACCTCACCATCCTTCCCCGTCGCCACTGAGCGACGTGCCCACGCCGCTGGCCAACTGCAGGCAGCGGTCGAGCTACGGCCCCGCCCCTGGCCGCGCTCATTCCGTTAGTGTCCTGCCGAAGTACCGAGAACACGTCTGTGTGGCGGGGTTTCACTGAGCCTCCCGTCGTGATTGGGAGGTGAGGTTTCGTGCAACTGACGAAGGGCGCCAACTGCGCGCTGAATGCGACGCGGTTCATCATCGAGGTGTCGGGAGGAGCGCCACTCGACGTGTCGGCCCTCCTGTGTGCCGAGAGCGGGAAGGTCCGCTCCGACGACGACTTCGTCTTCTACGGCGCCCCGAGCGGTCCAGGTGTGCGTCACCGCGCGGCGAGCGGCGGGCAACCGGACGGCGTCGAGTTCGATCTGCCCGCGGTGCCCGCAGACGTGGCGAAAGTCGTTGTTACTGCGAGCTTGGACGGCAGTGGCCCGAAGACATTCTCGATGGTGCCTGCCTTCACCGTCGTGGCACGCGACGCCACATCGGGCGCGGTGCTGGCTGAGTTCCACCCCGATGGACTTGCCAACGAGACGGCCTTGCTCTGTGCCGAGGTGTATCGGCGCAATGGGGCCTGGAAGCTGCGAGCGATCGGACAGGGCTTCAACTCCGGCCTTGCTGGCATCGCCATCACGTACGGCGTCGACATTGCCGACGATGAGCCCGACCAAGCACCACCCCCAGCACCGCCGAACGCGGCGCCAGCCCCTCAACCAACTGGTTCGGTCAGCACCCCGAATCTCACGAAGCTGACGTTGCAGAAGTCGACCGTGTCACTCGCGAAGCGCCAAACGGTGTCGCTCGTGAAGGACTCTGGACCCGCACTGCGAAAGGTCCAGGTCGGCCTTGGCTGGGACCCTGCCCGCCAGGGCCGCAACATCGACCTCGACGCGTCCTGCGTGCTGCTCGATGCCGGACTGAAGAAGGTCGATACCTGCTGGTTCATGTCGACGACCGCCGCCGGAGGCGCCATCCGCCACAGCGGCGACAACCTGACCGGCCAGGGCGATGGTGACGATGAGATCATCTTCGTCGATCTGGAGGCAGTGCCCCGCAACGTCGAGTGGCTGGTGTTCACGGTCAACAGCTTCGGCAAGCAGAAGTTCACCGAGGTCGCCAACGCCTACTGCCGCCTCGTGGATTCAACCACCGGCTCTGAGCTCGTTCGGTACTCGCTCTCCCAGTCCGAACCTCGTACCGGTGTGCTGATGGCCGTCCTGCACCGTGCAGGTTCCGATTGGGACATGACCGCCCTCGGCGAGTTCGCTGACGGCCGTACCGTCCGCGCAATGGTCAAGCCCGCCGTCACAGCCATCCAAGCACTTCGCCGAGGCTGAACCGGGGCCAAACACGCATCACTGGTACGTGCGCGACACGCACGAGACCCACCTCGTGGCTCGCCGTGGGGCCGATTCGCCTCCACGAACCGGTCATTGAAGAACAGAGTCGCGTCGCGAGAAGGGGCCTGACTCCAAGGACGCCAGGCCCCTTCTCGTGAGCGCTACTGGTACAGGTGGGCGATCGAGCAGTGGGCCTGCTGGATGCTGCGGCCGATGTCATCGGCGATGCACCCAGCCACCTGGAGCCCCTCGACGGCATCAGCAACCACCGCATCAGGGTGCTCGTTGGTGCCGTCGTCGGTGTACCAGTCGGCGCGATCACCGAGCCGCTGGAGGCCCGCAGCGAGTTGATCGCAGGCCTGGGGCAGCCGATCGGTGAGGACTCGCAGTTCGCCGAGCACTCGGTAGATGTCGCCGACGTCCTCCCAGCCCGGTACACCTGGCGAAGGTGCAGCGAGGGTGAGGTGGTTGAGGGTTCGGAGCGCTTCAGCCGCCCCCTCTGCCGCCCCGGCCGGGGTGGACACCTGACCGTTGACGCCGCCTGCGACGGGGCTCACCGTGCCCCTCCGTTCGCCTCGGAAGAAGCCTCGTCCGGTCCTGGAACGAAGTCGTTCCAGTCGATGACACCGTGGCCGATCAGCTTCGCGAAGGTGGACGCTGCCTCAGCCTGCATCCCCGGCAGGACGTGCTGGTACACGCTCATGGTGAACGCGACGTTGGCGTGCCCAAGTCGCTCGCTCACGATCTTCACGTGCACGCCAGCCTTGAGGAGCAGGGTGGCGTGGGTGTGGCGGAGGTCGTGGAGCGAGATGGTGGGCACGTCGAGCTTGGCGACCTTGCGGTCGAGTACCTGGCTGAACGACTGAGGGTGGATCCACGAGCCGTCAGGCTTGACGAAGACGAGTTCGTCGCCCTTCGGCTCGATGCCCCCCTTCTCCTCGGCCCGCTGGATGCGCCACGCCTTCAGCACGTCCACGGTCACCGGGTCGAGGTCGATGGTGCGACGCCCGGTCCCGGTCTTCACGTCAGAGATCTCGACGTCGTAGGCGATCGACACGAGGGCCTGGCGCACCGAGAGCCGCTTGGCCTCGAGGTCGAGATCGCACCACCGCAGCCCGAGGACCTCGCCGCGCCGCATCCCGGTGTGCGAGGACAGGTGGAACGCCGGGTGGAGCCGGTGGTCCCGAACAGCGTCGAGGAAGGTCCGGAGCTGGTCGACGTCCCAGGCCTTGATGTTGCCCTCCTGGCGGTTCTTCAGCGTCGGCGCGTCGGCCAGAGCGACGACGTTGCGGAGGACGATGCCCTTGCGCTGGGCGTCGTTCATCGCCTTGTTGAGCATCAGGTGGATGTTGCGCACCGTCTTCGGCGCCAGCCCCACCGGCTTCTTCTCCTCCTCGTTCTCACCGTCGGCGTCCTTCGCCCTGTGGCCCTTCGGTGCCTTCGCCTTCTTGCCGGTCGGCTTCTTGCGGCCCTCGGTCAGCAGGGTGGCGTAGAACAGGTCGAGGTCCTCACCGGTCAGCTTGTCGAGCGGCCGACGGCCCAGCGCCGGCACGACGTGCAGGTCGATGCTGCGCCGGTAGGCGTCGTAGGTGCTGGGTCGCACCCGCGACTTCTGGATCGGCAGCCACCGCTCCGTCAGGTACTGGCCGAGGGTGAGCTTCTCGGTCGGGATCGGTTCGCCGTCGTGGCGGCGCTTGATCTCCGCGTTGAGGACCTTCTCGGCGTCGCTGCGCCGCGTCCCCGCTGGGACCCAGGTCCGGCGCTTCTTGCCGGTCCCCGGATCGACGCCGTCGTAGACGACGGCGTAGTAGTTGTTGCCCTTCTTCTGGATGCCTCCGCGCATGATGCGGTCCCTTTCGATGGTGGTTTCCGAAAGAGACGCCACGCAGCGGGTCGATGGCCGTCCCCGAGGCATCTGACGGGGTCCGGCGCTGCTGGGATCCACCATACCGAGGCAAAACCCGAACGTCGAGGATCGACCGTTCGAGCCTGCCCGCAGCAGGCGTCCAGCACCTCCGGAGCCGTCGGACGCGACCGAGCGGTCCTACCGCCGTGTGGCGTCTCGGACCGGTCCGTCCCGGCGCGTCCCAACCCGGAGTGTAGAAATCGGTGTAGAAATCGGCCCCTGAAACGCCAGAGAGGCCCTCTCCGATCTCTCGGAAAAGGGCCTCTGTACTGGGCTTTTCGTTGGTGGCGGGGGTGGGATTTGAACCCACGACCTTCGGGTTATGAGTCCGATCGGAATCTCAGCCCGTACCACTGCGTACCGGATTGTGCCCTCTTGCAGGGGTTTCGCCAATCACTCTACGCCCGCCGTGACAGCCCGTACACCCCAGTCACGCGCCGCACAGTAGAAGAAGCAGTAGAAGCTTCGGACTGCGCTCGGAGTTTCGCCGGGGACGACTCGGGACCGCCTGAGCCTGATGTCCGGGCACGGTTGCCACTCGGCAGAGAGGTCATCACCCGTCGGGCGAGAGCGACCTTCGGGTTCGCGCCAGATCGTAGGGCTCTCGGCCCGGGATCGGCTCACGCGACCTGGACGGGGTCGGGCAGTCGGGCTGGAAGCTTCGCGGACGACAGGACGAGGCGCCTCGATCGCGGTCTGGCCGTCAACTGGCGAAGGTGACGGGAAAGTAGACGAACGCTTCTGGGTCCAGGAGGCCCGAGTCGTTCACGAGGATCGTGCAGGGGTGCTGTGCATCGCAGGCACCGTTCGCGAATGCACCTGTGTGGACGGTGAGGTCGATCGACCCCGCACCGGTCGGGTCGGCGACGAGCACGTGACCTTCGGCGATTCCACATGAGGCGTTTCCACCGCGACCGTCGCCGACGCACTGCAAGACGTTGACCGTCCGACCCGGGAGGAACCCGCTCCAGGTGACGGTGACGACCTGGCCGTCTCGGAGGTCGGTATCAGCGCTGACCGATGCCTTCCGGTCCGTCTCCGGCACCGGGACCGTGGACACCGTGACCGGCGAGTCGTCGTCAGGGGCGAAGGACATCGTGGCGAGTGGTGGCGACTGGTCGCTCGCGATTCGCTCAACCGCCGACGGATCTCCTCTGAGGTATGCGTCGAGGAAGTCGGTCGTCGCCCTTGCAGCGATCGGGAAGACGTCGTTGGTCGGGACCAGCCAGTCGCCGTGGTTGGCCTGCGCCATGCTCAACAGCGCTTT
>JAMLGJ010000056.1 GCA_023958095.1 Microthrixaceae bacterium
CGAGAGCACCGGTGACTACAGCTACCGCGGTGATGATCCCGAGTCCTATGTCGACGTATTCGACCAGGAGGCCGGCAAGGACAACACAGACCTCACGCCGTTGATCGAGTTCCTCGACTTCATCAACAACAGCGACGACGCCACCTTCGAGGCCGAACTCGGTGAACACCTCGATGTCGACTCGTTCGCGACCTACCTGGCGATGCAGGACATCGTGGACAACTTCGATGACATCGACGGTCCGGGGAACAACTCCTACCTGCACTACGACAGCGACACCGGGCAGTTCACCGTGGTGCCGTGGGACTACAACCTGGCCTTCGGAGCCACCAACGGCGGTGGGGGAGGCGGCGCCGGACGCGGTGGCCCTCCCGGGCTGAACACCGATGACGCCACCGGTGCGCCTGTTGCACCTCCCGGTTTCGGCACCGACGATGCCGGCGGAGCGCTTCCTCCGGGACCGCCGGGACTGGCACAGGGGGCCGAGGATCCATCCGGCGACATCGAGGTTCCGGGCAACGCAGCTGAACCGGGCAACACAGCTGGACCGGGCAACGCAGGCGGACCCGGTGGCGCCGGAGGGCCGGGCGGGTCCAACGTGCTCGTCGAGCGGTTCCTCGAAGTGGATGAGTTCAACGACCTCTACGGACAGCGCCTCGCCGACCTGTCAGAGACACTCGTGGAGTCCGGGTTGGCCGAGAGCATCCTCGACGAATGGGCCGAGGTGCTCGCGGACCAGGTAGGTGACCTCATCTCGGAAGAGACGCTCGCCGCTGAGGTGGACCGGCTCAGCGAGGCTCTCTGAACACGCTCAGGTAGCCCAGAACTTGTCGACGGCCGGTTGGTCCCAGTTGTGGAACCAGATCTCGTCGATGAGGCCGTCGGCGTCGGTGTGCAACATGTGCACGGTCCGGTTGTCGAGTTGCGCACCGTCGGCCCGCTCGGCGGTGACGCGGCACAGCGCTGCCACGTGATCGGAGCCCCCGAGCAGGTCGAGCACCTCGGTCCGTTCGCCGTTCGACGCCACCTCGCGGCAGCCGAGCACGAACCCGAGCAGGCCATCGGTTCCGCGGTGGTCACCCGCGAGTGGATGGGAGCCCGGCACGTGCAGCACCACTTCCGGGCTCAGCGCGGCGAGTGCGGCGTCGACATCGTCGTTCGCGATGGCGCGATAGAAGCCCGCTACCGCGTCGGTGGACTGTGGGGGCTCCGTGGTCGCCATGATGCTGGTCCTTTGACGTAAAGTAGTTCGAGGTCAAGAATCATCATGTGAAGTAACTGGTTCGATGTCAAGAATCTTGACGTCGTAGGAGTTGGAAGTGTCCGACAGCAACGATCCGGTCGAGAGGGCCATCGAGCAGTGGTCGAGGGAACGGCCCGACCTCGAGGGTCTCGATGCCATGGCGATCTTCGCCCGCCTGTCGCGCCTCGCCGCGCTGGCGCGACCGGCGGTGGAGGCCGGCATCGCCCGCTACGGACTCAAGCCCGGTGAGTTCGACGTGCTCGCCTGCCTGCGCCGTTCGGGTGAGCCGTTCGAGCTGACCCCCAAGGCGCTGGTCGAACACCTCCTGTTGTCCTCCGGGGCGATGACGAACCGGCTCGACCGGCTCGAGGCGGCGGGCCACATCCGACGTCGCCCGGACCCCGGCGACCGCCGCGGAGTGCTGGTGGGCCTCACCGCCGAAGGACGCGACCTCATCGATGCGGCGGTCGAGGGTCACGTCGCCAACGAGGTGTCGTTGCTCTCCGTGCTCGACCGCGACGAACGTGCGGCGCTCGACCGCGTGCTGGGCCGGCTCGTCGAGTCCTTCGACAACGACTGAGCGACGACGACTGAGCGACAGCGACTGAGCGAGTCGCCGCCGGGGCCGCGGGTTCCGAGCACCCGGTGTCGCTGGCCACGATCGGCGACCCGGCCACGATCGACGACCGCTAGCGTCGCCGCGATGACAGTCGGAGCGTTGCGATGACCCAACCACAGCGCAGCGTGCCGGTCATCGACGGATTCCAGGTGCTCGAACGCACCTACAGCAACGACGAAACGTTGCCGACCGTGGGACTCGCCAACATCCACGCGGTGGTGCCGGGGATCGAGGCCAACAAGCAGAAGATCCTCGACGCCGTCGGGGTGTTCGCGGAGCTGGGTGTGAACGTGGCGATCTTTCCCGAGTTCGCGTTGTCCGGGTACTTCTGGGATGACGAACCGGCGTGCAGGGCCTACATGGACCAGGCCGTCACCGAGAGGCACCTCGACTGGATCGACCGGGAACTGCGCCCGCTGTGCGCGGGTGACCTGCAGGCCATCGTGTTGAACAACCTCACCAGCGGACCGGATGGCAAGTACCGCAACCGCACGATGGTGATCTCGGAGTTGGTGGAGGATCCGCTCGAGGCCGACAGCTCCTACGACAAGGTCTACCTGCCGGGGATCGAGAAGCTCTACACCTCCAGTGGGACCGATGACCGCCTCGTGTTGCGGGGCACCCGCATCCCGGCGACGTTCGGATTCACCACCTGCTACGACTACCTGTTCGTCGAGGAGCTGCGTGAGTACGCGTTCGGCGACGGCGTCGACGCGATCATCCAGGTGGCGAGCTGGCGTGCCGGTGCGAACCGGGAGTACCCGCTGATGAACGTGCGCAGCGACCGCTACTACGGGGAGCTCTGGGACATGACGATGTCGGCGTCGTCGGCACAGAACCAGGTGTGGACCTTCGCGGCCAACGCGGTGGGCCGCCACGGCGTCACCGGCGAGACGTTCTGGGGTGGTTCGGGGGTCTGGGCGCCGTCGGGGATCTGCCTCGTGCAGGCATCGCACCACAACGACGAGTTGCTGGTGGTGCACAACGTCGATGTGGTCGGTGCCCGCCGGTTCGAACTGGACGACTTCAACTACGAGTTCGACTTCCGCCAGGTCCACCGCCAGATGAGCGACGGCATCGCCGAGGAAGAGCCTCTCGACTGAAGGCAGCCTCGGCTGGGAGTCGCTCGACCGAGGATCCTGTTTCGCGTCAGAGGGCGGGTTGTGCGTTCGAGAAGCAGCCCTCGTGGCCCTCGGCTTCGAAGGTGCTGCGTGCGCAGAACGTCGCGAGTGGCGTGTGGTCACCCATGTGGGTGGTGGTGGCAGTGCCGCTCACCGGCACTGCTTGGGCAGCCTCGTCGAAGGACGGGTCGGGCACGAGGTTTCGCAGCGCGAAGGCCGCGATCGGTTCCCTGCCCCACGGGAGCCAGGCAACGCCATCGGCGGCGGTCGCGTTGGTGGGCCTGTCCGCTGGATCCGAGATGACCACGGTGTACCAGCCCTCGGCATCGAGGGGGACGTCCTGGTCGGCCACACAGGCCACGGTCTTGGTCGACGGGAGGCCGAACTGACACCAGGACCAGTAGCGCAGGTCGGCACCCGAACCGATGGGGGACACGTCCGCCTCGGGGAACGACGGGGCCTTGGCCCGGATCACGACCACCTCGCCGGCACGTCTTGTCGCCGGCGCGGCGAGATAGGCCGCATCAGCGTTGGGGAACGGGGTGAACGTGGGTTGTGGGCGCTTGAAAGCGAGCTCGGGCGTCTCGAGCCACTCGGGAGCCGAGCCCTCGGTGGAGGCGGGAGTTGCCGGTGGGGTTGAGGATGGATGCGTGCACGGCTCGACGACGCGGGTTCCCCACTCGTCGGCGATCTCGAGGGTCGGCAGGCCGAGCGATCCGGCGGGCATGGAGGGGTCATCGGGCAGGTAGGTGCGGAACATCAACCAGGTGGTTCCCGAGGGTGTTCCGTCCTCGAGTGCACGCAACGGGTTGGTACCCGCGTCGCCTGTGGGTGTGACCGTGATCGACCACGACCCGTCGGCCGCGGTGGTCACCTGGTCGTCGCGGAGGCTGTCGATGGTGGAACTGAACAGGTCCTGCGCCGTGTAGGTCTGAAGGCTCCAGTAGCGGGGTCGATCTCTCCGCCGGAGACCGTGACCGTGGTCGATGTGGCCAGGGGGATCGCAGCCAACCAGTAGTTCGAGTTGGTGTCCGGGAACAGGATGTTCGTCGGCGTGTCCGGACCGCTCTGGGAACCGATCACCGCGACCTCCCAGGCGCACTCTGGCACCGTCTGGGTCACCGCCGGGGGCACCGTGCAACCTGCGGCGACGAGTGCGGCCAACGCGAGGCCGACCGCGGCTCCGAGGAGTCCCGTGCGTGCCGAAGCGGTGCGGTCACGCCGCCGTGCGCCGTTGTTCGGTCGAATCGAGGGACGAACCCGGATCGGCTCGGTTGTGTTCTCGGTCGGGGTCATGGCCCGCCTCCTGAAACTAGAGCAGTTATTCTAGAAGAACGGTTCTAGTCGCTATGATGGGTCTGTGGCAACCCGTGGCGAGTCGACCCGAGCTCTGATCCTCGATGCGGCGGGTCAGGCCTTCGGCCGGCTCGGCTACGACGGTGCGAGTCTCACCGGTGACATCCTCGAACCCGCCGGGGTGTCGACGGGCAGCTTCTACCACCAGTTCTCGAGCAAGCGCGTGCTGCTCACGGCGCTGCTCGACGACGCCACCGAGAACCTCCGGGGACTGCTCGACAGCGGCCACCGATCGGGTCCCCAACCCGATGCCGATGGCCTGCTCGCACGGGCGACCGCGGGCTGGCAGCTGCTGCTGCTGGCAGTCGACGCGGCCCCCGACGTCGCCCTCGTCGTGCGGCGCGAGGCCCACAACCGTGATCCCGAGATACGCGCCGCGGTCGCCAGGTTCAACGAGGTGCAGCGCGACGCCTTTCGTGTCCGTCTCGACGAGCTTGCGGTCCCGGGTCTAGACCTCGACGCAGCGGCCCGCATGGTGGGTGCGCTCGCGGTGGGTCTGGTCGAGGACTACCTGGCGATCGAACCCGACGAGCGCGAAGCGCAGCGGGACCGGTTGAGCGAGCAGGCCGCGCGCTTCACCCTGGCCGGCATGGCCGGAATGGGAGCACAGGCGGACGGGTAGGGCCGGCACACACCTGTTCCACGACGGCTCCGGCCGCGGGCACCTGCTGATATCGTTGCGTCCGCACGTTTCTTCGTGTCACGAGGAGGGGGAGGGCCCGCCATGACACCCGTTCGGACCGCATTGGGGTCGATCGCCACGGCGCTCGCTCTTTTCGCACTCAGCGCATGTGTCCCACCGCCGGTGCCGGACCCACTCGTCTCCTGTGATGCGTTGGCGGTCTCGTTGTCATACCTGCCACCGGCCACCGATGGGGCCGACGACGTCGCCGCGTCGATCGACTCGGGCAGCGGGTTGTCGGGCTGCACCGACTTCACGGGTCGTGGTGTCACAGCGGCTTCGCTCGTGGGAACGGTTCAGATCGAGGGTGCCTGCACCTACCACCCACCCGGCGAGGCATGGGGTTGGGGTACCGGGCAGATCACCTGGAGCGACGGGGCCACCTCTGATTGGACCGGCGAACTCGTCGCCGAGAGTCCTCTACGGGTCGACATCCGCCTGACCGGCGGACTCTGGGCAGGAGCGACCGCTTCGCTGCCGATGACGCTCACCGGTCTCACCGGCGATTGCGCTGCGGGTGGTATCACCGCAGTGGTGATCGGAGGAGGCCCCTTCGTCCTGCATCCCGCTGGTGCCACCGTCCGCCAGGCTCTGACGGGTGTGCAACAACTCGCGGCCGGTGGCTACCACAGCTGTGCGGTGCTCCGCGGTTCCACCGTGAAGTGCTGGGGAGACAACGGCTATGGCCAACTGGGCAACGGTGTCTCTGGACCTGACCCCAGCGGTGACGAGCTCGTCGCCACCGAGGTTCCGGGTCTGTCCACGGTCTCGCAGGTCACCAACGGCGAGTACCACACCTGTGCTCTCGTCGCCGGGGGCGCGGCCCGCTGTTGGGGAGCCAACGGCTCGGGCCAACTCGGTGACGGAACGACCACCCAGCGCGATCTCCCCGTCGAGGTCGACGGTCTCAGCGGAGCGACGGACATCTCAGCGGGGAACGTCAAGACCTGTGCCGTCGTGAGCGGCGGCGCGGTCTCGTGTTGGGGTGGCGGCTCGCCGACTCCCACCCCAGTACCGGGGATCTCCGGTGCGACGGCCGTGAGTGTCGGGGGCTCGCACCAGGGAGGAGTGAGCCCACATGCGTGCGCGTTGGTCGCCGGTGGGTCCATCGTCTGCTGGGGCGACAACTCCCGGGGCCAGCTGGGTGACGGGACCAACACATCGAGTGCCACACCGGTTTCGGTCCTCGGTGTCACCGGCGCAACAGCGCTGGTAGCGGGCCCCTACTCGAGCACCTGCGCGGTGGTCGGTGGGGAGGTGTTCTGCTGGGGCAACAACGACTACGGCCAGCTGGGTGATGGAACGACCGACGACAGCAACGTTCCCGTGGCGGTGGCCGGCCTGTCCGGCGCGACCGACGTGGGGCTGGGCGCCGTGCACGCGTGTGCGCGACTCTCCGACGGCTCCGCCATGTGCTGGGGGAACAATGCCTACGGCCAACTCGGTGCGGGGGCGATTGCTGGTTCGACCACGCCGGTCGCGGTGAGCGGTCTGGGCGGCGCGGCGGGGATTGCGGTCGGCGACTACCACAGCTGCGCGAGACTCCTCGGCGGATCGGTCAGCTGTTGGGGTGCCAATGGTGAAGGGCAGCTCGGCACCGGCAACCGGGTAGGGGCGACCACCCCTACAGCGGTAATAGCCGGATACTGACGACCGCGAACCAATCACGACCCAGTCAGGAGCAGCAGCAGATGATCGAGACGATGGACCGCAGCACGCAGACAGTCCTTGGATTCAAGGTTTCGGGCACCGTCACCAAGGACGACTACGAGGTGCTCACTCCTGCGGTCGAGGCTGCGATCGATGCCAACGGGTCGGTGTCGCTGCTGCTCGACCTGACCGGTTTCCACTGGGAGAAGGTCAGCGCCTGGGCCTCCGACCTGCGCTTCGCCAAGCAGTACCACGACAAGATCTCGAAGATGGCGATCGTCGGCGACAAGAAGTGGGAGCGGCACCTGGCGAGCCTGTGTTCCCCCTACTACGCGAAGGAAGCCAAGTTCTTCGAGTCCGACAGCGACGCCTGGGACTGGCTGGAGGGCTGACCCACACCCGGGAGCCGTTCGCTATCGTCCCGGGATGAAGATCGACGCAGGAATCGGGTTCAACCTCGCACGTGCCGCCGCCGAGGCGGAAGAGGCCGAATCGTTCGGATACGACGGCGTGTGGGTGCCCGAGACCTCGCGCGATCCGTTCCTGCCCCTGGCCCTGGCAGCGGAACACACCGAGCGGATCGACATCGGCACCTCGATCGCGGTGGCATTCGCGCGTTCTCCGATGACCCTCGCCAACACCGCATACGACCTGAACCAGTTCTCCAAGGGCCGGTTCATCCTCGGTCTCGGCAGCCAGATCAAG
>JAMLGJ010000057.1 GCA_023958095.1 Microthrixaceae bacterium
CCCCCCCCCTGTGACGGGCCCCACGCGCGTCGCGCGCCTCCCACAACACAGAACGGGAGGGCTTGCGACTTCGAAGCGCACGGACCGCGGATGTGGGCCATGATGGCCCCATGTCGACGGTGACGGCCCCCGAGATGGTCACACTCGATGCCAACGAAGCCGTGGCGTCGGTGGCATACCGCCTGAGCGAGGTGATCGCGATCTACCCGATCACCCCTGCGTCGCCGATGGGTGAACACGCCGACGAGTGGTCCGCCAGCGGCAGGGCCAACCTGTGGGGGTCCACCCCCGAGGTCATCGAGATGCAGTCCGAGGGTGGGGCCGCCGGCGCGGTGCACGGCGCACTGCAGACCGGGGCGCTCACCACCACCTTCACCGCGTCCCAGGGTCTGCTGTTGATGCTGCCCAACCTCTACAAGATCGCGGGCGAGCTCACCTCGTGTTGCATCCACGTGGCCGCCCGCAGCATCGCCACCCACGCACTGTCGATCTTCGGAGACCACTCAGATGTGATGGCGGTCCGCCAGAGCGGCTTCGCACTGCTCGCCTCGGGTTCCCCCCAGGAAGCACAGGACCTGGCTGCGATCGGCCACGCCGCGACGCTCGCCGCCAGGGTGCCGTTCATCCACTTCTTCGACGGGTTCCGCACCTCACACGAGATCCAGAAGCTCGAGGCCCTCGGCGACGACACCCTGGCAGCGCTGGTCGACCGCGAGGCGGTCGCAGCGCACCACATGCGTGCGCTGTCACCGGAACGTCCCGCGATTCGGGGCACCGCCCAGAACCCGGATGCGTTCTTCCAGGGCCGCGAGGCCGCCAACCCGTTCTACGACGCCTGCGTGGAGGTCGTCTCGGAGACCATGGCACGCTTCGGCGAGCTCACCGGACGCCACTACGCACCCTTCGAGTACCACGGCCACCCCGAGGCCGAGACGGTGATCGTGATGATGGGCTCAGGAGCGCAGTGCGCCCGCGAGACCGTCGAACACCTCGCCGCCAGGGGCGAGAAGGTCGGGCTCGTCACGGTGCGCCTCTACCGGCCGTTCTCGATCGACCACCTGCTCGGGGTGCTGCCCACGAGTGCCACCTCGGTGGCGGTGCTGGACCGCACCAAGGAACCCGGGGCAACCGGCGAACCGCTGCTGTTGGACGTCACCGCGGCACTGGTCGAGGGCACAGCAAGCGGATCGCTCGACTCGCTGCCGAGGATCACCGGGGGTCGCTACGGACTCTCATCGAAGGAGTTCACCCCCGCGATGGTCAAGGCGGTGCTCGACGAGGCAGCCTCTGCTGAAGCACGTCGGCGCTTCACGGTGGGCATCAACGACGACGTGACACACCTCTCGCTCAAGGTGCCCGAGAGCTTCGACGTCGAGCACGACGAGGTGACCCGGGCGGTGTTCTACGGGCTCGGATCCGATGGCACCGTGTCGAGCAACAAGGCCGCCATGAAGATCATCGGCGAGTCCACCGAGCTGCACTGCCAGGGCCACTTCGTCTACGACTCCAAGAAGTCCGGGGCCCGCACCGTGTCGCACCTGCGGTTCTCCCCGAAGCCGATCCGTTCCACCTACGAGATCACCCGGGCCGGTTTCGTGGCCGTCCACGACCCCGGTTTCCTCGAACGCTACGACGTGCTCGACGTGGCAGACGAGGGCGCAACGGTGCTGTTGAACACCCCGGTACCCCACGACGAGCTGTGGGAGTCGCTTCCCCGCGAGGTCCAGACGGTGCTCGCCGAACGCAACTGCACGCTGCATGCGATCGACGCCTACAGCGTCGCGGCGGCCAACGGCCTCGGCCGCCGCATCAACACGGTCATGTCCACCTGCTTCTTCGCTCTCTCGGGCGTGCTGCCAAGAGAGGACGCCATCGGCGTGGTCAAGAAGTCGGTTGAACGCACCTGGGCCAAGCGCGGAGCGGAGGTCGTGAAGCGCAACTTCGACGCGATCGACGCGGCGCTCGACGGCCTCGCCGAGGTACCCCTCGGTCCACCGGACGCTTCGCGGGGCCGTGCCCCCGCCGTTCCCGACGACGCCCCTGACTTCGTGCGCAACGTCACCCGGTTGTTGCTCGAGGGCCACGGCGACCGCCTCCCCGTCAGCGCGTTCCCACCCGATGGCACCTGGCCGAGTGGTACCGCCAGGTTCGAGAAGCGGGCCATCGCCCTCGACATTCCGATCTGGGAACCGGAGCTGTGCGTGCAGTGCAACCGCTGCGCCATGATCTGCCCGCACGCCGCGATCCGCACCAAGGCCTTCGACCCAGCGTCGGCAGCAACCGCGCCGGAGACCTTCCGTCACGTACCCGAGGAGCACACCTCGGAACTCGAGGGCCTCGAGTACGTGGTGCAGGTCGCCCCCGACGACTGCACGGGTTGTGGCCTGTGTGTCGAGATTTGTCCCGCCAAGGACCGTTCCCAGCCGAAGCGCAAGGCGATCAACATGCTCCCCGCAGCGGAGCACCGCGAACGCGAGCGCGAGGCGTTCGCGTTCTACGAGACGATCCACGACCTGCAGCGATCCCAGGTGCCGACCCGTTCGCGAACCGTTCCGCTGCTCGAACCGCTCTTCGAGTTCTCCGGAGCGTGTGCCGGGTGTGGTGAGACCCCCTACGTGCGACTGCTCACCCAGCTCTACGGCGACCGCCTCGTCATCGCCAACGCGACCGGGTGCTCCTCGATCTACGGCGGCAACCTGCCGACCACCCCGTACTCGGTGGGGCCGGACGGCCGTGGCCCCGCGTGGAGCAACTCGTTGTTCGAGGACAACGCCGAGTTCGGCCTGGGGATGCGTCTCGGTGTGGACTCCCAGGAGGCCCGGGCACGCCTGTTGCTCGAACGGGTGGCCCATGAGCTGCCCGAACGCCTCGTGGACGCGCTGCTCACCCCGTGCGGCGGTGATGCCACATCCATCGCGGAACGCCGCCGGCAGGTGGAGGACCTCGACCACCAGCTCACCGACATGGCTGTGGCGACCGACTGGTCGGGCGGAGACGGTATCCCCCGCCACGCCGCGGAGCTGCGTCGCCTGGCGGAGCACCTGGTGCCCCAGAGCGTGTGGATCGTCGGCGGCGACGGCTGGGCCTATGACATCGGATTCGGCGGACTCGACCACGTGCTGTCGACGGACCGCTCCATCAACGTGCTGGTGCTCGACACCGAGGTGTACTCCAACACCGGCGGGCAGGCCTCCAAGGCCACCCCCACCGGGGCGGTTGCGAAGTTCGCCTCCGCCGGCAAGGAGACCGGCAAGAAGGACCTGGGCCTGCTCGCGATGACCTACGGGCACGTCTACGTGGCGAGTGTCGCCCTGCAGGCCCGCAACAAACAGACCGTGGACGCGCTCCTCGAGGCCGAGGCCTACCCGGGGCCGTCGCTGGTCATAGCCCACAGCCCGTGCATCGCCCACGGCTACGACCTGGTGCACTCCCCCACCCAGCAGAAGCGGGCCATCGACAGCGGTGCCTGGCCGCTGTACCGCTTCGATCCCCGCCGGATCGCCCAGGGCGAACCGCCACTACACATCGACGCGGACCCGATGTCGCTGCCGATGCGCGACTACATGCGCGAAGAGGGCCGCTTCCGGATGGTGCAGCTGCGCGACCCGCAACGCTTCGACCAGCTCGTCGACGCCGCCGAACGCCACGCCGCGGAACGCCACGACCTCTACGAGCAGGTGTCGCGGATCAGGTTCCCCACCCAGGAGGACGCAGATGGTTGACCTCGCCTGTGACTGGCTCGGACTGCGCCTGGCGAACCCGTTCGTGGTCGGCGCCTCACCGCTGTGCGACCGCCTCGAGGATGCCGAGGCGTTCGTCGAGGCCGGCGCGGGAGCCGTGGTGATGCACTCGCTGTTCGAGGAGCAGCTGATCGCCGACCAGCTCGCCACCCAACGCCTGTTGGACTCCACGATCGACATCAACGCCGAGGCGAGCTCGTTCATGGTCGACACCGACGTGTTCTCCCAGAGTGCGAACCCGACCCTCCAGCATCTGCAACGCCTGGCCGAGACGCTCGAGGTGCCGGTGCTCGGATCCCTCAACGGGGTAAGCCCGGGCGGATGGACCTACCACGCCCACGAGATCGCGCAGCATGGAGCAGCGGCACTGGAGTTGAACCTCTACGACGTGGCCACCGACCCCTCGCTCACCGGGGCCGCCATCGAACAGCGCCAGCTGCAGGTGGTGGCCGCGGTCGTCGACGCGGTCGACATCCCGGTGTCTGTGAAGCTCTCGCCCTTCTACGCCTCGGTGCCCGCGTTCGTGGCGAGGCTGCATGACGCGGGGGCATCCGGTGTGGTGGTGTTCAACCGCTTCTACCAACCTGACCTCGACCTCGAGACCCTCGACTACGAACGCCACCTGGTGCTCTCCAGTCCCGCAGAGCTGCCGATGAGGCTGCACGCGCTCGCGATCCTCCACGGCCAGAACGACCTCTCGCTGGCAGTCACCGGAGGGGTGCACTCCGGTACCGATGCGGCGAAGGCGATCCTCTGCGGTGCCCACGCCGTGCAGAGCGTCTCGGCGCTTCTGCGCGGCGGACCCGAACACCTGCGCGCGATGACCACCGAACTGGCTGCCTGGCTCGACGAACACGGCTACCGCAACCTGGAGGAGGCCCGGGGAGCCACGTCGGTGGGCAACTGTGCGAACCCCCACGAACTGGAACGGCTCAACTACGCGAGCCTGCTGCACAGCTGGGGTGCTCCCGACAGCACTCGCTAGGAACACCGGGGCAGCACCAGCGACACCGAGGCCGCGTCCGGTGGCGTCGGGTCGGCACGTGTTGCCGGGCTGGGGCCCCTACAGACCAAGGGTGAGGCGTGTGATGAGGTCCTTGAGCGGGGTCGGGGTGAAGCGGTCCGCGACGGCCAGAACCTGTGCGTCCATACCCACCAGGTAACGGGCACGGGGCATCGGGGAGCCCAGGGCACGAACGATCACCGAGGCGACCTGTTCCGGTTCGCCCATGATCCAGTTCCACAGACGGGTGACCTGCAGCTCGCGTTCATACGCCGAGGAGTAGCGGGACCCCGAGTGACGCTCCATCGCCTCGGCGTTGTCATCCCATATCCCGGTCCTGAAACCACCGGGTTCCACGAGGATCACCTGCACGCCGTCACCGGCCACCTCCATGCGCAGGGCGTCGCTGGCGGCCTCGAGGGCGTGCTTGGACGCCTGGTACCAGCCGCTCAGCGGTGTGGTGGCCCGTCCGTAGATGGATGACACGTTGATGATCCGGCCCCGCCCGGCTTCGCGCATGGCCGGCAGCGCGAGCCTGGCGAGGCGCATCGGCGCAATCGTCATCGTCTCCAACTGGTGGCGCACCGCGTCGTCGGGGATGTCCTCGATCGCACCCGCGTTGGTGTAGCCGGCGTTGTTCACCAACCCGTACAGCTCGAGACCCTCCATCACCTCTTCGCAGCGCTCGGCGTCGGTCACGTCCAACAGGACCGGTTCGACATCCACCCCGGCTTCACGGGCCGCGTCGCCAAGCACCTCAGCCTTCTCCTCGGACCGCACGGTACCGATGCAGCGGTATCCGCGCTCCGCCA
>JAMLGJ010000058.1 GCA_023958095.1 Microthrixaceae bacterium
TGGGGGCCGCCGGGCGGCGCGCTCCGTACACAACACAGAACGAGGCTGCACTGCACGGGCGACACGCGGCGGGGTGCGACGCGTAGGGTCAGCCGCGAAGGGTCGGTGGGAACGGAGGCGATGATGGCAGACACCAACGAGCGAACCACCCACTACGGTGCTGCGGACTTCTCGGACCTCTCGGCGCTGTTCGTCAACTGCACCCTGAAGCGGTCACCGGAGCAGTCCCACACCGAGGGACTCGCCCGCATCGCCATCGGCGTGATGGAGGCCAACGGCGTGTCGGTCGATCTCGTCCGGGCGGTTGACGAGGACCTGCCGCCGGGTGTGCAGCCCGACATGACCGAGCACGGTTTCGACACCGACGGCTGGCCTGCGCTGTTCGAGCGCGTGATGGCCGCCGACATCCTCGTGTTGATGACCCCGATCTGGCTGGGCGAGAAGTCCTCGGTGTGCACCCGTGTCATCGAACGCCTCTACGGCAACTCGGGCATGCTCAACGAAGCCGGCCAGTACGCCTACTACGGGAGGGTCGGCGGCTGCTTGGTGACCGGCAACGAGGACGGGGCGAAGCACTGCGCGATGAACGTGCTCTACAGCCTGCAGCACCTCGGTTTCATGATCCCGCCCCAGGCGGACGCCTGCTGGCTGGGCGAGGCCGGGCCCGGACCCTCATACCTCGATCCCGGTTCGGGCGGACCGGAGAACGACTTCACGAACCGCAACACGACCTTCATGGCCTGGAACCTGATGCACGGAGCCCGGCTGCTCCGGGATGCAGGCGGTTTCCCGGCCCATGGCAACCAGCGCTCCGCTTGGGACGCAGGCGCCCGCTTCGACTTCCCGAACCCCGAGTACCGCTGAACCGGGCCGCCCGGGGCTGGTTCAGGCGATGCTGCGCCTGGCCCCCTCGTGGGCGAAGGAGACATCAACCGAGTCGCGGAGGTCGATGACCTCCTCGTTGCGGAATGGATCCGCGACCCTCGCCTCGGCAGGGCTCATCGAGGGGACGCGCACCGACGAGATCAGGGGGTGACCCGACGCGGTGGGCTGCTCGTCGGGGGAGAACAGCACCTCGTGCAACTTCTCACCCGGACGCAGACCCGTGTAGATGATCTCCACGTCCTTGCCCGACTCGGCCACCAGCCGGTGCGCCAGGTCCGCGATCTTCACGGGTTCGCCCATGTCCAACACGAGCACCCGTCCGTCCTCCCCGTCGAGGGTGCCCGCCTGCACGACGAGCTCACACGCCTCGGGAATCGTCATGAAGAAGCGGGTCACCTCGGGATCGGTGACGGTCACCGGTCCGCCTCGCTCGATCTGCTCGCGGAACAGCGGCAGCACGGAACCACGACTTCCCAGGACGTTGCCGAAGCGCACCGACAGGTAGGTGCCACTGTTGTGCTTGCCCGTGAACGAGGTGAGCTGCTCAGCGACGCGCTTGGTTCGTCCCAGGACTGAAGTGGCATCCGCTGCCTTGTCGGTCGAGACGTTCACGAAGCGGTCCACGTCGTGCTTCACGGCCAACTCGAGCAGGTTCTGGGTACCCCAGACGTTGGTCTTCCAGCCCTCCTCACCGTGCATCTCGAGCAGTGGCAGGTGCTTCAGCGCAGCCGCGTGGAACACCACGTCGGGGCGGTGCTCGTCGAACACCTCGGCCAACCGCTTGCGGTCGCGGATGTCGCAGATGACCAGGTTGCGGTTGTCCAGCAGCCCGTTGCCCTCGATCGAGACCTGCACCGACTGCAGCGCCGATTCATCGCGTTCGAGCATCACCAGCGAGCCGGGTTCGTAGCGGTGGATCTGGCGGCACAGCTCGGACCCGATGGACCCACCGGCGCCTGTGACCAGCACCGTCTTGCCCGTGAGGTAGTGGGCGACTGACTCGGTGTCGAGGCTGAGCTCCCGACGTCCGAGCAGGTCGGCCTCGGTGAGGGGCCGGATGTCACCGATCCCGGGGGAGGCACCGAAGAGCTCGTCCACCGACGGCAGGATCAGGGTCTTGAGGTCCAGCTGGTCGGCGCGGGCGGCCAGGTCGCGGATCGTCTCCGCGTCGGCGGATGGGATGGCGATCACGAGTGTGGACGCCCCGGTGGCGTCCACGACGTGGGCCAGGTCCTTGCGGGTGCCCCGCACCCTGACTCCCTTGATGCGCAGGTTGCGGAGCTTGGTGTCGTCATCCAGGAGGGCGACCGGGTGGTACGGCCCGCTCTTGACCATGGCGGTGACGGTCTGGAGCCCGCCCTCGCCGGCACCCATCACGATCACGGGCTCACGGTCCGAATGCGTCGCCCTGGTCCAGCGGTCGAGCAGCAGTCGCCACAGCATGCGGAACCCGCTCATGCCCGCCAGCGCCAGGAACCCGGCGACGATCGAGGCGCTCACGGGAACGCTGTGGTCCAACAGAGGCGAGATGTCGGCGATGGTCACGACGGCGGTGACGGCCACCGCAACCCTCGCAACCGCGGCGACCTCCTCGAAGGTGCCGTAGCGCCAGCGGTGCACGTAGAGACCGGCGGCGGTCCCGAGGGCCACCTGCAGCACTATCGCAACGGCCGCGACGAGCAGAACACCGCCCAGGTCCAGCCGGGCGAAGGACATCTCGTAGCGCAGGTAGGTCGCGAAGAACACGGCCGCGAACCACACGGATGCATCGATCAGCACCTGTGTCACGTACCGGAAGCGTCCGAACACGCTCGCCGTCATCGCCCTGTCCCCAGTGTTGGCACGCCCTGCTCCAAACGCTTCTCGCCAGAAAACTGAATCCCCCTCACCCAATCGCCGAAGTCATTGTGACACCTGCATCGCAGAATTCCTAGAGGTATCTCAGGATTCGGTCCCGAAGGCCCAGATCGGGCACGGTAGGGGTAGGGCAAAGCCCCCAGTAGCCTGAGTGCGGCCACCATTCGGAGGCCGAGCCAATCAGCCGTCGGAGGCAGCATGAAGGTCGTGATCACCGGAGGCGCCGGTTTCATCGGCGGCAACCTCGCCCGCCGCCTCACAGCAGAGCCCGCCATAGACCGTGTCGTCGCCTTCGACGACCTGTCGAGCGGCTTCAGGGAGAACCTCGAGAGCACTGGCGCCGAGCTGGTCGAGGGCACGATCCTCGACACCGCAGCCCTGGACGAGGTCACTGATGGCGCCGACTCCATCGTGCACCTGGGGGCACGTCCATCGGTGCCACGTTCGATCAAGGACCCGGTGGCCTCCCACGGCGCCAATGCGACGGGCACCATGAACGTGCTCGAGGCCGCGCGCCGAGCAGACAACTGTCATGTGGTCGTGGCGTCCTCCTCGTCGGTCTATGGCGCCAACCCGACCCTGCCCAAGCACGAAGACCTGGCCACACGCCCGATGAGCCCTTACGCGGCCTCGAAGCTGGCAACTGAGTCCTATGCCCTCGCCTGGCAGGCCGCATACGACCTGCCCACCCTCGCCTTCCGGTTCTTCAACGTGTTCGGACCGCTGCAGGCGGCAGGCCACGCCTATGCGGCGGTGATCCCGGCGTTCGTCTCGGCAGCACTGGCCGACGAACCGTTGCAGGTCCACGGCGACGGCACCCAGTCCCGTGACTTCACCTACGTGGAGACAGTCTGTTCGGTGATCGCAGACGCTGTGCTGCGCCGGGTCAGCGACCCGGAACCGGTGAACCTGGCTTTCGGCTCGAGGACCAACCTGCTGGAGGTGATCGAGCTCCTCCAGGAGCTGCTGGGCCACGATGTCAAGGTGCAGCACACCGATCCGCGCCCCGGCGACGTGCCGCATTCCCAGGCCGCCAACGACCGTCTGATGCGCCTGTTCCCGGACGTGGAGCCGGTTCAACTGCGCGAAGGTCTCGCCAGCACCATCGAGTGGTTCCGCTCACTGCCGAGCTGACAGTGCCTCCCCCGGTTCGTCGCCGGGAGTTGAATCCGGGCGGGGCCATGGCAAACTTGAGTCCGGGCGAACCGTCCTGCACGGGCGAAGCGACGATACCAATGGCCGAACGGCCGTAGGCGGGCGGTGGCAGGAGTGTCGTCGCCCAGAGGGGGCGATCATGGGAAACGAAGCACGGCGAGCAGCGGTCATAGGTCAGGGGTACGTCGGATTGCCGGTCGCGGTTCGCGCGGTGCTCGCCGGCTACGACGTGACCGGATTCGAGGTGGACGACACGAAGGTGGAGTCCCTGAACGCGGCCCGGTCCCACGTGGAGGACATCTCTTCGGACCAACTCGACGAGATCCTCTCGACCGGCCGCTACCGTGCGACCTCCGACGCGGCCGACCTGGCGGGTTTCGACGTTGCGGTGATCTCGGTTCCAACCCCGATGGGTGAGGGGGTGCCCGACCTGTCCTTCATCGAATCGGCTGCGAGGACGCTGGCACCGCATGTGAGCTCGGGCTCAACCGTCGTTCTGGAATCCACGACCTATCCCGGCACCACCGAGGAGCTGGTCGCTCCGATCCTCGAAGCGGGTTCGGGGCTCACCGCCGGCACCGACTTCCACCTCGGCTACAGCCCGGAGCGAATCGACCCCGGGAACGCCAAGTGGCGTCTCGAGAACACCCCGAAGGTCGTGTCCGGGGTGAACGACAAGTCGCTCGCCGCGGTGCAGGGCTTTTTCGACGACATCATCGATCAGACCGTCGCCGTGTCGGGCACGCGCGAAGCCGAGCTCACCAAGCTCCTCGAGAACACCTTCCGCCACGTCAACATCGCCCTGGTCAACGAGCTGGCGATGTTCGCCCGGGACCTCGGCATCGACGTATGGGAGTCCATCGACGCCGCGTCGACGAAGCCGTTCGGGTACATGCGGTTCACACCGGGTCCCGGCGTCGGCGGTCACTGCCTGCCGATCGATCCTTCCTACCTGTCGTGGCAGGTGGAACGCTCCCTCGGCCAGACGTTCCGCTTCGT
>JAMLGJ010000059.1 GCA_023958095.1 Microthrixaceae bacterium
GGTCGTTGAGGTCGGAGGTGGCGAAGCGGCCACCGTCGAGCTGGACCATCGGGCGCAGCTCCGGCGGGATCACCGGCACCACGTCGAGGATCATCGCCCCGGGGTCGTTGATGCGCTTGCCGTGCTCGTCGCGCTGGTTGAACGAGGAGACGATCTTCAGGCGCTTGATGGCCTTCTGCTTGCGCTGGGCCGACAGGGGGCGCTGGCCCTCCTGGGGGTCGATCGCGGCGCGGAGCTTCTCCTCCTCCTCGTCGAAGTCGAGCTTCGCGATGAGGGACTTGATCGCGTCGGCACCCATGCCGCCCTCGAA
The DNA here is from genome assembly GCA_023958095.1 of Microthrixaceae bacterium. GTDB lineage: Bacteria > Actinomycetota > Acidimicrobiia > Acidimicrobiales > Microtrichaceae > JAMLGJ01. The sequence goes on from JAMLGJ010000059.1 coordinate 311, forward strand.
GTACTCGCCGTAGCGGTCCTCGAGCTCGCGCCACAGCATCTCGTCTTCGATGATCTGACGGGAGAACAGGCTCTTGAACTCGTCGAAGGCCCGGATCGTGACGTCGATCTCGAGCTCCCAGCGCTCGCGGATCGCGGCGAGGTCCTTGTCGGCCTGCTTCTGGCGGGCCTTGATGTCCGCGTCCTTGGCGCCCTCGGCCTCGAGCTCGGCGATCTCCTTCTCGAGGTCCTCCATGCGGCGCGCCAGCTCCAGCTCGCGCTCCTTCTCGAGGTCTTCGCGCTCGGCGAGCACCTCGGCCTCGAGGGTGGGGAGGTCCTGGTCGCGCTTCTCCTCGTCGACGGACACGACGAGGTTGGCGGCGAAGTAGATGACCTTCTCGAGCTGCTTGGCCTTCAGCTCCTCACGGGGCTCGGTGCCCATGAGCAGGTAGGCCAGCCACGAGCGGGTGCCGCGGAGGTACCAGATGTGCACGGTGGGGGCGGCCAGCTCGATGTGGCCCATGCGCTCGCGCCGGACCTTGGAGCGGGTGACCTCCACGCCGCAGCGCTCGCAGATGATGCCCTTGAAGCGCACCCGCTTGTACTTGCCGCAGTAGCACTCCCAGTCCTTGGTGGGACCGAAGATCTTCTCGCAGAAGAGCCCGTCCTTCTCCGGCTTGAGCGTGCGGTAGTTGATGGTCTCCGGCTTCTTGACCTCGCCGTTGGACCACATGCGGATGGAGTCCGCGGTGGCCAGGCCGATCCGGAGCTGGTCGAAGTTGTTGACGTCGAGCATGTTCGTTCGTTCCTCGTTCTCTCAGTCGTTCCGGATCAGCGCGAGGCCCGCTCGGCCTGGCGACGCTCGTCTTCCTCGTCCGAGCCGCGCTCGGGGCGGGACAGGTCGATGCCCAGCTCCTCAGCGGTGCGGAAGACGTCCTCGTCGAGCTCGCGCATCTCGATCTCCTCGCCGGTCTTGGCCAGGACCTCGACGTTGAGGCACAGGGCCTGCATCTCCTTGATGAGCACCTTGAAGCTCTCGGGGATGCCCGGCTCGGGGATGTTCTCGCCCTTGACGATGGCCTCGTACACCTTGACCCGGCCCAACACGTCGTCGGACTTGATGGTCAGCAGTTCTTGCAGGCAGTAGGCGGCGCCGTAGGCCTCCAGGGCCCACACCTCCATCTCGCCGAAGCGCTGACCACCGAACTGGGCCTTACCACCGAGCGGCTGCTGGGTGATCATCGAGTACGGACCGGTCGAGCGGGCGTGGATCTTGTCGTCGACGAGGTGGGCCAGCTTGAGGATGTACATGTACCCGACGGTGATCGGGTTGTCGTAGGCATCGCCGGTTCGGCCGTTGTAGAGGGTCGTCTTTCCGTTGTTCTGGATGAGACGCCCGCCGTCGCCGTACTCCTCATAGGGGGACTCGGGGTTGAGGTTCTCCAGGATCTGCTGGATGGTGGGGTGCTTGCGGGCACCCTCCTCCTCGTCCCAGTAGGCACCGTCGAACACCGGGGTGGCGATCAGCTTGGCCGGAGGGGTGGCCGGACGGGTCTTGCGCTCGGTGCGGACCGGCTCGTCGCCGACCGGACCGGACTTCTCGTGATCCCAGCCCCATCGGGCGGCGTAGCCCAGGTGGGACTCCATGACCTGGCCCACGTTCATGCGGGACGGGACGCCCAGCGGGTTCAAGATGATGTCGACGGGGGTGCCGTCGGCGAGGAACGGCATGTCCTCGATCGGCAGGATCCGGCTGATGACGCCCTTGTTGCCGTGACGGCCGGCCAGCTTGTCGCCCACGCTGATCTTGCGGCGCTGGCCCACGTACACCTTGACCAGCTGGTTCACCCCGGGGGGCAGTTCGTGGCCGTCGGCGCGGTTCTGGACCTTGACGTCGATGACCTTGCCGGTCTCGCCGTGGGGCACCTTGAGGGAGGTGTCGCGCACCTCGCGGGCCTTCTCGCCGAAGATGGCTCGCAACAGGCGCTCCTCGGGGGTCAGCTCGGTCTCGCCCTTGGGGGTGACCTTGCCGACCAGCACGTCGCCCGCCTCGACCTCGGCGCCGATGCGGATGATTCCCCGCTCGTCGAGGTCGGCGAGGATGTCGTCGCTCAGGTTGGGGATGTCGCGGGTGATCTCCTCGGGGCCCAGCTTGGTGTCACGGGCATCGATCTCGTGCTCCTTGATGTGGATCGACGTGAGCACGTCGTCCTTGACCAGGCGCTCGGAGAGGATGATGGCGTCCTCGAAGTTGTAACCCTCCCAAGGCATGAAGGCCACCAGGAGGTTCTTGCCCAGGGCCAACTCGCCGTTGTCGGTCGAGGGCCCGTTGGCGAGGATGTCGCCCTTGTGGAGCTTCTGTCCGACCGACACGATCGGCCGCTGGTTGATGCAGGTGTCCTGGTTGGACCGCTCGAACTTGGCCAGCTTGTAGACCTTGCGCCCCTGGGTCTTGTACTGGACGGTGATGACCTTCCCGTCGACCTCGACCACCTCACCGTCGTCGGTGGCGATGATCATGTCGGCAGCGTCGCGGGCAGCACGGCCCTCGATACCGGTGGCGATGTAGGGGGCTTCGGCCCGGATCAGCGGGACGGCCTGCTTCTGCATGTTGGCGCCCATGAGGGCCCGGTTGGCGTCGTCGTGCTCGAGGAACGGGATGAGCGCGGTACCGACCGACACGATTTGGCGGGGCGAGACGTCCATGAGCTGGACCTCGCTGCCGGGCACGTACTGGATGTCGGTGGTGGCACCGAAGAAGATGTCGCGCTCGAGCTGGAGGCGCAGGTCCTCGAGCGAGGCCGCCTGGGGCGACCGGCGGACGAGCACCCGCTCCTGGGCGAAGGAGCCGTCCGCGTTGAGCGGCGTGTTCGCCTGGGCGACGACGTACTCCTCCTCCTCGTCGGCGGCGAGGTACACGATCTCGTCGGTGACCTTGCCGTTCTCGACCTTGCGGTAGGGGGACTCCAGGAAGCCGAAGCTGTTCACCCGCGCGTAGGTGGAGAGGTAGCCGATGAGGCCGATGTTCGGGCCTTCCGGCGTCTCGATCGGGCACATCCGGCCGTAGTGGCTGAAGTGCACGTCGCGGACCTCGAAGCCAGCGCGCTCACGGGAGAGGCCACCCGGGCCGAGCGCCGAGAGGCGGCGGCGGTGGTTGAGGCCCGAGAGCGGGTTGACCTGGTCCATGAACTGCGACAGCTGGGAGGTCCCGAAGAACTCCTTGATCGCCGCGACCACGGGACGGATGTTGATGAGCGTCTGGGGCGTGATGGCCTCGACGTCCTGGGTGGTCATGCGCTCGCGCACCACCCGCTCCATGCGGGAGAGGCCGATGCGGACCTGGTTCTGGATGAGCTCGCCGACCGAACGGATGCGGCGGTTGGCGAAGTGGTCCTGGTCGTCGAGGCGGTACCCGGGGGTGGCCTGGACCAGGTGCAGCAGGTAGGTGCACGCGGCGAGGACCTCGCAGCGGCTGAGCACCGGCTGGCCGGTCTCGGGACGGTCGATCAGCGGGGTGACCCCGTCGGCCATCGTGCCCTCGAGCATCGGGAACAGCTCGAGGATCTTGTCGATCTCGTGGCCGAGCTTGCGATCGAGCTTGTACCGACCGACGCGGCTGAGGTCGTAGCGGCGGTTCTCGAAGAAGGCGTTGCGGAAGTAGGCGCGGGCCGACTCGACCGACGGCGGCTCGCCCGGGCGAGCGCGCTTGTAGATCTCGACGAGCGCCTCCTCCTGGGTGGGGGCGAGCTCGCGCTCCTTCTCCCACTGGCCCTCGAGGAAGTCGAAGTGGCGGACGAAGGCATCGAGGAAGCCGGGGGCGTTCTCCTCGTCGAAGCCGAGCGCGCGCAGCAGCACGAAGATGCCGAGGCGGCGCTTGCGGGCCACGCGGGTGCCGGCGGTGACGTCCTTGCCGGGCTTCTGCTCGACGTCGAACTCGATCCACTCGCCGCGGTAGGGGTGGATGGTGCCGGTGACCAGCTGGTGCTTCGCCAGGTTGCGGAGGCGGAAGCGCTCACCGGGCTGGAAGATCACACCGGGCGAGCGGACAAGCTGCGACACCACGACGCGCTCGGTGCCGTTGATGACGAAGGTGCCCTTGGTGGTCATCTTGGGGAAGTCCCCCATGAAGACCGTCTGCTCCTTGATCTCGCCGGTGTTCGCGTTGATGAACCGGGCGCGCACGAAGATCGGCGCGCTGTAGGTC
>JAMLGJ010000006.1 GCA_023958095.1 Microthrixaceae bacterium
AGGACCGCATCGAGGTCCTCGTGGCGCACCGCAGAGGCGAGGGCGTGTATGCCCGACTGCTCGGTGAAACGGTGGGTGCGGGTGAGCATCGTGATCCCCTCTGCGAGTGGCCCCTCGACCGGGCCCCCGGTGCGAGCCACCGGCCCGACGATGTCGCCGAGCACCGCACCCGCCTCGACACTGGCGAGCTGGAACGGGTCGCCCACGAGCACCAGTCGGGCCTCCTCGCGCAGTGCATCCAGGAGTCGTGCCATGAGCGGCAACGACACCATCGAGGTCTCATCGAGCACCACCAGGTCGTGGGGGAGGGGGTTGTCGTGGTCGTGGCGGAACCGGATCCCGTCGCGGTACCCGAGCAGCCGGTGGATCGTGGAGGGCTCCACCGCACGGATCTGGCGGGCCACCTCGGCCGGTGGGTCGAGACCGGCAATGGCTGCCTCGACCGCCTCACCCATGCGCGCGGCGGCCTTCCCGGTGGGAGCGGCCAGGGCGACCTCGAGGGAGTCGCCGCTCTCGAGGGCCTCGTGCAGCGCAACGGCCAGCATGCGCGCGATCGTGTAGGTCTTGCCGGTGCCGGGTCCACCGGCCATGACCGTCACGTGCCGTCCGAGGGCGACCCCGGCAGCGCTGCGTTGGGCGTCGGGGCCCGGCGTCGTGCCCGCGGCGCGGTCGCTGACGAAGTACCGGTCGAGCAGCTCCTCGCGCAATGGGTGCGCATGGCCGCCGGCACCACTCGCCGCACCGGTGCCAGCACCCAGCTCCCGCAGGAGGGCATCACCCACCTCGCGTTCGTAGCGGAAGTAGCGCTCCAGGTAGACCCGTGTGCCGTCGAACACCAGCGGTCTGATCTCGGCGTGGCCCACCGCGGCCGAGGGCGCGGCATCGGTCGGGTCGACCACCGCCACCGAGGCCGAGCGCTCCAGGGCCCGGGCCCATTGCCCGGGTTCGGGCCACGGCAGCGCAGTGCGGCCCGGACCGTCGCCGGTGATGTCGTCGGTGCGCTCCACCTCGACGGTGCCCGGAAGCGAGGCGAGTTCCACACACACGTGTCCGAGCTGCAGGGCGCGCACGCAGAACGCAGCTGCCACCAGCACCTCGTCCCCGACAGCCGCGTCGTTGCGGGCGATGGCCGATGCCAGGTGCACCGCTGCTGCATCCAACAGGCCCTCGGCGACGAAGGGCTCCAGAACCGCGCAACGCTGCACCACGAGCGGGCGCAACGGTGCGGGAGGGCCACCGGACGGCCATGCGGAGTTGGCGCTCACCGCTGCTCCCCCCGGTTGCCCTCCAGCAGGTCCGACAACGAGGTGATCAGCGCTGCTGGTGGGTCCCACTGGGCGAGGCCCCTCGGCACCCCGTCGACGGTCGGCGTCGCCGGGCCCACCAGGCCCCTGACGAACAGGTAGCCGATTCCCCCCAGGTGCGCCCGGGGGTCGTAGTCGGGCACGCGCCAGCGCAGGTACCGGTGCAGCGCCACGCTGTAGAGCAGTGCCTGGAGGGGATAGTCGTGCTCGGCCATCGCCGCCGGGAGGCTGTCGGGGTCGAAAGCCGACGGATCGGGATCGGTTCCGCCGTGCGCGAGCCGGTTGGTCTTGTAGTCGCAAACGAGGAACCGGGACGGGCCCCCGGCCGGTGTGATGCGTGCCACGAGGTCGATCGAACCGGTCATGTGCCCGGCGAGCCGGGCCGCCGCGGCACGGCTCTCGCCGTGGATTCCTGCGAGGGACTCCGCCCAGTCCCGGTAGGGGTCGTCCGGGTCGAGGTGCTGCAGTGCCAACCTGCCGATCATGTCGGCGGTGACCGGGGGCCCCGACCCGGCGAGGTTGAACTCGAAGCTCATCTCGTCGAGTCGGTCCCCGCGGTGCAGTTCAGCCAGCGGCCTGTGGTCGAACAGTGGACCCAGCGGGGTGCGGATCATCGCCGCCAGGCCCGACACCAGGAGGTCAACATCGACCTCCCAGGGGTCGTGCCGCAACTGCTCGCTCACCAGCAGGGCCAGGTCCGCCTCGAGTTCCCCCGAGCAGAAGTCGACCCGCTCGAGCACTCCGTGCACCAGGTTCCCGAATCCGGTGCCGCCGGGGACCCCACCGAGCAACAGCGGCACCGGGTCGGACCTTCCGGTCCGGTCCGCGCCGCCCCGGCTGGCATCCGGTTGGCGAGGAGCGGCGGCCCGGGGCGACGGCGGGAGCTCATCCGCGCCCGCGGTGTCGCCCGCGGAGTCGTCGCCGGGATCACCATGGCGTGCATCGGAGTCCACGATCTTCGAGAACGACCACCGGTTGGTCCAACGGGGAAGGTCCCGGTGCAGCGTCGCCACCTCGAGCGGTGGGGGCTCAGCCGAACTCGGGTCGTGCCAGGGCCGTGAGGTGTCGTCGTCGGAGTTGCCCACCACGGTGAGCGAGATGTTGCCCCCGGAGCGGGACACGACCGGTTGCAGGCGCTGCAGGGAACCCTCCACGTCCAGTGGCTCCAGCACTTCGGTGAGCGAGGTGTCGAAGGCCGCGGGGTCGATGCTCCCGTGCTCGTCGCGGCCGAACAGCACCCTTGCGAGGCCGGTCTGCCAGGCCCCCTCGCTGGGTGCCCACCACAGGGCGGTGTGGTGACGTGCACGGGTGAGGGCCACGTACAGCAGACGCAGGCTCGTGCCGACGAGCTCCGCGTAGGCGAGGCTCTCGCGACGTTGGTGCTCCTCGGGGTCACCCCACTGGAGTCCGCCCGCGAGGTCCACGTGGCGTTGGCCGTCCTCCCACCACACCACGTCGCGGACAGCCACCACGGAGCTCCACAGGCTGGGGCAGCACACCACGGGGAACTCGAGTCCCTTGGACACGTGCGTCGTCATGATCTGCACCGCGCTCGACTCGGACTCCACCCGGCGGGCCGACAGGTCAGCCTCCGGTTCTGCATCGTTCGTGGCGTGCCCGAGCTGCTCGAAGGCCACGAGGAGGGCACTCGGGGTGTTGGCATGGCCACAGGACCCCGCCAGCAGCTCCCCGAGGTGGTCCAGGTCGGTCATGTCGCGTGCCCCGCCGGGTGCCGACAGGACCCGGGTGGCGACTCCCGAGGCCGTCATGACGAGTCCCACGAACGCCGCCACGCCGCGCTCGTCGAGTTCCTCCCCCCACGCCCTCAGGCGTTCCTGGAGCACCGCGAGCTCCTCGTCGGAGGCATTCGCGATCTGCTCGGCGTCCCAGCCCACGAACCAGCTGGATGCCGCCGCCCGGGCACGCGCCGCGCTCTGGGGGCGCGCCACACCGGCCAGCAGGCGGTGCCAGTGCTCCGCTGCGGGCGACTCCAGCACGCTCTCCCCCCGGTTGACCACCGCCGGGATGCCGAGGGCCAACAAGGCGTCGCGCACCTTGGCCGATTCGTGGTTCGCCGCCACGAGGACACAGATGTCCTCCGGGCGCAGCGCCCTGTTCCCGCGCCGTGGGTCGTCGTCGGGGATCACGGTGTTCTCCAACAGGTCGCGCACGTGGCGGGCCACGTCACGCTGGATCTGCGCGGAGGCCGCCTTGGTCACGGCGTCAGGGTGCTTGGAGCGAGAGTGTCGGGGCACCGCATCACCGACGGCGAGCCGCACCTCCAGTGCCGGCGCGGGGTCCCCGGCGAGGTCGCACATGGATCGATCCGCGTTGGCGGGAGCCGGCCGCACCGGTTCGAAGCCGATGGAACCCGACCCGAAGGTTGCGCCCGTCAGGAGGACCTCGTTGGCTCCGAGGACCGCAGGGTCGGAACGCCAGTTGGTTCCGAGCACCGCGGAGTCCATGCCCTCGACCGCGTCGAGGTAGGTGTGCACGTCAGCGCCCCGGAACGCGTAGATGGCCTGCTTGGGATCCCCCACCAACACCAGTGTCGAGCCGTCGGTTCCGGCACCACCGAACGCCGCGTCGAAGATCTGCCACTGCACCGGGTCGGTGTCCTGGAACTCGTCGATCAATGCCACCGGGAATCGCTGGCGCAACGCCGCCCTGGCAGCAGGCCCGGTCGAGTTGTCCGCCAGCGCGTCGCGCAGGTGCAGCAACAGGTCATCGAAGGACAGGGTGCCCGCCGCGGTACGCCGGTGCCGGATCGTCTCGATGACCCGCTCGACGAGTCCCCTAAGCCTGAGTGCCGAGACGGTTGCTTCGTCGTCGCGGCCGGCTTCCGGGGCACCGGGGCAGGGGTGCAGGCGCGAGGCGTGGTTGGTGAGCGCCAGGTGGGTGGCCCTGGTCAGCTCCTCGAGTGAGGGCAGGCCCTCGGTTCCCCTGGTGGCCTCGGCCACGAGCAGGTCGGTGGCCACCTGTGTCACCAGCGCAGCGGTGTCGTCGACGAGCACCGCGTCGGGGTCGGTGCGCACGGCCGAACCGAGTGTGCCGAGCACCTGCTGCGCGAAGCCGTGGATGGTCGAGATGGTCGCCGAGTCGAACTCGGTCAGCGCCGCGCGGGCACGCCGCAACCGTGATGCGTGGTCGTCCGCGCACACGCGCGCGAGCACGGGGTCATCGGGCATCCATCCCGGATCGTCCGCAGCGGTCTCGAGTGCCGTCGCGAGCTCGACGAGGCGTGCCCGGACCCGGTCCTTCAGCTCCGCCGCCGCCGCCCGGGTGAAGGTCACCACCAGCAGCTTGTGCACGGGAATGTCGGCCTCGACCACGTACCGGGCGGCGAGGGTGGACAGTGCATGGGTCTTGCCGGTGCCCGCGCTGGCGGCCACCGACAGTCGGCCGCGGGGCAGCGGCCCGGCGAGGTCGAGCGGCACGGTCATCGCAGCACCTGCTCGACCATCCTGCTCACGTCGGTGACCGAGGTGTCGTGGAGCCCCCAGATCGCCTCGGCGTAGCGACGTGCGCGGTCGGATTCCCCACCGGGTGGGTCATGGGGCTGAACCTCCAGCGAGGTGAGCTGTTCGTAGTCGAGCTCACCGAAGACCGCCCGCACCCAGGTGTCATCGAGGTCGCCGCGGTTGTAGGGCGAACCGCTCCAGTCCGAGGGGCTGAACTTCCCGAGCGCCAGCTTCCGGGACGTGGTGGGGAAGAACGGAATCGGTTCGCGCAGCCCCGACCGGTGGATCGCCACGAGCGTCGACAGGGCGTCGAGTGCGTTGCGGCTGCACTCCGAGGGGTCCGACCCCGACAGTTCGAGGGCGGTCACCACCGGAGCGTAGGGGACCTTCCGGTCCTTCTTCCCCTGCGACAGGTGAACGGCGCGCCAGGCCCGCCCGCCGTCGTGCGCACCGAGTGCGAGCAGGTCCAGCCAGATGGCGAGCACGTCCTTGTCCTTGCGCTTCGACACCGTGACCTCGACCGGACCGGCAACGGTCACTCCGCGGTCGCTCACGGTTCCCACGACCCGGGTCCCGTCCGCGAGGTGCACGTCAACCTCCACGCGTCGCGCCTCGGATTCGGCGATCGCGAGCGACTCGTAGGCCTGCGCCAGCGGCTCGACCACCTCGAGTGCGCTCCGCAACGTCGCCGCGCCCGTTTCGCCGGGTGGCAGGATCCCCTCGGCCCGTACCAGCGCCACGAACTCACCGGTGCTGCCCCCGGCGAGCAGGTGATCCAGGAGCCGATTGCGAACCGCCCAGTTCTCCAGGTGACCGAGTTCGACCACCAGGTCGCGGCCCGGGGCGGGAGCGGTGAGGCCACTCGGGTCGATGATCTGGGTAGAGGGTCTCGAGCCGCTTCCCTCGGGGCGTTCGGGCAGCGACACGCCCAGCACCCGGCGCAGGAAGTACCGGGTCGGGTTCTCGAGGAACTCCCGCAGGTCGCCCAGCTCGACCACGGAGTCCTCACCACCCTCGCCGCCGTGCGCCGGGTCGTCGGCACGGCGCAGCGGGCCGTCCACGAACGGACGGGCCGCGCCCGGCCCACGGGCAGCCATCGCGGCGCGCATGGCAGTGCCGTCGAAGCTCCAGGGTGTGCCACTGTCGTCGCGGGCCACGAAGTTCGCCTCGCCGAATCGTTGCCTCGGATGCTCGAGGGTGATCCGCTTCCGCAGCTGCTCACGCCCGGAGGGTGGGGCCGTGGCGAGGAGAGCATCGGTCAGCTCGGCCACCACCACCGAAGGGGGAACCTCCTGGTTCGTCACGACGCTGCGGTCGTTGCGCAGCACCACGAGGTGGTCGCGGGCACCGAGCACCGAGTCCAACAGGGCCTGTCGGAGGTCCTCGCGGCGGTCCCGGTCGCCCAGGTGGGGCTCGAGTGCGAGCAGGTCGTCGCCGTCGGGGCTCCCGGCGCGGAAGGAGGTCTCGTCCATGCCGAGCAGGCACACGACGCGGTGGGGCACGCCGCGCAGCGGGGTGGGGGTGGAGAAGGTGACCCCTCCGGTGAAGAACTGGGGTCTGGCCGCCGACCAACCGAGGTGGTCACCCAGCATGTGGCGGATGTCCGCGAGCGACAGCTCGGCGGAGGCCTGTCCTGTGCCGGCATCCGGGCCGCGTCCCGCGGCGGGTACACGGGATTCCTGCGAGATCCGCTCGAACACCTCATCGAGGCGTTGGCGTTCCCACTGCCGTCCGGGGTCCTCGGCCAGCAGATCCCCGGAGGCCTGCCCGAGCACGTCCAGCCAGTAGCCGATCGGATGGAGGCCGCCGACGCGTTCCGCCAGCAACCCGAGGCGTGTCAGCAGGTCGGCCACCCGGCCCGCCACGGTGATCCCGTCACCCTCCACGGGCACCGGAGCGAGGTGCCCCCAGGTGAGCGCACTCGGGTCGTCACTCACCGCGATGCCCATCAGGATCCGGTCGATCGCCCCGGCCCATGTGCCCGCGGTGTAGTCCTCGGGGATTCCCCAGGCGACCCGGTGGGCGGGGTCGAGGCCCCAGCGGATGCCGGCCGCATCGATCCAGTCCTCCAGCAGCGCCAATGCCTCGTCGTCGAGCCCGAAGCGGCGGCGCACCGGCGCCAGGCCCGCGAAGTCCGACAACGCGGCGTCGGAGAAGCGGCTTCCGAGCAGCATCACCAGCGACCCCATCGCGGCGAGCATCGGGTAGGTGGATCCCAGCGAACGGTCACTCAGGTGGTAGCGCAGCGCGGGGGCGGGCTCCACGCCGGCATCGGATGCCCGGTGCTGGTTCCCACGCTGGGTTCTCTGGTCGGTGGAGGGGCCGAGCACCGCCTCGATCACCGGAGCGAAGCGGTCCAGTGCGGGACACAGCACCAGGATGTCGTCCTCCGAGAGGCTCTCGTCGGCGGCCAGCAGGTGCAGGATCTGGTCGCGCAGCACCTCCACCTGTCGTGTGTCGCCCTGGCAGCAGTGGAGAACCACCGACCGATCGGGTGCGCCCGGGCGCTGCTGGGTGCTGGTTCCGGTCTCCTCGCTCACCGGTGGCCGGTTGTTCCTCAGGGCATCCTGGAGGTGGCCCAGGAGTGTGGTGCCAGCAGGATCCGGGGCGGGCACCGGGCGCGCCCCCCGGGCACGTTCGCCGAGCAGCACCGCCGTTTCCCGGGCGGGGCGGCCCCAGGATCGCAGGAGGGGGTGTTCGGCAGCGTCGGTGGAGGTGTCCTGGGATCGCAGCACGGGCGACGCGCTCGAAGGGGTTTCGCGGGAGATGCGCCCGAACAACGCGGTGGACGGTTGGTGCAGGTAGAGCCCCACATCCCGGTGCTCCGAGAGTGCGTCCAGCAACTCGATCGTCGACACCCCGCCGGGGATGGAGGTGACGCCGAACAGGGACAGCCGTTGGGGGGATTCGCTCGCCGCAGCACCTCCTGCCAGCTCGGCCAGGACGGCCGGGGCCGCCTCGGGCGGGCTGGGCACACCGATGCGGTGGCGCAGCAGCGACCACAGCCGGGGTTGCCAGGCCATGTGTTCATCGATGCTCCGGCCCGCACCGTCGACCTGTTCGCCGTCGGCCCACGCCCGGATCATCGCCGGCCTGTGTGCCATGTAGCGGTCGAACAAGTCCGCGAGGCGCCGTGCACGTGCCCACGCGGTGACTCCAGGTGCAGCCTCGGGCACGAGCCCGGGGAACGGCTCCGAGGCGTCGCAGTCGCCCCCGGCCGTCTCGTGGCCGGCGAGCACCTCGAGGATCGTCCACGCCATCCTGCCGACCGACCACGGGTCGCTGCGCTCATCACGGCCGAGCACGCGGTGCAGCAGCGCGCCCGGGAAAACGAAGTCGATGTTGGCGCTGATCCCATCGCAGCGGTCGGGTCCGGAGGACCCGAGCCGCCTGGCCAGCCGGAGCGAGAGCCAGCGCCTGATGCCCGCTGTGGGCACCACCACCAACTCGGTGGCCATCGGGTCGGCGAGCGGCACCCCGAGGCTGTCCGAAAGGACCTCCGCGAGATCCTCGAGGCGCTCCGCCACGGTCACGTGCATCATGGCGCGGCCATCCCGATCGCCGCACCGGGCATGGCCACCACGTTCGTGTCCCCATTGGCACCCAACAGCTCGGCGGTGTCGGGATGGCAGGTGAACAGGACCACCTGCAGGTCCTCGGACACGGCGTGCAGCTCGCAAGCGAGTGCTTCCCTGCGGTCGGGGTCGGCGTTCACCAGCACGTCATCCAGGACCAACGGAAGGGCGGTGTTGTGGGCGTGTGCCCTGGCGAGTCCGAAGCGCATCGCGAGGTAGAGCTGCTCGGTGGCTCCACGGCTCAGCCGGGAGGCGTCCAGCCTCGCCCCCGTGGGGTCGAGCACCACGATCCGGTTGTCCTCCGGCACGACCGAGGTGTAGCGGCCGGCGGTGGTCCGTCGGAACGACTCCGATGCCCAGCGCACGACCTCCGGCTGGCGCTCGGTCTCGAAGCGGGCGAGCGTCTCGGTCATGGCGTGCAGCGCGACCGTCTCCACGGTCCACTGCTCGATCGCCTCCTCGAGTGCGCTGCGGGCGGCCTCCCGGGCGAGGCTCGCCGAGGGTACGTCGGCGGAGGCCTCCAGGCGCTCGAGGTCCTGTTCGGCGTCGTGGTGCGCGCGCACCGCCGCGGTGTGTTCCTCGGCTGCGGCCCGTTGCTGCCCGTCGATTTCGGCCACTGCCCGTTCCCAGTCCTCGAGGTTCCCCTCGGCCAGTTCGGTGCGCGCCTCCTCGGCCCCCGCGGTGCCGAAGCGTGCATCGAGTTGCTGTTCGAAGCGTTCGAGGACTTCCCCGAGCTCGGCGCGCTCGTGTTCGCGCTCGGCGACCTCGCGGAACTCCTGCGGGCTCTGCGCTCCGGCGGCGGCCAGGAGCTCGGCCAGCTTCCCGGCGGCCTGCTCGGCAGCCGTCGAGGCCTCGTCGACGCGTCGGCGGAGCACCTCCAGCCCGGAGTCGAGCTCGGCGGCACGGCTGCGGTTGCGCCTGTCCAGCTCGACCCGCTCGGCCAGTGCCGCGACGGATCGCATGCCCCCGTCGGGTTCCATCCCGGCGGACCGCAGCAGGTCGGCGACCAGGTCCTCGTGGTCGGCCGCTTCGGTGAGCAACCGGTCGAGTTCGTGCTCCTTGGCAGCGTGGGAACGGGCCGTCCCGCGCACCATGCGGATCCGCTCGAGCAGCGCCGGTGCCTCCTCGGCGGGCACGTCCCGTGGAAGGCCGATCCGCTGAGCCAGGGAGCGCCAGTCGACTCCCAGGGCCTCGAGGTCTCCCGTGGCGAAGCGGTGCCGCTCCTCGGCGGTTGCGTGGCTGTCCAGGGCCGCCTCGAGTTCCTCCGAAGCCCGCCGCAGCGCATCCTCGGCAGCGGCGAGCCGCGTCACCTCGTCATGGCGCGCCAGCACCTGTGCGGGGGTCGGGCGCGACGGCAGGCCACAGCTCGCGGCGAGCTCCGCAGCACGGCCGCGCAACGATTCGACCTCCCCGGCGGTCGAGTCCGCGGAGCCGGGGAGGCCCCCCGGGGGCCCCTCCACCGGATCGGACCGCCGAAGCAGCACCGCCAGGACCGCCAGTGTGAGCGCGACGACGCCGAACAAGGCCGCGCTGGGTGCCGAACCCCCTGCCAGCGCGATCCCCGCACCGCCGAGGCACAGCACGACCGCGCCGATGAGGCCCACGAGGGTCGCAACCGGCAGGGGTGAGCGGCGGTTGCTGCGCAGTTCGCCCACGAGTTGGTCGAAACGTGCATCTCCGGCCATGCGGGCCTCGCTCTGGGCGAGGTCGGCCAGCACCGACTGGAGCTCCTCGAGGTTCCTCCTCGCGGCGGCGGTGTCCATCTCGCCGAGCAGCGAGGTCATAGCGCGTCGCTCGGACTCGGCGGCCTCGACCTGCTCACGCGCCGAGTCGCACCCACTTTGCGCGGTGTCGAGGTCGTTGCGGGTGCGCTCCAGGGTGGTGCGTGCGGTCGTGATCCTGTCGGCCAGCTCGCGTGTGGAACGCAGCGCTGCCATCGAGGTGTCCACGTGCTCCACCCGCTCGGTGCTCCAGCCCGCTCCGAGGTCGTCCATCTGCTGGTCGAGTGCCGCCGCCGACGCGGAGAGCTCGGACTCGAGAGTGGCCACCTGCCGGCGGATCTGATCGAGCAGCGGGCCGAGGCGGTCGACCTCGGTGACCCGCGCTCCGAGGTCCGGGAGCGAATCGTCGAGCACGATGCCGGCCAGGTCGGCCTCTGTCACCTCGAGGTCTTCGGTCGCGCCGGCGAGCACATCGTTGGCGCCCCGGCAGGCCTTCTCGGCGGCTGCGAGGGCGCCCAGCGGATCCGCCGGCAGCGTCACCTCGGTGCCGAGTCGTTCGATCCCGTGGGCTGCCGCACGCGCCTCGACCCACAGCGGCCAGGTGTCGATCAGCTTCACCAGGTGGTCCCGGCGCACGGTGAGCTGCGAGCGCCGCTCGTCGGTCGTTCGCACCGCTGCAAGCAGTTCCCGGACCCGTTCGCGAAGGCGGGGGAGTTCCCTCGCCTCGGCGACCGCCGCGCGGAGTGACTCCTCACACCTCTCCAGTTCACGGTGGAGTTCGCGGATCCGCCCACTGCGGGGCCCGAGCAGTTCGCGGCGCCGTGCGCGCAGTGCGTCGATGGCGCTCCGGGCCGACCGGGAGCCGCCGACCACCCCGGCGGCGTATATGTGTTCACGCACCTCGTCGGTGTCCAGGGTCTCGAAACCGGCCAGTTCGTCGGTGGTTATCGCGAACACGCTGCGGAACAGCTCCAGACCTGCGGAGCCGATCAGTCCGCTGAGCGTGCCGGGGGCAGCGGTCACCCCGTCGGGGTCGCTGAGCACCGGCTGTTCCTCTCCGTAGTGCCGTTCGAGGATCCAGCGCCGCGGCGAACCGTCCGCGTCGGCCTGCCCCAACCTGATGCGGCCCCCGAAGCTGCCCGATGCCGGCCTGTACCGCCGGACGTCCTGGTGGTTGCCGTGCGGGAAGCCGAACAGGAGCCAGCTGATGAAGTGCAACAGGGTCGTCTTGCCGGACTCGTTGGGACCGAGCACCACGTTGGTGCCGGGCCCGAGACCGTCCAGCTCCCAGTCGTGGAGGTGTCCGAAGTCGTCCACCGCCAGTGCCTCGAGCCACATCAGCGGGTCTCCTCGGCCAGCAGGTCGCATGCGAGCAGGCGTGCCCGCTCCACCAGCTCCGGGTCGTCGGGCGGCGGCACCTCGACGCCCAGGGAACGCAGCGAGGGGGAGAGCTTCGACAGCCGGTCGAGCTCCGTGCGCAGCGACTCGCCGGGATCCCCGTCGGGATCGGAGAGCGGGGAGTCGATGGCACGGATGGTGTTGCCGGCGAAGTCGTCCTGGCGGGCCACCTCGTCGGGATCGAGGAAGGGTCGCGTCAGGTCCTCGATTCGGTCCCACCACACCACCGGTGAACGCCCGGACCAATCCGAGCGAAGCTCGGCCAGGGTGTCTCCCATGGTCGTCGGATCCGCGAGCAGACCGTGGAGTGGGCCCCGGCCCCGCAACGTCGTGCGCACGACGAGCGCGCGGCCAGGGTGTTCGGTGCGCAGGGCATCGCACAGCACGGACAGCTCGTCGAGCAGGGCCCCGGGGTCGGCCAGATCCGTGGCGTCGAGTTCCACCTCTGCGAAGCGCACTGTGTCGAGGGGGACGAACTCGGGTTCTGCAATCGTGCCGTCGTCCCCGACCTCCACCACCACGGCACCCTTGGCACCCCGCTCGGAGGCCCCGGCATGCCTGCCCTGGGTGTTGCCGGGATACACGATCCACGGATCCGCCCCGGCGAGCACCCTCCGGGTGTGGACGTGTCCCAGAGCCCAGTAGTCGAGGCCCACCGAGCGCAGGTCGTGCAGTGAACAGGGTGCGTAGTTGCCGTGTGCAGGGTCGTCACCCACGTTGGTGTGCAGCACCCCGATCTGCACGTCGGCTCCGGGATCGCGCACGAACCGCAGCGCGAGGTTGTCCGTGGTGGCCCGCGTCGCGTAGCTCACTCCGTGCACGGCGACGGTGGTGCCGGCGAGCTCCAGGGTGTGTGTGGTTGGTGATCCGGTGCCGAAGACCGTCACCTCCTCGGGCCACTGCGAGAGCGTCGACCATCCCTGCTCCACGGGGTCGTGGTTGCCGTGGGCCACGAAGCTGCGGATCCCGGCCCCGGCCAGACGCCCCAGGCCGCGCCTGAAGGCCAGCTCGGCCCGGGTGCCGCGCTCTGCCCCGTCGTAGATGTCGCCCGCGAACACGCAGAACGACACCTGCCGGTCGATCGCCACGTCCACCAGGTTCTCGAACGCCTGCAGGGAGGCGTCGCGCAACACCTCCGCCACCTCGGCGGGGTAGCCGTGCAGCCCGGATGGCTGGGTGTCCAGATGCAGGTCTGCCGCGTGCAGGAACCTGAACAAACTCGTTGCCCTCTCTCCTCTGGGCAGCCGGTGCCCAACGCCGAACCCCGCGTCGAACACCCAACCGCCTCGGTCCGCATTCAACATAGAACCCGCCTGCGACACCTCACGGCCCACCCGGTGCAAATCCGGTGCGGGCCCCGTGCGAGCCCCATGCGAGCCCCATGCGAACTGATCGTGGTGGTGCCCGACAGGTCGGCACCACCACGATCAGTTCGAGGGGTGGGGGCGAGGGTGGGGGCGGGGGTGGTTCTGGGGGTGGTTCTGGGGGTCGGAGACGTCCACGAAGGAGAGGCCCTCGACGTTCAAGGCCTCGAGCAGCCTCTCGGCGGCACCGGAGTCGTCCCGGAGCGTCAGGTCCCAGAAGGCCGTGGTGCCCGCGGCCACCACCGGGTCGTGGGCCGAGGGCGGGTCCTCGTAGGGCGTGGCGTGTTCACCCCCGGGAAGCGTCACGTTCCAGGCCGGCCCTCCCAGCTTGGCGATCGTGTCCTGTTGCAGCTCGTAGGGAACCGAGGCGTCGGCGGTGCCCGCGAAGGTGAGCATCGGGATGCGCCGGGAGAAGTCGTAGGGGTCGTCGTGGTACGGCAGTTCCAGGGCCGACATCAGCAGGCCGCAGCGGTAGCGCGGGTCGCGGTGTCGGTGGTTGAACAACAGCGGGTAGGCGGTCGCTCCACCGAGGGACAGCCCCGAGAGTCCGATGCGGTCGGGATCCAGCAGCCCCTCGAGCTCGCCCCCGCGCGCTGACATGGCCAGCACCGAGTCGAGCACGAACGTCACGTCGGCCGGCTGGTTCAGGTAGTCGCCGAGGTCGCGCAACTCCTCGGGCGTCCCGGCGTTGGTGCGCGGGAAGTTGGGTGCGGCCACCGCATACCCTGCCGACGCCCAGGTCCCCAGGAGGCGGGAGAACTTCCAGGACGCACCGTCCCAACCGTGGGCGTGCACCACGAGTGGGAACGGTCCGGGGCCCTCCGGCAGGTAGAGGTCCGTGGGCAGGTGCCGCCGGGGGATCGACTCGTTCGTCGGTCGGCTGGGATCCACCAGCTCCACCGAGCGCACCCCGAAACCCGATGTCGCCGGTTCGTGACCTGTTCCGGTGGCCATGTCGAATGCCTAGCAGACGTTGCGGTGGGAACAATCGGTGCCCCGGTCTGGTTCAACTCGCCGATGAACAGGCGAGCCAGCAACCAGGACACACCGACGGCCCCCGGCCCCACAGCCTCGGATGCAGCGGGCGGAGCACGCAGCGACGTGCTCCTGGACGTCTACTGGAGACCGGGTTGCCCGTTCTGCGGGATGCTGAAGCGCTCGCTGCGCAAGCGGGGACTCGAGGCGCGGTTCCACAACATCTGGGAGGATCCCGATGCAGCCGCGACGGTGCGCGCCGCTGCGGGCGGCAACGAGACGGTTCCGACCGTGTCGGTTGCCGGCCACATGCTGGTCAACCCGCGCATCGGCCTCGTCGAGGAGCTGCTCGCGAAGGTCTCCAGCGGAGAACTCACTCCTCGCTGAGCCCGCGGTCGGTGTCGCCGTCGGTGTCACCGATGGAGCGTCGCAGGTGCTCCAGCGCCTCGGCGCGGGTACGGCTCCGCCGCATCGGGGGCAGCTCGTCGAGGATCGAACGCCGGTAGGACTTCTCGGCCAGCCGGGGGTCGAGCACCGCCACGAGGCCGCGATCGGTGGCGCTGCGGATCAGCCTGCCGGTGCCCTGCGCCAGCAGCGAGGCGGCACGGGGAACCTGCACTTCGAGGAAGGCCCGGTATCCGGCGTCGGACTCCCGCACGCCCGCCGCCAGCAGTCGCTCGCGCACGGCATCCGAGCGTGCCTGCCACAGGGGGTCGTCGGGGCGTGGGAAGGGGAGCTTGTCCACGATCACACAGCTCAGGGAACTGCCCGCCACGTCCACTCCCTGCCAGAGCCCCATCGTGCCGACCGCCACCGCGTGCGGGTCGGAGGCGAACTCCGACAGGAGCTGGGCCTTGGGCAGCTCGCCCTGCAACAGAACCGGCCAGTCGAGTTCGTCGCGGGCGAGTTGCGCGAACTCTCGTGCGTTGCGCATCGAGGTGCACAGCAACAGCGTGCGTCCCTCCGCGGCGTCGAGAAGGGTGGCTGCCTCCTCCCAGGCCTCGTCGAACCAGTTCGGGTTGTTGGGAGTGCGGTCGCGCGGTGGCTCCCCGCCGAGCAGGGGTGGCACGTAGAGCATCGCGGCTGCACGGTGGTCGAAAGGGCTCCCGACGTCGTGGAACCGCGCCGCGTCGCCGAGTCCGAGCCGCTTCAGCATCGGGGAACTGACCGTCGCCGAGGTGAGCACCACGGCGGAGTCGCCCCAGGCGTTCTCGGCCAGCCGCGGTCCCACCTCTATGGGCACCCGACGGATGGCCGGACCGCGTTCGTCGACCCAGATCGCATCGCGGGTTCCCTCACCCACCAGACGCGCGATCGAGTCACCCAGCTGGTCGGCGTTGCGCCGTGCTGCCTCTGCCCGTGCCTTGTGGTGCTCGGGAGTACCGGGTCCGGCGAGGCGCTCCACCTCGCGCGTCGCTGCGCGTTGTGCATCGGCGACGACCTCGCCGGCCCGTCCGATGACCGATGCGATCTCGCCGGTGTCGGGGAACCCGTCGCGGAATGAGGTCCCGACGTTCTCTCCCAGCACCCGGTCCAGCACTGCGGCGGTGCGGCGCAGGTCGGAGCGCAGTTCGTCCGAACCGGCCACGCCGACGCGCAGGTTGCGTTCGAGGGCGGCCAGATGGTCCCCGCGGAGCTCCGCGCCGAAGGAAGCGGCGAGGATGTCCTCGGCCTCGTGGGCCTCGTCGAGGACGTAGGCGTCGGCCTCGTCCAGCAGGGCCGTGCCGAGTGCCAGGTCGGCACCCAACAGGGCGGTGTTGACCAGCACGACCTGTGATTCCCGTGCGGTGCGGATGGCGGCCTCCGCGAAGCAGTCCTCGCCATGGGTGCATCGGTCCGCTCCGGGGCACCCGTCGGGTCCCGTCGAGACCCACGAAGCGGTGCGGGCATCCAACTCGAAGGGCAACTCCGATAGGTCGCCGGTGTCGGTCCCGAGCGCCCATTCCATGATCCGGTCGACCCGGTCCGACTGGTCCTCACCCAGGTCGCCCGGTTCCGGGCGCGAGGTGGACTCCCCGGAGTCGAACAGCGCGTCCTGGACCGCGGCAGGTTCCTCTCCGGCAAGCAGGCTGCGGGCATCCTCGAGACGAGCCAGGCACACGTAGTTGGAACGACCCTTGAGCACCGACCACGACAGCCCGTGGTGGTCGTCCACGAAGGGGAGCTCCTTGCCCGCGTACTGGTCCTGGAGGGCCTTGGTGGCGGTGGAGATCACCGTTCGGCGCCCCGAGGTCGCCACCGCTGCCAGAACTGCGAGGCTCTTGCCCGTGCCGGTGCCGGCCCTGACCGCCAACCGCCCTCCCGAGCGCAGCGAGTCCTCGACGAGCTCGGTCATCTCCCTCTGGCCCGCGCGCAGCTCACCGCCGGAGGGCAGCGCGCCGGTGAGCCGGTCCAACAGGTTGACCGCCGCGGAACCGTCGGCCCGCCCGCCGCCGGTGCCTTGGCCGCTACCGGCGGTGTCGTGGTCGCTCCCGGCGGTGTCGTGGCCGCTCCCAGCGGTGTCGTGGCCGCTCCCAGCGGTGTCGTGGCCGCTCCCAGCGGGTTGGCGGTCGCCCCGTGCGGCGTCGCGGTCGGTTCGTTCGGCCGCGGATGGCATCCAGCAACGGTAGCGAGCCGGGTGCCCGGATCTGGTTAACACCGTTAGGTGATGTATACACAGTGGATGCCCGTTGAGGTCTTCGCCGATGTCGCCTGCCCGTTCACCCACATCGGCCTGCTGCGTTTCATCGAGGAAAGGGACCGCCGGGGGCGCTCCGACGTGCGTCTGGTGGTGCGATCCTGGCCACTCGAGATGGTCAACGGCAGGCCGCTCGACCCCGCCTTCATCGCGGAGGAGATAGACGAGATCCGCCCCCAGGTGGACCGTGACTACTTCGGCGGCTTCGACCCGGCCACCTTTCCGTCCAGCTCCGTGCCGGCCATGGCGCTCGCGGCGGCGGCCTACGCCGCCGGGGAGGGCACCGGTGAGGAGGTGAGCATCGAGTTGCGCCGGCTGCTGTTCTGCGATGGCACCGACATCGCCGACCCGGCGGTGCTCGACGGGGTGGCACGCCGCTTCGGGGTCGCCTTCGACGCCGGCGACCGGGCGGCACAGACCGCGGCGGTCTCGGCCGACTACGAGCGCGGCCGACAGCTCGGAGTCACGGGTTCCCCCCACTTCTTCACCTCGACGGGGGACTTCTTCTGCCCCGCGCTGTCGGTGGGCCGCAACGAGGACGGGCACCTCGTGGTCTCCGCCGACGAGGAGTCGTTCGCCGAGTTCGTGGAGGCGTGCCTGAGGTGAGACCGGTCATGGTGGGTACGTTGCACAAGGCCGGGGCACTGACCCTGGCCCTCGCCCTGGTGGGCGTCGGCTGCGTGGACGGCTCCGGGGACGAGATCGGGGAGAACGGTGCCGGCGTGGAACAGGAGGTGCAGGTGAACAGGGGCTTCGCCGACTACTCCGAACGCGCTGCGCGCTACCTGGAGGCAACGGCTTCCGACGACGGAACCAGTGCACTCGACTGGATCGCGGTCGCGGAGATGGCGATCCGCGGCGACGAGGACGCCCTGGAGCGCCTCGACGAGATGTCGGTGGAGGACTTCGAGCGCAGCTTCGAGAAGATCGACGACTACGAGGACACGGCGGACTTCGACCTGCTCTACCTGATGAACCTCCGCATCGGTTACCCGGACCAGCTCGAACCGGAGGTCGCGCGCGCCATCGACGAGCGCATCCTCGGGTTCAAGTACTGGTACACCGACTCCACCCCGGGTGTGCTCGACAACCGGTGGTACTGGTCGGAGAACCACCGGATCATCTTCCACACCCTCGAACTGCTCGCCGGTGAGAGGTTCCCCGAGGAGGTCTTCGAGGTTCCCGACGGCGACGGCGAGGAGATGACCGGCGAGGACCACGCCGAGCGGGCCAAGGAGTTCATCCACGAATGGCTCGACGAAAAGGCGCGCTACGGGTTCTCGGAATGGCACTCCGACGTCTACTACCAGAAGGACCTGACCTCACTGCTCACGCTGGTGGAGTACGCCGAGGACCCCGAGATCGTCGACCGGGCGACCGCGATGCTCGATGTGTTCCTGTTCGACCTGGCCCTGCACCAGGTGAACGGCAACGTGGGCGTGACCCACGGGCGCTCCTACGCGAAGGACAAGCTGCGGGTGGCCGACCAGGACACCTTCGGTGCCCTGCAGGTGCTCTTCGGCCTGTCCGAGGAGCCCCCGGGGCTGGGCGACCCCGGTGCGGTGCTCTTCTCGCGGGCGGAGCGATACAAGCTCCCCGCCGCGCTGTGGGAGGTCGCCCACAGCCCGGAGCAGTTCGAGGACCTCGAGCACATGGGCGTCGAGATCGACCCCGAGCAGCCCGTCGAGGACGACCCGCAACGTGCGGATGGACTCTCCTACACCGATGCCGACATGGTCCCGTTCTGGTGGGAGCGGGGAGCGCTCACGCCATGGCAGACCGTCGCGCTCACGATGGAGACCGCGGACCGCTACGACCTGTGGGACACCGAACTGTTCGAGCAGTTCAAGGCCGTCGACGAGGTCACCGACGGCGACCCCGAGGCGGCGATCCCACTGGCATCGGCACTGGCGCCGGTGATCAACATCGCACTGCTGAGCGACGTCGACACCCGCACATGGCGCGACGACGGCGTCATGCTCTCCTCGGCGGTGGACTACAGGCCGGGGCAGTTCGGCCACCAGTACCACGCGTGGCAGGCCACTCTCGGCGAGGATGCGATCGCGTTCACGACCTCCCCGGGCAACGAACCGCGCGAGGGTGACCGCTGGGAGGACGGGGACCTCTACTGGAACGGTGGGGTCCAACCGTTGTCGCACCAGGTGGGACCGGCCGCGGTGCACGTCTACCGGCCGGTGTACGAGTCACCCGGAGAAGGACTGCTCGAAGCGTTCAACTACCTGCCGCTCACCCACGCGTTCGTTCCCACGGAGACCTTCGACGAGGTGGTGCAGGTTCCCGAACCGCCCGAGTCGCTGCCATGGGGTTCGTGGCTCTTCGCCCGCTCCGGTGACCGCTACCTGGGCCTGTGGTCGTGGCGTCCCACGACCTGGGAGGACCACAGCGGTGACGGCACCCCCACCGGTGGGCTCACCGAGGACTTCGATCTCGTGGCACCGGGTGGGGCCGACAACGTCTGGGTCGTCGAGGTCGGGCGCAAGGGCGAGGGCCCCGGACGCTACGAGGACTTCGAGCAGTTCCGCGAGGAACTGACCGCGGCCACCCCGAGGGTCGCCCAGGAGGCACCCGGTGCCGATGGACTGCCCGGACGTTTCTCGGTGCTGTACGACTCGCCCGGGGCGGGTGTGCTCGGAGTTGCACCCGACGGCGAGCTGACCCTCGACGGCGAGACGGTGGAACCCGACGACGAGGTGCGCTTCGACAACCCGTTCACCCAGGTGGCGGTGGGGGAGGAGCGGATGGTCATCGAAGCGGGTGAGCACACACTCGAGATCGACCTCTCCACCGGGGAGCGCTCGGTCAGCTGAGGTTCCCGCTCGCCGGGGCCACCCGGCGCCCCGGTGAGCCCGTCGGGACGGTCGACCCAGCGGCTACGGTCCGGCCATGCGCTTCGGGATGATCTTCGCCAACACGCTCGGCTTCGCCACCCCACAGGGGGCGATCGACATGGGGCGCGCCGCCGAGTCGGCCGGCTTCGAGTCGGTGTGGACCGTTGAGCACACGGTGTTCCCCGACGACTACGAGTCCACCTATCCCTACGACTCGTCGGGGAAGATGGCGATGGCGGCGGACACCCCGCTTCCGGATCCCCTGATCTGGTTGACCTGGGTGGCGGCCCACACCGAGCGCCTGCGCCTGGCCACCGGGATCCTGATCCTGCCGCAGCGGAACCCGCTCGTGCTGGCCAAGACCCTGGCCACGCTCGACGACCTCTCCGGTGGGCGCGTCGAGCTCGGCATCGGTGTGGGATGGCTGCGCGAGGAGTTCGAGGCCCTGGGCGTGCCGTTCGCCGGCCGGGGCCGGCGAACCGACGAGTACGTGGAGGCGATGCGGGCGCTCTGGGACGGGGACCACGCCGAGTACTCCGGTGAGTTCGTCGACTTCTCGGGTGTGTCGGTGAACCCCAAGCCGGCCAACGGGCGGGTGCCGATCCACGTGGGTGGCCACACCGAGGTCGCCGCGAGGCGCGCGGGGCGTCTCGGCGACGGTTTCTTCCCGGGGGAGGGTGACCTCGGATCGCTCCTGGACGTCATGAGTGCGAGTGCCGAGGAACACGGGCGTGACCCCGAGGGAATCGAGATCACCTCCACCGATCCGGCGGTCTGGGGCGACGAACCGTTGGCCGCAATCGAGGCGCTCGCAGCGAAGGGCGTGAGCCGGGTGGCGGTCCCGGGTGTGATCTTCGGCCTCGCGGCCGACCCGGTCGCGGCGATCGCGGAGTTCGGTGAGCGAGTGATCACCCCCGCGAGGGACCTCTGACGGCGACGGGTGCACCGAGCCCGCCGCGACCTGCGCGGCCGGGGTCCCCGCCACACCGACACCGGAGCCTCAGATGAGTTCGAAGGAACCTGCCTCGAGTGCATGGTGGGCCGAGCGCGTCGCCATGGCACAGAACATCTCGTCGCCCCGCTCGGTCCTGCCGACCACCTGTGAGGCACCGATCGCCATCACCAGACCGTCGAGTGCGTAGCGCCGGTAGCCGCTGGTGATCTCGTCGTCGGTCACCCCGATGCCCCGCGACCGGAGTCTCGACCCGTAGCGACCGAGCAGTTCCGCCTCGTGTCGCCGTCGCAGCTCCGGTGGCATCGCACCACCCATGAAGTAGGACACATCGGCGAGCGCAGGCCCCACGCTCACCGTCTGCCAGTCGACCACCGCCACCCGGTCCGACCCGTCGGCATCGGGCAACAGGAGGTTGTCGGGCCTGAAGTCGCCATGGGTGACGCTCGTGGGGCCCGGCCGTTCCACCAGGTAGCGGGACGCGAGCCCGACGAGACGTTCGGCGGCCGAGAGCACCTCGGCGTCGAGCACGGACGCGTAGCGTTCGGCGAACCCCTCGTAGAGCATCGCGAGCAGCACTGCGTGGGCGTTGGGGTCACCGCGGTCGGTCAGGAACTCCTCGGTGCCCCCGGGTGGGCCCGCCCACCAGGTCGCGTGCAGGTCGGCCAGTTCGTCCAGTGCTGCGCCGACGTGCTCGGGTTCCATGCCACCGACCTGGTCGCCCTGGGTCGCCCCGGTCAGGTCCTCGAGCACCAGCAGGAAGTCGTCGCCGTTGGCGTTGAGGGCCGCCAGGTGGCAACGCGGGACGCGCGCGGTGCATGTCGGGGCCATCCTCGAGTAGAAGCCGACCTCGGTCTCCGGGTGCCGCAGCGTCGCCGAGGTGAGCCTCGAGGTCGGGTCCTCCGAGCCGGTCTTCACCACCACCGACGACGGGAAGCCTTCACCGTCGCCGCCATCCAGGTCGAACACCACCCGATGGCAGGACGCCACCTGCCCGGTGCCCACCGCCCGGGTGCGGACCCCGACCACGTGGGGGTCATCGCCGCGCCGGCGCAGCTCGCGGTTCCAGAACGCCGGGGTCTCGAGTGCGGCCAGGAGCAGGCCGTGGTCCTCGAGGAGCTCCGTGACCGACGGGGCTGTCGCATCGTCGGGGGCGTTGGTGGCGTCGGGTGCGGGCATCGTGGCGGGAGCCTACCGAGCCCTCCCTGTCGGCGAGGCGGATCCGCTCCGGGTGCCCGACGGGGTGCTCCACAGGGACCAGACTCGTCGGGGTGGAGGACTCCCAGCAGCGATCCGGACAGCCATCGCGGGACACCGACCGCGAGGCTGATGCGGACCATGGGGCTGATCCCGGCCAGGGGGCGGATGCCGACCGCGCGGCGGATGCTGACCGCGAAGCTGATGCCGGCCATGGGGTGGGTGCCGACGGTGCAGCTGATGCCGGCCATGGGGTGGGTGCCGACGGTGCAGCGGATGCCGAGGGTGCAGCGGATGCCGAGGGTGCAGCGGATGCCGACGGTGGGGACGCCGGGAGTGCCGAGGACCGCCCCAACCTGTTGGACCGCACCCTCGACCGGGTCGACTCCCTGCAACGGCGTGTGCCCCCGGTGGCGGTGGTGCACGGAGTCCTCAAGAAGTACGGCGAGGACCGCGGTGGCCAGCTGGCGATGATGCTGTCGTACCGGGGGTTCTTCTCGCTGTTCCCGCTGCTGTTGGCGTTCGTGGGTGTGGTCGGGTTGCTGCTGGACGGCAACCCCGAACTGCGCGACAACCTGATCGACTCGACCCTGTCCGCGGTGCCGGTGGTGGGCGAGGAGGTCGCCGACAACGGCGCCTCGCTGCAGGGCAGCCTCGTGGTCGTGATCGGATCGCTGCTGGTCTCCCTGTGGTCCGGGCTGGGCCTGTTGGAGGTGCTCCAGGAGGCGCTCAACAACGTCTGGGGTGTGCCGCGCTTCGAACGGCCGCCCTGGATCCTGCGACGCCTGAGGGCCCTTCCAGGTGCCCTGTTGATCGGGGCCTGCCTGGTGCTCTCGGGTTCCTCGGCATGGGTGTTCCGCGACCCGGACCTGCACCGTTTGCAGCGCATCGCGGGCTACCTGCTGCCCTTCGTCGCAGGCGCCCTGTGCTACCTGGGACTGCACGCGCTGTTGTGTGTCCGCAAGGTCCCCTTCACCGCCCAGCTGCCCGGAGCGGTGGCGACGGGCGCGTTCTGGTTGGCGCTGCAGCTGCTCGGGACGTGGTTCGTGAACCGCTACGTGTTGCAGTCCTCGGACACCTACGGCGTGTTCGTGATCGTGTTCGGGCTGCTGTCGTGGGCCTACCTGCTGGGCCTGCTCTACCTGTACGCCAACGAGCTGTCGGTCGTGCTGCACGACCGCCTGTGGCCGCGCAGCCTCACCGGGCGCAACCTGACCGATGCCGACCTGGCCGCCCAGGAGTCGGTCGTCGCCAAGGAGGCCCGGATCCGTGAGATGGCTCTCGAGGTGGAGGTTCCGCGGCTGCCCCGCTGAGTGGGCTCCCGGAACGGCGTCCCCGGTGGGGGTCAGCCCGGGTGGCGGGCGCGGGCGTCCTCGATCGCGGCGAGTGCCTCGGTTCGGCCGGCCCAGTCGCCCAGCTCGCTCTTCTTGCCGGGTTCGAGGTCCTTGTAGACCATGAAGAAGTGCCGCACCTCGGCGAGCAGGAACGGGTCCACGTCGTCGAGGTCCTCGATGCCGTCCCAGCGGGGATCTCCGGCAGGTACGCACAGGACCTTCAGGTCTCGTCCGGCCTCGTCGGCCATCTCGAGCACCGCAACCGGCCTGGCCCGGATGTGGCAACCCGGGAACGTGGGGTCCTCGAGCAGCACCAGGGCATCCAGGGGGTCGCCGTCCTCGGCGAGGGTGTCAGGGAAGAACCCGTACTCCGCCGGGTACACGGTGGCCGCGAACAAGTGGCGGTCCAGCCACACCTCACCGGTGTCGTGGTCGATCTCGTACTTGTTGCGCGACCCCTGTGGGATCTCGACGACGACCTCGAACGATGTGGTGCTCACCCGGTCGAGGCTATCCGCCGCCGCGGGTGGCACGAACGTGAGCCGACCTAGGCGGTCGGGCTCCCGGCGGTGATCCCCCGCATGCCGGACCAGGCCAGGTTCGCAACCGCATCGGAGAGGTCCCTGATCGCGGGTTCGCGGTCGTGGGTCAACCAGTAGCGGCTGGCCGCCTCGGTCATGCCCACGATGGTGTGGGCGATCAGGTCCCTGTCCGCTGCGGGACGGCCGTCGACCACGATGAGCTCGGCGATCGCCTCGGCGATGGTCTCCTCCACCGAGCGGGTCAACGACGAGAACTCGGGATCCCGTCGTGCACCGGCGCCGAAGAGCACCTTGTAGGCGTCGCTGTGCTCACCCATGAAGTCGAAGTAGGCGGCGAAGCCCGCTTCGATCTGTCCCCTCGGCCCGTCGGCGTCCGCGGTTGCCTTGGCGATCCGGCTCCTGAGCTGCTCGCCCACATCGGAGAGCAGCTCGAGGAAGAGCTCCCGCTTGGAGGTGAAGTGCTGGTACAGCACGGGCTTGGTGACCCCGGCGGCTTCCGCCACGTCGTTCATAGAGGTGTTGTGGAAGCCCCGTTCGGCGAACACCGAGGTGGCGACCTCCAGCAGCTGCTCTCGCCGTTGTGCTGCTGGCAGTCTCATCGATCCATTCCTGGTCCGCTCCGGGTCCGGCCGTGGCGCTCCGGGCTGTTGTTA
Source organism: Microthrixaceae bacterium (assembly GCA_023958095.1). GTDB lineage: Bacteria > Actinomycetota > Acidimicrobiia > Acidimicrobiales > Microtrichaceae > JAMLGJ01. The sequence goes on from JAMLGJ010000006.1 coordinate 24,003, forward strand.
CCGGGCTGTTGTTACCGGGCTGTTGTTACCGGGCTGTTGTTACCGGGCTGTTGTTACCGGGCGGTAACAAGATACCAGAGGTCGGTCACGGGGACATGTTGGCAACACCCGCGCACAGGCCGCGATGGTCCGCCTGCCCCGGGGTTGTCGGGGCCGTCGCACCCTCGCTGATGAGGGTCGCACCCTCGCTGATGAGGAGCCGAGCGGGGTGCCGGCACGGTGATGGCCGCCCGGAGCGTATCTTCGTGCCCATGGTCGCCACCGCAGACGAGCCGTCCATGCGTTGCGCCCTGCGTCATGTCGCCGAGCAGGTCGATCCGGCCGGCACCGCATCGGTCTGGGACGCCGTGCTCGTGGTCGAGGTGCCACTGCCGTGGGCCCGGGACATCACGGAGGCAGAACCCTTCGCCTCCCTCTGCGAGCGTCCCGTGGGCACGATCACCGGCTCGGACGGACGCACCTGGAGGCCCCAGGGGATCGTGCCGGACGACCCCGACGCAGGCGTGCGCGTCATCGCCCACGAGGGCCCATCGGAGGGTGTGGGGCCGATGACGCGCCGCGAGTGGCTGGTCCCCCCGGATGCCCGGGCGGACCTGGTCGCGTTGTGCCGCGCACTGCTGGAGGCCGACGCGCCGGCACTGGAGCGCTTCGAGGGCATGCGCGACGACCCCCCGGCCGGCACGGTGGATGTGTTGCTGTGCACCCATGGCGCCCGCGACGTGTGCTGCGGCGGTTCGGGAACCGCGCTTTTCAACGAGGTGCTCGCAGCCATGGACACGCGGCACTCCCACGCCCGGCTGTTCCGCACCAGCCACACCGGAGGGCACCGGTTCGCACCCACGGCGTTGTCGTTCCCCGAGGGCGTCGCGTGGGCGCACCTGGATGCCGGGACACTCCTCGCGGTGCTCGCGCACGACGGGGATCCGGCCACACTCGGGCCACACGTGAGGGGTGCGGTGACCCTCGGCGGATCCCATGCGCAGGTGGCCGACCGCGAGGGGTTCCTGCGGTGGGGTTGGGACTGGTTCACCGAGCGGCGCAGTGTGCGCTGCGTCCAGGGGGATCCCTCGGGGGACGCGTCGCGCACCGAGGTGCTGGCCGAGCCCGTGTCGGGTGGGAGCCGCGGGGTGGTGGTGGACGTGGAGCTGGCCGGGCACATAGCGAAGGTTCCCTGCGGCGAGCCCGCCTCCGGGCAGGACCCCCTCGAATCGGTCTGGAGGGTGACCGGCGTCAGTACGTGAACGGCTCGCCCCGGTCCTCCTTGTCGGCGGCCTTGGCCCCGTAGGAGAGGATGATCGCCGGCAGCAGGACGATCGAGCCGACGATCAGCAGGACGATGATCGTGGTCACGAGCCACGAGGGCAACTGGGTGACCAGGGCCACGACGAACAGGACCATGGCCAGTGCGAAACACGCGTAGCCGGTGCGTTGGGCGGCACCGGTCAACCGCAGGAGCCTGCGCCTCCTGAGCAGCACCGGGTCGGTGTCCTCCGGTGTGGGGTGCACCTGCGGACGGTCGTGGTCACGCACCGCCAAAGGATGCCCGATCGGGGCACCCCGTGGGAACCCGGTGCACGCACGGTGCGGCGATCCCGGCCGTGGATGTGGTGAGGGGGTACCGAATGGGCCGAAACATCACTAGGCTGCGGCGACCGAGGGGGAGCACGACCGGGTGATGGATGCTCAGCACGTGCCGCGACGCGGTGTGCCGGGCACCGGGAGAGGAGAGGAGCATGTCGGGACGTCTGTACCTCGACTACTGCGGGGAGGAATGCGTGGTCGACCCGCGCCGGACCCTGAGCTTCGGGCGCCAGGGCGACCTCGTCATCGACGACAACCCGTACCTTCACCGGGTGCTGGGCGTGTTCGCCAACCGCCGGGGCAACTGGATCCTCTCGAACGCGGGGCGCAGCATCGTGTTGAACGTCTCGGACCGCAACGGTCCGAGTTCCGCGGTGGTCGCACCGGGGACCTCGGTCGGTCTGGGCATTTCCGAGTTCGCCGTCACCTTCGTCGCCGGGCGCACCCGCTACCAGATGGAGGGCAGCCTCGAGGCGGTCGAGGCGGCGCACGACACCGACCCGGAGCGGCAGTGGGCGGGCCGTGGCCAGTCGACCCTCGAGTGGGGGGTGGTGGAACTGAACCGGGAGCAGCGGCAACTTCTGGTCGACCTGGCCGCGCCACGCCTGTCGGACCCCCACGCCCCCGACTGGATGCCCGAACCGCGTGCTGCGTGCGCGCGCCGGCTCGGCTGGTCCCTGTCGAAGTACAACCGCAAGCTCGACCACCTGTGCGAGAAGCTGCACCGTGCCGGGGTGCCGGGACTCATCGGTTCCGAGGGTGCCCAGGCCGCCCAGCGTCGCCGGGTGCTCGTCGAACACGCGCTCGCGGTGGGGCTCGTCACCCCGGCCGACCTGCAGGAGTCGGCGCCCCATCCCTGTTGAGCCCCCGCCGCTGCCAACAGCACAACAACGCGGGCACCCACGGCGGTCACACGGGCATGCGAGCCGGTCACCCGGGTGATCGGCCGGGGGTGCGGGCCACCTGGACCAGCTCGGCGGCCCCGGCTGACAGCAGCCATCCGCGACCGGGCGCATCGGGTACGTCATCCCGGGGTTCCACGACCCCGTGGAGGAGTTCCACCAGTTCCTCGCGTCGGTGCCCGAGCACGACTCCGGTCCGCATGGCGCGCAGTCGCAGGAGCGGTTCCTCGTAGGCCCTGGCAAGGGTGAAGGGGTCACACGATGCGACCAGCCTCAACTCACTTCGCCGGGTCGCATCGACCATCGACCCCAGCGCGTCGAGCGTGTCGGGGTCGTCGAGGTGTTCCTCGAGGTCGTCGAGCAGCACGACCGCCGGTTGCCGAGGGCGCCGTTGCAGGTGATCGAGCCCGGCGCGCGCCACGGCGGCCGCGTTAGCACCTCCGAGCACGCGGTGCCCGAGCGCATCCGCTGCGGCACCGATGGTCGCGAGGGTGGTGCTCCGGCCGCTGGCCGGTGCGCCGACCACCAGGGCGTGGCGAGCCCCGAGGTCGAGTGCCACGGGCCGCAACGAGGTGCCACCCAGGCCCAACGGAAGGCTCCAGGGAGCTCCGGAGGCCCCCGCTACCTGGTCGGGGTGGACCTGCCGGGGCAGGCGAGGGGGTTCGGGGAGCCGTGTGCCGGGCCGGCCCGCACGGAACCGACCCGGGGGTCCCCCGGCGGTCCCGCCGCCCGCGGGTGGCAACGCCGGCGGATCCGCAAGGGCCAGCTGCACCCAGTGGCCCCCGAACCAGCCGCGCCCTGCAGGCAGCTCGCTGTCGGCCAGGCCCGCCGGTGCATCACACATGGCCGCTTCGTCAGGGTCCACCGTTCGCAGCAACACGCGCTGGGTCAGCTGTGCCAGCAGGGTCGGGGGCACCTCGTTGCGCCGCCGTGCGGAGATCGCCACGAGGCAGTCCCCGGCGATGGAACCCGAGGCCAGATCCGCCACGGTGTCGAGGGCCCAACCACGGTTCACGGGCTCCTGGGACTGCTCGAAGCCGCTCCAGCCGTCGACCACCAGGAGGGCCCGAGAGCTCCCGGTGACGTTGCACAGGATCCTCCGCACTCCCTCCGGGTCACCCGCGTTCGTGGCTTCGTCGACCACGCCGCGCCCGAGTGCCGAGGTGATCCCCCCTCCGGCGTCGATCACGTGGATGCTCCATCCGCCGCGCCCGTGGAGCTGTCGTGCGAGCAGCGCGAGCAGGTTCGTTGCTCCGCTGCGGCGCGCTCCGAGCACCAGCACACCTCCCGCATCCAGGGGGTGAATCCGCAACTCCTCGTGGCCCTGGCGGTCGGGACGGTCCACCACGCCAACGGGCACGGGCTCGTGCCGGGAACCCCCGGGAGCCGTCGCGGTGCGCGGAAGGTGCTCGGGCAGCACGGGAGGCACCGGCCGGAAGGGCTCCGGGGCCCCGGAGCCGTGGTGGGCGGAGCGAATCGCCTCGACCATGGCCTCCATCTCGCTGCGCCGAGCGGGCGCTTCGCCGAGCGGCGTGGGCAACTCGCGGGGCACTGCGGGGCCGTCGGCCCCGCTCGGCGATCCGGCGCATCCGGCACCTCCGGGCGGGGCGTTGGCGGAGCCCATCCGGCGGACCTGCACCCCCGAACCGCATGCCTCCGGCGCCCCGCTGTGGGCACAGCGCACCGCCAGGAGTTCGTCGTGTCCGAGGCGCAGGATCGCCCGTCCCGGTTCGTTCCTGGGGATCTCCGATGCGTCGGGACAGCCGACCACGTCCTCGCTGTCGTGCGCATCCGGCAGACGCAGGGCGATCCGCAGGTTGGTGTTCGCCCGTATCGAGTCGCTCACGACCCCGGCGGGCCGCTGTGTTGCGAGCACCAGGTGGATGCCCAGGCTGCGGCCGCGCTGGGCCACGTCCAGCACACCGTCGAGGAACTCGGGTGCCTCCGCGACCAGGGTCGCGAACTCGTCGATCACCACCAGCAGGGCCGGGGGACGCAGCCCGTCCTCCAGCTCCTCGAGGTCCGCGGCACCCGCCCCGTGCAACAACAGCTCCCTGCGGGCCAGTTCCGCCCGCAGGGCGGTGACGGTGCGTCCGGTGCCGTCGCCGCGCAGGTCGGTCATCATCCCAACGCAGTGCGGAAGCTCGGTGAGCGGGCCGAACGCGGCACCTCCCTTGTAGTCCACCAGGTACATGGTGAGTCGGCCCGGGCAGTGGTTGGCGGCGAGGCCCAGCAGCAGGGTGCGCAGCAGTTCGGACTTGCCCGATCCGGTCGTGCCAGCGATCAGCACGTGTGGCCCGTCGCGTCGCAGGTCGATCGTCATGTGTCCGCCACCGACGACCGTCCCGATGGTGGTCGCGAGCCCGGTGGGTGCCCGACCGGTTGCGCCCGGTGGTGTCGACCGGGCCCGCTGCGGGGCCCAGGCGGACGCGATCGTGGAGGGGTCGGCCCGGAACCCGATCGAGGCCAGCGTGAGCTCCCCGCCGAGGTCGTCGGGTGACCCCCGGCGCATGCCGGCCATGTGCCTCGCAGCGGCCTCCAGCCGAGCTGTGTCCACGGTCTCGGTGGTGAACTCGGTCGCCGCGGCGTTGTCGATCTGCAGCGTGGCGATCCCGTGGTTGTCCACGTGCACCACGGCGCGCACCGACCGCGACAGCCCACGTGTGTCGGGCGCGACCCAGATCGGAACCGGGGCACCGCCAGCTCCGCCGGCCGGGGCGGACGAGGTGGTCCCATCCGCTGTGGAGTCAGCGGGACTCCCCACGGAGCCTCCGGTGCCCGGCGCTCCAGCGGCGTCCAACACCCGCAGGGTGCGCGGCGAGGCGGTCCCGTTGTGGGGGAGCCAGCGGGCCCAGTCCCAGCGGTGGCCAACCTGCGGCAGTTCCAGGCGGAGCGAACCAGGTGGGACGAGCCCACACAGCTGGCCGACGATCGACGCCGCGAGGTTGCCGACGACCTCCTCGTCCCCTATGAGAGCGAGCCCACCGGTTGCCCCGAGGTCGACCACCAGTGGTCGTTGAGAGCCGTCGTTGTGGGCCAGCAGTTCGTCGAGCTCCCGCCTCAGTTCGGGTCGGCCGCGCGTGCCTCCCCGGACGGTGTCGTCCGGTGGGGACAACGCGTGGCCGATCCGCACCTCGAGTGGAGCCGGGTGGTCCTCGCCCCGTTCCCAGAGACGATGGCTGAGGGGTGCCACCCAGCCGAGCACCTCGGAGGTCTCGGGGTGCTGCACCTCGTCGCGGTGTACCTGTTCGCGCGCGAGTCGGTCCAGTTCGCAGCGGAGCTCCTCGACGCGCGCACGGAACTGCTCCACCGCGAACACGTCGGCAGCGCGTGTCTCGATCCGGCTCTCGATCGCACTCGCCAGCACGTACACGAACGAGAAGCCCATGAAGGCCACGAGCAACGCACTCCGTGTGGTGAACCACGCCACGGCTGCCATGGCCAAGGGTGCCGAGGCCGTGAGCCAGGGGAACCGCGGCATCCGTGCGCGCTCGGGCGGATCCGGCACCTCGACGGCCACCGGTTCGTGCTCCAGCACCGTGCCGCGGGCGACGGGTACCTCGATGGTGGGCCCTCCGGTCGGAGGAGGCCTCAGGACCCCCTGCAGTCCGACGGTGGCGCTCCACGACCCGACGCGGAGCAGGTCGCCGTCGGCGAGCGTTGCATGGCCCCGCACGAACACCCCGTTGACGCTCACGGGCCCCCCGCCGTGGTCCAGCAGGTACGCCGTTGCCCCGACACGCACCTCGATCCCCTCGAGGAGTCGGTTGGAGCCGTAGTCGAGCCGCATCTCGGCGGCGGGATCGGCTGCCGGTGTCACAACCACCGGTGATGGAACCCGCTGCGCGGCAGCACCTCGGGGTTCCTCGGTGGAGGCAAGCCGTATCGTGGAACCGCTGCGGGGCACACACCCACCAGCGGGCGCACGGGGGTCGAGAGGGCCCGACGCCCCGGCGAGTGTCAGGGATCCCGCAGGATCCCCCGGGCCGTCCCGGTGCGGTGGATGGCCGAGGTGCTCGGCGAGTGCGGTGGCGAGATGCCCCACAGGTGCACCCCCGTCGAAGTCCACCTGCAGGTCGGCCTTGGCCTCCCCACGACCGGTTGCGCTCAGATCGACCCTCCAGAGTGCCCGCACCGGCCGGCCCTCGGGTGCCGGGATCAGTGTCCGGAGGCCTGGTTCTGCTCGGAGACCTGTCGTGTGATGTGTTCGGCGGCGTCCCGCAGCAACCGGGCCGCATCGTTGAGCGCCTTGCGGTGGCGCCCCTCCCAGTCACCCCGGAACTTGTCGGCGTCCTTGCCCTTCCACCACGCGCTGCGCAGCTTCGAGTCGATCTTCTTGGCCGAGGCGTCCATGGAGTCCGCCTCGGTCTTCATCGTCTTGGAGAGCTGGGTCATCTGTTCCGGATCGAGTCCGAGCTGTGCCATCGGAGGCTTCCCTTCAGTTGCTCACCGCGTCCCCGGGTGGGGCCGCACCGCTGTGTTGGTCGACCCCGTGAGGGCCGCCCCTGTGCGGGCCACTCCTGTGCGGGCCACTCCTGTGTGGGCCACTCCTGTGTGGCTGGTCGCGGGCACCGGATGTCGGCGCAGGATGAAGTGAACTGCGCCAACCAGGTCGTGTCAGCGGGCCGCGCGGCCCTCAGCGTCCGCGTCGTTCACCGAGGCGTGACGGGTGCAGGCCCGGACCGCGCCGCGGTGCGGGGCCCCGGCCGAGGGCCGACAGCGACTGGCTGTAGCCCCCCGTGCCCCGGGTGCTCCGGCGGGGGCCCCGGTGTGCCGAACGAACCTCGTAGCGGCGCAGCACGCTGGCGGTCACCAGCGCGAGGCCGGTGAGCCACACCAGGTCACCCAGCGACAGCACCTGTCCCCATGGCAGCGGTATGACGTCGCCGAGGAAGCCCAGCAGGGCTCCGTCGGCAACCTCGCGGCCCCCGTTCAGGGACAACGCCAACGCCTCGGACTCGTCGGTGGCCAACCCCGAGCTGACCAACGCCGAGGTCGATACGGGCATGCCCCAGTTCAACAACGTGACCAGGAGGTTCAACCCGAACCCGGCCGCCACGAGCACCATTCCACCCGTTGCGAGGTTGAGCACGGCGAAGGCGGTTACCAGCGCGAGGGCCACGAGGAGGACCAGCACCCCCGGTGTGCCTCCCGGACCGACCATGTCGTTTATGACCATGAGGCTGATCCCACCCAGCCCGATGGCCGGCAGAACCGGCCTCCAGCGTCGCAGGTTGGCGAAGGAGCCACCCCAGCGGAGACCGAGCCACGTCCCGAGACCGATCGCGACGAGGGTGGGGATCAGGGCCATTGCCGAAAACTATCCTGAGGCGACCGGTCCGCCCAGAGCCGGGCGCATCACAGGTGATGTGCTCCTCCGGTGGCCGGCTCCGGCGTCGGTACGATCCGGCGGGAAAGGCACTGCGATGGCATCGGAACTGTTGGTGGAGATCGGCGACGGGGTGGCGGAGCTGACCATCAACCGGCCCGAGCGGCGCAACTCGCTCAGCTGGGAGGTGATCACCTCCATGCGCGAGGCGGTCGCCCGGGCACGTGACGACGACGCGGTTCGGGTCCTGGTGATCACCGGGGCAGGTGAGAAGGCCTTCTGCGCGGGGGCGGACCTCGGGGGTATGCAGGGCGACTCGCACGCGGAGCTGCACGACGGACGCGGGGAGCTGGCGGCGCTGTTCGAGGACCTGTGGGACCTCGGCAAGCCGACCGTGGCGAAGGTGCGCGGCTACTGCCTGGCGGGCGGCTTCGGACTCGCTCTCTCCTGTGACCTGGTGGTGGCCAGCGACGACTCGACCTTCGGCACCCCGGAGATAAACGTCGGGTTGTGGCCCTACATGATCACCGTTCCGCTGTGCCGGTCGATGCCCCCGAAGCGCGCACTCGAGCTGATGATGACCGGACGGCGCATCGACGCCCGGGAGGCGGACCGCTTCGGTTTCCTCACCCGTGTGGTTCCACCCGCAGAGCTCGACGGGGCCACCGGTGATCTGGTGTCCTCACTCGCCTCGGCGTCACCCTCCGCGATGCGCCTCGGCCGCGACGCCTTCTACGCCACCTGGGACATGGCGGCCCACGAAGCGCTCGCGGTGCTGCACCCGATGCTCACCGTGGCGACCGGCCTCGAGGACGCCACCGAGGGGATCACCGCGTTCCTGGAGAAGCGCGAGCCCAACTGGACGGGCCGTTGAACCCGGTGCGCGACACCCGAACGAACCCAGCGATGCCCGACCGAACCGATCGAGTGCCAGGAGCGGACCGATGAGTGCGATCAGCTACACAACCGAGGACCGGGTCGCAACGATCCGGATCAACCGTCCGGAACGGCGCAACGCGCTCAACCACGGTGCACTGGACGAAATGCACGACGCCATACGCCGGGCATCCGAGGACGGCCTGCGCGCGCTCGTGCTCACGGGCTCCGACGGGCACTTCTGTGCGGGCGCCGATCTCACCGAGCTCGAGGACCTCGCCTTCACCGACTCGCTGCGGGCGATGCTCGACGACCTGGCGGGACTGGAGTTCCCGACCATCGCAGCCATCGCGGGATCGTGCATGGGCCTGGGCATGCAGCTCGCCCTGGCCTGCGACCTGAGGCTCACCACCCCCGAGGCGCGCTTCGCGGTGCCGGTGGCGAAGCTGGGTCTCATGGTCGACCACTGGACGATCCGGCGCCTCAGCCTCTGCGCCGGTCACTCGACCGCTCGTTGGATGCTGCTCACCGCTTCGCCGATCGGGGCCGAGGCCGCCGTGCGTTCCGGTCTGGTGCAACAACTCGTTCCCGTGGGGGACAGCGGCAAGAGCGGCAAGCACCCGGACGCGGGGGCGACGGTGCTGCACGAGGCGCTCGAGCTCGCCCGCTCGATCGCGGCACTCGCCCCGCTGTCGCTCGCCGGTTCGAAGCTGGGCCTCGACCTGATCGAGGGTGAACTGGACCACACCCGAGCGTTGGGTGGCGCTCCGGGGGAGGGTGCCGACCCCTACAGGGCGGCCTTCGAGGCGGCCTGGTCCTCCGAGGACCTCGTGGAGGGTCGGCGCGCCTTCACCGAGCGGCGTGCACCGGATTTCAGGGGCAGCTGAGCCCGTCCGGACGGGCACCTGCCGGCACCGATGCCCGTGGCCTATATGGCCGGCAGGTAGCGGTCCATGTGCACGTAGCCGTTCCACACCAGCACCAGGATCACCGGTGCCGCCACCAGCCACACCGCCCACCACTGCTTGATGTTGCGCGCCAGCAGCCAGGCCCCGAGCGCCACGAGCGCCGCAACCCCTCCGTAGGCCAGCGAGATCGGCAGCTCCTCCGGAGTGGTGCCGAGACCCTCGTCGAAGTCCTGGGCCACCGACTCGCGGGCCTCGTCGGCAACCGCCGGGTCGGCCGGTGGGGGCGAGGGCTCCGCGGGCGGTTCCTGCAGCACCGCGTGCACGACGATGCGTTGCTTGGCGGAGTACTTCGGGTGGCACGCGGTGAGGGTGACCCGGTTGTCGCCGAAGTCGTCGAGCACCTCGACCTGACCGGGCGAGACCGTGTACCAGGCCTGGTTGGTCGACCCGGGTGCCGCGATCACCGAGTAGTCGAAGGTCCCCTGGCTGGTCGACAGGATGATGTCGTCGCCCGGCACCAGCTCGTCGATGCGGTTGAACGGGGCGCCGTAGGTAGTGCGGTGCCCGGCGATCCCCACGTTGCCCGGCTGGCCCGGGAACGGGGTGCCGATGTAGTGGCCCGGTCCCTTCTTCAGGTCGGCCCTGGAGGTTCCCTCGACCACCACGCGGGTCAACTCGATGCGCGGGATCTCGATGATCCCGACCGGCTCACCCGGCTCGGGCGTGGGTGGCGGAGCGTCGGTGCGCACACCTGCAGCAGCGTCGCCACCACCGCCGTCCTCGTCGCCCCCCGTCGCGGTGGGGGCGAGGTCCTCGAGCTCGGCATCCGCGTCGGCGCCGATGCTGCGGGCGTACTGGCCGAGCAGTTCGTCCTGCTCGCGGGACTCCTCGAATCCCGTGCCCCACAGCTGGTAGGCGACGAAGCCGAGGATCACCACACCTGCGATGATGAGCAGGCGCCCTGTGGCACCGAGGACCTTCGAGAGCATCCCCAAACGGTACCGGCAGGACCACCCGGAGCCTCGCGGGCGACTCCGCCGGCCGCCCGAGCTTTGGGGGCCGGAGCCGACCTGCCGGTACCGTTGACGGACCCCGTCCCCCGAAGATGACCCACCACGACCCTCCCGAAGCCACGCAGCCCCCGACGGTTGCGATGCGCGACGTGGTGGTGCTGCTCGGACGGTTCCCGGCTCTCGCGGGATTCGACCTCGAGGTGGCACGGGGGGAGGTCGTGCTGTTGTCCGGACCCAACGGGGCGGGGAAGACCACCGTGTTGAGGACGTGTGCGGGACTGGCCGCGCCGGTGTCGGGAGAGGCCTCGGTGCTGGGTCTCGACCTGCACACCCAGAGATCGGCCGTCAGGCGCCGTGTGGGGATGGTCGGACACGCCTCGGGGCTCTACGAGGAGCTCTCGGTGCTCGAGAACATGGACTTCTTCGCCGGTGCCTGCGGGGCGAGCGGTACCGAGGCGCGAGCCGCCCTGGAGCGCCTCGGGGTGGCCACACGGCTGGGGGACGTGCCAGTCGGTGCGCTCTCGTCGGGCCAGAAGCGCCGGGTCTCCTTCGCCGCGATGCTGGTGCGCAGACCCGAGCTGTGGTTGTTGGACGAACCCCATTCGGGACTGGACCAGGCGGGTCGCGACCTCGTGGACGGGTTGCTCTCCGAGGCGGCCGGGGCGGGGGCGACGGTGTTGTTCGCATCACACGAGCTGGACCGGGCCGAGGGAGTGTCGCACCGTTCGGTGGTGGTGACCGCGGGAATGGCGGGTGAGAGCGGTGGATGAGCTGCGTCGAGTGGCCCGGGCGGCGCAGCTGGTGGCGGCCAAGGACCTGCGCATCGAGAGGCGCACCAAGGTGGCCACCGCCCAGATGCTGCCCTTCGCGCTGCTGGTGCTGTTGTTGTTCGCGTTCGCCCTCGACCCCGACCGCGGTGTGCTCGCCGAGGCGACCGCCGGCCTGTTCTGGACCACGGTGCTGTTCACCGCGGTGTTGGCGATCCAGCGCTCGTTCGCGGTGGAGCTCTCCAACGGGGTGCTGGACTCGCTGCGCCTGAGTGGGCTGTCGGTGCCGGGCATCTTCCTCGGAAAGGTGGCTGCGCTGTTCGTCCAGCTGGCGGTTCTCGAGGTGGTGCTGGGCCTCGGTGTCGCGGTGCTCTACGACGCGCAGCTGGGCGGCTGGGCACTGCTCGTGGTGGTCGCCCTGGCGGCCACCACGGGGATCTGCGCGGCCGGTGCCGCCTACGGACTCCTCGCGGCGCGACTTCGCCAGGGCTCCGCTTTGCTGCCACTCTTGTTGTTGCCCCTGCTCGCCCCGGTGCTCATCGCGGCCACCCGCGGTAGCGACGTGGCGCTGGGGCGCGAGACTGGCGGTGGCTGGTCATGGGCCGCACTGCTCGGCGTGTTCGCGGTGGCCTACCTCGGACTCGGCGCAGCTCTCTACGGCCCCCTCATGGACGAGACCTGAACAGGCATGGAACCGATGCATCCCGACCACACCCGGCCCCGGAGGCCCCGTTGAACCCCCCCGCCACGAACCCGGCGGCCCAGGCGGCCGCCGCAGGTGCTCCGAGCACCACCGGATCCACCGCGACGCGCGTGCTGGGTGTCATCTCCCTGGTGGGCATCGCCGCGGTGGCGGTGTTCGGCCTGCTGATCAGCCCCCCCGACGCCGAACTCGGCGAGACCATCCGGATCCTGTACCTGCACGTGCCGACCGTGTCATCGGCCTACCTGGCCTTCGTCGTGACCGCCGTCGCGTCGGTGGCCTACCTGTGGAAGCGCACCGAGTTCTGGGACCTCCTGGCGGCGTCGTCGGCCGAGATCGGCGTGTTGTTCTTCGCCCTCACGATCTTCGACGGGATGATGTGGGGCAAGGTGACCTGGGGCGTCTTCTGGCGTTGGGAGCCACGCCTCGTCACCACCACGGTCCTGCTGCTGACCTACATCGGCTACCTGGTGGTGCGCTCGATCCCGTCGGATCCCCGCACCCGGGGGACCCTCAGCGCTGCAATCGGGATCATGGCGGTGGTCAACATCCCGATCACCCACAAGGCAGTCGACTGGTGGCGCGGCCTGCACCAGGGGGGAACGGTGCTGGGAACGGTCGATCCCGAGATGTCGGGTACACAGCTGTTCAGCACCTACCTGGCACTGACGGTGTTCATGGTGTTGTTCGTGTGGCTCCTGATCCACCGGTTCAGGGTCGCGTGGCTCGCCGAACGGGCAGCGGACGCGGGAATCAGCGAAGCGATCAGCCGGCGTCGCCACGAGGCGACCCTGGGCGGCGGTTCCGTCGGAGGAGTGAACCCATGAGCACCGGTTTCTACATCGCGGTGGCCTGGGTGGTGACCCTGGGGGTGACCGCCCTGTACGCGCTCTGGTTGTTGCGCCGGGGCAGGGAGCTGTCGCGCCGGGTTCCCGGGGAGCAACGGCGTTGGATGTGAACTACGACCCCGAGTCGCCCGATGCAGCACCCCTCGACGGGGGAGCTGACGCGCACGGAGAACCCGGTTTCGACCTGCGCCCCCGGACCTCCGCCGAGGCGGGCGCAGGCAGCACTGCGGGTGGACGGGACCGACGGCGCCGGTTCGTGGCCGTGGGAGCGCTGGCGGCGGTGCTCGTCGCTCTCGCAGCCGTGTTGTTCATCGGCCTGAACGATGCCGCGACGTTCTTCCGGAACGTCGACGAAGCGGTCGAGATGCGCGAGGAGCTCCAGGGCGAACGGTTCCGGATGCAGGGCAACGTGGTGGAGGACTCGGTCGTGGAGACCGACAACGGCGTCGACTTCGTGCTCACCTTCAACTCGGTGGAGGTGCCGGTGACCCACACCGGAACACCCCCGGAGCTGTTCGGCCCCGACATCCCGGTGGTGCTCGAGGGCACCTTCGCCGGTGAGACCTTCGAGAGCGACGAGATCCTCATCCGTCACGACAACGAGTACGACGAGGAACACGAGGACCGCATCGACGAAGCCGAGCGCGACGCCCAGGCGCTACCGGCGCGGACCACGGACGCGACGGTCGGGGGTTCGGTCGGGTGAACCGGGCCCTCGGCATCGCCGGAATCGCGGTCGCCCTGGTGGCGGTCCTGGCGGGCATCATCTCGGTCATCTCGGGGCTGCGCTCCGAGGACCCCGCGAGGTTGCGCAGCGTGAGGGGCTGGTCGTTCGTGTTCGGCCTCGGAGCACTGGTCGCGTTCCTCGCCATGGAGCGTGCACTCATCACCAGGGACTTCACCGTCCAGTACGTGGCCGACCACGGCAGCAGCGCAACCCCGCCGCTGTTCAACGTGGCGACCCTCTGGTCGGCACTCGAGGGCTCGATCCTGCTGTGGGTGCTGATCCTGGCGGGCTACGTGGTCACCGTCGCTCACCGGTTCCGGCGGCGCCTCAGCGACCCGCTGGTGGCATGGGCGATGCTCGTGCTGTTCGTGGTGTCCGCGTTCTTCCTGGTGATGCTGCTCACCGCAGCGAACCCCTTCGGGCAGTTCGACCCACCCCCCGGCTTCGACGGTCCGGGACCCAACCCGCTGCTGCAGAACCACATCCTGGTGGCCTTCCACCCGCCGATGCTCTACCTGGGCTACGTCGGATTCGTGGTTCCCTTCGCCTTCGCCATCGGCTCACTCGCATCCGGACGCATGGGGGAGGGCTGGCTCGTGGAGACGCGACGCTGGACCCTCGTCGCCTGGGGCTTCCTGACCGGTGGCATCGTGCTCGGTGGCTGGTGGAGCTACGAGGTGCTCGGATGGGGCGGCTACTGGGCGTGGGATCCGGTGGAGAACGCCTCGCTGCTGCCGTGGCTCACCGGGACCGCCTACCTGCACTCGGTCATGGTCCAGGAACGCCACGGCATGCTGCGGGTGTGGAACATCGCACTGCTGTGCTCCACGTTCAGCCTCACGATCCTCGGCACGTTCCTGACCCGCTCCGGTGTGGTCGAGTCGGTGCACGCGTTCGCCTCCGGTGCGGTGGGCCCGATGCTGCTGGGCCTCTTCGCCGCGAGTGTGGCCGTGTCGCTGGGCCTCATCGCATGGCGGGCGGACATGCTCCGATCGGTGGGACACATCCGCACCCCCATGTCGCGGGAGGGCGCGTTCCTCGCCAACAACATCGTGTTCACCGCACTGGCGTTCGTGGTGCTGCTCGGCACGCTGTTCCCACTGCTGCTGGAGGCCCTCAACGGGGACCGGCTCACCGTCGGGGTTCCCTACTTCAGCCGCATGACCATGCCCCTCGGCTTCGCCCTGCTGACACTGATGGCCGTGGCGCCGGTGATGCCGTGGCGCAGCTCGCCGTCCTCGACGCTCGCGCAACGCCTGTTCTGGCCGGCCTGGTTCGCGGTGGCGGTGATGGTCGTGGCGGCGCTCGCGGGTGCCCGCGGCTGGGCAGCACTCCTCGCGTTCGGTCTCGCCGCCTTCGCCGGTGCTTCCGCAATGCGCCAGCTCTTCGGTGCGGTCAGGAGGCAGGGCTGGCGCGGCTTCGTGGGTCGCACCAACGGCGGGATGGTCGTGCACCTCGGAGTCGTGGTGCTCGCAGCAGGCTTCGCCGCCTCCAACAGCTACATGCAGACCGTGGAGGTGGAACTCTCCCGGGGCGAGGAGGTGTCGGTCGCAGGGCACACCTTCGAGTTCCTCGACACGCGCACCGAGGGAACCGACCGGGCGCTGGTGGTGTCCGCACAGGTACGTGTCGACGGCGACCGCGTGTTCGAACCGCGCCTCAACCGCTACCGGGCGACGGGCATGGTCGTCGGCGCGCCGTCGGTGCGTGTCGGACCCTTCGAGGACGTCTACCTGGCACTGACCTCCTCGCCGGAGGCCTCGACGAGCGGGGACGGCAACGGCACCACCGACGAGGTGACCCTGCGGGTCGTGGTCCAACCGCTGGTCACGTGGCTCTGGGCGGGCGGGATCATCATGGTCCTCGGCACCGCCCTGGCGCTGGTTCCGGCGCGTCCGGGTCGCAGGGACGACGAGGCCGGGCCTCCCGGGCAACCGGCCGAAAGTGCGCAGCAGGACGTGGAGGTCGGAGCGTGAACGAACAGGATCCCAGCCCCACCGATGCCCCGGCGGCACCGGAGGCGGAGCACCCACCCGGCGGGGCGGCACGTCCGAAGGGCACCAATCCGGTGCTCATCGTCGTGGGTGTTGTGGCCGCGGTGATGGTGGCCCTGGTGGTCCTGCTGGCCACCTCCGGTGGCGATGACGAGGCGCCCGACACGGCGGCCGAGGTGCTGGACGACGCCGCCCCACCGCTGGTGGGAGAGACCATCTCGGGGGAGTCCTTCGCTCTGTCCGACCTCGAGGGTGACTGGGTGGTGGTCAACTTCTTCGCCACATGGTGTCCGCCCTGCGTGGCCGAGCACCCGGAACTGGCGGCCTTCGAGGCGTCCAACGAGTTCGACGCGAAGGTCGTGAGCGTGGCCTTCGACGAGCCGGCCGAGAAGGTCGCCGCCTTCTTCGCGGAACACGGCGGTGACTGGCCGGTGGTCGCCCAGTCCGACCAGATCCCCCTCGAATGGTCGGTGCTGGGACTCCCGGAGTCGTTCCTGGTCTCGCCCGAGGGCGAGGTCGTTGAGAAGTACGAGGGCCAGGTGACCGCGGCCGGCCTCGAGGAGGACATCCGTGCCCACTCCTAGGTCCGGGAGCGCGCGGTCGTGACCGGCGCCGGATCGCCCGGCGGCAGCACCACCGGCACGACGGGTGCCCGTGGTGGTGCCACCGCGGGCGCTGTCGCAGGGACGCCCCGGAGCAGCGGAACCGCGTGGCGGGCGCGCTGGCCCTGGTGGGTGGCGATCGGGGCGCTCGTCGTGGGTGTGCTCGTGCTGGCGGGCGGGACCCCGACGAGCCAGCAGAGCGACGAGGCGCGTGCCAGGAACGTGGCGGAGTCCCTCAAGTGCCTCCAGTGCGCGGGGGAGTCGGTCGCTGCATCACAGGCACCGCTGGCACAGCAGTTCCGCGAGGAGATAGACCGCCAGGTCGCCGAAGGGGCGAGCGAGGACCAGATCCTCGACTGGTTCGTGGAACGCTACGGCGAGGAAGTGCTGCTCGAGCCGCCATCGAGTGGGCTGGGTGCGCTGGTGTGGGTGCTTCCGGTGGTGGCGCTGCTGGCAGCGGTGGTGGGCATCTGGTTCGCGATCAGGCGGTGGCGCACCAACCCCGACGAGGACCTGGACGCCGATGTCCGCTCCGAGGCACGCCCCCCTGCGGGGAGCGGGGCCTCCGGTGTCGGCACGGTTGCCCCGGCCACCGCACGCGAACCACGCCCGGCCCCAGCCGGTGCCCCGCGCTGGCGTCTGCCCGCGGTGGTGGCGTCGGTGCTGGTCTTCGCGGTGCTCGCCACATGGCTCGTGGTGTGGGGCTCCTCGGACCGTGGCCAGGGCGAGCTGACCGGTGGTACCGCCGACTCCGGTGGGGCCGGTGCGGGGTTCCAGCGTTGCCAGGGGATGGCCATGACCGATCCCGCGCAGGCCGTGGCCTGCTTCGATGACCTGCTGGAGGAGAACCCCGACGACGTACAGGCGCTCACCTACCGGGGCTGGGCCCACATACGCGCGGACGAGTTGGAGGCGGGGCGTTCGGACCTGGACCGTGCGGTTCAGCTCGACCCCGAGGCCGCCGACCCGCACGTCTTCCTCGCAATCGCCGCGTCCGACGAGGGAGAGTTCGAACTCGCGGCGGAGGAGTTGGCGGCGTTCTGGGCCAACGACCCCGGCGACGTCGCCGTGTCGGTGGTGAACAGCGAGGGTCTGGAGCGGGAGGTCTTCTTCGGGCTCATGTCGGCACCGACGCGGGACTGCTGGCAGGCGGCGGCCCAGAACGGCGAGGACCGGGCGATCGACCAGGCGTTCCTCGACGAGTTGGGAGCCTGCCTGGACGAGGTGCTCGCGTCCGATCCCGGTGACCGGGACGCCAGGCTCTCGCGGGCGCTGGCACATGTCGGTCCGGAGACCTCCGATCCCGAGGCCGCCCGGTTCCTGCTCGAGTCACTCCTGGCTGATGACCCGGGCGACGCCGATGCCCTGGCCCTGCTCGTGTCCCTCGACCTCGCGGCCGGCGACCTGGCCGCCGCCGAGGAGCACCTGGTGGCGCTCGAGGAACTGCCACGGGGTCCGGCCGCGTTCCTGATCGGTGACGCGGCGACCCTGCGCGCGGTGCTGCAGGAGGCGCAGTCGTCGGGCTGAGCCCGGCTCCGTGATGAGCCGGGTTGCGGCTCGGGGCGGGGATGAGCCTGCTACGGCTCGGGGCGCGCGGGGTCAGCCCGTGACCGTGCTGCGGAACACGTGTGAGTAGCCGGGTCCCTCGAACTCGAACGAGGCGCTGGAGGGGCTGAGGCTGCCCACGCGCACCGCCAGGGTGGCCGGGAGGTCCTCGCTCTCGATCACGCCGTCATCCAGCCCGGCGAGGGCGAGGCCGAACGCCAGGAGGTCCGTGAAGGCGCCCGCCGTGGGCAGGTGGATCTGTGCTGCGACACCGAGGATGTCGTCGGGGTTGCCGAGTCCTTCCAGAGCCAGTGCGATGAGGCCGGGGACCGCGGAGAGCAGGTCGTCCAGGTTCGACACGATCAGGTCGATCAGCTCCTCCTCGGTGGGAGGTGTGTCGGAACCCGCGATCAACGCGTCCAGTGCGTCGGTGAGGGTGCCCACCAGGACGTTGCGCAGCAGGTCGGTCATCGCACACGAGCCGTCGAAGAGCCCGTCACGCTCCACCACGAACGACAGGGTGCCGAAGATCTCCAGGGGCGCCGTTCCCAACAGCACGTCGCCCACATCCAGGTTCTGGGCCTCGGGGAAGGTGATGTCGGCGGAGCCCTCGGGCACGGTCAGCACCGACCCGGGGGCACCCGCGTCGGTGGCCGGGATCGCACCGGCCTCGCACTGGGAGACCACCGACGCGGAGGAGGAGCCCTCGACGCCGAGCTTCGAGCGGAACCCCAGTTGGATCACATAGGGCTCGTCGCCGGCGTCGGGATCCTCCTGGTCGAGCACCTGCACCGACACGGGGCGCACCTTCCAGGTGCGCTCGGCGGGTGCCGGAATCGTGCAGGCGGATGCGAAGAGAGCGAACGCCGAGATCAGGCCTGCAACGGCGAGGTACTTGCGCTTCATCTGGATTCCCCCCGGAACAACGGAAACTCGGGTTCACCCACCCGGGTGCCCGCGTGACAGAGCATATGTGGTCGGCGCGGGTGGTGCGCCGGAACCGTGAACGCATGCCCCGGGGAGCTGCCCGGGTCCGAGACCTCCCCCCGCGGCCGAGGATGGGGCATCATCTGGGCATGGTTCGCATCGGTGGTGGACAGGGCTTCTACGGCGACGGGTACGCGGGGGTGGGCCCGCTGCTCGAATCCGGTGTGGACTACCTCGTCTGCGAGGCGCTGGCGGAGCTGACCCTCGCCATCCTCGCCAAGGACCGTGCCCGCGACGAGACGGCGGGATGGACCCGTGACCTGCCGTTGTACGCGGCGATGGTCGCCCCTGACGTGGTGGCGGGCCGGACGCGTTTCATAACCAACGCGGGGGGCATCAACCCTGTGGCCGCTGGCAGGGCACTGCTGGAGGGGCTTCGTGCCCAGGGCATCCACGGGGTCAGCGTCGCCACCGTCGTGGGTGACGACCTGAAACCGCACGCGGACGAACTCGGGATTCCAGACGATGCGGTGTTCGCGGCCGCCTACCTGGGGGCCGCACCGATCGTGGAGGCACTCGACCGGGGTGCCCAGATGGTCGTGACCGGGCGGGTGGCGGATGCGTCGCTGTTCCTCGCGCCCCTGATCCACGAGTTCGGTTGGGACACCGACGACTGGGACCGCATGGCGCTCGGCGTGACCGTCGGCCACCTCCTGGAGTGCTCCGCACAGGTGACGGGAGGCAACTACTCGGGCGACTGGTGGAACAACGGCGACTTCACCCAACCGGGGTTCCCGATAGCCGAGTGCGACGCAGATGGAGGAGTGGTGATCACCAAGCCCGAGGGCACCGGTGGTCGGGTGAGCTTCGACACCGTGCGCGAACAGCTGATGTACGAGGTGCACGACCCCCGCGCCTACCTCAACCCGGATGTGACCGCAGACTTCACGAGCGTGCGCCTGGAGGACCTGGGCAACGACCGCGTGCGCGTGAGCGAGGTGCAGGGGCGGCCCCGACCCGCGACCTACAAGGGCCTCGTGTGCACCCCTGCGGGCTATTCGGGCGAGGTGCGCCTGCCCTACTCATGGCCCGACGCGGAGGCCAAGGCCAGGGCTGCCGCGAGGTTCCTGCACCGCCGGGCCCAGCAGCTGGGCATCCCGGTGCTCGAATGGCACGAGGAGTACTTCGGGGTCAACGCGTTCGGTGGGGACACCGTGGTGCCACGAGGAGCTGCGGTGCCGCCGGCCGGTGGCGACGAACCACCCGAGGTGATGGGCCGGCTCGTCTGGCGCTGTGAGGAGCGTGACGACGCGGCACGCCTGACCCGCGAGTTCGGCCTGCTCGGCCTCGGCGGGCCACCGATGGTGAGTCCGTTCGGTCGTGCCCGGGAACGCCCGACGGGCCTGCTCGACCTGCAGCCGATGGCAGTGCCCCGTGAGCTGGTGGACGCCGGCGTGAGGGTGTCGGTGGAGGTCTCCTGAGCGGCCCCCGACACGGGGGACCGGGGCGCGCGGTGCGCTCCGTCGGTGGCGAGGGTGTGCTCCGTCGGTGGCGAGGGAGCCGTTGTCAGCGGAGCTTGTTCCAGGTGCCCTTGGAGTGGTGCGTGCCGTTCCAGTCCCTCAGGGCCCACACGGAGCCCTTCGCGAAGCCCGTCGGCTCGACGACGCGCATCCCACGGCGCTGCTCGCGTGCGATCAGTTCGGGAATCACGTCACCGTGGCTGCACAGCGCCACGTCGTGCGTGGCCACCTCCTCGAGCAGTTCCCAGGCCTGCTCCAGTGCTGCGCCTTCTCCGAGCCGGCGGTCCAGCAGCACCTCCAGGCCGAGCCGGTCCGCGAGAGGCTGCACCGTCTCGACACAGCGTGGAAGCGGACTCGAGTAGACCGCGGTGAGGTCGACCTCACCGAGGTGGTCGACGATGCGTCGGGCCTGGCGCGTGCCCTTTTCGTCGAGGTGCCTGTCGGCATCGTGAGGGTCGGCCCCGTTGCGCACCCCTGCCGAGCCGTGCCGGATGAGATAGAGCGTCATGGTTCGCCAGAGACTACGACCTCACCCCCGGCCCACCCAACGACCCCGGTCCCCGGGCCCCGGGCCGAGCGAGCCGGGCGCCGACCGCTCCGGCGCGCTGGGTAGCGTGGTCGCATGCCGAAGGTTCAACTGCGAGAGGTCTGTGGGGTCCGCTCCGGGGACAAGGGTGACGTGAGCGACCTGACCCTGTTCATGGACGACCAGGAGGCCTACGAGGCCGTCTGCGATGCGGTCACCACCGAGAAGGTGGCGGCCCACTTCGGGGAGATGGTGAAGGGTCCCGTGGAACGCCACGAGGTGCCGCGCATCATGGCGCTCAAGTTCGTGATGCACGAGGCCCTGGGCGGTGGGGGCCCCAGGTCGCTGCGCTCGGACAACCTGGGCAAGACCCTGGGGGGTGCCCTGTTGCGCCTGGAGGTGGACCTGCCAGAGTCGGTGGTGGCCAACTCGGCACGAGCCGGACGCCGCGCGCCACTCGACCGCACCCCGGTCGACCAGGCGCCCCGGTCGGCGGACGCCTAGCCGCCCGCCCCCGTGCCCGCCGGTGTGCCGGCATTGGTCGGTCCGCCCCCGTAGCGCGCCCAGGGGCCGACCTCGCCCGCCGGGGTCGGGGTGCGCCACACGAGCAAGCGGCCGTCCCGCCGGGTCACGGCGATCTCCGCTGTGCCGTCCCCGTCCCAGTCGCCCATGCCGGGGGTGCCCACGGTCCAACCGCCGGTCAGCTTCGGCCATCCCTCGGGAAGCTGCTGGGTCGCATCCGGACCACCGCCGGGGCGGCGGGCTCCGACCGCGTCGAGCATCTGCATGCCGTGGCCGGCGACGATCTCGTGGTCGCCGTCGCCGTCCACGTCGACCACCGCAGGAGTGACGAAGAACGACAGGTCCGCGGTCACCCTCGGATATCCCGGGAGCTGCGCACCGGTACGGCCCGACCAACCGGTCAGCTGGTTCTCCCCCGGTTGGTCGTTGGGCAGGAGCGTGTCGAGCGCCCTGGCGAGACCGGTGGTGGGAGCCGCCACGTCGAGGGACCCGTCACCGTCGAGGTCACCCAGGGCGGGTCCCCCGAAGGCGACCACCGTCACCGCGGTGTCGGAGCTGTTCGAGCCCTGGCTGGCGGCCCCGATCCAGCCGAGGCCGAGCCGGAGTCCGAACGGGTTGTCATAGGTGGTCGAGCCATCGGCATCGAGGGCCATGAGCTGTCCACTCGCGGAGGCCGCAACGACCTCCATCGATCCGTCCCCGTCGATGTCGCCGGCGGCCGCCTGGGTGGCGACCCCGTCGCCGATCGTGGGCAGCACGTCGGTCAGCATCATCGGCAGCTTCACGGGCCACCCCGGCAGGTAGGCCTGCTCGTGGGGGTGGGCCGGGTTGCGGTCGGGGCCGCCGGCCCCCGTGCCGAGAGGCGACACCGCGTACAGCCGGGTGTTGCCCGATATCCCCGGAAGCCCGATCGGCGGGAACACGTCCACGGTCTCGGCGTACTGCTCCTGGGCACCGACGACGATCTCGGGTGTGCCGTCACCGGTCAGGTCGACCAGGGTCGGCGTGGCCACGAGCTCGCCGCCGATCTGGGTCGCCTCCTCGTCGCGGAAGGTCACCCGGTGGCTGGCCGGATCCACCGCCGAGACCTCAGCGGGGTCGACCAGCAGAACCGGGAACCCGTTCACCGCGGAGCCGTCGGCGTGCCAGGCGTACAGGTGCCTGTCGGCTGCGGCCGCGACGATCTCGAGGGTGCCGTCCCCGTCGAGGTCACCGAGGGCAGCCGAGCCGTAGATCCCCTTCTTGACCCGGTTGCGGGAGTCGGTGTTCTGCTGGAGGCTGAACGAGGGGTTGGTCGACATCGACGCCATGGCAACGCCGTTGCGGTCCCAGACGTGCACCGTGCCCCCGGCATCGGTCACGACCACCTCGAGGCCACCGTCGCCGTCGAGGTCCGCGACCGCGGGGGCCCCGACCAGCACTGCGGTGCCGGGCGGGTCGATCCCGTCGGCTGCTGCAGTGGGTGACCCCGTTGGCCACCAGTGGGGGACATCGGTGTGCACGGGCCACCCGGGCAGCTCGGAGCCGTCGCTGCGCAGGGCGTGCACCGCTCCGTCGTCGCCCGCCACGACCAGTTCCTGGGCGCCGTCGGTGTCGAGGTCGGAGAACACCGGCGAGGAGGTACCGAGTCCGGCCGGTGCGGCGACGATGCCTCCGTCGGGATCGTCGTGGACCATGAAGTGACGGTGCTGGGTGCCGACACGGCCCTCGGCGTCGGTCACCACGAGGCGTACCCGGACCGTGAAGCGGTCCGGATCGGGGAGGCCCCGGTCATCGGTCGGGGTGCCGGATCCGTTGCCCGGCAGGGAGCGCGCCACCTCGGCAAGGTCGATCGAGCCGAGCACCCCCTCCACGGGGGAGGTGAGTGAGTCGCCGTGGCCTGCGGTGTGCCAGGTGTCCGCACCCGGATGCGGCGGGGTCTGCAGCCCGACGGTCCACTCCACCCGGTAGTCGAACGAGGCGGACCGCACCGCCGCGGCCCGGCCGGTCACGGCGAGCACTCCGCTGGTGGGCTGCAGCGAGAACCACTCCGGGCCGGTGATGTCGGCCTCCGGTGGGATCTCCCCGAGCGAGGCGGCGAGCACCGACTCGTAGGCGTTCACCCGCCCGTAGCCGGTCGTCGCATCCCAGCCCCTGACGGTCGGGAACCTGTCCACCCCGAAGTCGTCGGTGTGCTCGTTGGCACGATCCACCGCGTTGGGTGTCGAGAAGTCCACGTCGTCCGCTCCTGCACGCAGCAGCTGGGCCACCTCGTTGGCCGACAGCACGTTCGCTCCGGGGCCACCCGCCCCGAGGGCCACCAGGTCGGGGTGCGGAGGGACCCCTGCCTCGCGTGCGGCGGCCTCCACCAGGGCGACCATTCCCGAGGCGTTGCCCGTGGCCTCCGAGGAACAACCGTCCGACGGCACGGCCACCCACGTGAGCGCGCCGGTGTTGGTGCAGCCGTTCACCGCGAGGGCGTCACGGCGCCCGGTCACCACCGACAGCTCGGAGTTGAGCAGGCCCGGTGCCTCGGTCAGGGAGTTGACCGGGATCGTGTGCTCGAGCAGGGCCGGCAGGTTGGCGTGCTGTGACTGCTCGTCCGCCATCGAGGCGACCACGGGCACGCCGCGGCGGTAGGCGGCATCGATGGCCTGCTGTGCCTGAGGGGGATTCGAGATGGCCCCGAGGGCCTCCTGGATGACGTCGGCCCCGGAGTCGAGGGCGAACAGCACCG
The DNA here is from genome assembly GCA_023958095.1 of Microthrixaceae bacterium. Taxonomy (GTDB): domain Bacteria; phylum Actinomycetota; class Acidimicrobiia; order Acidimicrobiales; family Microtrichaceae; genus JAMLGJ01. The sequence continues at coordinate 48,009 of JAMLGJ010000006.1, forward strand.
AGGCAGCGAAGCGTCCACCCTCGGCGATGAACGAATCGCTCACACGCACCGGCAGGTGGCTGCACTTCGGGCAGGTCCCCGCGGATCCCTCACCGTCGTGCTCAGCGGTGGAGTCCCGGGCCTCCCCGGTCCCATGGCCGTACTCGACGTCGTCGAGGGGGTTGTTGTCCCCGTTGAGCATGTCCCATCCGGAGATGTCGTCCACGTAGCCGTTGCCATCGGCGTCGGTGCCGTCGGAGAAGCTGAGGATCAGGTCCTCGGGGTCGATGATCCCGTTGGTGTTCCGGTCCCCCACCCGCGGATCGGCCGCGTAGTCCGTGGCGTTGAGACGACCGTCCCCGTTGGAGTCGTAGGGGTCACCACCCGTGCCCGCCGGCTGGGGAACGGGCAACTCGGCGCGGTTCACGTACGTGTTGGCCACGAGGTCGGCCATGGCATCACCACGCCACTCGATGCCCGAGTCGATCACCGCTATGAGCACCTCCGGGGAACCGAGGCTCACGTTCCAGGACAGGTCGACCGCTGCACCCAGCTGCCCACAGAGGCGGTGCGGTGAGCGTGCGGATCCGGGATCCCGCCACGACCCGAAGCGGTAGTCGTCGGCGTCCCACTCACCGGGAAGGTTCAGGGGCTCGATGCCGTCGTAGCGCCAGCGTGGACAGTCCAGATGCGCCGGTGCGAGCGGGTCGCCCGCCGGTGGAGGCGGGTCGTCGGGCACGGTGACCGGAGGCGCCGGCGTGGTGCAGCCTGCGGCGAGCACGGCCATCGCGGTCGCGCCAAGGCCCAACAGGGCCCTGATCCGGTTGACCGGCCGCCGCCCGCCGGGCAGCGAACTCCCTGAGGTGTGTCGAGACATGGATTCCCCCCGCTTCGTACTGGCCGTCCGCCCCTCGCCCCCTCGGCGGTGACAATAGTCAGGCTGCGGGCGCGGGTGCGCAGAACCCCGAACGCAGTTCAGGAAGGACTGCGGGCCGGGAGGCCGAGTGACTCAAGGAAGGTAACCGCACCCGGTGCTCCCCTGAAGTGGTGTGCCGGCATGCCGACCGACTCCGCACCGGCCACATTGTCCTCGCGGTCATCGATGAACGCGGTGCGGCCCGGCTCGGTTCCCAGCTCCTCGAGCACGTGTTCGTAGGCCTCCCGGTCGGGCTTCGCCACACCCATCTCGGCGGTGTTGAACACGACGTCGAACTCGTGGGCCAGGTCCAGCATCTCGAGGTCGGACCTCAGCCTCGTGGTTCCATTCGAGAGGACCGCGACGGTCACCTGCCGGCGCAGGCGGCGCACGAGCTCCAACATCTGGGGGTCCACCGAACCGATGTTGGACTCCCACACCTCCAGCACCGGATGGGCCGCCTCGCCGTAGGCGGCGAGCACCCGCGAGCGCACCTCGGCCATCCAGGCCTCGAAGGTCATCCGCCCGGTCACCGCGGCGGGTCCGAGGTCCTCGGAGAAAGCGATGTCGAGCACGGCCCGGGCAGGGAGGCCGTAGCCGGCGGCGTGGCGGTCCAGCTCGTCGTCGTTCCAGTGCCGGATGACCCCGTCCAGGTCGAACACGACGGCCTCGAGTCCGGTCGCGCCCGGTTGCCGGTCCGGCGACCTCACCGGCTAGCCCCGAGTGTCCGGAGCTCCGCGACCACCTCGGTGAGCGCCGAGGTCGCGCGGTCCACGTCCCCGGGGGTCGTTGACCATCCCACCGAGATCCGCAGCGAGCGCTGGGCATCCGCTCCGATGGCCTCCAGCACGGGTGAGGGGTCGAAGGCCTCCGAGGAGCACGACGAACCCGAGTGCACCGCAACGCCACGTTGGTCGAGACCCAACAGGACCGGTTGGGGTTCGATCCCCTCCAGCTGCACGCACACGAGGTGGTCGCTCCGCTCCACACGGTCACCCAGGACCGACACGCCCTCGGTCGAGTCGGCCCACTCGATGACCTTCTGCGACAGGGATCGCAGCCGTGCTGATTCCGCTGCTCCGTCGCTGGCGAGTTCGTCCGCCACGGCGGCGAGGCCCAGGACGGCTGCGATGTTCTCGAGACCCGCCCGCCGCGCCCGTTCCTGGTCGCCACCCACCAACAGCGGGGGGATCCGCAGGTTCCGTCGCAGCACCAGCAGGCCGGCTCCGGCGGGGCCACCCAGCTTGTGGCCCGACACCGACACGAGGTCGGCCCCGAGGCCCACCACTCCGGGAAGTGAGCATCCGCTCTGTGCCGCATCGACGTGCAGGAGGCAGCGATGACCATCGAGGACCTCGACGACCTCGGCGACGGGTTGTGTCACACCGAGTTCGTGGTTCGTGTGCTGCAGGTGGACCACGGCGGTGTCCTCACCGGTGGCAGCCAGCAACCGGGCGGGGTCCACACGACCCGAGGCATCCACTCCCACCACCCGGTTCGCTCCGCGGTCGCAGTTGCGCGTCACAGCGGAGTGCTCGACCGCGCTGAGCACGGCGGTGGCGTCAGGCCCTCCTGCTGAGCGGGCCAGGGCCCCGTGGTGGGCCATGGCGATCGATTCGGTGGCGCCCGACGTGAACACGATCTGGCGGGGCCTCACCCCGAGCCAGGAGGCGACGCGGTCCCGGGCGTCCTCCAGCACCGAACGGGCACGCATGCCCTCCTCGTGGATGCGGCCGGGATCGCCGACCGCCCCGTCGGCCATGGCGTCCAGGTACTCCACCATCGCAGCGTGCGCGGCGGGGCGCAGCGGCGAGGTGGATGCATGGTCGAGGTAGGAACGTGCCACCGGAACAGCTGCTCAGTCGTCGACCGAGGTGACGCAATGCCCCTCGCTGCGTCCCCTCGAAGGGCTCAGGTCCACCGAGGTCTCCCCGTAGAGGGTGCCCAGCATGCCCCGCACCATGCCCCGGTCCACCGCACAGATCACCGGATGCTGGTCCACCGCATCCCCGAAGGGACAGTGCTCGGTGACGATCCTGAGCTTGTTGCCGTCCTTCTCGGCATGGGCCGCGAAGCCGTGTGCGGAGAGTGCCTCGGCGACGGTGTGCAGTGCGGCGGTGAAGCTGGCGGCGTGGTGGTCGCCCATCGACTCGGCCATCTGGATGCCGTATGCCTCGCCCACCTCCTCGGCCAACTCGGCCGAGCGTTCCGGACCGAGTTCGGCCAGTGCCCGGCCGAGCAGGGACACCAGGACCTCGTCGTGGCGCACCACCACCTCGAGCCCCATCGACTCCGGCAGCACCCGATAGCGCTTGGAGGGTCGCCCCGCTCCGTGTCCGCGGCGCGTGGTGGTGACCTCCACGTATCCGCCCGACGCCAGCTTGTCGAGGTGGTGGCGGGCGACGTTGGCGTGCAGGTCGAACTGCTCGGCGACCATCGCGGTGGTCACACCCGCGGGGTTGTCGTGGGCGTACAGGTAGATGGCGCGCCGCGTGGGGTCACCGAATGCAGCGGTGATGGCCGTCACCGTCGAGGAGAACTCGGTGGGGGACAGCGGGGTCCTGGTCTGGTCCCCGAGCGTCGATTCCCCACCGGTGGCCGGGGCTGTGCCGGATGCGCGTCGTGGCGCCATTCCCAGAGGATACCGAAGGGGCCGATCCGGGTACCCGGCGGCGTCACGCGAACCGCGTTGGGTTTTTCACGGTCTGGTCGTGAATAATCGTCCCATGGCCTCAAACGTGTCACCTGCGGACGTCATCGAAGCCCTGAGGCCCGTGCAGGATCCGGAACTGCACCGTTCCGTGGTCGACCTGGGCATGATCCGCGACGTGTCGGTGGCCGACTCGAAGGTGTCGTTGCGGGTCGTGCTCACAGTGCCGGGCTGCCCGTTGCGCAACGAGATCCAGTCGCGTGTCGACGCGGCGGTCACCGCCCTGGACGGTGTGGACTCCGTCGAGATCACCTGGGACTCGATGAGTGACGCCGAGCGGGCGGAACTTCGTGAGTCGCTCCACGGCAGTCCCGGCGAAACAGCCGGTTCCCAGGCCGCCCACGGGCATGCCGAGGGGCGTTCGATCCCGTTCGCGGCGCCGGGCAACCGCACCAGGGTGCTGCTGATCGCCTCGGGCAAGGGAGGTGTGGGCAAGTCGTCGGTGACCACCAACCTCTCGATCGCCCTCGCCGAGGCCGGGCGCAGCGTGGCCGTCGTGGACGCGGACGTGTGGGGCTTCTCGATTCCCCGGATGCTCGGGGTGGACCGACCGCCGACGGTGATCGACGAGATGATCGTCCCGCCCGAGGCCCACGGCGTGCGCTGCATCTCGATGGGTTTCTTCGTCGAGGAGGACCAGCCGGTCATCTGGCGCGGTCCGATGCTGCACAAGGCGCTCGAGCAGTTCCTCACAGACGTGTTCTGGGACGACCCCGACTACCTGGTGATCGACCTGCCGCCGGGCACCGGCGACATCTCGCTGTCACTCGCGCAGTTCCTCCCGCGTGCCGAGCTCTACGTGGTCACGACCCCACAGCCCGCCGCTCAGCGTGTCGCGCAGCGCTCCGCGTTCATGGCCCACAAGGTGAACCTCGAGGTCAAGGGTGTGATCGAGAACATGTCGTGGTTCACCGGCGACGACGGCAAGCGCTACGAGTTGTTCGGCTCGGGTGGAGGCGAGGAACTCGCGGAACGCCTCGAGGTGCCGCTGCTCGGGAAGGTGCCCCTCGTGCCGGCGTTGCGCGAGGGTGGCGACGCCGGACGACCCGTGGTCGTGACCGACCCCTCCGGTGAGGCAGCCCAGGCCTTCACCGCCCTGGCGGCACGCATCGACTCCGAACTGGCGCCCACCAGGCGCAGCCATCCGGAGCTCAGGATCCTCTGACCGCTCCGTCCAGGGCGTCGCGCCCGTAGGCGAAGAGGCCCGGCGAACCGCCCGTGTGCACGAACACCAAGGTGGTGTCCGGACCCGGCGCGCCGGACTCCCCGGGTCCGTCCCGGCACACCTCGACCAGTCCGGCGGCGGTCTTCGAGGTGTACACGGGGTCGAGGACGATCCCCTCGGTGCGGGCGAACATCCCGGTCGCCTCGCGGGAGGCATCGGTGGGGATCCCGTAGCCGGCGCCGAGCTGGCCGCCATCGACGTGGACGGCCTCGGCGGGGGCCGGTTCGACCCCGAGAAGCTCCGCCACCTGCGACCCGAGCCGGACAACCGTGTCCGCCGTGTCGGCGGCGTCCTCCAGGACGGCGACGCCCCTCACGGAGGTCGTCGCCATGGCCCCGCGCAGGCCGCACAGAAGGCCTGCATGGGTGCCAGCGGTGGCCGATGCCACGAACACCTGGTCGGGTTCGACCGAGAGGTCGCGGCACTGCTGTGAGAGCTCGAGCGCACATGACACGTAGCCGAGTGCGCCCAGGGGCTCGGATCCCCCGGGTGGAACCCACCTGGCCCTGGAGCCTTCGGCCGCGAGGTGCGATTCGACACGCTCGACCGTCGCGGCGAGGCCGTCCTCGGTCCCGTCGCTGAACCAGATCCGGGCACCGAAGAGCTCGTCGAGGAGCAGGTTGCCGTTGGTCCTGTAGAGCTCGTCGTGGCGCGGCACGGTGTCGGTCAGCACCAGGTGGCATGCGATGCCCGCACGCGCGCATGCAGCCGCGCTCTGGCGCGCATGGTTGGACTGCAGTGCCCCGAAGGTCACCAGCGTGTCGCACCCGGCCGCGAGGGCGTCGCCGAGGAGGAACTCGAGCTTGCGCAACTTGTTGCCGCCCAGACCCACCTCGCTGAGGTCGTCACGCTTGATCAGCACCCGCACCCCCAGCAGCTCCGAGAGCCTCGGCGCATCCTCGAGCGGCGTCGGACGCCCGAGCAGCGTGAAGCGGGGAAAGCCCCCGAGGCGGGCACCCAGGTCGGCGGCCGGTCCGGGGTTCATGGCGTCCCCCCGGCAGCCCGCTGCCGCCGCAGCACCGAGGTCCGGGGACGCCCGTAGCGCCTGTAGAGCTCCCCCAGACGGGCGACGAAGACCGACCGGTCGAACGAACGCGCCGCTAGTTCGCGGTTGGATGCCGAGATCCGCTGCCGCCGGCGGGGATCCGCGAGCAGCTGTTCGATCGCCTCGGCGAGACCCCGAGCGTCGCCCCAGGGCACGAGCATCCCGTGTTCGCCTCGCTCGGGTGGGAGCTGCTGGTCCGCGTCGCGGCAAGCCCCCTCCTCGGGCGAGGTGCTGCCCCCGTCGAGCATCGAGGCGATCGCCGGGATGTCGCTCGCCACGATCGGCACGCCGGCCGCGAGTGCCTCGATGATCGTGAAGGGCTGCCCCTCGTACTCGGTCGGCAGCAGGAACACATCCGCCGAACCCATCTCCCGGTACACCTCGTCGCGGGGCAGGGGCCCGGTGAGGCAGTCGCCGCGCCCACGGCCACGGATCTGCTCGACCATCGAGTCGCGCTCGGGGTCCACCCCGGGGGTGTCGTCACCGACGATGCGCAACTCGTAGTCGAGGGAGCCCCCGGAGTCGACGATGTCGAGGGCGTCGAGCAGCACCGCTAGCCCCTTGCGTTCCAGCAACTCCCCGACGAACAGCAGCACCGGTGGGTCGTGCACGCCACTGCTGGCGGGAACGTCGCCGACCACCACCGAGTTGTGCACGACCGGCAGGTCGATCCTCGGCATGTGCATGCGCAGGTTCGCCACACCCGCTTCGCCGATCAGCACGTTGGCGTCCGCGAGTCGGTCCAGCAGGGCGAACGCGATGCGGTGCGCGGTGCCGACCGAGTACTGGCCCGGTTCGAGCATGTAGGGCAGGAATCCGTGGTTGTGCAACACGACGCGCGCCCCCCGTGCCCGGGCCGCAGCAGCGATGGCGACCTGGCGCCAGGCCACGAACACCGGATGCTGGACCGAGTGCGTGTGCACCACCGCGCCGCGTCGTGCGGCGACGAAGGTGCGTGCGGCGTGACCGAACGCCCTCACCACGTTGGCCCACGCGAAGTCGCCCCGAGCCTCGTCGTTCTGGGAGGTGTTGACGAACACCACCTCGAACTCGCTGCACAGGGACGGGTCCTCCACGATGTCGGTGGCGACCGTGGCGATACCCCCACGCATCGGCGGGCCGTGCGACACCACCACCACCCTCACGCCGGAAGGCCCCGGTGGCCGGGCGGTGGTGGGTCGGACCGTCTCACCGGGTGTCGATGGTCGGGTGGCCATCCCGGATCTATAGCATGGGCTCCGTGGATGTACGCATAGGAGTGACCTACTCGGCACGTGAGATCGAGCTCCAGCTCGGGGACGACACCGACCACGGCGAGCTGCACGAGATGATCGACGGCGTCCTGGGTGGGGACGGAGCCGTTCTGTGGATCACCGACAAGAGGGGCCGCGAGGTCGGCATACCCTCTGACAAGGTGGCGTACGTCGAGATCGGTTCCGACAGCGAGGGCCGAGCGATCGGCTTCTCCTCCTAGGAGCATCGCGGTGCCGTCGGTCCCGCTGCTGGACAGGCGGTTGCTGTTCGTGACCGGCAAGGGCGGGGTGGGAAAGACCTCTGTCGCGTCAGCGCTCGGACTCCTGGCAGCGGGGCAGGGCAGGCGCACACTCGTCTGCGAGGTCGACGCCAAGGGCAACCTCGCGGACTTCTACGGACTGGGACCCCTGTCGTTCTCGGGCACCAAGGTCAGGGACCGGTTGTACGCCATGTCGATGGACACCGAGGAGTCCCTCAAGGAGTACATGAGCCTGCAGCTGAGGGTCCCGCTGCTGGCACGCCTGGGTCCACTGGCCCGCACCTTCGACTTCGTGGCCAACGCCGCACCCGGGGTCAAGGAGATCCTCACCGTCGGCAAGTTCACCTACGAGGTCAAGGAGGACAACTACGACCTCGTGGTCGTGGACGCCAGCGCGACGGGCCACGTGGTGGGCCAGCTGGCCTCGCCGGTGGCGATCTCGGAACTGGTGAGCGTCGGGGTGGTCCGCTCCCAGACCGAGTGGATGATCGACATACTCACCGACCCGCGCCAGACCGGTGTGGTCGTCGTGACCGCCCCGGAGGAGATGCCGGTCACGGAATCGCTCGAACTGGTGGAACGCCTGCGCGGCGAGACCGACATCGACGTCGCCTCGGTGGTGGTCAACCGGGTGCTCCCGGAGCTGTTCAGCCACGGTGAGGAGGAGATATTCGGTCGCCTGCGTGCCACGGAGGTCACCGCGCAGCTCGTCGACGCGGTCGGCCCCGGGGTGCACCGGGTGCTCGACGGTGCACAGCTGGCGGTCGACATGCGCCGCGGCAGCGTTCCGCACCTGGAACGCCTTCGTGGAGGCCTGCCCGAGGGCATACCGGTGCTCTACGTGCCGTACCTGTTCCACCGCTCCCACGGGACCCGGGCCACCCACCGGATCGCCGAGTTCCTGGGCGAGGAGCTGCTGTGAACCCCCGCAGCGACCCGCTGGTCACCTTCGAGCAGCTCTGCAGCACCAAGGAGGTGGTCATCTCCACGGGATCCGGTGGGGTCGGAAAGACCACCACCGCTGCTGCGGTCGGTGCGACGGCAGCGGCGAACCTGGGTGTGAAGGTGCTGGTGCTCACCGTCGACCCCGCAAGGCGGCTGGCGAGTGCGCTCGGCCTGGAGCGCTTCGGGAACACCGAGGTGGAGATTCCTGCGGGGGCCTTCACCGACGTGGGGGTGGAGCCCGAGGGGGAACTGTGGGTGGCGATGCTCGACACCAAGGCATCGTGGGACGACCTGATCGCCCAGCACGCACCTGACGCGGCCACCAGGGACGCGATCCTCGCGAACCCGCTGTACGACAACATCACCGGCAAGTTCGTCCAGAGCCACGACTACGTGGCCATGGAACGCCTCTATGAGATCCACAACTCGGGCCGCTACGACCTGATCGTGGTGGACACGCCACCCACACGCAACGCGGTGGACTTCCTCGAAGCCCCCGAGAGGATGGCGGACTTCTTCTCCTCGCCGTTGCTGCGCTGGCTCATCACGCCCTACCGGTCGCGGATCATGAACTTCGCATCCAAGCCGTTCTACTCCGTGGCCGACAGGATCCTGGGGAGCCAGTTCCTGGAGGACATAGCGGAGTTCTTCATGCTCTTCCAGACGATGTACGACGGTTTCGTGGAGCGTGCCCGGGCGGTCACCACACTGCTGGGTGGGCCCCAGACGACCTTCATGGTCGTGTCCACGCTCGAGGTCGCACCGTCCCGCGAGGCACAGTTCTTCTGTGACCTGCTGGGCGAACGCGGCTACCACCTGGGAGCACTCGTGCTCAACAAGGTGCTCCCGCAGTACATGCTGGACCCGGAGGGCACCGAAGCCGCCCGGGCACTCGAACGGGACGCCTTCAAGCTCGCAGCCGACCTGGTTCCCGAGCTGGGAAACCCCCCGGTGAAGAAGGCACACCTGTCGCACGTCCTCTCGGAGTCGGCCCGCAGCTACCTGGACCACCAGGTGGTGGCCCGCCGCGAGGCCGAGCAGAGGCGCGAGCTGTCATCGGTGCCGGACCTGGTTCTGACCGTTCCCTACCAGACCGAGGACATCCACTCGCTGGCGGGACTGCTGTCGGTGGGTGGGAGGATCTGGCGGTGAACGAACCAGCGGACCCGACACGCTTCCTGCCGCCGCTGCGCGGCGACCTCGCGGCTGCCAAGGAGGTGGAGCTCGACGCAGAGGAGGACTTCACCGCCGAACACGTCGCACTCGTGGTGCCGCCGGTCGACCACGATGCGTCCCGGCACCTGAAGCGCCTGGTCGTGAGCTGGGCGATGCTCGCGGACTTCTCCTTCTCCGACCTGTTGTTGTACGTGCCCCTCCCGGAACAACCCGGTTCGCGTCCGAGGTTCCTGGTGGTGAACCAGGTGCGTCCCAACACCGGCCAGACGCTGTTCGACGAGGAGGTGGTCGGACGCACCGTCGACGATCTGCAGCGCCCCCTGGTGGCCAGCGCGGCACGTGACCGACGCATCACCGAGGACGTGGTCGATTCGGAGTGGCTCGGCCAGAAGGTGAAGGTGACCGCCGTCCCGGTGCTGCACCACGGCCAGGTGGTGGCGGTCATGGCCCGGGAATCACCGCTCGCGCTGACACGACCCCCGGGCGACCTCGCACGGACCTACCTGGAGATATTCGACCGGCTCGCGGCGATGGTGGCGGTGGGCGACTTCCCCTTCCCCGACGAGGAGGTCCTCTCCGCGGGTGGCCCGAGGGTCGGTGACGGAGTGCTCCTCGTGGACTCCACCGGCAGGGTCACCTTCGCCTCACCCAACGCGGTGTCCGCGTTGCGACGCCTCGGGGTGAGCGGAGCGGTGGTGGGGGAGCTCGCGTCGAACTTCGGGCCGGCAGGGGACGGAGTGTTCCGTTCCTTCCTGTCGCGCCGTCCGGCGATCGAGGACGTCGAACACGACGACGTGACCGTGGTGTCCCGCAGCATCCCGCTGCTCGCCGACGGGGAGGTGGACGGCGCGGTCGTCCTGATGCGTGACGTGTCGGAGTTGCGCAGCCGGGACCGCGCACTCATCTCCAAGGACGCGACCATCCGGGAGATCCACCACCGCGTCAAGAACAACCTCCAGACCATCTCCTCGTTGCTGCGGCTCCAGGGACGCCGCCTCTCGGAGCCCAGCGCCAAGGCCGCGATCGACGAGTCGGTGCGCAGGATCGGTTCGATCGCCCTGGTGCACGAGACCCTCTCGCGCGGCTCAGCGGCCGACGAGGTCGACCTCGACGAGATCGTCAGGCCGTTGGTGCGCATGGTCGAGGACGGCCTGACCTCACCCGACAGGCCGGTGCACTTCGAGATCACCGGCAGCGCCGGGGTGGTCGGTTCACCCGAGGCCACATCCCTGGCGGTCGTGCTGACCGAGTTGCTCCAGAACGTCATGGACCACGCATTCCCGCCGGGCACCCTGGATGGGGGAACCCCCGGGAAGGTCGTGGTGGCGCTCAGCCACGACGCGCATTCGGTCGGGATCACCGTGCGCGACGACGGTGTCGGACCGGGCGCACTCGACCTCGAGTCCGACTCGAGCCTCGGCATGTCGATCGTGACGGGACTGGTGAGCGACCTCGGCGGCGAGATCGTGTTCAGCGAAGGTGGTGGTGAGGCGTCTCGCCCCGGCACCACCGTGCAGCTACGGGTGCCGCTGCGGTCCTAGGACCACTCCACCGATGCTCAACCGAGCGGCGCTCTCCGGATCAGCGTGACCCGGGGGCGTCCGTCGGAGAAGCCGGTTCAGGAAGCGTTGCGACGTGCCGCGGCGGCACGTGCCTGACGGCGGATCTGACGGCGCTCCTCCTCGGAGAGGCCGCCCCACACGCCGGAGTCCTGGTTCGTCTCGAGGGCGAAGCGGAGGCAGGGCTCGGCGACCTCGCAGGTGTCGCACACGGCCTTGGCAGAGGCGATCTGGTCGAGTGCAGGGCCGGTCGTGCCGACCGGGAAGAACAGCGACGGGTCGGTGTCCCGACAGGCGGACATCGTCCGCCAGTCGTCACTCGCGATGTCCAAGCTGCGGCTCGTGATCAGCGCCACTGGTTCCTCCGTGTTGTCTCGGACCCGCGGGTCCTTGTCGTGTCGGACCCACAGGGCCCCTGTCGTGTCGGACCCGCAGGGCCCCTGTCCCGGACACACAGCACGGCATCTCCGGGTTTTCAGCTGGTCGTTCGGGTCCCACCTGGTTTCCCGCACTCGACATGGCACTCCCGGACCGGTTTGACTGGTCCAGTGGGCCATGTGGCTGGCTGGGAACTTGTGAATCCGTGAACAAACAGAACCTACCGGCGGCCACTGTCGGTGTAAAGGAAAAGTTGCGGGAAGATGTCGGGAGATAGCACCACAAAGGTCATCGCACACCGGGGCGCGTCGGCGGATCACCCTGAAAACACAAGGGATGCCTTCATCGGAGCTGCCGAGCAGGGGGCCGACTGGGTCGAACTTGACGTTCGTCACACCCGGGATGGATCGCTCATCGTCCACCACGATGCGTGGTATCACGATGAGCGAATCGTATGGTCGACGCCATCACATGAACGGCCCGAGGCGCTGCTCGACCTGGAGGCTGCCCTGGAGTCCTGCCTCGATGGTTCCCACACCCACGGACGCTCCCTGGGGGTGAACATCGAGATCAAGAACATGGCGGGGGACCTCGGGGGGGACCATGTCCCGCGGAGCCTCGAGGTGGTCCACGCCGTGCTCTCGGTCCTCGGCTCGCGCTCGGAGCGAGGTGTGCACGAGGAGATCCTGATCTCGAGCTTCGACCCCGAGACGATCGACCTGGTCCGCGAACTCGACGGTCCACCCACGGCCCAGCTCGTGGTCGACCTCAACTCCTGGCCCGACGTGGTGGAATCGACCGCGGGGCGCGGACACAGCCATGTCCACCCATGGGACCCCTTCGTCGACGAGTTGTTCCTCGAGTCCGCATGGAACGCCGGGCTCGGTGTCAACACCTGGACCGTCGACGATCCCGCCCGAATCGCCGAGCTGGCACGCATGGGCGTGGACGGCATCGTCACCAACGTGCCCCGCACCGCCCGCCAGGTGATCGACGCCTGAGCCCGCGTCGCCGGCCGCGGACTCGCCGGGTTGTCCGGGGAGGCGGAGCTGGCGATGACCGTTGTGGGCACGGGCCACTGGTCGCCGGCGGGCGCGGTTTGTTACCGCCGGGTAGCCCGCGGCAGAATCCGGGACATGAACGTCGTCGTATGCGTGAAGCAGATCCCGGACCCGGCCGACCCCGGAGAGCTGGATCCCAACACCAAGACCCTGAAGCGGGACGTCAAGCTCATCCTCGATGAGTCCGACTCCTATGGCGTCGAGATGGCCCTCCAGCTGGTCGACAATGCAGGTGGGGGAGAGGTCACCCTCGTCTCGATGGCCCCCAACAGCGAGGTGGGAGGCCTGCGCACCGCCCTCGCCATGGGCGCCGCCAAGGCCGTGCTGGTCTCCGACGATGCGCTCGCCGGTTCGGACTCCCTGGGCACCGCGAAGGTCCTCGCCAAGGCGATCGAGCGGGCCGGAGAGGCGGACCTGATCATCACCGCCACCGAGTCCTCCGACGGCTACACCGGGACGGTGCCCGAGCAGATCGCCGAGCTCATGGGGCTGCCCTCGATCACCTTCGCGAAGGAGATCTCGGTCGAGGGCGGGACCGTGAAGGTGCAGCGCCAGACCGAGGCCGGCTACGACGACGTCGAGGCACCCACACCCGCAGTGGTGTCGGTGACCGCCGGCGTCGTGGAGCCCCGCTACCCGTCCTTCAAGGGCATCATGGCCGCCAAGTCCAAGCCCGTCGACGAGGTCACGGTCGCGGACCTCGGCATCGACGCAGGAAGCGTCGGCTGGGCCGGAGCGGGCCAGGAGATCGTGGAGATCGCCGCAGCCGAGGAGCGCGAAGCCGGCACCATCGTCGAGGACGACGGTGAGGGCTTCCAGAAGATCGTCGACTACCTCGCAGAACTCAAGGTCATCTGAGGGCCCACACGGCTCCACAGGAAGCTCTGAGCAGGAACGAAGAAGGACAAGACATGACTGTTTCCAAGATCTGGGTGTTCGCAGAGGCCGCCGACGGCAACGTGTCGAGCACCACCCTCGAGATGCTGGCCAAGGCCACCGAACTGGCCGACACCGTCGAGTGCGTGACCGCTGCCGGTGCCGACGTGGCCGGCGAGCTGGGGGCCCACGGCGCCGCGAAGGTCTACACCGTGGGTGGAACCGACGGGAAGCTCCTCGGGCCCGCGGTCTCGGGTGCCATCGCAGCCGCAGTGGAGGCGGGCAACGCCCCCGACGCGATCCTGCTCGCCACGAGCTACAGCGGTCGTGACGTGGCCGGGCGCCTCTCGGTGAAGCTCGATGCCCCTGTCATCACGAACATCGTGGACCTGGCCGAGAGCGACGGGTCCCTGGTCGGGACCGAACCCGTCTTCGGTGGCACGACCAACGTGCTGACCCGCTTCACCGGGGACAAGGTCGGGATCTTCCTCGTCCGCCCGAAGTCCTTCACCCCGGCCGAGAACCCCTCCGGTGCAGCAGCGCCCACCGAGGACCTCGCAGCCGGCGACCTCGGCGGAACAGCAGCGGCGACGATCACCAACCGCTTCGTCGAGGAGCAGAGCGGGCCGTCGCTCGACGACGCAGCAGTGGTCGTGTCGGGTGGCCGCGGACTCGGTGAGTCCGAGAAGTTCCAGATGATCGAGGACCTCGCGAAGGCTCTCGGAGGCGCACCCGGTGCCTCACGTGCGATCGTGGATGCCGGATGGGTGCCCTACTCCTACCAGGTCGGCCAGACCGGCAAGGTCGTGAAGCCGACGGTGTACATCGCCGCCGGCATCTCGGGGGCCACCCAGCACCTGGTCGGGATGAAGGGTTCGAAGAACATCATCGCGATCAACAAGGACGCCGAGGCCCCGATCTTCTCGGTCGCCGACCTCGGGATCGTGGGCGACGTCCACAAGGTGCTGCCAGCGCTGCTCGAAGCACTCCAGAACCGCTGACCCGACGTCGCGGGAGTTCCGCGTGTCGGTGATCTGGCGGAACAGGGCGGGCAACCAGCGCGCCCTGGTGGAACTGCGCCACCCGACAACCGAGCCGGAACTCCGCGACATCGTGGGCGAGGCGGCCTCTCACGGTCGTCCCCTGAAGGCGGTCGGGGCCGGCCTCGCCTGTTCCGACATGGCGCTCACGCACGGGATCCTGTTGTCCCTGGAGGACTACGGGCGTGTCGTGTCGCTCGATGCCGAGCGGATGGAGGTGACCGTGCAGGCCGGGGCTCGGCTCGGTGAGGTGACACGTCACCTCGCGGGCAGGGGCTTCGCGTTCGAGAGCACCGGCGGCAGCGCCGCGCAGACCATTGCCGGAGCGGTCGCCACCGGGTTCTCCGGCACGGGAACCCGGTCCGCAGGCCTGTCCGCAGCGGTCACCGGAATGCGCCTCATCGACGCCGAGGGTGTCGTACACGAGACGCACAGCCCGCTCCGAAGCAATGGGGCAGGTGGCTCCGGCGCGCGCGGTGCTCCCCACCGGGGCGAGGACACGGCTCCGGATTCCCCGGAGCGTCTCCACGACGTCGCACGGGTCGGTCTCGGCGCGCTCGGGCTGATCTCGACGCTCACGCTGGCAGTGGTGCCGGCGTTCAAGCTGCACACCCGTACCGAGGTGCGGGACATCGGCGAACTGTTGGAGGGCTTCGAGCACCTGGCGTCGGCCAACGACCACCTGGAGATCTGGTGTTCGACCGGGAGTGAAACGGCCTTCGCCAGGGTGGGGCGTCGGACCCACGAGCCGGCCACCGCGCGGCCGCGTTCCACGGTGCTGCGCGAGCGTCTGTTGTCCGACCTCCTCACGAACCGGGGAGGAACGCGCAGCAGGAACGCGAACCGATGGGGTCCACCGCGGCTGTCCGAGCGGAGATCGAGCCTTGCCGTGCGGATGTTGCCCACGGAGTCCGATGACGCCTCCCCCGATCTGCTCCGCCCGGAGCCGTCGAACGGTGAGGTGGAGCTCGGATACGCGGTGCCGCTCGGTGAGACGATGGACGCACTGCTGGCGATCCAGCAGTGGGCCCGGCAGCGTGACGACCCCGTGCACCTCCCGGTCGCGGTGTGGGTGTCCGATGGCGACGATTCGCCTCTCTCCCCGTCCTACGGTCGCAAGAGCGGGCACATCAGGATCAGGGCGAGCCGTGGGTGGGCATACGAAGAGCTCTTCGGAGCGGTTGAATCGATCATGGCGGAACACGACGGACGCCCCCACTGGGAGACCCTTCACCGCCGTACCTCCGATGAACTGCGGGGGCTCTATCCGCGGTGGGCCGAGTTCCAGGCCGTGCGTGGCCACATGGATCCGACCGGAGTGTTCGCCAACGCCTACACCGAGCGCTGCCTCGGCTCGCCGGCATCCTGAACCGGGTACGGGGTAGTCACAGAGGATTGGGTCCTGCATCGCTTCGACTAGTCGTTTCCAGCATCGAGCACACTCAGTGAGATCCACGCGTCCGCCGACGCGTCCTGGCCGCTCACAGTGCTCTGTGGGGAAGGGCTTGCGAGGAAACAGCGTCGCGGGCACGGTGCCCGGCT
Organism: Microthrixaceae bacterium; assembly: GCA_023958095.1. Taxonomy (GTDB): domain Bacteria; phylum Actinomycetota; class Acidimicrobiia; order Acidimicrobiales; family Microtrichaceae; genus JAMLGJ01. The sequence continues at coordinate 63,974 of JAMLGJ010000006.1, forward strand.
GGTGTCGCTTGCTGCGGGGCCGGTGTCACACGCCCTCGGTAGGCTTGGTCGCGTCGCAGCGCGACCGCCGCTACAAGACCGGGTTCGGGTTTCAGAAGGGCTCGATTCATCCGGAAGGCGGCGTCCTCCTCGGCGCTGGTGGCCGGTCCTTCTCACGAGCCGATGGCTGTGCACGTCGCGCACCTGCACGGTCGCCGGGTGTCACGGAAGGAAGCCCTGATGCAAGACGATTCATCACCCGATGTGCAGTTGCCGGACGAGTCATCGCCGGAGCGTTCTCGAGCGAGTTCGGGGCGCGGCGGCGAGGACCCGCACGACGCCTTGCCCGGACCCGGCGCCACTTCGCTCGACCCCGCTGGTTCGACCTGCACCGACCGTGCCTCCGCAGGTGCCGACACCAATCGGGATGCGACCACCGGAGGCGCGGCCGTCACGGTGAGTGGCGCGAACGCGTCGGCGGACGCGCAGTCGCCACCGAGTGTGGGGGCAGGTCGGCATGCCGCCCAAGAGAACATGCCCTCGGCCTCCGACGCACAGCTGCTCGAAGGAGCGATCATCCGCGCCGCGACCGCACTGCACTCCACGAGGTACCGGCTCATCAAGGCGCTCGCCGAGTACGACAGGACCGGGGCATGGGCGTTCTCCGGCTCCCACACCTGTGCCCACTGGGCCGCGGACCGCCTCGGTGTGCACGTGGGCACCGCGCGTGAATGGCTCCGCATCGGTCACGCACTCGAGTCGTTGCCGGTGGTCGATGGTGCGCTGGGGGAGGGCAGCTTGTCGTACTGTGCGGTCCGTTCCCTCACCCGGGTCGTCGTGGACCACCCGGACCACGAGGAGGAGCTGGTCGAGCTGGCACAGCGGACCGCACCGCGCGACCTCTCGGGTGCGCTCGCCGGGTGGGCACTCGAGCACGACAGCGACGAGGACCGGCGACGGCGCGAACGCCGGGACACCTACTTCAGCGCCAGGGTGGCACCGGATGGGATGGGGAGCATCCGGGTTCGCCTGCCAGCGATCGCGATGGGCCGAGTCCAGGCGGCAGTGGACGCCAAGGTCATGCAGTCGGACCACCGGGACCCGGAGGATCGGCACCCGACGCTGGGATTCCAGCGTGCGATGGCACTGATCGAGCTGGTCGCCGGCCGGGGTGAGGAGGGTGAGGAGACCGACAGCGGGATTGCGGGGTCGACTCCGGGCTCGGTGCTGACCGAGGTGATCCTGCACGTGCGCAGCGATGGATGTTCCATGCACGACGGCACTCCGATCGCCGAGTCACAGGTCGCTTCGATGGTGGACCGGGCGTTCCTGCGCGCCCTGATCCACGATGCGGCCGATCGTCCGGTCAACGCATCGACGCGGCGTCGCCACCCGACGGTGCGCCAGAAGCGCGTCGTGGACGAGCGGGACCGTCGCTGCGTTGACTGCGGATCAACCGAGTTGTTGCAGTACGACCACGTGCCGGAGTACTCGCTCACGGGTCGAACCCATACCGACGAGCTCTTCCTTCGCTGCCCGAGGTGCCACAGACGTCGCCATGAGCATGAGGGAGGGCCCCCACCGGAGTGACGCTCAGTGTCAGCGCACGCTGGAACCCGCCACGGTGCGCCGGCACGGGGTAACGGCGTCGGACGCATCGAGTGCCCACACCGGGCTGTCGAGGGGTTCGGCCGTCGACGCAGAGCACCCGCTCCGCTGCCACGACCGAACGGTCCGGGCCATGTTCGAGGAAGTGCTGCAGCTCAGCGAAGGAGTGGTTCTGTGCCACGACCTCCGTGAGGGGACCCGGCGCCATCCAGCCGGCACCGTCGTGGACGGCCGAGGCAGCCAACTCCGCCGGGCCGTGCAGCGCGAGGGGTGTTCCGCGTAGGAGGCCGCCGGCCACAGCTGGTGTCCGCGATCGATCGCGGCCCGTGCGCGAAGGGCGATCTCCTGCACCCCCGCCCAGTCGTTGCGGTCACAGCGGCGATCCACCACACGTAGCAGTTCGTCGAGGTCTCCGGCGACCAGCGATGCGTCGAGGTGTTCATCGGCTCCGGCTGAGCGGTCCGGTGCAGAGCCGGTGTGTTGGGGGTCGTCGGCGTGGGACCCGCTGTTCACACCAGTGGCCACGGGTAGCGGTTGCCGGTGAGGTCGTGTGGGAAACGGCCCGCTTCGAGCAGTGCGGATGCACGGGCCAGGGTGGCGTCGATCTCCTCAGGTGACAACCAGCGTGCGAGGCGAGCGGGGACACCGTCTTCCAAGAAGCTCCCGAGTGCCTCCAGCGCCCGTTGGGGAACGACCTCCCCGGCAAAATCCCAGATGACGGTGCGCAGCTTGAACTCCACATGGAAGGTCAAGCCGTTGTCGATCGCCCATAGCCGCTGGTCGGCGTCAACGAGGCAGTGTCCACCCTTGCGGTCGGTGGCATTGGCTACGAGGTCGAGCACACAGAGGTCCCGCAGTGAGGAGGCCAGGTTCTCGTCGTCGGTGTCGCGAAGGGTGAAGTAGTGCTCCTCGAACCTCGCGGGTACGAATGCCTGCAGGGAGCCGGGACCCATTGGCGCCTCGGTCCTGCCGACCGTCGGGGGAACCACACCGAACCCGAGCAACTCTGACAGCTCCCAGGTCGCGACTTCGCGCTTCCAGAGTCCGCCGGGGAAGTCCCAGAGGGGACGTTCGGCCGAAACGGGCTTGTAGATGGCCGGAGCATGCTCCGTTCCCTGTCGTACCTCCACGAGAAAGGTCCCGTTGGAGGACCAGGGCATCAACCCGAGGACGTCGATGCTGCCGGAGCCGAGCAGTTCGACCATGGGTTCGGTCTCCGAGGGAGCCACGGTGGCGTCGTACTCGTAGGGGGTGTGCGATGGCGTCGAGGAAGGCGGGGATGGCGCTGTGTCGTCCGGCCGGGTACCCGGTTCGTCGGCGCGCCCGGCGGCGGCCATTGTCAGTTCCACCGTGGGCAGGCGTGGCCCTCTGGGTCCATCGGTGCTCCACAGAGACGACAGGGCGGCCGACCGGCGGCGATCAGCTCCTCAGCGGTCTCGCCGAACGCGAGCGCCTGGGCCGCGCTGAGCACGAACCTGGCTTCGGCGGCGTCCTCACCCAGGGATTCCGTGGCTTCGATGAGCTGTGCGAGCAGGTCGTCGTCGAGTTCCACGTCGGGGTCCGGATCGACCGAGTCGACGACCAGCTCCTCGGCCGTCACGAGGATGAGCCCGTTGTCCTCGTCCACTCCCACCGAGAGCTGCCCGACGGTCCACTGCTCCTCGACGGGTTCGACGAGCCCGACGATGTCGCGGTCGGGTTCGACCGGCCCGATCGCCTCGGCCAGCTGGGTGAGGTAGCGCCCCAGCATGCCCACCTGCTGCTTCTCGCAGCGCAGTGTGACGATCCGCTCACCCGCGCGTGCCTGGAGGTAGAAAGTGCGGTTTCCGGGCTCGCCGAGGGCGCCGGGCACGAACGCGTCGACCCCCTCGAACTCGAAGGACTCCCCGGTGCTCATGAGATCCCCAGCTTGGTGAGGTCCCCGCCCGTGTCGTTCACGGCCAACACGACCGGCCGGTGCTCACCCAGCAGCAGCACGCTCACCGAGGCAGGGGAGACGACGATGCGCTGGAAGTTGTCGAGCGGTGTGCCGGCGGCACGCGCAACCGCGGCCTTGATCGGGTCTGCGTGGCTCACAGCCACGATCCGTTCCCCACGGTGTCTGGAGGCGAGTTCCAGCAGCTGGTCCCAGATGCGCTGGGACATCTCGGAGAACGACTCCCCACCGGGAAACCGGAACACCGATGGCGTGTCCTGGACTGCCGACCACTCCTTGCGCCGACGCAGGTCGGCGAGCTTCCTGCCGGTCCAGTCCCCGAAGTCGCACTCGATCAGCCCCTTGGCAGTGCGGGTTCGCAGTCCCGATGCCCGGGCGATCGGCGCCGCGGTCTCACGGGTTCGTTCCATCGGCGACGCGTACACGGCGGAGGGCTCGAGTGGCGCCAAGCGGTCGGCCGTGGCCGCGACCTGTTGTTCGCCCTCGGCTGAGAGGTGCAGGCCCCGAGCGCGTCCGGGCAGGACGGAACCGGTGGTCGTCGTGGCGCCGTGGCGCACGAGCAGCACCAGCGTCGGTCCCTTCGTCTGGGCCATGCACACGATCCTAGGTAGCTTCGCCGGGACCACCAGAACGCGAACCCGTATGGCACCTCCGCGATGGTTCGCACGCCCGATTACCCCGGAGACAGCCATGAGCCGAAGCCCCTCCACCAGCCGCGAGGAGAAGCTGGCAGCCCTGGAGGAGCGGATAGTGGACTGCCGCAGGTGTCCGCGGCTGGTCGAGTGGCGCGAGGAGGTGGCGCGCGAGAAGCGGGCTGCGTTCCGCGACGAGGAGTACTGGGGCCGTCCGGTCCCCGGGTTCGGGGACCCCCGTGGGTCGGTAGCGGTGGTCGGACTGGCTCCTGCTGCCCACGGGGCGAACCGCACGGGGCGCATGTTCACCGGTGACCGGTCCGGGGACTGGCTGTACGCGGCGATGTACCGTGCCGGGCTCGCAAACCAGCCCGAGGCGCGCTCGCTCGACGACGGCTTGGAACTCAGCGGAGCGTGGGTGACCTCGCCGGTCAAGTGCGCGCCACCGGCCAACAAGCCGACTGCCGCGGAACGCGATGCATGTCAGCCCTTCATCACCGAGGAACTCGACCTGTTGGAGGACGTCCGGGTGATCGTCGCGCTCGGCGGGTTCGGCCACGCGCAGGTCGCGAAGCTGCTGGGCATGCGTCCCCGACCGAGGTTCGGTCATGGATCCGAGCACGTGGCGCCCGACGGCCGTGTCCTGCTCGGCTGCTACCACGTGAGCCAGCAGAACACCTTCACCGGGCGTCTGACCGAGGAGATGCTGGATGCGGTCTTCGCCCGTGCGGTACAGATCGCAGGTGGTGCCGCCGCCGGGTGAGCCGGACGTGAGTGGGATCCGTCGCAAACGCTGGTTGCGGCCCTAGCTTGTACTCGTGAACAGTGCTGAGGACGCCCTGGACGGAGACGCCGGCGACGCAGCAGGTCCGGGCGCGCCGCCGGAGGCAACGCTCGACCGGCGCAAGCAGTTGGTTGCAGGGCTGCTCACCGCAGCCGTGCTCGTGTTCGTCTTCGTCGGCGTGTTCCCCAAGATCGCCGACTACGGAGCGGCATGGGATTCCATACAGGAGATGTCGGTCGCGTCGCTGGTCGCGCTCGCGCTGGTTTCGGTGCTCAACATCGTCGTGTACGTGTTCCCCTACCAGGCTGCGCTTCCGGGGTTGCCCTTCGGTCAGGGGTTCGTGGTTCGCCAGACCTCCTTCATGATCTCCAACGCGATCCCGGCAGGGGGTGCGTTCGGTCTCGGTGTCCAGTACACGATGCTGAGCGGCTACGGCTATGGCCCCGCCCAGACCAGCAGTGCGATCGCCGCCACGAGCGTGTGGAACCTGCTGGTCACCCTTGCGTTGCCCGCGCTCGGGGTCACCGCGGTGCTCTTCGTGGGTGGGGCGTCCACCAGCGAGGTGGTGGGTGCGGTCGTGGGTCTTGTTGCGGTGGGGCTCCTGATCACCCTGTTCATGCTGGTGTTGCGCAGTGAGACCACAGCCCTGCGGCTGGGACGCCTCGGTGACCGACTGGCCGCCCCCGTGATGCGTCGTGTCAACAAGCGCAGGTCGACCGACGCGGCCAGTGCGACGATGGGGGCAGCACCGGCACCTACGGCTGCAGGGTCCGGTGCCGGGACCGGCACGTCCGTGAACGGCGACGGTTCACCGGGTCCGGTGACCAGGGCGCTGCTCAACTTCCGGGACAGCCTCCGCAGCGTGGTCGAGCGGCGTTGGGCACTGCTGACCTCATCGAGCTTCGCCCAGCAGTTCTGCCAGTTCCTCATCCTCTTGGTGGCGTTCTACGGGATCAAGGGCTCGGATGCAGGCATCAACCCGGTGCAGTTGTTCGCGGCCTTCGCGATCGCGAGGCTGGCCGGGTTCATCCCGATCACACCCGGCGGTCTAGGCACGGTGGACGCTGCGATGGTCGGGATGATGACGGCGTTCGGAGCGAACGAGGATGATGCTCTCGCGGCGCTGTTGCTGTGGAGGGCGGCCTCGTTCGTTCCCCAGGTGGTGCTCGGCATCGGCACCTTCCTGTGGTGGCGACGCCATGCCGGCAAGCGGAAGCCGTCCGGTTCCCCCTCCGTGGCCGCCGTGTGAGAACGCCGCCGACTGCGTAGGGGGCGCTCCCTCTCGGGGGGTTCCGCGCGGGCACGGCCCGCATGGCTCCGGGCGCGACCCGGGCGCTAGCGTGGGGAACCTCGTTTCCGACCTCCCAGGAGCCCACGAACGCCCATGAGCCCAGCCACCAGGACCACGCGCGCAACGACTTCGATGTCGGATCCCGCCGTGCGGGCCCACCGAACCCTCCCGTCCAGGCCGACCGTACGGATGCTTCTGGCGGTTCTGCTCACGGCATTCGTGACCGTCGCCGCCGCGTGCGGGGTCAATCCGCAGCCCACGGGATACGGCGACCAGTACGAGGAGAACTTCATGCTCGGCTGCACCGGGGTCGACCCCGAGACCGGTGAGTCCCCCGACGGCTACGAGCCACTCGCCTCGGAGAGCCAGTGCACCTGCGTCTACGAGGGGTTGGAGGAGAAGGTTCCCTTCGAGGAGGCCGAGCAGTTCGAGGAGGCCCAGGCAGAGGCCGAATCAGGTGACGACATCGAGGTGCCGGAGAACATCGCCGAGATCTTCTCGGACTGCGAGGACGCCTGAGCGGATGGGCCGGATGAACCATTCGCAGGGCCTTGCGCTGCGAATGATCCGTTCGGCCCTCCAGAGCGGGACCGTGCGAGCCGATCGTGTGGCATGGACCTGCCTTCGCTCACCACGCCGGGCTCTCACCGAGGGGCGCTGGTGCCGCGGAGGCCGATGAGGCTTCACGAGGCGCTGACGGCCCGCCTCTTCGAATCGGACGGCCTTCCGGCGGTCGACCTGGAGGGGCTGATGCCGGTGAAGTCGATGTTCGACTACGACACCTCGAGTGCGTTCGTGGTCACGGAGCTGCCGCCCAATCTCGACTGACGGGCGGCGGGGCCCGGGCCGGTGAGCGGCTCAGTCGACCCCGGCGCGGATGCTCACCTCGGCCGTTGTGGGCCATCTCGACCGGGACTTCTCGGCGAGCTTTCGCATCAGTGCGATCGCACCCGGGTCGGAGTCGCCCGGGCGGGCCTCGATCACACCCTGGTCGATCATCCGCGTGATGATCTCGCGTCCGAGGTCGGTACGCACGACCGTGAGCGTCCAGTCCGCGTTCTCCCCGATGCCCCCACAGGAGATGTCGGCGTGCTCGGCCGCGAAGTCCGGACAGTGGGTGCAGCCCTCCCTGGTCCACGCATGGCACTCCTTGAGGTTGATCTCCCGGTAGGTGCCGTCGTGGGTCCAGATCTGGAACACACCCTTGATGTTCATCTTGGCGATGTCCGAACGGGCGAGGCCGTACTTGGTCCAGAACAGCTCTTCGAAGATCGCGTCGTCGAAGGTCTTGGAGCACAGCAGGCCGATGTTGAACACGAACGGCTTGGAGACCTTTCCGGCCTTGCGGCTCCACATGACCGGGGGCGAGGAGGTCTGGCACCCCATGCCGACCAGGGCGAGTCGCTCGTGGCCGGCCTCGATCGCCTCGTCGTAGGCGAGGGTGTTGGCAGAGTAGGTGTAGCGGCTACCGGCCGCGTCGAGGATCTCCTGGCGTGTCGCGGCCACTCCGGGACGGGCCTTCCATGAGTCCTTGTCGCCCTCCAGGTAGCTGACCAGCGAAGCGTCGATGTAGTCGTTCTCGAGCGCCCAGATGAGGATCGCGGAGACCAGCCCGCCGTCCTGTCCCAGTTCGTGGACGGTCTGCTCGGTGGCCCTCGTCAACATGATGTCGTGGTAGATGCCGGCGACCTCGTCCTCGCTGCGGGTCCTGGCGAAGAGATGGTCGTCGGCCTGGGCTTCCCAGATCCCGAAACGGGGGCAGGCTCGGGTGCACGAGGTGCATCCCTTCTGGCCGTGGACGCAGTCGTCGGCCCCGAGCTCCTCCTCGAGGTGGAACGGCCGGTAGCCACCCTGGTGGTGCTCGTAGCCGATCACGTCGTGGGGGCAGGCGATCACGCAGCCTGCACAGCCGGTGCAGAGGCTCGCGTCTATCACCTGGCCCTTCAGTTCCTTCCACTGGTTCCGCCAGCGGGTCGACTGCACTTCCTCGAGGCGTTCGGTCTCGACGGTCATGGGCCCGATCGTAGGTCAGTGCCGTGGCCGGCAGGCCATGGGTTGGCAGGGCTCAGACGTTGGCGTGGCGGGTCGCCTTGTCGTAGAGGGTCGCGATCTTGTCGGCGTAGCCGGGGTCGGTGGCCCAGTTGCCGTTGCCCATGTCGGACCAGCGTGGTGCCTTGCCCTTGGGCAGCACCCATTGGCAGCGGGGTGTGACCGTCGGGTTCTCGAAGCCGGAGCAGTCGACCGTCTCGTCGGCGTATGCCCTCAGGTGCTGGATCTGGGCGCGCACACCGATCCGTGCACTGGGGAACGACGCGGAGGACGAACCGGAGTCGACCGCTCCGATACCCGCGAAGTTGTTGTGTTCGGGAGGCATGCGTTCGGAGAAGCGGAACCAGCCGGTCTCGAGCACGGCCTGGACGAACGCGACATCGCCCGCGACCCCTTCGGTGACACCCTCCTCGATGAAGTAGCGGGCTATGTCCTCGATCGGTTCCGGCGGAACTGCGTCCTCGACGTCGACGGATTCGACCCAGGCGGCGAGTTGTGCCGCGGTCAGCCTGGAGGGTCCCATGATCGGTCCCGGGTCGTTGGCGGCGGTGGCGGGTGGGGTGGTGGTCGTGGTGGTCGTGGTGGTCGTGGTCGTGGTCACCGGGGTCCAGGTGGGTGCGCATGCCGTCGTCGCGAGCGTCCCGGTCATGACCGCAGCGAGTGCTGCTGCGGTCGTGTGGCGGATCCTGCTGCGGGCGGACTCCGGGCGGCTGCGCGGCCGCTCGGTGCCGGAGGGTGAGGTGCCGTGCCGGGCGGGGGTCCTTCGGGTCCTGCGGAACGTGTGCATCAGAACAGGTGATCGGAGGCCTCGGTCGCCTCCTTTAGCCAACCTCTCGTATTGCCCCAGCAGCCCGCGATCCGGGTGCGCCCCGGAATCCGGGGCCACGAGTTGTCCTTTATTGACCGGGCGGTCAAGATTTGTGCATGGACCTGAGCTACCCACCCGAGGCCGAAGAGTTCCGAACCGAGATCCGCTCGTGGCTCGAGCAGAATCTCCCGGAGGGTTGGTTCGACGAGGGCTTCGAGATGGACCCGGAGGAGAAGAAGCGCTTCAACGAGCAGTGGACCCAGAAGCTCCACGAGGGTGGATGGATCTGTGCGACCTGGCCCGAGGAGTACGGGGGCAAGGGCCTCTCCACGATGGAGGGCGTGGTGCTGGCCGAGGAGTTCGCACGGGCCAAGGCGCCCATGCGGGCTGACTTCTTCGGCGACACGTTGGTGGGACCGACGATCCTCATGAACGGGACCGAGGAACAGAAGAAGTACTTCCTGCCCAAGATCCTCGACGGCTCGATGAGGTGGTGTCAGGGCTTCTCCGAACCCGAGTCGGGCTCGGACCTCGCATCGCTCAAGACCACTGCGGTCCTCGACGGCGACGAATGGGTGATCAACGGCCAGAAGGTCTGGACCACCCAGGCCCAGTTCGCCGACTACTGCTTCGTGCTGGCCCGCACCGATCCGGACGTGAAGAAGCAGGCCGGCATCTCCTACCTGCTGGTTCCGATGGACCAGCCCGGCATCGAGGTGCGCGGGATCGTCCAGCCCGACGGCACCGCCGAGTTCAACGAGGTGTTCTTCACCGATGCCCGCTGTCCCGCCGAGAACGTCGTGGGCGGGGTGAACAACGGCTGGAAGGTCGCGAACGACACGCTGGGGTTCGAGCGCGGCATGTCGGCCACCACCGGGTACCGACGCTTCGAGGAGGAGTACCGCCTGATGGTCGACAAGGCCACCGAGAACGGTGCGATCACGGATCCGCTCATCCGCCAGCGTCTCATGCGCTACTACACGAAGATCCAGATCCTGCGGATCAACGGTCTGCGCTCGCTCACCGCCACGGTGCAGAAGCGCAAGGACCTCGCGGTGACCGTGCTCGGCGTCACCAACAAGATGTTCTGGTCCGAGATGCACCGTGACGCGATGGAACTGGCACTCGACATCTGGGGTACCGAGTCGTTCCTCTCCGGGGCCGGCGAGGATGTCTCGTGGCCGGCGACGCTGAGGGCCGAGGGGCGCCCCGAGTACCCCGTGAGCCAGATGGTCTCGGCGTTCTTCTTCTCGCGGTCGGAGACGATCTGGGGTGGAACCGCGGAGATCCAGCGCAACATCGTCGGCGAACGCGTGCTCGGCCTCCCACGGGAACCGAAGGTGGAACAGAAGAAGTAGCGCTCCGGCGGGCCTGCCCGAAGGGGAGGAGGTTCGCTCCGGGGCAGCGCCGTGCCTGCTCGTTCAGGCGCTGGCCAGCACCTCACCGTTGGGCACGACGAACACCGAGTGCGGGTCCGCGGCCCAGGCCCGGAACGCCTCGGCGATCGCGGCGAGTTCCGAGGGGTCGCTCAGTCCGCCCTCGAGGGCCTGCTCGGAGAAGTCCGACTCCTGCACGCGCTCGGCCCACAGGTTTCCCCACCAGCCACGGTCCTCGGGTGTGCAGAACACCCAGTTCGAGGTGCTGTAGCGGACCTCCTCGAAGCCCGCCTCCATGGCCCAGCGGAACAGGTGCCTCCCGGCGTTCGCCTCGGCTCCGTTGGACAGCGTCACCTGGTGGTACAGCTCCTGCCAGCGATCGAGGCGAGGGTCGCCGGGTGACCACATGAACGCGCGGTAGTCGGCGTCGCGAACGGCGAGCGTTCCACCCGGTTTCAGGACGCGCCGCATCTCCTGCAGGGCTGCCACCGGATCGCTCAGGTGCTGGAGGACCTGGTGCGCGTGCACCACGTCGAACGTGTCGTCGTCGAAGTCGAGCCCGTAGGTGTCCGCGACGCGGAACGACAGGTTCGGGCTCTCGCTGCGCGGGTTGTCCCCGGTCGCCACCTCGATGATGCCCGGGGCGACGTCCACCCCGACCGCGGTTCCGGGATCGACGAAGCGCGCGAGGTCCGCGGTCAGGTTTCCCGGCCCGCACCCGACGTCGAGCAGGTGCTGTCCCGGAGCCAGTTCGTCCAACAGGTAGGCCGCGGAGTTGCGGGCTGTGCGCCACCGGTGGCTCCTGAGCACCGGGTCGGAGTGGCCGTGCGTGTAGCGATCCATCGTCGAAGGCTCCCACACGGCACACGGCACACGGCAGACGGCTCACGGCAGACGGCTCACGGCAGACGGCACCGCTCCGCTTCTGTGAGAGACCGCAGACTGGGGCTGCTGCCCACCGTGGTGCATGCTGGGAACCGCGCGCGCCGCATTACGCTTCTGTGACGATGCCTACCCCCGATCCCCGCCGTGGCCCGTCGCGCCGTGGTGTGCACCCCCGGGGCCCGGACACCCCGACGCGCGACCCGGGCGACAACGCTCGTGTCGTGCGGCGTCGCCGGCCGCGACGAGGAGGTGCCGGTCCCGTGACCCCGCTGCGGGTGGCCCTGGGCGTTCTCGGCGTGGTGCTGGTCGGCGCACTGGGTTTCGCCGGCTACACCTGGTGGCAGTACCAAAGCGTCGAACGGGTCGACGTGGAGCTGGCCGAGGTGGCCCACGGGGCCCCCAGGAACTACCTGGTGGTCGGCTCCGACAGCCGTTCGGAGATAGACCCCGACGATCCCGGTGCGGATGCCTTCCTCGGCGATGACGCCCCTGGTGGCCAGAGGTCCGACAGCATCGCGATCCTGCGGGTGGCACCCGAGGAGGAACGCATCGACGTGCTGTCGATCCCACGCGACCTCTGGGTCACGCTTCCCGATGGCAGCGAGTCACGGATCAACGCCGCGTATGCCGAGTCCACCCAGACCCTGATCGACACGATCCAGGAGAACCTGGACATCCCGATCCACCATTTCGCAGAGGTGGACTTCGTCGGGTTCAAGGGATTGATCGACTCGCTGGGTGGGGTGCCGATGTACTTCGACTCCCCGGTGCGTGACCAGAACTCCGGGCTGTCGGTACCCGAGGCCGGTTGCGTGGTGCTCGACGGCGACCAGGGCCTGGCCTTCGCCCGTTCCCGGCACCTGTCCTGGAAGGACGCCGATGGGTGGCACACCGACCCGACGGGAGACCTGGGTCGCATGACCCGTCAGCAGCTGCTCATGCGAGCCTCGGTGGCCAAGGCCAACACCATGGGCCTGGACGACATCCCCCGGCTCAAGGGGCTGGTCGATTCGGTGCTGGACTCCGCGACGGTCGACACCGGTCTCGGTTTCGGGGACATCCTGGGGCTCGGCCAGCGCTTCTCCGGCCTGGACCCGCAGCGACTCCAGACCCACTCGCTGGTGGTGGAGGGCGACCGGACGAGTGGCGGTGCCTCGATCCTGCGTCTCGACCGTGACGCGTCGTTCCTCACCCTCGCGTTCTTCAAGGGTGAGGCGCCGCCGGCGGAGGTGACCACCACGACCACTCCGGCCCCGGAACCCGATGACCTCAACGTGTCGGTGTTCAACGGCGGCGCCGGCGACGGCGAGGCACGCCGGGTGAGCTACGTGCTGACCGACGGGGGCTTCGGCATCGGCTACGTCGAGACCGCACCCGAGGACCAGGATCGCACGAGCGTGTCCTACGGTCCCGGGGCCGGGATGATGGGGGAGTTGGTCGCCGCCTGGCTGGGTCCGGACCCGGAACTGCTCGAGGACGACTCACTCGACCCGGGTCAGGTGGTGGTGGTGCTCGGCGCCGACTTCGAACACGTCGGCGAACCCGAGGAGGATCCACTGGCCGATGGGTCCGCCGGGGACGCGGCGAGCGGGACCGCCGACGGATCGGGGACCGCCACGACCGGCAGCTCACAGCCGGGGACGACCACGACGACCACCACGGTTCCGGGTTGGACCCCGGGCGTACCCCCGGAGGGTGTGGAGTGCGTCTGACGCGCTAGCGCGGCCCCCACGGGCGGCACGGGGCACCGGTCCGCGCGGCGGCGTGTGCGGCACGCCAGAATCCAGCGGGTGAGCGATGAGCAGATCATCGTCGCGCTCGCAGCGATCGTGGTGCTCGGTGTTGGCGCCCAGTGGATAGCGAAGCGGCGTGACTTCCCGGCGTTGTTGTTGCTGCTGCCCGCAGGTCTGCTGGCGGGCAACGTCGGGGACCTCGTCGACCCCGAGGCGCTCTTCGGCGAGACGCTGTTCCCGGGTGTGACGATGCTGGTCGGGCTGTTGTTGTTCTCCAGCGGCCTGAGGCTCCGCTTCGCCGACCTGCCGCCGGTGGCACGGGGGCCGGTGCTGCGACTCAACACGATCGGGGCGTTGCTGACCCTCGCCGGTTCGGCATGTGCGGTGTGGGTCGTGGCCAGGCCGGACATCGACCTTGCGATCCTCACCGGAGCGATCCTGGTCGTGTCGGGCCCAACGGTCGTGGGGCCTCTGTTGGACGCGGTGCGGCCACGGGAGCCCGTCGGTTCGATCCTCCTCTGGGAGGGAACCGTCCTTGACCCGATCGGGGCCACCATGGGTGTGGTCGCCCTCAACCTCGTGCTCGCGTCGGAGCGCGTGGGTCTTCACCCCGTGCTGCAGATGGCCGGACGTCTCGGACTCGGTGTGGCAGTGGGTGTCGTCGCGGGAGCACTGCTCGTGTTCGTGATGTCCAGGTTCCTGGTCACCGACCAGATGGAAGCCGCGGTGTCGCTGCTGTTCGCCGTTGCCGCGTTCAGTGTCGCCGAGTACTTCCTGTCCGAAGCGGGGCTGTTCGCAACGGTCACCCTCGGTCTCGTGGTGGCCAACCAGACCATCGTTCCCACGGACCGGATCGCAGGTTTCGGCGAGACCCTGGAGGTCCTGATCATCGGAGGCCTGTTCATCGTGCTCGGTGCACTGGTCGATCTCGACGAACTGCTCGACCGGGCCTGGCAGGTGATCGTGCTGGTCGCCGTGCTCGTCGTCGTGGTCCGCCCGTTGTCGGTGTTCGCGTCGCTGGTCGGCACCGATGTCGCGGGCAACGAGCGGTCGATGATCTCCTGGGTCGATCCCAGGGGTGTCGTCGCAGCGGCGACGGCCGCGGCATTCGCGGGCACGTTGGGAGGAGAGGGAATCGAGTCCGACTTCCTGGTTCCGGTCGTGTTCGGTGTGATCCTCGGCACCGGCGTGCTCTACGGATTGACGGCTGCACCGGTGGCCTCGTTGCTGAAGGTGCGCACCCCGGAGCCCCACGGTCTGCTACTGGTGGGGGAGCAGGCCTGGCTCGTGGATCTCGCACACTGCCTCGCCGCTGTCGGGGTGCGGGTATCGGTGGCCTCCGAGCGGTCCGTTGGCTTGCCAGAGGTGGGTGTCCCGGGCCCGCCGTCACAGGGTTCCGACAGCGGGCAGGACGACCTGGTCACCCACCTTCCGATGGACTCGGTGGTGGGTGAGGAACAGCTGCGGGAGGGGCTCGAGCGCTCGGGCATCGGCAAGGCGGTCGTGGTGCTCTCCCATGATCCGCGTTCGCAGATGGCAACGGCGGACCTGGTCGAGGTGCTCGGGCGCAGGAGGGTCTACCGCGTTCGCTCCGATGAGGGCGGTTCGGTGGAGAGCCGAATGATCCGGGCGGCCACCGCCGTGGCGTTCGGAGCGTCGGTGACCGAGACCTCGATCGGCGAGATGGTCGACTCCGGTGCACGGGTGGTCGAACTGTCGGCACATGATCTGGCCGACTCGGAGCCCGGTTCGTCACTCGTGCTGGCGGTGGTGGACCCGGATGGGACGGTCCATGTCGGTGAGCACCGCACCGACCCGACCGGTGCCGTGGAGGGGGCGCGGTTCGTGGGACTGCGCCTCGGCGCCGCCGAGACGGTCGGGACCGGGCAGCCAGGCTGATCCCGGGGTCGCATCGCGGGGCCTTGCGACGGTGCTGCTCCGCGACGACACGATGGCGCCCCCGGCAGGATTCGAACCTGCGCACATGGCTCCGGAGGCCACTGCTCTATCCCCTGAGCTACGGGGGCTCGGGACCGGCAAGCGTACCCGCCCGCGCCGATGCGGTGGACATCGTCCTCACCCGAGGGCTTAGGCGGTGGCGGCCGCCCCCGGTACGATGCGCCAACCAATGGCCCACACCGAGTCCCCCGAACCGATCACCGACACACTGCGCAGCGCGATCGCCGCGGCACTGGTCGGATTCGAACTCGATGGCGCCCCCGCGGCGTCCGAACAGGTGCACCTGGAGCGGCCCGCGAACGTCGACCACGGTGACCTCTCGACCAACGTGGCACTCGCCCTGGCGAAGCGCAACGGCCGCAATCCACGCGAGCTCGCTCTGGAGCTGGCCGAGGCGTTGCGGAGTGCCGGCATCGCACACGTGGAGACGGTCGAGGTCGCCGGGCCGGGCTTCGTCAACTTCCACCTCGCCCCGTCATGGCTCCACACGGTGCTGCGCACGGTCGTCCTCGCGGGTGGGGACTACGGGCGCAGCAACGTCGGTGCCGGCAGGCGCGTGCTGGTCGAGTTCGTCTCCGCGAACCCCACCGGCCCGGTCCATGCGGGACATGCGCGCGGTGCTGCCTATGGCGACGCGCTCGCGAGGTTGCTCGAGTTCTCCGGGCACGCGGTGGGGCGCGAGTTCTACATCAACGACCGTGGGGTCCAGATGCAGACCTTCGCGGCGAGCCTGACCGCCCGGGCCGAGGGCCGGGAGCCGCCCGAAGGCGGATACCACGGGGCCTACATCACGGATTGGGCCGCCTCCATGCCCCGCGACGAGGACCCACTGGAATGGGGTTACGCACACGCCCTCGGGGAACAGCGCCGCGTGCTCGGTGCGCTCAACGTGGAGTTCGACCACTGGTTCTCCGAACGCGAGATGGTGGACACCGGCGCGATCGATGTGACGCTGGCCGACCTGAGGGCGAGGGGGGTCGTCGACGAGCGTGACGGAGCGGTGTGGCTGCGTTCCACCGAGTTCGGCGACGACAAGGACCGGGTGCTCGTCAAGAGCGACGGCGAGTACACCTACCTGTTGCCCGACATCGCCTACCACCGGGACAAGTTCGCCCGCGGCTGGGAGCTCCTGGTCGACGTGTGGGGTGCCGACCACCACGGCTACGTCCCGAGGATGAAGGCCGCCGTGGAGGCGCTGGGTCACGACCCCGGAGACCTGGAGGTGGTGATCACGCAGCTCGTGCGTCTCGAACGCGACGGCGTCGAGGTGAAGATCTCGAAGCGCTCCGGTGACCTCGTGACCCTCGAGGAGCTCATCGAGGAGGTGGGTCCCGACGCGGTTCGGCTCACCTACCTGCTGCAGTCCGTCGATTCTCCCCAGACCGTCGACCTCGACCTCGTGGTGTCGCAGTCCAACGAGAACCCCGTGTTCTACGTGCAGATGGCCAACGCGAGGCTCAACTCGATCAACCGCGTCGCCGCCGAGAGGGGCCTGGAACGCGTTGCGTTGGATGCCGCGGACCTGTCGTTGCTGGACCACGACCGGGAGCTGGCGGTGCTCAGGTCGCTCGAGGTGCTTCCCGAGACCGTGGAACTGGCAGCACGTGAGAGGGCACCGCACAAGATCACCACCTGGGTGCGCGAGCTGGCCGGAGCGGTGCACGGCTTCTACCACGACTGTCCGATCCTGTCCCCGGACACGCCCGAGGACCTGCGCAACGCACGCTGGTGGTTGGCCGAGGCGGCACGCACCGGGTTGCGGGTCGGCCTCGACATCCTCGGGGTGAGCGCTCCGGAGTCCATGTGAGCGCGCTGGAGTCCATGTGAGCGCGCTGCCCCCGAACCTCCTGCCCCTGACATCGTCACAGGATGCGCAGGGCCACCTCCGCATCGGTGGGGTCGACCTGTTGGACCTGGCCGCGGACTTCGGCACACCTCTGTTCGTGTACGACGAGGAGCACCTGCGTTCCCGTGCGGCCGCCGCCGTCGGCGCCCTCGGACCCGACGGTGCCATCTATGCCACCAAGGCCTTCCTGTGCCGGGCGATGGCGCGCCTGGCCCATGAAGAGGGCATGAGGTTGGACGTGGCCACCGGTGGCGAGCTGGCGGTGGCCCTGGCGGCGGGCGTTCCTGCCGACAGGCTGGTGATGCACGGGAACAACAAGGCCTCCTGGGAGCTGCGCGCCGCCCTGGATGCCGGGGTGGGGCGCATCGTCGTCGATTCCGCGGTCGAGCTCGAACGCATCGAGGCGCTGGTGGCGGAGGGCTTCGAGGCTCCGAGGGTCCTGCTGCGGATCAATCCCGGCATCGAGGTCCACACCCACGAACACATCACCACGGGGAACCCCGACTCCAAGTTCGGATTCCCGCTGTCCACGGGCCAGGCACAGGAGGCGGTGCAGCGGGCCCGCCGGTCGGGTGCGGTGGAACTCGTGGGACTGCACATGCACATCGGTTCCCAGGTGTTCAGCGTGGACAACTTCCTCGAGGGGCTCAGGACCGTCGCCCCGTTCGTGGGCGGCGAGGACCTCCCCGAGTTCATCGTGGGTGGAGGGCTGGGCGTTGCCTACGTGGAGGGTGAGGAGGCACCGACGCTCGAGTCATGGGCCGCAGCGGTTCGCCAGACCTGCGAGGACGTCGGGATCCACTCCGCGGTTGCGGCCGAACCGGGGCGGGCGATCGTTGCCCAGGCGGCCGTGACGCTCTACGAGGTCGGGACGATCAAGTTCATCCCCGGGGTCAGGACCTACGTGGCGGTCGACGGCGGGATGAGCGACAACCCCCGCCCGGTGCTCTACGGGTCGGGCTACGAGACGTTCCTGCCACGAGCGGTGGCCGCGGAGCGCGAGATGCCCATCCGCCTGGTCGGGAAGCACTGCGAGTCGGGTGACCTGATCGTCCGCGAGGGGGCGGTGCCCGCGGACCTGGCCGTGGGCGACATCGTGGCGACTCCCGTCACGGGTGCCTATGGCCACTCGATGGGCAGCAACTACAACAAGGTGCTGCGCCCGCCGGTGGTGTTCGTCTCCGGCGGTGAGGCACGCCTGGTGGTGCGCGGCGAGACCGTGGCGGACCTGCTGGCGACCGACCTCGGCTGACCCACCGGCTGCTGGCCCGCCCGGTCCGGCTGCGTGGCCCGCCAACCCGGATCCATCGGGACCGCTGCGTGGCTCGAGCCGTGTTGTGGAGTCGCGCTGTGCTCATATGACGCGCGGCGCGGTCCAGCTGCCGCTCGAGTCGGTGGGAGCGTGTGTCCGGAGCGCCGGCACGTCGAACCGGGTCGCGTGACCCGTGTACTCCCCAGGCGCCTGAGTCGACCATGTCGCCATGAGCAACACCGACACTCACACACCGCCGGCGATCGGCACACCGTTGTCCGTCGACGCACTGCCGCCCAGCGACACACCACCAGAGCCCGATGTGGCGGTGGAGCGCCTGGCGGGTCGACAGCAGGGACGCTTCACCCGTGGCCAGGTGCGCGATCAGGCACAGGGGTCGCACTCGATGATCGCCTCGCGCATCCGTTCGGGCCGCTGGCGTCGCATCACCTCACGGGTCCTGTGCCTTCCCGGTGCACCCCGTGACTGGGTTGGCGACCTGTGGACAGCACGACTGCATGTCGGGGACGACACGGTGGTGAGCCATCGATCGGCGGCGCGCCTCCACGGCTTCCCGGCCGTGCCGAGGAGCGTTCCGTGCATCACCGTGCCGGCCGGCAGCCACCGGCGCTACGGAGCGGGGCGCCTCTTCCAGCGGGGCGACCTCCCCCCGGGGCAGATCGTGCGCGTCGACGGCCTGTTGGTGACCTCCCCGGCGCGCACCCTCGTGGACCTGGCGCCCGGCTGCAGCAGGGCGCGGCTCGAGGCGTGGCTCGACCACGCGACCGCCGAGCGTCTCGTCACACCTGATGAGCTCGCCGAGGTGTTGCGGCTCTGCAGCCGGCCCGGCAAGCCGTCCGTGGCAACGCTCAGGTCCCTCCTCGAGGACTACCTGCCCGGCGGCGGAGTGCTCCAGGGCAACCTCGAACGGGCCCTGGCGAGGGTCGTGCGGAGTGCCGGACTGCCGCCAGGGGTGCCACAGTTCCCGCACCCGGGTTCGCGCGGGCGTACCGAGTTCTGCGACCGGGCATGGTTGCAGCCGCAGCTGATCGTCGAATGCGACGGGCGCCGGTGGCACGACAGGATCGCCGCGGCGCGGGTGGACAAGCGTCGCGACGCGGCGGCGGCAGCCGAGGGCTGGCAGACGATCCGCTACGGATACGAGGAGCTGGTGTCGAGGCCCGACTCGGTGGCGGAGGAGCTCCGCCGGATCTACCAGCAGCGGGCGGTGCTGCTCGCAGGAGCTGACCGCGAGGCCGCGGGCATCTGAGGCACTGCGCCCCCGGGCACCGCAGCCACACCCGGGGCGGGCCACGCCGCCGGTGGCCGGGGGGATCATGGGTCGACGGTGCCGGCGGGGCGACCAGCGTGGGAGGAGCACTCGATCTGCTTCGTGACGCAGCTGCCGCTGCCGGTACCGTGGCGAGGGTGAAGGACTCGGTGAACATCGGTGTGCTCGGCTGCGGCAACGTGGGCGCCGCGCTCATAAACCTGGTCGAGGACCGGGCGGAGGACATCGAGGCGCGCACGGGACTTCACCTGGAGGTGACGCGGGTTGCGGTGCGTTCACTGTCCAAGGAGCGCGAGGTGTCGCTGCCCGCCAAGGCCTTCACGACCGACGTCGAGGACGTCGTGGAGGATCCCGGGGTCGACGTCGTGGTCGAGGTCATGGGTGGCATCGAGCCCGCCCGGGAACTGATCCTGCGTGCCCTCGAGTCCGGCAAGGCCGTCGTGACCGCCAACAAGGAGCTGCTTGCGAACCACGCCGTGGAGTTGTTCGCCGCCTCCGACGGTGCCGGCGTGGACCTGCTGTTCGAGGCAGCCGTGGCAGGCGGGATCCCCTTGATCAGGCCCCTGCGGGAATCACTCGTGGGCGAGGACGTGTCCCGGGTCATGGGAATCGTCAACGGGACGACCAACTACATACTCACCAAGATGACCGAGGAGGGGTGGAGTTACTCCGAGGCACTCGCGGAGGCCCAGAGCCTCGGCTATGCCGAGCGCGATCCGACCGCGGACGTGGAGGGTTTCGACGCCGGGGCGAAGGCCGCGATCATCTCTACGATCGCCTTCGGCCAGAAGGTGGTCGCCGGCGACGTGAGCCACGAGGGGATCTCGGGCATCACGCCGACCGACATCGACTTCGCCCGCCGTCTCGGCTACCAGATCAAGCTTCTGGCGCTCTGTGACCGTCTGGAGGACGGCTCGCTGGCGGTGAGGGTGCATCCGACGATGGTCCCGGACCACCATCCGCTGGCGTCGGTCCGCGACAGCTTCAACGCCGTGTTCGTGGAAGGGGACGCGGTCGGCGACCTCATGTTCTTCGGGCGCGGAGCCGGCGGCTTCCCGACCGCCTCGGCCGTGCTGGGCGACGTCGTGGACGCGGCTGCGAACCTCGCCAAGGCGACCCATGGCTCCCTCGGCAGCTTCGCCAAGGCACGCGTCCGGCCGATCGACGACCTCAGCTACCGCTACTACATCAACCTGGAGGTCGTGGACCGACCCGGTGTGCTGGCCTCGGTTGCCGGGTTGTTCGGTGAGCACGGCGTGTCGATCCGCTCCATGGAGCAGCAGGCACTCGACCGTGAGGAGGCCGACGGAACCGCTGCGAGGCTCATCTTCATCACCCACGAGGCGCGGGAGGCCGACGTGCGGGCCACGCTGGCGGAGCTGCGCGGGCTCGACTCGGTCACGGCGGTGGGTTCGGTCCTGCGGGTCATCGGGGCCTCCTGATGCGCTACGTGTCGACCCGGGGAGGTTCACCCGCGCTCGGGTTCGCTGATGTCCTGCTCGCCGGCCTGGCCCCCGACGGGGGGCTCTACGTGCCCGAGTCGTGGCCGGCCCTCCCACCGCTGGAGGAGCTCGCGGGACTCGACTACCCGGAACTGGCCTTCCGCGTGATGTGGCCCTTCGTGCAGGACGAAGCCGAGGGTGACCGGGGAATCTCCCGGGAGGACTTCCGCTCGATCGTGGCGGAGGCCTACTCGGTGTTCGACCATCCCGACGTGTGTCCCGTGCGGCGCCTCGGCGACCTCTGGTTGATGGAGCTCTTCCATGGTCCGACGCTCGCGTTCAAGGACGTGGCGTTGCAGCTGGTCGGCCGTCTGTTCGAGCACGTGCTCGAGGAGCGCGGGGGTGCGGTGACGATCCTCGGTGCCACCTCCGGCGACACCGGATCTGCAGCCATGGCGGCATTCGCGGGGTTGTCGCAGGCCGAGTGCGTGATCCTGTTCCCCGACGGTCGCACCTCGGAGATCCAGCGGCGGCAGATGACCACGATCGAGGCGGCCAACTGCCACGCGGTGGCGGTCGGTGGGAACTTCGACGACTGCCAGGACCTGGTCAAGCAGGCCTTCGGTGACAGCGGGTTCCGTGACGAGGTGTCCCTCAGCGCGGTCAACTCGATCAACTGGGGTCGGGTGATGGCCCAGGTCGTGTACTACGTGTGGGCCCACCTGGCGGTCTCACCCCGACACGAGCCGGTGAGCTTCTGCGTGCCCACCGGCAACTTCGGCAACGTGCTGGCCGGCTGGGCGGCGAAGCAGATGGGCCTGCCGGTGGACCGCCTGGTGGTGGCGTCGAACCGCAACGACATCCTGACCCGGACACTCAACTCGGGGGACATGACCGCACGCGAGGTGGTGGCCACCACCTCGCCGTCGATGGACATCCAGGTGTCGTCCAACTTCGAGCGCCTCCTGTTCGAGGTCCTGGGCCGCGACGGCTCAGCGGTCGAGTCGCTGCTGGCAGCGTTCCGCGCCGACAGCGGTGTGCAACTGCCCGCAGAGGTCGTCGCAGTACTGCGCGGGGACTTCGATGCGGGATCCCTCTCCGACGAGGAGGCTGCATCGGTGATGGACGACGTCCACGAGTACCAGGACGTGCTCGTGGACCCGCACACCGCGGTCGGGCTGGGGGTCGCGCTGCGGTCCCGGTCCGGGACGGCCCCGATGGTCTGCCTCGCGACCGCCCACCCGGCGAAGTTCCCCGACGCGGTGTTCGAGGCAACCGGGGTGAAGCCGGTTCTGCCCGAGCACCTGGCGGGCATCCTCGAGCGACCCGAACGTGTCGAGGAGGTCCCGGCGGACCTCGGTGCGGTCGAGGGTCTCGTACGGCGAGTGCTTGCGGCACGCACGCACTGACCGGTACATTGGGCAGGTCGTCTCCGGCGGGGGCATGACGGCGAATCCGCCTCAACCAGTGTGGCGTCCTGTTGTGGACGGCCCGGGGTTCGGGAAGGAATCCGTCGTTCGCCCCGACTGGGTGACATCGCCATTCGACCTCGACGCACCGACGGTGTGTCCGAGCCGTCCGGCGGGACCACCCCTCGACCACGATCCTGTGCGTCTTGCTCGCCGAATCCCCCGACGACCCGACCCGGTCGGAGTGCGCACCGGGTCAGCCGACCTCCGACGAACGGAGCACGAATCGTGAGTGATGACCTGCAGAGCCTCGAGCGCAAGGACCGCGCCGAACTCGCAACGATCGCCCAGGCGTTGGGTGGCAAGACCACCTCACGCACCAAGAAGGCGGACATGGTCAAGATGATCCTGGAGCTGTCCGGGGTCGCCGATGCCTCCGAGGGGGCAGGGCCGTCCTCGGACTCGAACGGTTCGGGAGACCCGGGGCCCTCGACCGGGGACTCCGGACCGGAAGGGTCCCCCGAGGCGGAGTCCGGCGGACGCGGGGCGACCCGGTCGGACACCGCGGAACCGGACCCATCGGCCACACGGTCCTCCGGGGAGGGCTCGGGAGAGGCCCGGAAGGACAGGGGCAAGCAGTCCCCGACCGATGGTGCTCGCAACGGGCGCTCCCGCGCGGCCGGGAGCGATGCCGGCCGCCAGGGCGGCGATGGCCAGTCCGACGGTGCCGGAGGGAAGCGTGACGGAGCGGCCTCCGATGGGCGCGCCAAGGGCGACAACCAGAACCGCAACGCCCAGAACAACCAGAACAACCAGGGCAACAAGGGCGGCAGCGAGGGCAACAAGGGCGGTAGCGAGGGCAACAAGGGCGGCAGCGAGGGCAACAAGGGCGGCAACGATGACGTGGAACCCGGCAACCGTCGGGGCCGTCGCCGCCGTGGCCGGAACCGGAACCAGCGCGACGATGCCGACCAGCAGTGGGACGGCGAGCCGGTGCCGGTGACCGGGATGCTCGACCTGCGCGACGACGGCTACGGGTTCCTGCGGGTCAAGGGCTACCTGCCCAGCAAGTCCGACGTGTACGTGTCGGTCAAGCAGGTGCGCCAGCTGGGCCTCCGCAAGGGCGACATCCTCGAGGGCGCTTCGCGGCCTGCCAACCGGCAGGAGAAGAACCCGGCGATGCTCCGCATCGACAAGGTCAACGGGCGGGATCCGGAGTCCCAGCGGGAGCGTCCCCACTTCGAGGACCTCACGCCGTTGTTCCCGGACCAGAAGCTCCGCCTCGAGCGTGCGGACCAGCCGCTCGACATGACCTCGAGGATCATCGACCTCATCGCCCCCATCGGCAAGGGTCAACGCGGCCTGATCGTCTCACCGCCCAAGGCGGGCAAGACGACCGTGATGAAGACGATCGCCAAGTCGATCGAGGCCAACAACCCGGAGGTGCACCTGATGGTGCTGCTCGTGGACGAGCGGCCCGAGGAGGTGACCGACATGCGCCGGTCCGTGGACGGCGAGGTCATAGCCTCCACCTTCGATCGGCCCTCGGACGAACACACCCAGGTGGCCGAGCTTGCGATCGAACGGGCCAAGCGCCTCGTGGAGATGGGCGAGGACGTGGTGGTGATCCTGGATGGGATCACACGTCTCTCCCGGGCATACAACCTGGCGGCACCGGCGACCGGACGCATCATGTCGGGCGGCATCGACACCGGGGCGCTCTACCCGCCGAAGCGGTTCTTCGGTGCTGCCCGAAACGTCGAGGAGGGTGGTTCCCTCACCATCCTGGCCACCGCGCTGGTGGAGACCGGATCGAAGATGGACGAGGTGATCTTCGAGGAGTTCAAGGGCACCGGCAACATGGAGCTGAGGCTCGACCGCAAGGCGGCCGAGAAGCGGATCTACCCCGCGATAGACGTCGATGCCTCCTCGACCCGCCACGAGGAACTCCTCTTCGAACGCACCCAGCTCCAGCAGGTCTGGAAGCTCCGCCGGGTGCTGTCGGGTCTCGCCGCCGAGAGCGGATCGGGCGCTGGTCTCGACCTGCTCATCGACCGCATGAAGACCTTCCCCGACAACGCCCAGTTCCTGGCGGAGATCGCGAAGGCCCCGGGAGTGCCGGGCTGACCGCCGGCGGCCCCGCCCCATCCCGCCTTCGCCGCGGACCCACCCAACTGGCATACTTTTGGCTCCCAATGCGTCCCGCTCGGAAACCGGGGCGCGATATGGCAGAGAGAGACACCCCATGCAGGCCGACATCCACCCCGACTACCGCTACGTCGTGTTCCAGGACACCTCCTCGGGCGACACCTTCATCACGCGCTCGACGATCGAGACCTCCGAGACCACCACGTGGACCGACGGCAACGAGTACCCGCTGGCCAAGGTCGAGATCTCGGCGTTCACCCATCCCTTCTTCACCGGCCAGATGAAGATCGTCGACACCGCCGGACGCGTGGAGCGCTTCGAGCGTCGCTACGGGTCGCGCAAGAAGAAGTCCAAGGCCACCTCCGAAGAGGCCCAGAGCTGAAGCCAGAACAGCGCGCGGCGCTCCTCGCCGCGAAGCTGGCAGCGCTCGTTCGGAGCGGGGGCGGTGGGCACGTCGAGCCCGAGCCGCTCGGCATCGCCTCGGTTGCCACCGACGATGGCGTCGTGCACGTGCTGCAGGAGCGGACCGGTCCGGCGGAGCTCGCCGCGGCGATCGTGCACGCTGCTCGGGCCGGTGCGCGGAGCCTCGTGCTGCACGCGGACGAGGCAGCAGGCACCGCAGCCCGCCTGGCCCGCTGTCTCGACCCGGGGTTCGAGATCACGGTCCGCGAGGTCCGCGGGAGCACATCGGCACCGGCGACCCCGGACCCGCTACCGGTCGTGCTGCCCGGGGCGGACGACGCAGGGCCCCTCGTTTCCGAGCTCGAGTCGATGGGGCTCGAGGTGGTGCTCGAACAGGGCGAATGGCGTGGTGAGTTGGCCGGCCTGGAAGTGGCGAGGATCGTGCGATGGCCCTCGGAGACCGGAGGCGACGACCTGCTGCACATCGAGGCAGGTGTCGGCCGCTTCGACCGTGACGCGACTGCCCTCATGCATGGTGTCGAGGATCCCGAGACCGCCCTTCGGCGTGCCATGGATGCCGTGTCGGCGCGCCGGCATCCCGGTGTGGCGACCAACCCGGTGAGCGTGCTCGCGCGGTCGCGTTGGATGCGATCGGCCGCCGTGACGGACCCGGGTGCGCTCGGTCTGGTCGACCTGCAGCCGGTGGAGACGACGTTCCCACCCGCGAGTGTGCGCGAGGAGCGGCCGGCTGCTGCACTCGGCCACCGCGGCGACGGTGAGAGCGTGCTGGTGGTCTTCGGCGCGGGGACCGGCTTCGAGCTGGTCCCGGTCGCGGTGGACACCCGGGAGTTGCAGGCTCCGGGGAGGACCGTGGTGCTCGTGGTGCCGCCCAGGGACCACATGGCCTCACTCGACGAACTGGTGGCTGCCGGGTCGGCGGCCGGCAGGGGAGTGGTCGAACTGATCGAGGTGGACCCGCCATGGGCGACCTGAGGGGCCGCCTGGAGCATCTCGCGGGCGAGTACCTGAACTGCGAGACCCAGCTGGCGGATCCCGAGGTCGTCGCCGACAGGGAGCGCTTCGCTGCGGTAGGCAAGCGCTACAAGGAACTCGAACCGCTCGTGGCGGCCTACCGGGACCTGCGCGGTCTCGAGGGTGACATCGAGGCAGCACGCGAGCTCCTGGAGGGAGCCGAGGGCGAGGAGCGGGCGGCCCTGCAGGCCGACCTGCGGCGATCCCTGGAGGCACTCGAGGAGTTGACGGGGGAGATCAACCTGATGCTGCTCCCGCGCGATCCCAACGAGGACCGCGCGGTGATAGTGGAACTGCGCGGCGCCGAGGGTGGCGAGGAGGCCAATCTGTGGGCCGCGGACCTGCTGCAGATGTACCGCGCCTTCGCCGCGCGCATGGGATGGTCACTGCAGGTTCTCTCGAGCACTCCCTCCGACCTCGGCGGGATCACCGAGGCGACGCTCCGTGTGAGCGGCGACGGCGCGTGGAACCGGCTCAAGTTCGAAGCGGGTCCCCACCGCGTACAGCGCGTGCCGGTGACCGAGTCCCAGGGACGGGTGCACACCTCCTCGGCGACAGTCGCGGTGCTGCCGGAGGCCGATGAGGTCGAGGTCGACATCGAGGACAAGGACCTCCAGGTGGACGTGTACCGCTCGTCGGGTCCCGGGGGGCAGTCGGTCAACACCACGGACTCGGCCGTGCGGATCACACACCTGCCGACCGGACTGGTGGTGTCGATGCAGGACGAGAAGTCCCAGCTGCAGAACAAGGCCCGGGCCATGGCGGTTCTCAGGGCACGCCTCCTCGCGGCCGAACAGGAGCGCGCCGCCAGCGAGGCCGGAGAGGCCCGGCGGGCACAGATCGGTGGCGGCGGGCGCGGCGAGAAGATCCGTACCTACAACTACAAGGACAACCGGGTCACAGACCACCGGATCGGCTACACGAGCCACAACCTGGATCGGGTGCTCGCGGGCGAGCTGGACGAGCTGAGCGACGCGCTGCTCACCGATGAACGCGCCCGGCTTCTCGCGGAGGCGTCGGCCCCTGCCGACGGCTGAACCCGGTCCGAGCTCACCCCGGAGGACGTGGGTCGGCGGCGGGGAGGCATCCCCATTGAGAAGGGCTGGGGTCCGTGTTGTGATCGACGGGCAGGGGTGTTCTGGAACCGGGAGGGGAATGTGAGGCTGCAGGAGCGGGTTCGGCCGAGCGGACGGTGTGGGGGAAGGCTCGGTGCGGGGTCGGTGCTGGCAGTGGCCGTGTTGGTCCTCCCAGCGATGGCCGCCGCCTGCACCGGTGGTGAGAGTTCGGCGGGGACCACAGTGGGCGACCACGAGGTGGAGGAGTCCGGTGAGCAGGATGCAGCGCATGCCGGAACGTCCGGGCCCGCCGTTTCGACCGATGCGCAACCTGGTTCCGGCTGCGGGGCCGCGGACCTGACCGATCCCGCGATGTGGCCGGGACAGACCCAGCCGATCGAGGTGACGTTGCCACCCGGGCCGACCGTCGCGGGCACCGATGGGCTCGCGGCAGCCCTCGAGGTGCTCGGGATGCCCGGGTTCGACGAGGAGCCCGTGTCGGAAGGACCGGGCTGTTCCGTGGTTGTGGGTGAACCCGCCCTGGCCACCCTCTACCTCCAGCCGGTCGGGGCCTCCTTCGCCGTGATGAGTGCTTTCTGGCCCGACGCCGGGATGGCATGGGGGTACTCGGCGGTCGGCGACGAGGTGCAGGTGCATCTCAGCGACGACTTCTGTGGTGGAGAACCCACGTGCCGGGTCGAGGTGTCGGTCAGGTTCGGTGGAGCCGAGGCGAGTGGCGACACCTCGGTCGACTCCGGGGGTGGGGAGGTGGACCTCACGGTGGGCCGCGAAGCGACCGCACCGGGAACGGTCCTGATGCACGCCACCGATGCCGGTGGGACGCTCCTGGTCACACTGGGAACCCAGCTTCCCGCGGGGGACTCATCCGCGGGGTGACCCGGTTGACCTGCACGGCACCGTCCACCGGTACCATCGCCACATGGACACGGTCACCTGGCGGGAACTGCTGTCCGAGGCAACCGAGCGGCTCAGGAGTTCGGCCGAGGCCGAGCACGGCAGTGCAGCATCGGATGCACGTCGCATCGTGGAGGAGGCATCCGGCGCATCCGCGGCGGAGCTGGCCCTGGTGCTGGGTGATCCCGTGACCAAGGGCCAGATGGCCCGCTTCGACTCAATGCTGGAACGCCGCAGGGGTGGGGAGCCACTGCAGTACGTACTGGGGCACTGGGGCTTCAGGGGACTCGACCTCATGGTGGACCAACGGGTGCTGATCCCGCGTCCGGAGACCGAGACCGTCGTCGAGGTCGCGCTGGCGGAGCTGGATCGCCTCGGTGGCCGGGAGGTCGCGACCACCGTGGTGGACCTGGGCACCGGGTCGGGGGCGATCGCCCTGGCGGTGGCCACCGAGCGCGTGCGGACGCGGGTGGTCGCCACCGATGCCTCCGAGGAGGCCGCGGCGGTCGCCAGGGCCAACCTGGCCGGGATCGGCCGTGCAGCAGCCCGCGTGGAGGTGCACACCGGGAGTTGGTACGAGGCATTGCCGGGAGAGCTCCGGGCCTCGATCCAGTTGATCGTGACCAACCCGCCCTACGTGTCGCTGGGAGCGGACCTTCCCCCAGCCGTGGCGGACTGGGAACCGCGCCGGGCGCTGTTGGCCGGGCCCGATGGCCTCGAGGACATCCGGTTGATCCTGGAGGGAGCACCTGAGTGGCTCGAAGCTGACGGAGCGCTCGTGTGCGAGTTCTCTCCCGAACAGGTCTCTGCGGTGGCGCAGCTCGCCTCGGAGCACTTCAGGGACGTGCACACCGAGACCGACCTCACGGGCCGGGCCCGCGTGCTCGTGGCGCGCGGGCCCGTTCATCCCTGAGTCCCCGCCGTGGTCCGGGCTGGCCGGTGGGCGGCCCGTTGGCCGACGGGCCCGGTGGGACCTAGATGGGCCGGTCGGGGTCGACGACCCCGAGCCCTGCGTTGTCGGGCACATCGACCACGGAGTCCTCGGCGCAGTAGAAACCGTCGCCGTTGTCGTCATCGCTGCCCAGCTCGGGTGCCAGACGCTCGAACTCGCCGCTGGCGTTGACCGTCACGGCCATCTCGCACTCCGCCGGGGCGCCACCCATACCTCCCGGGTCGGTGGGGGCGTGCAGGCCTCCTGCGGTCCAGCCGTCGATGGCGTCGGCGGCCTCGAGCACGCAGTTCCGCTCGAGCACGCCGCCGTTGGCCTCGGCACAGTCGTTCGCCGCGGTGGCGAACAGGAGCCACGCGGAGAAGCTCTGCATGCCGAGCACCGCGAGCTTCGCGTCGTCGACACGGCTGGTCACGGTGTCGATGTACTGCTGGGTGGCGGGCCACTGGTCGGCTTCCTCGAAGGGATGGAACACCGATCGGATCACCGATCCCTGTGCGTTCTCGGCGCCGGCGGCCTCGATGAAGCCCTGGTCGTAGGCGTTGGTCTCGAGCACGGGGTTGCCGTCCCACTGCTGTTCGCGCAGGGTCTTCACTAGCGTGCCCGCGTTGGTGGGTTCGCCCACGTAGTGGAACGAACCGGCCCCGCTGCGGATCACTTCCTGGGCCAGTGGCGTCCAGTCCTCGAGTCCCGTGACCGGGTAGTCGAACACCCCGGCCACCTCGACGCCCTCGGCCTCCATCGCGGCAGTGGCCTGGTTGCGGATCGTCTCCATGGCGGGCAGGTCACCCCACACCTCCGCCATCGACTCCGCGTTCTCGGGCTCGAGTTGCTTGTAGACCTGTATCCAACCGCTGCCGATCTCGGCGGAGGGATGCGGTATCGGCTGGACCTGGCCGTTGGACTCGGCCTTCTCCGGGGACACCGCGAACCCGGGAATGTCGGCCAGGCCACACTCGTGGAAGTCGGAGTCCGGCTTGCCGGAGAACTCCATGTTGTCCTGGACGTAGCCGCCTCCGACCATCATGAACACGCCGTTGCAGGCCTTGGCCATGGCGGCTTCCACCTCCAGCAGCTTGCCGTCGAGGTCCACGATCTCGATCGGCAGACCGCCGATCCCACCCTGCTCGTTGCACCAGTCGACGAAGGCCACCGATGCGTCCCACATCTCCTTGTTGAGGCCGGGGCGTATCTGGGAGGTGCGGTCGTTGGCCACGCCGATGCGAAGCACGTCGGGTGAGCCTGCTGCCTGGTCGGGGTCCACCGTGTAGTCGCCCTCTCCGCAGGGTGACTCCAGGTCTCCGAAGGAGTCGGTGTCGGACGGGGTGGTCGTGGCCTCCCCCTCGGCCTCGACGGTGGCCTCCGACTCCGACGCCCCCTCGTCGGCTCCCTTCGCGGCACATGAAGCGGCGAGCAGAGCGATGAGTGCAAACAACAGGACCCAGGTCCTGGACTTTCGTTCAACCACGGCGATGGCCTCCTTGGTTCGCCCCGTATCCGGTGTGTCGGGCGTCACCGTAGCCCAGGACCCGGCCGTGCGCCCCGGGTTCGCGGTGGCCCCACCCGACCCGCCCGCGGACGGGGGTGGGCCGATTCGATCCCCGGCGGAGCTCGTCCGGCGCGGATACCCTGAGCACATGACAGGGGCTGACGGGGACGGATCTGCGATCGAATGGCTTCGCACGATCCCGCTGTTCGAGGGGATGTCGGACGAGGAGCTGGGCAGGCTCCGGAGGCTCGGCACACGGGTGGAGGTCGCAGCGGGCGAGATCCTCGTCGACCAGGGCGACCCGGGGACCTACTGCTTCGCGATAGCCGACGGCACCGCAGGGGTCTTCGTGAGCGGTGAACACGTGGCGACCGTGGGTCCGGGATCCACGATCGGGGAGATGGCACTGATCGACCATCGTCCACGGACCGCCACGGTGGTGGCCAACGACCCGATGGTGCTGTTGCGCTTCGACACCCGCTCGTTCCGCGAGATGCTCGAGGACATGCCCAAGGCATCCGAGCGGATCCACGGGATCCTCGCCTCCCGCCTCCGCGACTGAGACTGCACCCGCCCCGGCGACGGACCGCCCACCCCCGGACGGGTCAGGGGGCCGTGTCGAGCTCGATTGTTCCCCCTGGTCCGGCCACGGCAGCGGTGCCGGCGATGTCGTCGGTCATCGCGGTGCGCATCAACTCCGGGTCGTCACCGGCGACCCACACACGTTCCCCGGCAGGTGTGAGGCAGCTTCCGAGGAACCGTTCGGGTTGGTTGGTGCGGTCGTGCATCACCGTCCAGGCCTCGACGGCGACGGGGCCCTCGTGGTCGGTGAGCACCGCCTTCGGCACGGCGGCCGCCTCGATCTCCTCCTGGGGCCGCTCGTAGCGGAAGCCGTCCGGTGGCGGTTCGGTGCCGAGGACGCCGAAGGCGTGCTTGTCGACGTTGCCTCCGTTCGCGGTGACGAATCCGAGCGCCCGCTCGCTGCCACGGAGGGTCTCGGTCATCGTGGCCAGTGCATGCCCCACGGGGTTGTTCCACGGTCCACCCCCGAACGTGAGCCCGCCGTAGACCGACAGTGGACGGCTCAGGGGGTCCAGGTCGAACTCCCTGCAGAACAGCTGCACCGCCGAGGGGAAACACGAATAGACGTCCAGGTGCTCCACGTCATCGAGGGTGACCCCCGCCAGTTCCAGTGAGCGTCGCCCGGCGATCCCTATGGACGGGGAGCGGGTGAAGCTCTCCCGGTTGGACATCACCAGGTCGGTCCCGTCGGTACCACTCCACGGGAACACCCAGCGGTCCTTCGGCACACCGGCGGCACGTGCGGCGGCGGCGCTCGTCACGATGAGCGCCGACGACATGTCGACGTCGGGGTTGGACACCATCCGCTTCGTGTAGGGCCACCCCACGTAGCGGTTCTGGGGGGTGGCCGTGGTGATCTCCGCCGCTGACATGGGTGTGCGGTTCCACGCATTCGGGTTGCCCGCCGCCACACGGGAGAATCCCGCCCACACCTCGCCGGTCCGCGCGATGTGTTCCTCGAAGGAACCGGCCGCTCCCGAGGCAACGGCGTCGTGCATGAGGGCTGTCTCGAACAGCGGGTAGGCCTGCACCGGTGCCACGATCCCGCGTGCGTGTTCGGCCGGATGGCCCAGGCTGAAGGTGTCGTCGCCACCCCAGTCCGGGGCGGCGGACGGGTCCTCGTCCTCCCACTCGGGCCGGGAACCGGCGCGCTTGGCGCTCGTGCGGGTGTTCCAGGCCTCCGCCCCGGTCAGCAGCGCCACCTCCAGCTCGCCCGCCGCGACCATGGTGCAGATGCGGTTCAGCATCATCTGGGGCGTGTTGCCCCCCATGGAGGGATACCAGGTCCGCACCCCGTCGCAACCGAGCCGCGAAGCGAGGATCCGGCCCGGGTCCCGGTAGCGCCACGAGATGATCGGCACCACGGCGAGCACCTGCAGCCGGTCGATGAGCGAGGATCCGCCTGCTCCGGCATCCCCACTGGCCCGACGGGTCGCCTCGTGCATCAGTTCCACCGGCGAGAGCGGGCCGGCACCCTCGTCGGTTCGGTTCAGGAACTGTCCGGCTCCGACGATCACCGGTGTGGTCGTATCGTTGGTCACCCGGCGCAACGTACGGGCACCGGCGTGGTGCAGCCAAAGCCGCGGGTCCCGCCCGGGCCCGGTGGCCCCCGGCGGTCGAACACCCGTTCGACTATGGTGGAGGTCATGTTGCAGGGCTCCCTTCTCGCGGCGGGACCACCCGGAGTGCGCGAGGCCCACTTCGAGCGGATCGAGCCCGCGGAGGGGACCTGGTTGGAGGTGGCGCGCGGGGTGCTCGGCGGTGCCGACGAGCTGCTTCACGAGCTCGTGGCCACCACCGACTGGAGGATCGGGCGACGGCGGATGTACGACCGCGAGGTGGACGACCCGCGGCTGTCGCGCTGGTACCGCTGCGGTACTCCCGACCCACATCCCCTGCTGGGTGAGGTGCGTGCGATGGCCGAGCGCCGGTACGGGTGCGTCCTGTCGGGCGTGGGCCTCAACCACTACCGCGACGGGGCCGACTCGGTGGCGTTCCATGCCGACCGGGAGCTGCGCGACGTGTCCGATTCGCTGGTGGTGATACTCGTCCTGGGCCAGCAGCGGCCGTTCCTGGTCAGACCCTCGGGCGGTGGCCCTTCGATCGACCTGGCGCCGGGCTCGGGCGACGTGGTCGTGATGGGCGGGCGGTGCCAGGCCGACTTCGAGCACAGCGTGCCCAAGAGCTCGCGGCGCATCGGGCCGAGGCTGTCCGCCTCATGGCGCTGGTCTCCCGGACCGAGTCCCACGGTGCGGCGCCCCGGTGGGTACTTCGAGTCGCGCCGCTGGCGTACGCTGTCGTCGTGAGCAACACCACCATCGCTGTCGGCTCCGACCACGCCGGATTCCACTTGAAGAACGTCGTGGCCGAGCACCTGCGCGGACGCGGTGTCGAGGTCATGGACCTCGGCACGGACTCCGAGGAGCGCGTCGACTACCCCGACTTCGGTGAGGCAGTGGGTCGTGCCGTCGGCGAGGGTGGCGCGGACCTCGGGGTGGCGGTCTGCGGCTCGGGGATCGGCATCTGCATGGCGGCCGACAAGGTTCCCGGGGTGCGTGCCGGAACGGTGCACGACGAGACCTCGGCGCGGCTGGCGCGTCAGCACAACGACGCGAACGTGATCTGCCTCGGAGCGCGACTCGTGGGGGAGTCCGTTGCGCTCGCTGCAGTTGACGCCTGGCTGGATGCGACCTTCGAGGGCGGCCGGCACACGGCACGGGTGGCCAAGTTGGATTCACTGCTGCCCGTCGAGTGACATCGTGAACGTGGCCCGCTTCGGAGCGGAACGGCTCGGATCATCCTGGGCGATCGCGTAGCCGATCGGGCCACAGCAACTGCCCAACACCTAGGAGCCCCAATGCCCTGGCCCACCGAACGAGACACCGAGCTGTTCGCCGTGATCGAGCGCGAGCGCGAACGGCAGAACACCGGTCTCCAGCTGATCGCCTCGGAGAACTTCACATCTCCTGCGGTGATGGAGGCGGTCGGCTCCGTGCTCACGAACAAGTACTCCGAGGGCTACCCGGGCAAGCGCTACTACGGAGGCAACGAGTTCGTCGACGAGGCCGAGGACCTCGCCCGGCGGCGCGTGTGCGAGCTCTTCGGAGCCGAGCACGCGAACGTGCAGCCCCATTCGGGCGCGAACGCCAACGTGGCGGTGTACCTCGCGCTGCTGGAGGCGGGCGACACCGTCCTCGGGTTGAGCCTCGACCACGGCGGCCACCTCACCCACGGCTCCCCGGTGAACATCTCGGGGCGCACCTACGACTTCGTGAGCTACGGGTTGACCGAGTCCGACGAACGCATGGACCTCGACCAGCTGCGTTCGCTGGCCCTCGAACACCGTCCGGCGATGATCGTCGCCGGGGCCACTGCGTACTCGCGCACCATCGACCCGGCTCCGATCCGGGAGATCTGCGACGAGGTGGGGGCGTTGTTCATGTTCGATGCGGCCCACATCGCCGGGCTGATCGCCGGAGGTGCACATCCCAACCCGGTCGGCATCGCGGACGTCGTCACCTTCACCACCCACAAGACCCTCAGGGGTCCCCGCGGAGGCTGCATCCTCACCACCGCGGAGTTGGGTCCGGCGATCGACAAGGCGATCTTCCCCGGCCTGCAGGGAGGACCGCTCGAGCACGTCATCGCCGGCAAGGCCGTGGCGTTCCGGGAGGCCGCACACCCGAGCTTCACGCAGTACGCACACCAGGTCGTGGAGAACGCTCGTGCACTTGCGGGGGCCCTCGGTGAGCGTGGCTTCCGCCTGGTCTCGGGCGGCACCGACAACCACCTGATGCTCATCGACCTGCGGACCTTCGATGCGGAACTCACCGGAAAGGACGCGCAGATCGCGCTCGACCGGGCCGGGATCACGCTCAACAAGAACACCGTTCCCGACGATCCGCGCAGCCCGTTCGTGACCTCGGGTCTGCGGGTGGGAACGCCGTCGGTCACCACCCAGGGGATGGGTGCAGGCGAGATGGTGCAGATCGCCGAGTTGATGGCACGGGTGCTGGGCAGCCACAGCGACGAGTCGGTGCTCGACGCGGTTCGTTCCGATGTGGCCGAGCTCTGCTCCGGGTTCGCCCCCTATGCATGACCCGGCTCGCTGAGCGACACCGGTAGGTTTGTTCCGTGGCCAGCTACCTGGCGGTGATGGCGATCGCAGCCGCGGTGACGGCCCTCGCCGTCTTTCCCTTGCGTCGGCTGTCGCACCGCGCCGATGCGCTGGCCCATCCGAGCGACCGCAGCGTGCACGCCGAGCCCACGCCGATCCTCGGTGGGACCGCACTCCTGTTCGGGGTGCTCGCCGGGCTCGGATCGGCCTGGTTCTTCGGGAGCCTGGACGACGTGTTCACGACCCCGGGGAACGTGATGGGTGTCGTCACCGCTGCGGTCGTCATGTGGCTGATCGGCCTGGTGGACGACCTGAGGGACATCTCGCCCCCCGCGAAGGTGGCCGGCCAGGTGCTCTCGGGGTCGGTGCTCGCCATCGTCGGGCTCACCATCATCTACTTCCGCGTCCCCTTCGTGGGGTTCACGGTGCTCCCACCCGACCTCTCGGCCCTGGTGACGGTGTTGTGGGTGGTCGGCATGGCCAACGTGGTGAACCTGATCGACGGTCTCGACGGCCTCGCCGCGGGGATCGTCGCGATCGCCTCGGGGGCGTTCTTCCTCTACGGGTGGGCCCTGCTCGACGAAGGGGTGCTCGACCCCTCCAACGTCGGGCCACTGGTGGCGGTGGTGACAGCGGGTGCCTGCATCGGGTTCCTGCCGTTCAACTTCAACCCGGCCAGCATCTTCATGGGTGACAGCGGGGCGATGATGCTCGGGGTCCTGCTCGCCTCCTCCACGATCGCGGTGGGTGGGCAGTCCGACGACCCCTTCTCGGGCCAGGCCTGGTTCTTCTTCGCGCCGCTGATACTGCCGCTGGTGATCCTGGCGGTGCCGCTGCTCGACACGGTGTTCGCGATCCTCCGCCGCGCCACGCGCCGCCAGGGGGTGTCCACCGCGGACAAGGAACACCTCCACCACCGGCTCATGGACCTAGGCCACGGCCACCGGCGGGCGGTGCTCATCATGTGGGCCTGGACGGCGGTGCTCTCGGGATTCGTGCTGATCCCCGTCTACACCGGCCGCGGCGACGCGATCGTGCCGATCGGCCTGGGAGCGTTGGGCCTGCTGCTCTTCACCCTCTTCGCGCCGACGATCATCCGCCGCGCCACCGCCCGCAACGCGGGCTGAACCCGGGGCCGGGGAGCTCAGCCCACCAGCACGGTGGTGGTGTCGCGGCCCGAACGAAGCACCGATCCGGGCAGCTCGCCGGTCGGGGCTCCGTCGGTGACCGTCTCGGTGCCCGCGACGAACACGTGGCGCACACCCACCGAGCCGGCGTGGAGCCTCTTGCAGTCACCGGGCAGGTCCTCGACCATCGTCAGCATCTCGGAGTCGATGGACTCGGGGTCGAACAGCACCAGGTCAGCGACCGCGCCCTCGGTCAGCGTGCCCCGGTCGCGGAGGCCGAACAGTTCGGCGGGAACCTGGGTCATCATCTGGACGGCCCGTTCCACCGACACCAGCTTGCGGCCACGCAGGCAGTCGCCGAGGAAGCGGGTCGGGTAGCCGGCACCCTGCATCCGGTCCAGGTGGGCACCCGCATCGGAACCCCCGAGCATCACCGACGGGTTGTCCCATGCCTGGCGCCGCAGCTCCCAGGACTCGGGGTCGTTGTCGGTGGCCCCCGGCCACAGCACGGTTCGCAGGTCGTCCTCGAGCACGATGTCCACGAGCGTGTCGAAGGGGTTGTCGTCTCCGCGTTCGGCGGCGATGTCGGCCACCTTGCGGCCGGTGAGGCCGTCGTTGGCCTCCGAGAAGGTGTCGCCGATCACGTAGGTGTCCCAGCCGGTCAGCCGGGCGAACACGCCCGCGTCGGGCGACGCCGCACGATCCTGCATGAAGCGGCGGGTCTCGGGGTCGCGCAGGCGTTCCATGCGCTCGGGCACCGGGAGTCCGAGGATGTCGCCCCAGTCGGGCATCAGGTTGAGGGCGCAGAAGTTGAGGAAGCTCATGTTCATGGGCACGATCACCGGCATCGTGAGGGCGACCACCCGGGCGCCCGCCTCCCGGCAGCGCTGCATCGCCGCCAGCTGGTTCCGGTACCGCTCCGGCGCGTGGCTGTCGACGGTCAGGACGTTCCAGTTGAGGGGTCGCCTGCCGGTGAGCGAGAAGCGGGTCATGAAGTCGACCTCGTCGTCCTCGAAGCCGTCGAGGCATCCGTCGGATGCGAACTCGAGGGTGGTGCCCTCGTGCCGGGAGACGACCTCGGCCAGCGCCAGCACCTCCTCCTCGGTCGCCCAGCGCGAAGCGACCGGCTGGTCGTCGCCGTCGGAGTGGGTTCGCGCACGAGTGGTCGAGAACCCGATCGCACCCTGTTCGAGGCTCTGGGCGAGCAGCGACTTCATGGCCTCCAGCTGCTCGGGTGTCGCCTCGTTGCCGACCGCGTCGGCACCCATGACCTTGCGGCGGATGGCGCAGTGGCCCACCAGGAACGCAGCGTTCACCCCGAGACCGGAGCCGAGGCGGTCGAGGTACTCGCCAACCTCGGTCCAGCTCCAGTCGATCCCCTTCTCGAGGGCGGGCAGCGGCATGCCCTCGACGCGGGCCAGCATCGCGGCGGTGTAGTCCCCGTCGCCCTCGGTGACCGGCGCCAGGGTGAACCCGCAGTTGCCGGCGATGACCGTCGTGACACCGTGGATGTTGGACGGCGAGGCCGTCGGGTCCCAGAGCAGCTGGGCGTCGTAGTGGGTGTGCGGGTCGACGAAGCCCGGGCACAGCACGAGGCCCTCGGCATCGAGGACACGCCTCGCTCCGGTTGCGTCGATGCTGCCCGGCTCCCCGATGCGGGTGATTCGGCCGTCGCTCACGGCGACGTCGCCCTGCCTCGCTGGGGCGCCGGTTCCATCGACGATTGTGGCACGGGTGATGAGGAGGTCCACGACGTTCTCCCGGTTGTCTCGGCCGGCTTGCACAAGAATCTGACGGTCTGTCAGATTTGCTCCCCATCGTGTCAGACGCACCCGGGGCACACAACGTGGCCCGTCACCCGCGACGTCACATCCTCCCAGCAGCGACCCAGGAACCCAGATGAGCGACTCACAGGTCCCCACGCACCGATCGATCCGACGGCGAAGGGGCGTCCGGGCGTCCGCAGCCATCGTGGCCGGTGTGCTGCTGGCAACATCGTGCGCGGCGCGCAACAAGACCGAGGCCGCTGACTCCGAGGAGTCGGACACCACTCAGACCACCCAGGCCGCCCAGGGCGAACAGGCGGGCTTCGGCGACCTCGAGTCGCCGTGCGGTGAGGGTGACTACACCGTCGACGCCGACGAGGCCAAGGGTTCTACCGACACGCTGCGCCTCGGGGTGGCCAACGACCGCAGCTCGCAGATCCGCCCGGGGCTCAACAAGGAGCTGTGGGACACCTCGGTCGCCTTCGCCGAGTGGTGCAACGCCCAGGGCGGGATCGGCGGACTGGAGATCGAACTGGTCGACCTGGACGGGAAGCTGCTCGAGGTGGAGAGCGCCATGGCGAAGGCCTGCCAGAGCGTGTTCATGATGGTCGGCGGCGGGTTCGTCCAGGACAACCTGGAGTTCTCCGGCAGGCCCGACTCCGATTTCCACCTCTGTGGT
Source organism: Microthrixaceae bacterium (assembly GCA_023958095.1). Lineage (GTDB taxonomy): Bacteria > Actinomycetota > Acidimicrobiia > Acidimicrobiales > Microtrichaceae > JAMLGJ01. The sequence continues at coordinate 102,515 of JAMLGJ010000006.1, forward strand.
CTCGCCGACGTACCCGGGTTCAGCGCGACACCCGAGAAGGGCGACTCCAACGGCCAGATCCAGCCGATTCCACACCCCTCCAGCAGCGCGCCGGGGCTCTGGTTCCGGAACTTCGCCGAGCTGCACCCCGACGAAGCCGAGTCGATGGCGGTGATATGGGGCGACCTGCCCGTGCTGGCGGCGGTGCGCAACCAGGCCGAGGCCGTGATCGAGGCCAACGGCGCCGAGGTCGCGGCCCGGCCCAGCTACCCCGCCACGGGCCTGCCCGACTGGGCGCCGCTCGCGGTGGAGCTGATCCGCAGCGGTGCAGGGTCGTTCCACTGGGTCGGTGAACCCAACAACGCGGGTTCCTTCGTCAAGGCCCTCCGGGAGCAGGGCTGGGAGGGCTACCCGGTGCTCGAGACGAACGTCTATGACCAGGTCTACGTGGACTCCGCCGGTGTGGAGAACGCCGAGGGCACGATCGTGCGCTCGGTGTTCCACCCCTTCGAGGAGGCCGACGAGTGGCCGGCGGTCGCCCAGTACCTCGAGATCCTCGAGGCCAACGTCGAGGACCCGAAGGTCGCGCTGCTGGGGATGCAGAGCTTCTCGTCGTGGATGCTGTTCGCGACCGCGGCCAACGACTGCGCCGAGTCCAACGAGGGCACCCTCACCCGTGCATGCATCCTGATCGCGGCGGACGCGATCGACGAGTGGACCGCCGGTGGGCTGCATGCGCCCACCGACCCCGGTCCCGAAGGCGGGCCCTCGCCGCAGTGCTCGATGCTGGTGGTGGTGAACTCCGACGGGGAGTTCGAACGGCTCCACCCGGAACTCGGAGGGGATGACGACGACGGGGACGGCTTCGTCTGCGACGAGGACTCCGTGGTGGAGGTACCCGCCAACGCCGGACTCGGGGCGATCGGGGAGGACCAACCGATCTGAGCGGTCACCGGCAGTGGTGTCGCCGCTCGGGGCGCGCAAACGCCGCCCGGTGCTCCACGGGTCGAATAGTGTCATCGCTTCCGGAGTCCACGGGGGCGTACCGAACAGGGGGACCGATGGCGCACGCCGACGTTGCGCAGGGGAATTGACACGGTGGACAAGTTCCTGACCTTCACCGTGCTCGGCCTGTCACAGGCCGCCATCTACGCGATCGCCTCGAGCGGTCTGGTGGTGACCTACACGACCTCGGGCATCTTCAACTTCGCCCATGGCGCGTTCGGCATGATGGCGGCCTTCACCTACTGGCAGGTGCACGTCGCCTGGGGTGTGCCGACCTGGCCGGCGTTCTTCCTGGTGGTGCTGGTGATAGCGCCGCTCTTCGGTGCCGGGGTGGAACGCTTCATCATGCGTGGGATCGAGGGCGCCCAGGAGGTCGTCAAGATCGTCGTGACGGTCTCGCTGATGGTCGCGCTCATCTTCATCGCGCTGTGGATCTGGCCCGAGGACCAGGCGCGTCCGATCGGCAGCCTCGTCAGCACCGGCGAGGTCCGCATAGCAGGGGTGACCCTCACCGGGCAGCGTCTGCTCACGATCGGTGTGGCGGTCATCGTGGCGATCGTGCTGCGCTTCATCCTCCGTGGCACCCGGTTGGGCATCGCGATGCGCGCGGTGGTCGACGACCGGAGCCTGCTCAAGCTGAACGGGGGGCGGCCCGGACGCACCTCGATGCTCTCGTGGGCGCTGGGGGCGTCGCTCGCCGCCGTGTCCGGCGTGCTGCTGGCATCGGAGCAGGCCCCTTCGGTCATTCCGCTCACGCTGCTGGTGGTAAACGCCTACGCGGCTGCCGTGGTCGGCCGTCTCAAGAGCATCCCCGGGGCATTCGCCGGTTCGATCGTGCTGGGGCTGTCCATCTCATACGTGGGCGCCTACCTGCCGGCGGATGCCGCCTGGGGACCGATCGCGCTGGACAACCTGCAGCGGGCGGTACCGGCGATCATGTTGTTCGTCGTGATCCTGGCCCAGCCCCAGGTGAGTCTGCGGGCCCACAGCCTGCAGCGCACCAGCAAGCCCGCTCCCGTGCCCACACAGCGGCTCGCGCTGGTCGGGGGGCTGGTGCTCGTCGCAGCGGTGGTCGGGTTCGGTTCGCTCATGAGCACACCCGACCAGAACACGATGCTCAAGGGGTTCGGGTTCGCGATCGCAACGCTGTCGCTCGTGCCGCTCACCGGCTACTCCGGGCAGATCTCGCTCGCCCAGCTCACCTTCACCGGGATCGGCGCGGTGGTCATGGCCAACTGGGGTGCCAGTGGCCACTTCGGGTGGGTGCTCGTCGCGATCGCGGTGTGCGCCGCGGTCGGGGCGGTGGTGGCACTGCCCGCGATGCGGCTGCAGGGCATCTACCTGGCCCTCGCCACCGCTGCATTCGCCATCTTCTGCTACTGGATGGTGTTCCAGCAACAGGACCTGATGCCCGGGAGCACAGCATCCGTGCCCTACCTGAGGGTCGGTCCCATCCAGGTCGGCTCCGACTTCGGCCAGCTGGTGGTGCTGGCGATCGCGTTCGCGGTGATGGCCAACATCCTCGTGGCGCTGCGCAGGAGTGCCTGGGGACGCCGCCTGACCGCGATGCGTGACTCGCCGGTCGCCTGCGCCACCCTCGGGCTCAACCTGATGTCGACCAAGGTGGGCGTGTTCGCGCTCTCGGCCGCGATCGCAGGTGCCGGGGGAGCGCTCGCGGGGCGCACCTTCGTGGTCGACGACTTCAGCCTCGACCAGTCCCTTCCCATCACGATGCTGGCCGTGGTCGGCGGGATCGGCTCGGTCGGCGGTGCCCTGCTCGGTGGCCTGTTGCTGGGAATCCAGCCGCTCGCCACGACCGCACTGGCCGCCAACGCGATCGGGGTGTTCGGCTTCTTCAGCGCATCGGTCACCCAGGTGATGTCGGTCATGCCGGGGTTCATGGGGATCAGCCTGGGGCGCAACCCCGACGGGGCTGCGTCGCAGATCGGCGAGGCCTACCGGGACTTCAGCCGTTCGGGCGAGGCCGTGGCAGCGGCCATCGGATCCAGCGCGCTGCTGTGGATGGGGGCACGTACCGAGCTGATCACCAACTGGGGACTCTTCGCGGCGCTCGTGGTGCTGGTGTTCGCCGTGATGCCGGTGCTGCCCGCGCTGCTGCCCCCACCCGGTGGGGCCAGGAAGGGGCGCGTGCTGCCCACGTCGATCTGGCTGCTGGTGCTGCTGGTGGGAACGGCGGTGGTGCCATGGGAGGACTCGATCGGGTCCACGGGTTTCCGCCTGCTCGCGATCCTGGCCTGGAGCGTCATCGCAGCCGGGGCGACCCTCGGCGTGCTGGGTGCCGACCCGTCGGGACGGATGACCCCATCGGCACCGTCCCCGGACGACGTCGGCCTCGGTGCCGAACTCGGCCCCTCCGAGGCGAGGGCGGCAGCGGTTGCGCTGGGAGTCGACGAGGACACCTTCACGATGCCGACCGGCACTGCGCTGGAGACGCTTCGTGCCGGGGGTGCAGGGCGGTCCCACGCCGCCGTGTCGAGCGACCGGGAGCCGGCGAGGTGAGCGCCCTCGAGGTTCGTGGGGTGACCGTGCGCTTCGGTGGCCACCAGGCGTTGAGCGAGGTGTCACTGGAGGTGGGCAACGGGCAGATCGTCGGGCTCATCGGGCCCAACGGAGCCGGGAAGACCACTCTGTTCAACGCCGTGTGCGGAGTGGTCACGCCTTCCGCGGGAACCATCCGCGTGATGGGCAGGGACGTCTCGGGCATGGCCACCCACCGGCGTGCACGCCAGGGTCTCGGCCGCACCTTCCAGCGCCTGGAGGTCTTCGCCTCGCTCAGCGTCGCGGAGAACGTGCGAGCCGGGGTCGAGATACGCAACACCTGGGAGCGGAGGGGACACACCGCGCGTCAGTTCCTGGCCCAGGGTGACAGCCTTCCGGCGGATGCCGAGGTCGAGCTGATCCTCAACCGGCTCGGCCTGGCGGAACTGGCCGATGTGCCCGTCGGGTCACTGCCCACCGGCCAGGCACGGCTGGTGGAGCTGGGCCGTGCACTGGCCGCACGGCCGTCCGTTCTGTTGCTGGACGAGCCCGCCTCGGGACTCGACGAGACCGAGACGGCCGACTTCGGTGCGCTGCTGGTGGAGCTGGCTGCGGCCGGTCTGGGTGTGCTGTTGGTCGAACACGACGTGGGCCTGGTCATGCAGGTCTGTGAACGCATCTACGTGCTCGACTTCGGTTCGGTGATCGCCTCGGGCGACCCCGAGTCGGTGCGATCCAACGAAGCGGTGGTGGCCGCGTACCTCGGAGCCGGAACATGACCCTGCAGGACATCGCTCCATCGGTGCCGGGTGCACCGCTGCTCGAGCTGCAGTCGATCACCGCCGCCTACGGGGGCATCGAGGTGTTGCACGGGGTCGACCTGGCGGTGCCCGCAGGCACCGTGCTCGCGCTGCTCGGTCCCAACGGCGCCGGGAAGACAACGACGATCTCCATCGCGTGCGGCCTGTTGACCCCCACCTCCGGGAAGGTGTTGATGGCCGGTACCGATGTGTCGGGAGCGTCCGCGGAGGACCTCGCCCGTCTCGGGGTCGTGACGATCCCGGAGGGCAAGGGGATCTTCCCGAACCTCACGGTCAAGGAGAACCTGCTCATGGCCACCTACGCAGGTGTGCCCATGGACCACGTCGAGGAGGTCGCCTACACCCGGTTCGCGAGGTTGGGGGAGAGGCGCAACCAGGTGGCCGGCACCCTCTCGGGTGGCGAGCAGCAGATGCTCGCGATGGCACGGGGCCTCGCGGTCAACCCGGCGGTGCTGCTGCTCGACGAGCTCTCGATGGGTCTGGCCCCGCTGGTTGTCGAGGAGCTCTACGGCGTCGTGGCACAGATCGCCCGCGAGGGCACATCCATCCTCGTCGTGGAACAGTTCGCCCGGACGGTGCTGGGCGTGGCCGACCTGGCCGCGGTGATGGTCAACGGACGCATCCGGGCGCTCGGGCCTCCCGACGAGATCGAGAACGAACTTTCAGCTGCCTACCTTGGAGTGTGATCAGAAGTGAGTGAGCAACAGTCACCACCAGTGAGTGGGGTCGAGCCACAGCGGGTCGCGGAGTTCCGCGAGGAGATCGGTCGGATCGGCCTCAAGGGGGCGGGTGCCTCTGCGGAGCGCTGGATGCTCATCGTCGGCACCTCCCTGGTCGTGGTCGGCGTCGTACTCGGTGTGATGGGTGCGGTGCAGACCATCAACGCGGGGGACTCACCGGCGGACCAGCGTGCCTTCACCGCGTCGGGCGTGCTGTTGGGGATCGTGCTCACCGTCGCGGGAGCAGCGCTGTTCATCCGCTACTCGATGGGCCGTTTCATGCGCTTCTGGTTGATCCGGCTCGTCTACGAGAACCGGGCCGAGACCGACCGGATCGTCGACGCGATCGAACGCGCCTCGGGCCTGCCGCCGTCCACCGGGATCCCGACACAGGCTGTTCCGGGTGCCGGTTCCCCAGATTTGCCCTCCCCGCCCCCGCACTCCTAGATTGCGAATGCTTTCACAAGCGTTCCGGTGAAGCCTCCCGGGACGGCCCCCGAGCGATCACGGCTGCGATGACCTCCGACACCTCCGCATCAGAAGCACTGGCTCAGGCTGCTCACCGCAGCGCCGGTTCCTTCGAGTTGGTTCTCGGCCCCGTTCTCATGGCCCTCGTGGGTCTGCTCCTCGATGGCGTGTTCGGCACCCGCCCGCTGCTCACGGTGCTGTTCACGATCTGGGGTGCGCTCGGCGCGGGCGTTTCGATCTACTTCCGGTACCGGCACCAGTACGCGACGGTCACAGCTGGGTCCGGGACCCGGGCCGGCACAGATGGGGAGCGCTCCCGGTGAGCACCGCAGCAGACCCCGTGGCGGTCCATGCAGAGGGCCCGTCGCCCGCGATGGACGTCGCGCTCGACATGGCCAAGCGGAGTGTCTGGCTCCTGCCGGTGGCGATCCTGGTGAGCGCCGCGGGGTGGGGCATCGACGGTGTGGCATCGACCCTGTACGCCATCGCGATCGTGGTCGTGAACTTCCTCGCCGCGGGATGGCTGCTCAAGGTCGGGGGCCGCATCTCGCCCGCCGCCATGGGGGCGGCCGCGATGTTCGGATTCCTCGCCCGCCTCGGGCTCATCTTCCTCGCCGTGCTGCTGGTCAAGGACGCAGGCTGGCTCGAACTGGTGCCCTTCGGAGTGACCCTGATAGTCACCCACCTGGTGCTGCTCTTCTGGGAGCTGCGCCACATCTCATCGTCACTGGCCTTCCCCGGGCTGAAGCCCGCGGCTGAGCCGAACCCCTACCTGCCCGAGAACCAGGAGCCCGCGTAGATGTTGCATGCGCTCGCTAACCCGTCCGTCTTGCTTGCCGCCGAGGAGGGCGGTGGCGGCGTGGAGTTCCCGCCGATCAACCTGATCGTGAAGTGGCCACACGCCTTCGGCGAGGGCCAGTGGTACGGCTTCAACAAGATCGCCCTCATCTCGCTCATCGCGATGATCGTGCCGGTGCTGTTGTTCTGGCTGGCCGGCCGCAAGGCGTCGCTGGTCCCCAAGGGCGTCCAGAACGTGATGGAGAGCTCCATCGACTTCGTGGAACAGCAGGTCGTGCTGCCCGCCATCGGCCCCGACGGCATGCGCTACCTGCCGATGCTCATCTCGATGTTCTTCTTCATCTGGATCGGCAACCTCTTCGAGGTGATCCCCACCGCGCACATGCCTGCGAACGCCCGCATGGCCAACCCGCTGATGCTGGCGATCGTCGCATGGGTGATGTTCATCGGCGTCGGCCTCAAGCACCACAAGCTCGGCTACCTCAAGGAAGCCCTCTTCCCGCCCGGGGTCCCCAAGGCGCTGTACATCCTGGTGACCCCGATCGAGTTCCTCTCGACCTTCCTGATCCGTCCGTTCTCCCTCGCGGTGCGGCTCTTCGCCAACATGCTCGCCGGTCACATCCTCTTGGTGACCTTCAGCGTGCTCACGATCACCCTGGTTGGCGCCAGCCTCCTGGTGATCGTCGGCGGGCTCTCGTTCGCCATGCTCGTGGCCTTCACCGGCTTCGAGTTCATGGTCGCCTTCCTGCAGGCGTTCATCTTCAGCCTGCTGACGGCGGTGTACATCGGTGGGGCCCTTCACCCCGCCCACTGACCCCCAACAAGACCTGATCACGGTGCCGGACCCCGGTACCCGACCAGCAACCAAGCGGCCCGAGAGGCCGTTGAACAGGAGAGATACAGACCAATGAGCGCACTCACCAACGCCGCAGTCGACATCCTGGCCCAGGCCGAGGGCCTGGGCGCCGACGACGCCAAGGCAGTTGCCGGCGCCCAGGGAGCAGGCATGGCCTACGGCCTCGCCGCCATCGGCCCTGGCATCGGCATCGGCTACCTCGTCGGCCAGGCCGTGCAGGCAATGGCACGCCAGCCCGAGTCGGCCGGTCAGGTCCAGACCACGATGTTCCTCGGCATCGCCTTCACCGAGGCGCTCGCACTCATCGGCTTCGTGGTGTTCATCCTCCTCAAGTTCGTCTGATGCTCGCCTCACTTCTCGTCCTCGCGGCCGAGGAGGACCCGGCCGCCATCAACCCGGTGGTCCCCGACGAGATCGGGGAGATCTTCTGGGGTGCGCTCGCGTTCTTCACGCTGTGGATCCTCATGCGCTACTGGCTGCTGCCACCGCTCATGAAGGTCCGCGAGGAACGGCGCGCCAAGGAGATCGAGGACCTGGAGGCCGCCGAGGCCGCCCGGACCGCGGCCGAACAGGTGCGTCGTGACTACGACACCACCATCGCCGAGGCACGCACACGTGCAGCCGAGGTGCTCGAGGAGGCCCGCGCCGCGGCGGAGGCCGACCGTGCATCCAAGGTTGCCGCGGCAGAGGCCGAGGTGGCGGCACAGCGCCAGGAGGCCATGGCGGAACTCGAGGCCGCCCGAGCCGCCGCGATCGACCAGATGGGCGGCGACGTCGCCGACCTGGCGGTCACCGCGGCGTCGAAGGTCGTCGACGCTCCGCTGGATGTGGCCTCGCACCGCGGCACCGTTCAGAACTACGTGGAGGGCAACCGATGAACCCCATCCTCTTCGCTGCGGAGGGCCACGCCGAGAACGCCTTCTGGCTGCCCCATGACATCTGGGAGGTGTTCTGGGGAACCCTCGCGTTCATGATCGTGATGGCACTCCTCTGGAAGTTCGCGAAGAAGCCGGGCAGCGACTACTTCGAGAAGCGCAGCGCCGGTGTCGCCGAGAGCCTCGAGGAGGCCGAGACGGCCAGGCGCGAGGCCGAGTCCGAGCGCGACCGGATCAAGGCCGCCCTGGCGGACTCCGATGCCGAGGCGGCACGGATCCTCGAGGAGGCGCGGCGATCCGCTGACGCACTCAGCGCCGACATCGCGACCCGTGCCGAACGGGACGTGGCGTCCGTGCACGAACGTGCAGCGGTGGACCTCGCAGCCACCCGGGCCCAGACCGAGGCCGAGCTGTCGGGCGAACTCTCCCGCCTGGCCCTCGGCGCCGCCGAACAGGTCGTGGGTGAGGAACTGGACGACTCCTCCCAGCAGCGACTGATCGACACCTACATCAACAACATCGGTGGGCAGAACTGACCGGTCGGCCCAACACGCCGCCGGGGCGGAGACCACGGCCCGACCCCCCGGGATCGGGCCCACGGGCCCGCACAGAACCGCACCACCACAACGACGACACCAACGGATCGACATGACCGAATCCCGCACAACCGCACTCGCCGAGGGGATCATCGCCATCGCGGCCGCCCAGGGCGACCTCGACACCGTCACCGAGGAGCTCCAGACCCTCGGCGACGCGGTGTCCGCCGAGGACCAGCTGCGAAGCACGCTCTCCGACGCGAAGCTCCCCGCGGAGCGCCGAGCACAGATCGTCGAGGACCTCCTCGGCGACAAGGCCTCATCGACCACCGTGGCCCTGGCCTCGATGCTCGTGTCGGTCGGGCGCGGCTCGGAGCTGCCCGAGATCGCCGCCGAGGTCGGCCGTGTGGTCGCTGCCGGCAAGGGAGCGGTCGTTGCAGAGGCACGTTCAGCGGTGCCGCTGACCGAGGAGCAGGTGGGCCGTCTGGCCGACGCGCTCAGCTCGAAGCTCGGCCGCACCGTCACCGTGCGCAACGTCGTTGACGAATCCGTAGTGGGCGGGGTCGTGACCCAGATCGGTGACGAGGTCATCGACGGCACGATCCGGACCCGCCTGAACCAGCTTCGTGAAGCCTTCTGAGGAGTACCTGTGGCTGAACTGACGATCAACACCGGCGACATCACCGCCGCCATCCGCAAGAACCTCGAGGGCTTCGCCCCCGAGGCGAGCCTCACCCAGGTCGGCCGCGTGGTCGAGGTGGGAGACGGCATCGCCCGCGTGTCGGGGCTGCCCGACGCGGCGGTCAACGAGCTGCTCGAGTTCGAGTCCGGCGTGGTCGGACTCGCCCTCAACCTGGACGAGGAGTCCATCGGTGCGGTGGTGCTCGGAGAGGTCGAGACCATCGAGGAGGGCCAGAGCGTCCGTGCGACCGGCGATATCCTCTCGGTCCCGGTCGGTGACGGCATGCTCGGACGTGTCGTGAACACCCTGGGCGAGCCGGTCGACGGCAAGGGTGCGCTCACCAACACCGAGCCCCGACGCATGGAGATCCAGGCGCCGGGGATCATGGGCCGCAAGCCGGTGCACGAGCCGATGCAGACGGGCATCAAGGCCATCGACTCCCTGATCCCGATCGGTCGGGGACAGCGCGAGCTGATCATCGGTGACCGCAAGACCGGCAAGACCACCATCGCGGTCGACACGATCCTCAACCAGCGTGGCCTGGGTGTGAAGTGCATCTACGTGGCGATCGGCCAGAAGGCCTCCACCGTCGCCCAGACCGTGGCGACGCTCGCCGAGAAGGGCGCCATGGACTACACCGTCGTGGTGGTCGCCCCGGCCTCCGACCCCGCACCGTTCAAGTACCTGGCCCCGTACGCCGGCTGCGCCATGGGTCAGCACTGGATGGAGAACGGCGAGCACGCCCTCATCGTCTACGACGACC
>JAMLGJ010000060.1 GCA_023958095.1 Microthrixaceae bacterium
CCCCACATCGAGAAGCGCTTCTCGATGGAGTGGTCCAAGCCCGCAGCCCGGATGCGCGAGTTCATCCTGGCGATGCGTGCGATCTGGGACTGCTGGATGAACGACACCGAGCTCGACTTCCGGGGCGACTTCTACACCCACACGCTGATGACCCCGTTCTTCAATCCGGGTCCACACCGTCACGGGGTGCCGCGGGTGTTCCTCGCCGCGGTAGGCCCGCTCATGACGCGGGTGGCCGGGGAGACCTGCGACGGGTTCTTCTGCCACGGCTTCACCACCGAGCGTTACCTGCGTGAGGTGACCCTGCCGGCCCTCGAGGAGGGTCGGGCCGAGGCAGGGCTCACCATGGAGGGCTTCGAGGTCTGTGGACCGAGCTTCGTGGTCACGGGCAACAACGCGGAGGAGCTCGAAGCGGCGAAGGTCGGCACCCGCCAACAGATCGCCTTCTACGGGTCCACGCCCGCCTATCGACCCGTGCTCGACCTGCATGGTTGGGGTGATCTGCAACCCGAGCTGAACGCCTTGTCCAAGCAGGGTGAATGGCAAAAAATGGGCGAGCTCATCACCGACGAGATCCTCGAGACGTTCGCGGTGGTCGGTGAGCCCGAACAGATCGGCCCGGAGATCGAGTCGCGCTACGGCGACGTGATCTCCAGGCTCAGCTTCTACGCACCGTATGAGTCCGACCCGCAGCGCTGGCAGAAGGTGATCGCGGATCTGCGTGCCTGAAGCGGCGACGCCGCGGTGCCGGTTCGGTCGAGGAGAACCCCGGCATCCACACTGCTGCGGCACAGCGGATGTCGATGACGACGATCCAGGGCACGCGCGACGCCTGCGGGGGTAGGGTCGCGACGTGACCGCCCGGGGGGTGCGTCACGTGAACAACTTGTGATCGGAGACGAGCCATGCGCCGTACGTCCACGTTCATGTTCGCCGGGTTCTTGATAGCCGGGTTCCTGTTGTTCACCGGGGCCTGTTCGGACAGCGGAACCGACGACACCGCGGACGACGACTCGGGCAACGACTCGACGTCGTCCAGCGTCGCTGTGGAGTCGACCGAGCCCGACGACTCCGCTTCCGACGATTCCGACGCTGCTGAACCCACGATGCTCGAGCCATCGCCTGTCTCGGCAACGATCGACCAGCTCTACCCCGGCACCGACATCATCGCTGCGGGTCAGGTGACCGCCGACTGGTACCAGGAGGGTGGGAACTACGTCGTGGTCTACTCCGGGCTCGACCTCGCCTCGATCGGTCCAGCGTGTCCCGGCAACTCGATCGAACTGGCATCGGGCGGGTTCTCGTCGGTCTCCAACGCCCCGACCGCCGAAGGCGGCTGTGAGGGAGCGACCACACCCGAGCCGCCCCAAGCGCCTCAGATCTGCGGTGACCTGATCGTCTACAGCACCGCGATCTCCACCTCGGAGGAAGGAACGCTCTACGGCAGCTTCGAACAGCCCTCGGGCAGCGGCGGTTTCGTGGGCGGCACCAGCACGGTCGCTGCCGATGCAGCGTCCGCACCCGAGATCCAGACCGGAGCCGCCGCCTACTCCCTCGGTGGCACCGACTACACCTGCTGATCCAACGCTTCGGTGGCGCGGCGGGCGGGCTCCGATGCGTAATGCAACACAGCGCTCAGCCCGGATGAGAAGGCGCGTTCGTCCTCTGTCATGCGGTCCACCTGTTCGACGGTGTCCGCCGCCCACAGCGTCGCAAGGTCCGCCAGCTCCCGGTCGGTCAGTTCGATCGTCTGGCCGGTGTGTCGGTTCGGTACCGAGGGAGCTGCCACGTCGATGTGGTCCCGTTCGATGGTGCACCAGAGCCAGGCGATCCGTTCGGCTTCCGTTCCGATGACGTCACGGACCTCGTCGCGCGTCGCCGGGGAGTCGAACTCGAAGTACTCGGTTCCGTATGCCGAGTGCAGAAGACCCGCGTCGCACAGTGCCTGGCGTTCACCCCAACCCGCGAGGGTCCGCCGGGTGCCCACGAGGTGCGAGATGAACGGCACGTGCGAGTCGTGCTGCATGCGATCGAAACCGAGCCGCTTCAGCAGCGCTCTGCGCTGTGAGTCGAGGGGTTCGACCTCGGATTCGTCCACAGCCCGAGCGTAGGTTGCTCGGTGAAACCGTGCTCAGCGGGTAGCTGCGACAACGCCCCCCAGGGCGACGACGATCGGCTGTGGCCCTCGGGGAGCATCGGGGAGGGTGAGAACGATGCCGTTGTCGTGGCCCTCGGAAGCTACGACATAGCCGTCCAGTAGCGCCGCCGAGGTGGCCGGGGTCTTTCGCAGGTCGGGCAGGGTCACCCGCGAAGCGGCTCCGCTGATGAACGCGAACACGCGGTCGTCGCAGGTCGTGTAGCGAAGCTCGGCGCCCTCGGGTGTGGTCGACCCCGCGGTCACCCAGGGCCGGGTTCCGTGGATCGCAGTTCCGGCGTGACCGACGAAGGATCCCAGCCAGTCGAGCCGGTCGAGTTGTTCGTCGGGGATCTGGGCGTCGACGCCGCGCGGTCCCGCGTTCAACAGCAGGTTCCCACCCTTCGAGACCACGTCGGTGAGGAGCCACAGCAGCTCTTCGTGGCCCAGGAAGTCCTGCGGTCGGGACTCGGCGTTGTAGGCGAAGCTCCGGTCCATGCCCCGCACCAGTTCCCAGGGCCGGTGTTCGATCTCGGGGAATGCGACGTACTCGGGGGTCCGGTGGTCGTAGTGCGGCGGTTCCGGGGGGATCAGCCCTCCGTCGCGGCGGGCCTGGCGGCGGGAAACCGCGTCGACCACACGGCGTGCGGGTCCCGTCCGGGCCACCGAGAGCGCCGCGCTCCACGGGAGCCAACGATCGTTGATCACCCCATCGGGAACGGTGCGGTAGTAGTGCGCCAGGAGTTGTCGCAGCTGTGGTGCCTTCGCCGGCCAGGCGACGTCGTTCCAGAGCACGCTCGGTCGGTAGCGGGCGATGAGCTCACGAACCTGCGCCTCGGCATAGGCGGGGTAGTCGCCGCGTGGGATCGCGCCGAGGACTCCCGACATCGACCCGATCGGTGTTCGGTCGAAGGTCCAGTCGAAGCCGCCGCAGTAGTAGATGCCGAACCGCATTCCGGCACCCCTCACCGCGTCGGCCATCTCGCCGACCACGTCGCGCTCGCAGTTCCACCCTGCTCGGTTGGGGTTGGCCACACCGGTGGGCCACAGGCAGTAGCCGTCCGCGTGCTTGGCTACGAACACCACGTAGCGGGCTCCGGTGGCGGCGAAGCGAGCAGCCCAGGACTCGGGATCCCAGCTCTCGAGGCCGGCTTCCCAGTCCTGCGCGAACTTCGCATAGGGGCGGTCGCCGTAGACCTTGCGGTGGTGGGCCGACACGGGACTGTCGGGGAACCGCAGCGAGTTCTCGTACCACTCGGTGTAGGGCGTTTGCGCGAGGGCCTCTGGATCATCGGACTGCAGCAACGTTCCGATGCCCGGCTCCACCGGTGCGAACGCCGGCACCGATGCCGGTGTCCAGTGCACGAAGATCCCGAGCTTCGCGTCGGTCCACCACGCGGGTGTTCGACGGTGCCTGAGCGATGCCTTCACCCCGTCCCTATCGCCGCCGCTCATGGCCGCCAGTCTGCCCGTTGGTCGGCGGGCCCGCGGCTCCCCGGCGGCGCCGCCAGCTACCGTTCGGGGCGGTGCGGAGGACATCGCACCGCGGTCGGCGCCACCGAAGGACGGGCCGGCGAGAACCAACGGGGGACACAGCGATGGTCGACAACGAACTCCGGTCGCGACGTCTGGAGGTGCTCGAGGAGCACTTCCGCTCCGAGATCGACCACGACTGGGACGCCTGCCTCGCCACCTTCAACGGCCATCCCCGCTACGAGATCATGGCCACCGGTCAGGTCTACGACGGCGACGACGAGGTGCTCGAGTACCACCGCAACCAGCGCATCGCCTTCCCCGACCAACGACACGAGAACGTGCGCCACCACTTCGCCGACGACGTCGTGGTCGCCGAGTTCGACCTGCTCGGGACCAACCTCGGTGAGTTCTACGGCATGGAACCGACAGGGAAGTCGTTCCGGGTGCCGGTCGTGGCGTTGTTCTTCTTCGAGGGGGACAGGATCACCAACGAGCGCATCTACCTCGACACGACCTCGCTGCTCGCCCAGATCGGACGTTCAGAGATCCTGGCGCTGGCAGGCATGGGAGAGGACTGAGACTTTCCGGCGCCACGGCGTGGGTGGCCCGGGTTGTTCACCTGGGTTCGAGGGAGAACACCCGGAACTTCCGC
>JAMLGJ010000061.1 GCA_023958095.1 Microthrixaceae bacterium
CGCCCAGCCAGATTGGGGTCATCATCACGAGGATGTCCGCCGCCATCACCTCCTCGAACAGCTCGGGCCAGCCGTCGCTGTCGAAACCGTGCTCGGTCATGTCGGGTTGGACCCCGGGTGGCAGGTCCAGATCGACCGCCCGGCGAAGCGTCACCGAGACCCCGTTGGCGCGCATGATGTCCATCGGGATGTGCGCCAGTCCCTCGGTGTGGGACACCTCGGGCGACCGCTTGAGCGTGCAGTTGATGAACACCGCAGCCAGATCGGAGAAGTCGGTCCGAGGATGCAGGTGGTTGTCGGGGTCGGACTGGTCGGTGGGTGGGTTCATGTCGATCGTCTCCAACGTCGCAGGGTGCCTCGGGCATCCGCCCGATTGCAGTCTGCTCGCAACCCGGTACGCGGGGTCGGGAATTCCACAGGTCGCTGCGTTCGTCATCGCCGACTGGTAGAACGGACCGCAGACCCGAACGCATCGACCCGCGACGACGCGGGTTGCGACAAGGAGATGGTTCTGTGAGTGACTCACCCCAGGGTGAAGGTTGGTGGATCGCATCCGACGGCAAGTGGTACCCGCCGGAGTCCGCGCAACCACAGCCACCCCAGCAGCAGCCACCACACTCGCCTCAGCAGCCCGCCCAGCCGACCGAGTCCCAGCCCACGGCCCAGCAACCGCCACCCGTTCCGGGCCAGGCCGGCCAGCAACCGCCACCCGTTCCGGGCCAGGCCGGTCAGCAACCTCCGCCTGCTCCGGGTCAGGCCGGCCAGCAACCTCCGCCTGCTCCGGGTCAGGCCGGCCAGCAGCCGCCGCCTTTCGCCGGTGCACCGGGCGCACCGGCAGGGGCACCCGCGGCAGCGGGCGCGCCCGGCGCTCCCGGGCAGCCTCCGGGCATGGGCGACGGCACCGGAGACGAGGAGGGCAAGTCCCGCAAGGGCCTGTGGATCGCGCTCGTGGTCATCCTGTTGCTGGTCGCGGCAGGAATCGTGGCGTTCTTCATCCTCGGCGGTGACGACGACTCCGAGGGCGACGGCGACGACACCGAGCAGGACACCGACATCGGTGATGCCACCGGCGACGTGGTCAACGACGGCCCGATCGAGTTCAACACCGACTACACCACGACTCTCGAGGGCGACCGCACCGAGGCGCGCTACACCCTCGACGCACCCGACGGGGCGATCATGACGGTGCAGGTGGCCAACGAGCGCGAGAGCCAGGCGAGCGTTCGGGCGATCTACGAGACACCTGAGAAGCGCTTCGCCGACCTGAGTGTGAACCCGGGCGCGAGTGACAGCGGTGAGGTGATCACCGCAGCCGGGGACGCGGCGACCTTCGAGTTGGTCTTCACGGGTGGTCCCGCGAAGTTCGACTTCAGGGTCGACCTCGCCATCCAGGACGATGCCGGCCAGGGCGGCGACGCGGGTGCAGAGCTCTCGGACGCGTTCGAGATCTCCGGTGGCCAGGGTGTCGCGGGGCTGCTCGGGGGCGAGGACGCCATCGACCACTACACCGTCGAGGTCGATCCGGGCACGGCGTTCCGCTTCGAGGGTGCGGTGCCCGACGATGCCGAGCAGGCCGTGCGGTTCGTGGTCGAGTTCGATGGTGGCCGGCTCATCGACGAGAGCGTCCAACCCGGCCAGGACACGGAGGCCACCCTTCTGCTCGCGGACACCGACTCGGGGACGATGGAGGTCATCACCTCCGGTGGCGAGGGTGACTACACCTTCACCGCCGGTTTCGACGAGGTCACCGACGGAGGCGAAACGGGTGATGCTCCCGGTGAGCTGGCCGATGCACGTACGGTGGATCCCAGCGGCCCCATTGACGGGAGCGTCGGCGACCTGGACAAGGGCGACTACTACCTGTTCGCGGCACCCGGTGCGAGCTTCGGGATCGTGGCGTCCTCGGATTCCTCCAGTGAGCGTGCCTACCGGCTCATCGTGGAGGACGCGCAGGGCAAGCGGGTCGGTGACATCCAGGTGCAGCCGGGTGCCCAGATGTCCGAGACGATCGAACTCGAGACCACCGGCGAGGTGCGGATGCAGATCACCGGTGGTCGAGCCTCCTACTCCATCGAGGTCGGGTGATCATCGGTCGACCGCCGACTCTCCACACGGGTGCCCCGCTACCGTGCGGGTGGGGAACCGAGCACAGGAGCAGCCATGACCGACACACAGGTCCCACCGCCGGCGATCACCGAGGCGATCCACCGCGGAGGCGACGACCTGCCGTTCGTGGACATCGGTGACGGCAACAAGTTGAAGGTGATCCAGGTCGACACCGACCAGGGGCTCTGGGTGGTGGAGAACATCTTCCAGGCCGGCTACACGGTCCCGAAGCATCGACACACCGGCCCCGTGTACGCGTTCACCACCAGCGGGGCGTGGCACTACAAGGAGTACGACTACGTGAACCGGGCGGGTTCGTTCCTGTACGAACCCGCCGGTTCCGTGCACACCCTGGAGTGCCTCGAGGCCGACACGCACGTCTGGTTCGTCATGTACGGCTCCAACCTGAACCTGGACGACGACGGCAACATCGAGAGCGTCTTCGACGGCCCCGGCACCCTGGAGGCCTACCTGATGCTCGCCGAGGCCGAGGGCCTGGGCAGACCCGATGTCGTGATGACCTGAGTGCACCCCGACGAGGAGGACGACCTAGACATGAGCGACGATCAACCACAGCAGGAAGCGGCGTCGAACCCACAGGCCGACGGTGATCCGCAGGCGGCTGCGGAGGCCACCGACTCCGACATGCTCGAGGGAGTCTCCGGCAGCGACGACGACGTGCGCTCCGACGTGCCGCCCGATCGTCCCACGGTGCTCGACATCGATCAGCCCCCCGGAGACTCCGAAGGGGAGCTCGATGGCCCGGGAGCGCGTCGGGGGATGCGCCTGGTCGACCCCGCCGATTCCGACGTCGACAGCGTCGACGACGAATCCGACTCGGTCGCCACCCAGGCTGCTGCGGGTGACCTGTCCCCCGAGGAGGGGGCGGTGCACCCCACGGCGGATCCACCCATGGGCCACGACGGCGACGGCTACATCTGATCGATCGTGGGCCGGTGCCGTGCCGCGGCGGCAGGCGGTGGCACAGGCGCGGCAGGGTTGGTGCAGGACCTGCTGGCACGCCACGGGCGCACCTTTGCCTCCGAGGCCGGGATCCGTCTCGCCCGCAACACCCCGGCGCCACTCTTCCGGCTGCTGTGCGCAGCGCTGCTGATCTCAGCGCGCATCCGATCCGAGGTCGCGACCCACGCCGCGCGGGCGCTGTGGCGGGCGGGCCTGACCACCCCGGAGAAGATGGTGGCCGCGGGCTGGGCCGAACGCACCCGGGTTCTCAACGAAGCCGGATACGCGCGCTACGACGAGAGCACCTCGCGCTACCTGGGCGTGACTGCCGAAGCGGTGCTGGACCGTTGGTCCGGTGACCTGCGCCACTTGCGCACGGCAGCCGACGGAGACCTCGAGAGGCTCCGGAGCGAGCTGATGGCGTTCAAGGGCATCGGCCCCGTCGGGGCGGACGTGTTCGTGCGCGAGGTCCAGGCCGTCTGGGCCGAGTACGTGCCCTTCGTGGACCGGCGCGCACTCGACTCGGCGGTCGCGCTCGGCCTGCCCGGGTCAGCCGATGAGCTGCGGGAGCTCGTCGGCGGTGACGCCCAGCGATTCGCCTGTTTCGTCGCGGCGCTGGTGCGTAGTCACCTCGCTGGAGAGTCCTG
>JAMLGJ010000062.1 GCA_023958095.1 Microthrixaceae bacterium
TCAGACGGCGTTCGTTCCGGCCTGTCCCGCTGGGTGCCGTTTCCCCTTGTCCCACAAGGGATCTGAGCGATTCGCTGTACCGCATCGTACCGTCCTGTGACGCCCACTTCTACCGGATCTGGCAGAAGATCCGGCAGACAGCCGGTGGCGTAACGATCGTTACGTTCCTTGGGGCAGACCAGGGGTGCTGGGGTTGTTTGACCTTCGGGTTCACGCGTCGACGTAACGATCGTTCTGTGAGGGGCGGGGGTCTGGGAGACTCGGTGGATGCCGGCAGTGGATCCAGCGCAGCGACGGGCCGAGATCGTGGAGGCGGCGTTCGGGCTGCTTGCCGAGGGCGGCGTGGAGGCGGCGACGATGCGCCGGGTCGCCACGGCCGCGGGCGCGACCACGGGCCGGGTCACTCACTACTTCGAGTCGCGGGTCGAGCTGCTCGTCGCGGCCCTCAGCGAGGTAGATCGGAGACGTCAGGAGCGGATCGCAACGCATGACGCGCTCGATCCGGCCGCTCGGTTGAAGGCGGTGCTGATCGAGCGACTTCCCCTGGACAGCGAACGGCTCCACGAGGTTCGGGTGTGGCTCGCTCTGGCGAGCACCAACCTGCCGGAAGCCCGCGATGAACTGGTTCGCCAGTCCGTCGCATGGGATCGCCTCGTCCGCTCACTGGCCGCCGGCGCCCAGCTGCCTGGTGACAACGCAGTGTCAATCGTCGCCCTCGTCGACGGCCTCGCCCTCCGCCTGTTGTTGGATGCCACTCGCGGGACACGCGGCGCCGTGGGGGCAGCGCTCGATGACCTGCTGCAAACCAGCGCTGCATCCGCTGGATGATCCTCGATGTCCATCCGTAGCGGGCCGCAGACGGTTCGCTCCTCGCGCGCCGTGTCGGCGGACTCTTTCCGAAACGGGATCTATCACTCACACTTTCTTGACTCAGTCAGTAGTGAGTGACACTGTGCCGTTGTGCAATCGGAGAACTCGGTCGAAGAACGGGCAGCTGTCCATGCGGCGCTGGGTGACCCGGTGCGTTTGGCGATGGTCGACGAACTGGCGGTGTCGGATCGTTCACCGATCGAGCTGCGTCGTCTGGTCGGCATCGAGTCGAACCTGCTGGCCCATCACCTCGACGTCCTGGAGGGGGTCGGGCTGATCGAGCGGTCGCGGTCCAGCGGCGATGGCCGCCGCCGCTACGTCCACCTGCTGCGGGACGCGCTCGATGGTCTCGTTCCGGGCAAACCGGTCGAGATCGGGCCGGCGTTGTTCATCTGTTCGGCGAACTCGGCCCGCAGCCAGCTCGCCGCCGCCCTGTGGAGCGAGCTGACCGGCGCACCAGCGGAGTCGGCAGGGACCCATCCCGCCGAGCGGGTTCATCCGGCAGCGGTCGCCGCGGCGGAGCGTGCGGGGCTCGACCTCTCGGATGCCGAGCCCCGGGAGCTCAAGCCCGGCGAGCAGCTTCCGTCGTTGGTGATCACGGTGTGTGACCGGGCCCACGAAGAAGTCACTGGTGACGAATCGTGGTTGCACTGGTCGATCCCCGATCCGGTACCGGTGGGCACCAAGGCCGCGTTCGACGCGGCCCTGCGCGAGCTTCGGGAACGGATCGAATCGGTGCTCGACCACCGGGAGCTGGCATCGTGATCGAGGACCCGCTGCACCCCACCGACACCGAGCTGTCCCTCGAGGTTGAGACCGGGACCGGTGCACTCCGCCTCGACCTCACCCGACGGCTCGCAGCCGAAGCGCTGGGCACCGCGTTCCTGATCGTCGCCGTGATCGGCTCAGGGATCATGGCCTCCCAGCTCTCGCCCACCGACGTCGGCCTGCAGCTCCTCGAGAACGCAGCCGCGACCGCCGGGGCGCTGATCGGGCTGATCCTCATGTTCGGCGCGGTGTCCGGCGCGCACTTCAACCCGGTCGTGACGCTCACCGACCGGCTGCTCGGCACCACCACCACCCGCGACACCTTCCTCTACGTCGCAGCGCAGTTGGTGGGAGGCTGTCTTGGCGCGGTCGTGGCCAACCTGATGTTCGAACTGCCCGCCGTCGAACTGTCCACCAAGGACCGGTCCTCCCCTGCACTGTGGCTGTCCGAGGTCGTCGCCACGGTCGGGCTGCTGCTCGTCATCCAGGGGTGCGTCCGCACAGGGCGCTCCAGGGCGGTGCCGTTCGCGGTGGGCGCCTGGATCGGCGGAGCTTACTGGTTCACCTCGTCGACGAGCTTCGCGAACCCTGCTGTCACTGTCGCCCGAACCCTGTCGGACACCTTCGCCGGGATCGCCCCCGCCTCGGCGCCGATGTTCATCGTCATGCAGCTCGTCGGCGCCGTCGTCGCGTTCGGGCTGATCCGCCTCGTCTACCCCCACCCCCACCCGGAGTCCCCTGATGTCTGACACCCGTCCCGAAGTCCTGTTCGTCTGCATCCACAACGCCGGCCGGTCCCAGATGGCCGCCGCCCTCCTCGCCCACCACGCCGGAGACCGCGTCGTGGTGCGCTCCGCAGGGACCGCACCCGCCGACGACATCAACCCGGCGGTGGTCGAGGTCATGGCCGAGCTCGGCATCGACCTCCACGCGTCAGGCGCCCACCCGAAGCGCCTCGAGGACGCAGCCGTCGAGGCCTCCGACGTGGTGATCACGATGGGCTGCGGCGACGAGTGCCCCTTCTACCCCGGCACCCGTTACATCGACTGGAAGCTCGACGACCCCGCCGGCCAAGGCGTCGACGCCGTGCGCCCCATCCGCGACGAGATCGACCGCCGCGTCCAGGAGCTGATCGCCGAGCTCGTCCCCACCACCGCCTGACCACGAGGAGACCGACATGGACACCCCTGGCATCGATCAACTTCCCCTCGACCAGCAGCAACTGGTCCACAGCGTCAGCAGCCGGCTGCAGACCGAGTTCGCCGGCACGTTCGGCCCCGAGACAATCGAACGGTTCGTCGTCGACTCCCTCGCACAGTTGGTACCGACGGCGAAGATCACATCGTTCCTGCCGGTGCTCGCTGAACGGTTCGCCCGTGAACGCCTCCGGGCCCTGGGCAAGGTCGACGGCTCCCTCCCCTCCACCACCACCGGGGTGCTGTTCCTGTGCGTGCACAACGCCGGACGCTCACAGATGGCCGCCGGCTGGCTACGCCACATGGCCGGCGACAGGGTGACCGTCTACTCCGGTGGCTCCGAGCCGACCTCGGAGATCAACCCCTCCGCGGTCGAGGCCATGGCCGAGGTCGGTATCGACATCACCGCGGAGTTCCCCAAGCCGTGGACCGACGAGGTCGTGCAGGCCGCGGATGTGGTCATCACGATGGGATGTGGTGACGCCTGCCCCCTCTACCCGGGCAAGCGGTACGAGGACTGGGAGCTCGACGACCC
>JAMLGJ010000063.1 GCA_023958095.1 Microthrixaceae bacterium
ACTCCCTGATTGGTGGTGGATGGACCGGCTGCGCCGGTGTGGTAGCGGCGGTCGGACTCGAACCGACGACCTCTCGATTATGAGCCGAGCGCTCTCACCAACTGAGCTACGCCGCCATGGTCGGCGGACCGACCGGCCCGGCACAGCACCCGGCTGCACCGTGGAGCCCCCTGTCAGAATCGAACTGACGACCTTTTCCTTACCATGGAAACGCTCTGCCGACTGAGCTAAGGAGGCAGGCCAACTCTCGTTGGACCGACGCGACAGCGTAGCGAGTCGCCCGGGGCACAGCCAATGCACCCAGGGGAGTTCCGCGCCGGCGCCGCGATCAGCTGAATCGGCACTCAAGTCCCACCGGCGGATCGACCGATGCGAGGGCGTGCGCTTCGAACGATTGGTCATTGACTCCGGCGACCACTCGATGGCCGTCGACATCCATCCCCGCCTCACCGTCCTGACCGGTCTCGGGCAGTTCGAGCGGGACGCCCTGGCCACCGAGATCATCGGTGCGCTGTCGAGTTCCCGCCCGGGGGTCCACCTCGAGCTGCAGTCGGACAGCGGCCAGCGCTTCGCCGTGTTCCGTCCCGAGGGGGCCGACCCCCGCGTGGTCGACATCGACAACCGTCTGGACGTGACCGCGAGCTTCGCCGGCGACGACGGCCGGATCGACCTGCTCGCGAGGGCCGGGCTGGACCCGCACTCGGCTCGGCGGCTGATGTACGTGGGCTCACAGCGCCTCACCGAGTCGGTGGAGGGCGACCGGATGATCCTGCAGCTCGCCGGGCTCGACCAGGCCGAGCTCTGGTCCACCGCCGAACGGCTCCAGAGCGCCGAGCGCCAACTCGAGCGAGAGGCTGACGACCTGGGTTCCAGCGCCGAGGACGCCGACGCGATCACCCGGATCGAGGAGAGCCACCAGGAGTTCGAGGAGGCCGTCGCCCAGGCCGAGAGCGTGAGGAAGGTCAACTTCCTGGTCGCCGGCATCGCGGCGTTGTTCTCCATCCCGGCCTCGCAGATCCTCGGCATGGCGGGGATCCTGGTGCTGGCCGCCATCGCGGCCGCTGCGGTGGTCGTGTCGATGATCTACTGGAAGCGTGCCGAGGCAGCAGGGCGTGCGGAGGCAGAAGCGCTCGAGGCAGCCGGCGCCCACTCGTACCTCGGATTCCACCTGCAGCGCGTGAACGGCCTGCTGGGATCCGATGCACAACGTCGCCGCCTGTTGGAGGTCGCCGAGGCCCAGCGCGACGCGAAGGCCCGCTGGGCCGCACTGGCCGGGGACGTGACCGTCGAGTGGGCCCTGGAACACCGGGGAGCCATCGTGGCCGCATCGGCCACAGGCCGGGACCTGACTCCCCAGGACACCCAGGCCGCCGGCGAGGCACTCACCGCCGCCTCCCACGCCATGCAACAGCAGTTCGCCGCAGTGCGCAACGTGGGACCCGGCATGGAGAACTTCCCGCTGCTGCTCGACGAACCGTTCACCGGGATCGATCCCGCCGCGGTGGCGCCGCTGCTCGAGAACATCCTCGAACAGTCCGCGTACCAGCAGGTCCTGCTGCTGACCGAGTCGGACGAGATCAGCTCCTGGGCACGCCTGGAGGCCATGACCGGGGCGCTCGAGGTGGTCGAGCCGGCGCCCGCAGCAGCAGCCTGAACCCGCAGCAACGACGCCACCGGAGCCCGGTTCGCCACTGGGGCCCGGTTCGCCACCGGGGCGACCCGAGGTGCCCGGTACCCGCTGGGAGTTGCTCGCCTTCGCGCTCCGACCAGCTACCGGGGACCTAGCGTAAAGGGGTGCACGTTCGACCAGCAGGCGCCGATGACGCCGAGGCGATCCTCGAGATCTACAACCACCAGGTCCTCACCTCCACCGCAACCTTCGACCTGGTGCCGCGCACGATTCGCGAGCAACAGCGCTGGCTGACCGAACGGTCAGGAGCCCATGCGGTGGTCGTCGCCGTCGCTGATGACCGGGTCGCCGGCTTCGGTGCGCTCTCTCCGTACCGGGAACGGGCGGGATACGCGACCACGGTCGAGGACAGCGTCTATGTGGCCGAGGGCCACCAGGGCCAGGGGGTTGGACGCCTCCTGCTGGAACACCTCGTCGAAACGGCCCGCAAGCACGGGTTCCATGCCCTCATGGCGAAGATCGTCGGCGGCCACGAACGATCCATCGGACTCCACCGGTCCTGCGGATTCGAGGTCGTGGGCACCGAGCGCGAGGTGGGCCGCAAGTTCGGCCGCTGGCTCGACGTGGTCCTCATGGAGCGGCTGCTCTGAACTCCCCGGGCCCCGGGTGTGACCCGGCACTCGATTCGAGTCGTGTCCAGCTGACTGCACCCCAAGCTCGGTACCAGCCGGTGTCAGAGTGACACCACGCGACTCCGCAGCGGATGTCGAGTCGTGCAGACACGACTGATGGGGGTCGACCTGGACCGGCACGCGTGTGGTGGAGGACCGGCAGCAGGTTGGGGTCTCGGCGGAGTTCCAGCACCGCCCGTCGGGCACGCCCCACAACCGGAGCGCCCCGCAGGGCGGATTCGAAAGCTGGAACGGAGTGGGCCGGGGAGGATTTGAACCTCCGAAGGCATACGCCGGCAGATTTACAGTCTGCTCCCTTTGGCCGCTCGGGCACCGACCCGTCGGGGCCGCCAACCGGCGACACCTAAGGTTGGAGGTGGTGCTGCAGTCGTGACCACTGCCTCACCTCCGAGTGGGCCACGATAGCGTCTGTGCCGCCGGATCCGGGAATCACAACCGGTCCACAGAGACGCCCGAAGTGCTCCGGGCCCGAGCCGTTCCGGGGAGGAACCAAATGCCCAGTTTCGACATCACCTCCGAGATCGACCAGCAGGAGATCCGCAACGCTGTCGACCAGGCGGGAAGGGAGGTCGCCAACCGGTTCGACTTCAAGGGCACGGACTCCACGATCGAACTCGGGGACACCACCATCACCCTTCGCTCATCGACCGAGGACCGGCTCGCGGCCCTGCGCCAGGTCCTCGAGGAGCGCCTCGTGAAGCGCGGCGTGTCGATGAAGGCCCTCGACTGGGGCAACGTCGAGGAAGCCTCCGGTGCCACGGCGCGGCAGGTGGCGACCCTCGTGGCCGGCATCGGGTCGGACAAGGCCAAGGAGATCAACAAGTTCATCAAGAACCAGGGGCTCAAGGGTGTGCAGTCCCAGACCCAGGGTGAGCAGATCCGAGTGACCGCGAAGAAGCGCGACGCCCTGCAGGACGTGATAGCCGCCTGCAAGGAACACGACTTCGGGATCCCGCTGCAGTTCGGCAACTTCCGCGACTGAACAGCGGAGCGGCGACGGCGGTACGCCAAGGCCACCCACCCACGAACTGATCG
>JAMLGJ010000064.1 GCA_023958095.1 Microthrixaceae bacterium
CAGGTAGCCGACCGCTGCTCCCAGCGGTGCTCCGCGAGGAGCGAGCACGTCACACACGGTGAGCTCGGTCGCGGTTCCCCGCCTGCGGACACGGAACACGACCATCCCGTCGGCGAGGCTGCTGCCGAGCGCAAGAGCTCGGTAGTGCAAGGGTGCGAGCGAGTAGCGCCACCGCAGGTATTCGGGACTCCGGTCGGTGGCGATCAACGATGTGTTTCCACGAGATCCCATGGCGCTTGCCTGGAGCAGCTCGGCGACACCGTCGGTGTCTCTCAGCAAGGTCGCGGCCGGAATTCCTGTGTCGACCGTCTCGCTCCACATCTCGGCTGCCGCACGCGCGCCGGTGAGGTTTCCGAGCGCTAGCGGCGAGCGAACCCTCACGGACACGGGGACCCGTCCGACTTGGGACCAACCCATCTTGAGATAGCCGGGCCTGCTCTGGTCGTTGGGGGTGTTGAACACGACGTCGAGCCCGTCTGCTTCGAGCTCGTTGAGGGCCCCGAGGGTGAGTCGCTTGAATATGCCCTTGCCCTGCCAGTCGGGATGCGTTGCGGTGTCGACCGCGCGGACCGCGGAGATGGGGCCGGTCGGAGTGCTGAACCGCCAACGCATCAACGCCCTCAGGCCGGCCAGGGAGCCGTCGGGTGCGACCGCCAACCAGACCGGCGATGCCCCGAAGGGGTTCTCGTCGTGCTTCCACGCGAAGAAGTCCTCGTTGGGGTCCCCCTCCTTCCAACCCAACGAAGCGCGACACAAGTCGATCACCTGCGATCGATCACCGTCACGTGCGCGCCGTACCGTCAGCCCGGAGTCGCCTCTCCCGGATTCGCCCATGTGAACACGGTACAGCCAGCCTGCTCCGAGCGAACGAGGCAACGCTGATCACTCAGGATGCCGACAACTGCCGACCCCACCGGCACTCACGCAATGCAGCGGCCCAACGGATACAGACCTGGGCGTCGAACGATCGGTCAGGAGCAAGGCCGTTGCGTCGCAGCCACCGCGTGCAACTGCGCTCAGACCTCAGGCCACCGCGCGGCGATCGCCTCGAGGAACTCGGCATCGTCACGCTCTATCGCCGCTGCGAGCGACTCGAGCATGGCGCTCCGTGATCGCAGCTTCGTCACGCGGTGCGCCCCGGCATCCAGTGCCGCGAAAGCGGTCGCCCTCGCTCGGGCCGTGTCGAGCAGCTCCGGTTCTGCGACGACCTCGTCGAGCCAACCGGCTTCGATCGCCGCATCGGGCGAGTAGACCTCGGCCAGTCCGGTGGCGCGCTCGAAGTGGCTCCGGGCAAGGCGCTGGCGGCACACCTCGAGCGCAGCGTGTGGGAGCGCCATGCCGATCGACACCTCGTTCGCGGTGATCCGGTGATCGCTACCGGCGACTCCGAGTCGGTAGTCCGCGGAGAGGACCAGGAACGCCCCCATCGCATATGCGTGGCCGGTCACTGCGATGACGACGGGGCGGGGGAACGACAGCAGGCGGTGCGACAGTTCGAACCCGGTGCGCAACAGCCGCGCCGAGTCCTCGGTGAACGCGGTCAGCACTCCCAGGTCGAACCCACCGGAGAACCGGCCGGGCCGCCCGGCCAACAACACGACATCTCCATCGGCCTCGGCCTGGTCCAACGCGGAGTTCAGCGCATCGAACATGTCGAAGGAGAAGGCATTCGCCTTGCCGTCGTCCATGACGATCGTCGTGACTCCATCGGACGACTCGGTGCTGACCGGCGAACCCATGCCACGACAGTAGCGACCCGGACCCGATGCGGCTCGCGGCAACGCTGTTGTCCCCGGGAAGCGTGCGGCTTCGACGATGGGCCGCACAGCGGTGAGAGCCAACACCATTGACTAGAGATATTCGCGTGTGTTAGGTGTTCTTTATGTCAATTGCCAGCACTACCCGACATCATCACGACGGCAGTGTTTCCACAGATGGGTTGTCGCCCGGTTCACACGCCGGTGGATCGAGCGAGGCGCCGAACGTCCCGGCCTCGGGCATCGATCCTGATCGGGTGGCGGGCCACTGGCTGCTGGCCCGCATGGGCAAGCGGGTGCTGCGACCCGGCGGAGTGGAGACCACGCGCTTCCTGCTCGACCGGCTGGCGGTCACGAACGAGGATGACGTCGTCGAGGTCGCTCCCGGGCTCGGCGCGACCACCCGCATGATCCTCGAGGCGGACCCGGCCAGCTACACCGGGGTGGACCGCGATCCCGAAGCGGCGGGACTGGTTTCCTCCGGGATGGCTGGGGCGAACCGCCGCGTGATCAACGCGACTGCTTCCGACACGGGCCTTCCCGCTTCGAACGCCGATGTCGTGATCGGTGAGGCATACCTGACGATGCAGCCCGACTCCACGAAGCAGCGGATCATCGCGGAGCTGGCTCGCCTGCTGCGACCGGGTGGACGCTTCGCCCTGCACGAGGTCGCCTTCGCCCCCGAGGACATCTCCGACGAGCGCCGCGCAGGGGTCTCCAAGGCCCTCGGCTCCACGATCAAGGTGAACGTCAAACCGCTCACCGTGGCCGGTTGGACGAACCTGCTCGCCCAGCACGGCCTGAGGGTGGAGGCCCGCCACACAACCCCCCTGCACCTGCTCGAACCCCGCCGGTTGGTGGCCGATGAGGGTCTCGCCGGAACCTTGCGGTTCGCGGCGAACGTCGCCCGCAACCCGGCCGCGCGCAAGAGGGTGCTCGCCATGCGCAAGGCGATGGGCGCCAACGCCGCGAACCTGTCGGCCATCGGCCTGGTGGCCACCAGATCAGATGACGCCTGACAAGGACGAAGTCGCCGGCTCGGACCCGACGCCCGAGGAGCACCGGAGGCGAACACCCGTGGTGGCGATCCTTCTGGCATGCGTGGCCCTGGCCGTCGTCGCGGTGGGCGGGTTCCTTCTGTGGCCCCGTGGAGCGAGCGAGATCACCACTGAGGACGCGGTGGCCGGTTTCCGTGAGGAAGCAGCCGGCGAAGGGTCGGCTGACTCCCCTGACACGAGCACCGGAACCGCCTCCGGCGAGGATGCCGGGCGCTCGACCCCGACTCCCGGCGTCTACGAGTACGCGGCGTCCGGATCGGAGCAGGTCAAGTTCGGTCCACTGCCCACCGAGGACCGCCCGATGCCCGATGTCGTCACCCTCGTCGTGGGTGAACCCATCGAGGACCCCGACGGCAGGACGTGTTTCGAGTGGACCCTCAACCTGTTCGAACAGCACACCGAGGA
>JAMLGJ010000065.1 GCA_023958095.1 Microthrixaceae bacterium
TCAGAGCGTCAAGCGCACCGGCGAGGTCCTCTCGGTCCCGGTCGGCGACGAATACCTCGGCCGGGTCGTCAACCCGCTCGGCCAGCCGATCGACGGCCTCGGCGACATCGGCGCCCAAAACCGCCGCGCCCTGGAACTCCAGGCGCCCACCGTCGTCCAGCGCAAGTCGGTGCACGAGCCGCTGCAGACCGGCCTGAAGGCCGTCGACGCGATGACCCCGATCGGGCGCGGCCAGCGCCAGCTGATCATCGGCGACCGCAAGACCGGCAAGACCGCGATCGCCGTGGACACGATCATCAACCAGAAGGCCGCCTGGGCGACCGGTGATCCCAAGCAGCAGGTGCGCTGCATCTACGTGGCGATCGGCCAGAAGGGCTCCACGATCGCCGCCCTGCGCACCACGCTCGAGGAGGCCGGCGCGCTGGAGTACACCACCATCGTGCACGCGCCGGCGTCCGACCCGGCCGGCTACAAGTACATCGCGCCCTACTCCGGTTCGGCCATCGGCCAGCACTGGATGTACCAGGGCAAGCACGTGCTGATCGTCTTCGACGACCTGACCAAGCAGGCCGAGGCGTACCGGGCGATGTCGCTGCTGCTGCGCCGTCCGCCGGGCCGCGAGGCGTACCCCGGTGACGTGTTCTACCTGCACAGCCGCCTGCTCGAGCGTGCGGCCAAGCTCTCCGACGAGCGCGGTGCCGGATCGCTGACCGCCCTGCCGATCATCGAGACCAAGGCCGGTGACGTCTCCGCATTCATCCCGACCAACGTGATCTCGATCACCGACGGGCAGATCTTCCTGCAGGACGACCTGTTCAAGTCCGGTGTCCGCCCGGCGGTCGACGTGGGCATCTCGGTGTCACGCGTGGGCTCGGCGGCGCAGATCAAGGCGATGAAGACCGCGGTCGGCACGCTCAAGTCGGACCTGCAGCAGTTCCGTGAGCTCGAGGCCTTCGCCGCCTTCGGTTCGGACCTCGACGCGGTGTCCAAGGCCCAGCTCGAGCGCGGTTACCGGCTGACCGAGCTGCTCAAGCAGGGCATCAACTCGCCGATGCCGGTGGAGCAGCAGTGCGTGGTGATCTTCGCCGGCACCCGCGGCTACCTCGACGACATCGAGACCGAGGACGTGGAACGCTTCTCCGACGGGCTGCTGGAGTGGTTCTCCACCCGCCATGCGGTGGTGCTCGACCAGATTCGCGAGAGCGGCAAGATCGACGACGAGGACGCCTTCGAGGCGATCGTGAAGGACTACGCGGAGCAGTTCGTGCCATCCAGCCCCGAGGGAGCCACCCCGGAGGCCGAGGAGCAGGCCGATGCGGAGGCGACCGTGCGCACCTCTGCCCGCCACCTGCCCGAGGAGGAGCTGGACCGCGACTCCGAAGAGGCCGAGGCCTGATCCATGGCAGGAGCACAGGAACGGGTCCTGCGGCGCCGCATCGGCAGCACGCAGAACATGAAGAAGATCACCCGCGCGATGGAACTGATCTCCGCGACGCGGGTGACCAAGGCCCAGCAGCGTGCTGCGGAGGCCCGTCCCTACGCCGAGCACATCACCACGGTGATCTCCGACCTCGCCGCCGGTGGCGCCGAGGTCGACCATCCGCTTCTGCGGCCCAGCGAGGATCCGCGCAAGATCGGTGTCGTGGTCATCTCGGCCGACCGCGGTCTCGCCGGGGCGTTCAACTCGGCCGTGATCAAGGCTGCCGAGCGAGAGGTGCAGGCCGCCCGCTCCGAGGGCCGCGAGTACGCGCTGGTCACCTGTGGCCGCAAGGCCGCCGACTACTTCCGGTTCCGCAACTACCCGATCGAGTCCGCCTACTCGGGGTTCTCCGACAAGCCCACCTTCGAGGACGCTGCAACGGTGGCGGCGCGGGTGGCGGAGATGTTCACCTCCGGAGGCTGTGACCAGATCCTGTTGGTCTACACCCGTTTCATCTCGCTGGGTTCCCAGGAACCGGTCGTGCGCCGCTTCCTGCCACTCGAGTCCTCCGAGGCCATCGCCAGTGGCGGTGACGAGGAGGCGACCGCGGGCTTCGAGTTCGAACCCGGTCCGGCACAGGTGCTCGAGTCGCTGCTGCCCCGGTACGTGGAGGCACGCCTGTTCGCCGCGATGCTGGACTCCGCGGCGTCGGAGCACGCCTCGCGTCAGCGGGCCATGAAGGCCGCCACCGACAACGCGGAGGAGCTGATCGTCAAGCTCACCCGCAAGATCAACCAGGTCCGCCAGGACGCCATCACCACCGAGATCATGGAGATCATCGGCGGGGCGGAGGCCCTGGCGGAGGACCGCGGTGAGCCCGAGGACCTGCTCCTCGATCACCTGTTCTCGGATCCCTTTCCCAAGCACGTGGGGGATCACGTGCACCACGTCATAGGTCACGATTCCTACTGAGGAGAAACCCCGGTCGGCGTTTCGTCGGCCACAAGGAGATACAGCGATGACGGTCACCGAAACCGAACAGGGCGCAACGAGCACGACCACCGGGCGCATCGTCGCCATCGCGGGTCCGGTCGTCGACGTGGAGTTCCCACCCTCTGCGCTGCCCGAGATCAACACCGCGCTCGAGTTCGCCATCGAGGTGGACGGCGAGCAGGTCGTGGTCACCGCCGAGGTCGCACAGCAGATCGGCGACAGCCGCGTCCGTGCGATCGCGATGAAGCCCACCGACGGACTCGTGCGGGGTGCCGAGGTGACCAACACCGGCCGCGGCATCAGCGTGCCCGTTGGTGACGTCACCCTGGGCCACGTGTTCAACGTCCTCGGAGAGCCACTCGACGTCGACAGCATCCCCGATGGCGAGCGGTGGGAGATCCACCGCGAGGCCCCTGCGTTCGACACCCTCGAGCCCAAGGCCCAGATGTTCGCCACCGGCATCAAGGTGCTCGACCTGCTCACCCCCTACCTGCAGG
>JAMLGJ010000066.1 GCA_023958095.1 Microthrixaceae bacterium
GCCTTGTAGAGCGCGTCACCGGCATCGAAGTTCTCGGCCATCCACACGTCGTCGGGGTGTTCGATGACGAGGCGCAGCTGCTCATCGCTGTCGTTGACACTGAAGCTGACCGCGATCGCGTCCTGTGTGGCGAGTCCGGCCTCGTCGAGCAGTTCGAGCGCCAGTGCCTCGTTCAACGACGACTCCGAGGTGTTGGAGCGCACCACGAAGTCGTTGACCCCTTCGTGGTTCTGGTCATCGACGTACTTGTCGAGCTTGATGAGCCACGGAAGGCTGCTGGGGTCGTCGCTGGAGACCTCGCCTCCGGTGCCACCTCCAGCTCCGGAGAGTCCGCGCAGCGACGAGTTGCCCTTCAGGCGGATCCCGGCCTGTTCGTAGGTCTCGCCGTCGATCGTGACGGTGGCCTCGAGCCACTCCTTGTCCTCGGTGGACAGGTAGGTGTCGATCATCGCCTCGTAGTCCGCTTCGTCGAGGTCCACCGAGATCGAGTGGACCGTCGATGAGTCGAACACCGCATCTGAGGCCACCGGGTCGGCGGAGACCGCGGATTCTGCGACGGACCCGGACGACTCAGAGGCGCTGCCCACCGTGCCGCAGCCGGCAGCCACCAGCGCCACCGTTGCGGCGACCGCGGCGGTGAGCACCGAAGCTCGCCCGGTGCGGGTGCGCCGGGGGCGGTTTCTGCGTTGGGACCGGCTGCGGTCGCGGTTGCGGCCGCGATCGTCGCCGTTGCCAGCGTTCTCGTCGCCGATGCCGTTGTGCTTGTGTTCGCGCTGGTCGCCGTCGGGATCCGGTCGGGTTTCGCCGAGGGCCGGCCCGTGGGGGAAGTAGCGCTGCAGGACCCGGTTCCACCTGTTGGAGGGCAACTCGGGGTGGATGGCAGCGAGGCCGGTGCAGTACTTGGAGATCGTCTGGGGTCTGGCACCGAGGGCCCACAACGCACGGTCGAGCGCGCAGGGCCTGCCGTTGGTCTTGGTCTCCACGATCAACTCGGCGGAGAACCCGACCTCCCTGCCGTCGCGGTCACACACCGAGTAGTCCGAGTCGATCGTGGCCCGCACCTCCGATTCGGGGAACAACAGCGTGGCGCGCAGGTACGAGGTGGTGAGGACCGGCACGAGGTTCTCGGCGTGGACACTCGACTCCTGTACCGAGGAGGCGAACGCCCTGGCGGCCGAATCGAGATCGCCCGCGCCCCCGTCGTGGGTGAGGCGGTGCTTGACGGTCTGTCCGGCACGGTCCTTGGTCTTCACCTCGAGCACCGTGGTGCCCTCGTCGAGGTAGGTGCGCGAGCGGACCTTGTACCGGTTCGGTCGGCGATGGGCCGCGAGGCGGTAGGCGTCGTAGTCGGGGGTGTCGAAGTAGACCGAGCGATAGGTGAACCAGCGGATGCCCTCGATCTCGAGGACCTGCATCTCCTCACCGATCCGGTCGATCGCCCGGGCCAACAACTCCGCGTCGACGATGTACTTGCGGTCCTTGCGGGTGCGCATGCTCGCGCACTCGTCCACCGAGGCCAGGGCGACCGGTTCGAGCCGATGGAGCCGAAACTCGAGTGGGCCTCTCATCGCAGTGCTCCTGTGGTGTCTGCCACCCGGGTCGGAGCAGTCGCCGACATTTCCGGGCGGAGTTGGTAGCGGACCTCGACGAGGGTGCTGGCGTTGATCAGGTCCACCTTTCGGACCTTCACCCGGTGCACGTGCGCTCCGAGCAGTTCCTCGAGGTAGCTCACGAGATGGGCCTCGTCGGTGAATGCCGTGTCGAGGTTCATGGTCTGGGTGCGGTAGCCGGCGAAGAGCCGTGGGTGGTCACCGAGGTAGAGCCCCACCAGCAGTGCCGCCATGAGCGCCGGGGTCAGCCAGTCCGGCGACACCGCCAGACCACCGAGGAGTCCGAGCGCCAGGGCCACGAAGTAGTAGGCGATCTCGGGCTGGTCGAGTTCCGAGGAACGAAGGCGGATGATCGACAGCACGCCGAACAACCCGAGTCCGAGCCCTGCACCCGCGCCGGTGGAAGAGAGCGCATCGGCGACCGCCAGGACACCGATGTTCACACCGAGATATGCGACCACCATGTCCTTGCGCCGGTGGCGGGGGAAATAGAGACCAAAGACCATGATGGCGATTGCCACCAGGTCGAGGACGAACATTTCGGATCGGCCCATCG
>JAMLGJ010000067.1 GCA_023958095.1 Microthrixaceae bacterium
GAGGAGGGTCGAGGTGTCGACGTAGGTGATCAACGCCGCTGGTCGGCGACGAGCTCGCTGACGGATCCGGAGGGTCGGATCCGTCGCTCGGGTGGCCGGCGGCTCCGTCGCTTCGCCGGACGCACCACGCCCGACGCGATCAGCTCAGCCA
This sequence comes from Microthrixaceae bacterium, assembly GCA_023958095.1. GTDB lineage: Bacteria > Actinomycetota > Acidimicrobiia > Acidimicrobiales > Microtrichaceae > JAMLGJ01. The sequence goes on from JAMLGJ010000067.1 coordinate 152, forward strand.
GGTGATCTGTCGAGCGATCGAGGCCGGAGAGGCGGGCGACGGGCTTGCCCCGATCGGTCACGACCACCTCCTCACCGGCGCGCACGCGACCGAGGTAGTGGCTCAGGTTGTCCTTGAGCTCCCGCACCCCGACCTCCACCACCGATGTAGCCACATCCATACTTCCATGGTAGCTACATGCGGAGCTCCACAGGTGGGGCTCGGTCCCGCTCGACGCATCGGCCTCCAGACGGGCGGTCGGCTCCTCGACTGGGGCAGTTCCGCTTCAGGGATCGAAGGCCCTCGAGGCGACGGGCAATGTCGCGGGACACGGCGCGCCCCCGGTCGAGCGGATCCTCCTGGATCCGAGGGACCCTGCCCGCCCGACGACCGATCTGCATCACGCGGCGTTGCCTTCGGCATTCGCGTGGTGGACCTTCTAGGACAGCTCTCGAACCCCGGGACTGCCGCGTGCATCGGTGACATCTGATCTGTGGTGCCGAGAGGTGCCGCTGGAAGGATGTTCACCATGCCCAAGCCCTATCCCCGTGAGTTCCGCGAGGACGTGATCCGAGTGGCCCGCAACCGCGAGCCCGACGTGATGCTCAAGACCATCGCGGCCGACTTCGGGATCTCGGAGTCGTGCCTGGCCAACTGGCTCAAGGCTGCTGATGTCGAGGATGGGATCAAGCCCGGCACGACCGCGGCCGAGAACGAGGACCTGAAGAAGGCCAAGCGCCGGATCCGGTTGCTCGAGCAGGAGAACGAGGTCCTGCGCCGAGCCGCCGCGTACTTGTCGCAGGCGAACCTGCCCCCAAAATGATGTTCCCGCTCGTCCGTGAGTTGGCCGCCGACGGGTACCCCGTCACGGTGACGTGCCGGGTCCTGAAGTTGTGCCGACAGCAGTACTACCGGTGGCTCAAGGAGCCGATCACCGATCGGGAGCTCGCCGAGGCGCACTTGGCCAACGCCATCTTCGACGCGCATCGCGACGACCCCGAGTTCGGCTACCGGTTCCTCGCCGATGAAGTTCGCGGCGGTGGCCATGTCGTGTGTGACCGCACGGTGTGGGCCCGCTGCAGCGAGAACGGCTGGTGGTCGAGGTTCGGCAAGAAGCGCACCGGCAAGGGTTCCAAGCCCGGCACGCCCGCCCATGACGACCTGGTGCGCCGCCAGTTCAGCGCCGAGGGCCCGAACCAGCTCTGGCTCACCGACATCACCGAGCACTGGACCGACGAGGGCAAGCTCTACCTCTGCGCCATCAAGGACCTGTGGTCGAACCGGATCGTCGGCTACTCCATCGACAGCCGGATGCAGGCCTGTCTCGCCGTCAACGCCCTCGACAACGCCGCCGCCCGCCGCGGTGACGTCGCCGGGTGCATCCTTCACAGCGACCGCGGCAGCCAGTTCCGGTCGCGAAAGCTGCAGCGGGCGCTCACCGCTCACGGCATGGTCGGCTCGATGGGCCAAGTCGGCTCCGCCGGCGACAACGCCGCCATGGAGTCGTTCTTCGCGCTCCTGCAGAAGAACGTCTTGGACCGTCAACGCTGGGCCACCCGAGACGAGCTCCGGCTCGCGATCGTCACTTGGATCGAGCGCACCTACCACCGCCGACGCCGCCAGCTCGCCCTCGGCCG
>JAMLGJ010000007.1 GCA_023958095.1 Microthrixaceae bacterium
GCCCCCCCGCTCCCGGGGCCGCGCGCGCCGGCGGCCCCCGCCCCGCCCCGCGGGCGGGGGGGGGGGGCGCCCCCGGCCCCCCCCCCCACGATCAGTTCGCCGTACCGGGGTCGCCCAGTTGGGGATTCCGCGTGATTCGGGATTCCCTGCAAGGTGTGAGCTGATTCCCAGCCAGTTCTCGGTTTGGTCCTGCATCTTCGGGGGAGGAATCGAACAGGAGCAGGCCACGATGGACGTCTCGGACACACCGCCACACGCAGCGACAGCAGACCAGGGCCCGGGCGGAACAGCCCCTGGCGCCGGCGAGGACGCGGGCGGCGGAGACTCCCCCGAGGGACCCGGGGTCCGGACATGGGTGGTGGCCGTGGCCGCATCTGCGGCTGTCGTGCTCGCAGCGGGCTTCCTGATGACGCGCGGTGGCTCCGAGGACACGGGCGCACCGATCGCCGCGACCAGTGAACTCGACGATGGGTCAACCCAACCCGGCGCTGCGGGCGCACCGAACGCACCGGGTGCACGCCCGGGTGGATCGGGGGTGGCCGGCGAGGTGACAGCAGTCGGTGACGAAGTACTCACCCTCGAGGCGACCGGACCGAACGGAGAAGCCTCCGAGGTGGAGGTGCTCCTCACCGGAGACACCGCGGTCAGCGAGATCGCCCCCGGATCACTCGAGGACCTCGAGGTCGGCGACACAGTCGCGGTCACCGGGGACAGCAGCGACGATGGTGCGCTCGCAGCAGCCGTGATCACCGAGACCGAACTGGCCCCTGCAGGTGCCCCCGGAGGGGGTGCCCCAGCGGCGGGAATGCAGCCCCCCGACGGAGTTGAACCTCCCGATGGGTTGGAGGTCCCCGAAGGCCTCGAAACGCCCGACGGTTCTGAGCTTCCCGACGGTGCTGAGCTTCCCGACGGTGCTGAGCTCCCCGACGGTTCGCAACTGCCGGATGGTGCGCCGGTTCCCGGTGGCATCCCGAACGGTGCGGACACGGGACGTGTGATCGGCGAGATCACTTCGATCGACGGGTCCGTGGTGACGCTCACCACGGCCGACGGCAGCCAGGTGGAGGTGGCCACCAACGACGGAACCGAGGTGAACGTCTCACTCGAGCGGACCCTCCAGGACATCGGGGTCGGTGACTCCGTCAGGGTCACCGGTGCGGAGGTCGACGGCTCGGTCGACGCGGAGAGGGTCGTCATCGGCGACGTCGCCGGCTTCGGAGGCGTCGGTGGCGGTCCCGGTGCCGCTGGGGTCCGGCCCGGTGCAGCAACTCGGGGCACGGACTGAACGACGTGATGAACCGAATCCTTGGAACACTCAAGCAGCCATGGGTCGTCGCTCCACTGGTGGGGCTCCTAGTGCTCGGCGGATGGACGATCTGGCGTGGATCGAGCGACGGGGGCACCACGGAGCAGGGAACCGAACAGGTGATCGAAGCTGAACTCGCCTCGATGTCGGAGAGCTTCTCGGGCGAGGGCACAGCCGAGTACCTGCAGAGCGAGGACCTGTCCTTCAACGCATCTGGAACGCTCACCGAGGTGAACGTCGGGGCGGGAGACGCCGTCGCGGAGGGGGACGTGCTGGCGGTCATGAGCAGTCCCGAACTGGAGGCGGCCGTGGCCCGGGCGGAGGCAACGCTGGCCTCCGCCGAGGCCTCCCTCGCGGACGACACCGCGGCTGGGGAGTCCGACGCACAGTTGACCGCCGACCTGGCATCGGTGTCCACGGCCATGCAGTCACTCGAGGCCGCCGAGGAGGAACTGGCCGCAACGGCCATCACTGCCCCATTCGACGGAACCGTTGCGGTGGTCGACCTCGAGGTCGGCGACCAACTCGGCTCCTCCGGAACCTCCGGCGTTGCACTGTCGGGCTCCGGGACGGACTCGGGTGTCGCGGCGGGAGGGGTCGGCTCCTCGGAGGGCAACACCTCGCTCGGGGTCGTCGCGGGAGCCGACTCCTCCGACTCCGCATCGGATTCGCCCCAGCTGCGGGTCGTCACCCCGGGTGAGTTCACCGTCGAGGTCGGCCTCGACGCAGAGGAAGTGGCAGCTGTGGCGGTCGGCGCCGAGGTCGAGGTGTCACTGTCGAGCGGCTCCTCGGACGCCGGGTTCGGTGGCGGAGGCTTCCCGGGCGGGGGTCCTCCCGCCAACGGTGGGTCCGCCGGAGCGCCGGGCGCGCGGGATCTCGCCGGTGGTGCGAACGACTCCACTGACGACGACAGCGGGGCACCTGCGGCCCGCGACGACGCCGAGACGGTGACAGGTGTGGTGAGCGCCGTTGCGGAGGTCGCGGATACCTCCTCGGGTGTCGCCACCTACCCGGTCACGGTCGAGTTCCGCTCCGACAGTGGCGACTTCAACGACGGCGCCACTGTCCTGGTGGAGTTCACCACCGGTGATCCGCTCGAGGTGGTCCAGGTGCCCGTGTTCGCCGTGAGCACCGACTCAGGTACCTCGACGGTGACCGTCCGTACCGAGGCCGGAGATGAGGTGCGAGAGGTCGTCACCGGGGAGTCCAGCGGCATGATGGTCGAGGTCGCAGAAGGCCTCGAGCCCGGGGAGTTGGTGGTCGTCACACGTGCTGGTGCACCGGGCGGTGGCGGTGGCTCGGATCAGGCGCAACAGGGTGGCGGAGCCGGCGAGGCCGGCCAGTGACAGCGCTCGGAAACCTGTCGATGGCCACTCCGCCGGACCCGGCCGCTGAGAGCACGGTCGCTCCACCGGTGATCGAACTCGTGGGAGTGACGAAGCGGTACTCCAACGGCGAGATGTCGGTCGAGGCACTGGCAGGGGTCGACCTCCGCGTCGGTGAGGGTGAGTTCGTGGCCGTGACGGGTCCCTCGGGATCGGGCAAGTCGACGCTCATGCACATCGTGGGCTGTCTCGACCTGCCCACCGAGGGGACCGTGATGCTCTCCGGAGACGACGTCAGCCACCTCGACGAGAAGCACCTGGCCGAGGTCCGCAACCGCAGGATCGGCTTCGTGTTCCAACAGTTCAACCTCCTGGCCTACCTGTCGGCGTGGCGCAACGTGGAACTCCCGCTGCTCTACGCAGGGGCGGAGCCCGTCGAACGCCGGGAACTTGCGCTGGCCGCTCTGCGCGGCGTCGGGCTCGATGACCGGGCGGAGCACCGACCGGGCGAGCTCTCCGGTGGCCAACAGCAGCGCGTCGCGATCGCACGGGCCCTCGTGGGAGAGCCGGCACTCATCCTTGCGGACGAGCCGACGGGCAACCTCGACTCGAGTTCCACCGCCGAGGTCCTGTCGTTGCTCAGGTCGTTGCACGAACGGGGTCGGACCATCGTGTTGATAACCCACGAGGCAGATGTGGCCGAGCAGGCGGAGCGGGTGATCCGAATCGAGGACGGGCGCATCGTCGCCGATGACCCCACGGAGTCGGCTGGTCCCCGGGACGATGGGACCGGGTCGTGACCTGGCGCGACACGCTGCGGTCTGCGCTCGACGCGGTGCGGAGCCATCGTCTGCGTTCGGTGCTCACGATGCTCGGCATCACCATCGGAATCGTGGCGGTGACCCTCAGCGTAGGAATAGGGCAGGGCGCACGGGCGGAGGTGAACGACCAGATCGCCGAGCTCGGTACGAATGTGCTGGTGGTCTCGCCCGGCAGCGACACCGATGACTCGGGTGTAAGGGGAGGCAGCGGCAGCGCATCCACCCTCACGCTGGGCGACGCGGAGGCCCTTGCGGATCCCGTGGCAGCCCCTGATGTGGACTCGGTCGCCCCGACCGCCTCGACCAACGGGGTGCTGACCGCCGGCGAGGCCACCTGGACGACCTCGCTGGTGGGAACCACGCCGTCCTGGCTGGATGTGCGCAGCCGCGCGATGGTGAGCGGCAGCTTCATCGACGACGACGACCTGGCAGATGCCGCAGCCGTGGTCGTGCTCGGTTCGGACACCGCCACCGAACTGTTCGGTTCGACAACCGCGGCGACCGGCGAGTCGGTCTCCTACGACGGACGGACCCTGAAGGTCGTGGGTGTGCTCGCAGAGGTGTCCTCCTCCGAGGACACGACCAACAACGACCTGGCGATCGTGCCCTCCACGACCTACTCGCAACGGCTGGTCGGCGGAGACACCCGCGACGCGGTCTCAGCGATCTACGTGAAGGCGACCTCCGAGGAGACCGTCTCGGCTGCCTACCAGGAGAGCGATTCCCTTGTCGCCAACCTCCACGGGATATCGGGCGACGAGGAAGCCGACTACTCCATCGCCACACAGGAGTCGATCCTCGCCGCCGCGACGTCGGTGGACGACACGCTCACGGTGATGCTCGCGGGGATCGCAGTCATCTCGCTGCTGGTGGGTGGAATCGGCGTGATGAACATCATGTTGGTCTCCGTGACGGAGCGGATCCGTGAGATCGGCCTCCGCAAGGCACTCGGAGCCACCCCTTCGCTCGTGCGACGCCAGTTCCTGCTCGAGGCGAGCCTCCTCGGACTTGCCGGAGGTGCGCTGGGGGTTGGTATCGGCCTCGTCCTCTCGGGTGGGATGCAGGCAGTGCTCGGCACTCGTGTGGTGGTCTCGCCGCTCGCAGTCTCCGTCTCGTTGCTCACCGGGGTCGTCGTGGCGGTCGCATTCGGAGTGCATCCGGCCACCCGTGCCGCCCGCCTCACCCCGATCGATGCCTTGAGGAGTCAGTGATGAGCCATGGACCAGCATCCCGGGGGACCGGCGACGGCCTCGGCCTCTCGCCGCGTCGGCAGAGGAGCAACCCACGGGTGCCCGTGGTGGCGGGCTTGTTCACCGTTGCCGCGATCCTCGGGGGTCTGCTGGTGGCTGCGACCGGGGCAGGTGGAACGGAGCGCTACACCACTGCGGAGGCCTCCCTCGAGGCCGTCGAGGCGACCCTGACCGAGGTGGCGACCATCGAAGCGGTGTCGCGTTCCACGGTGAGTTTCGTCGTCGGCGGGACCGTCACGAGTGTGGAGGTCGAACAGGGCGACGAGGTCGAGCCCGGAACGGTCCTCGCCAGCCTCGACACCACCGAGTTGGAGTACGCACTCGCCGAGGCGACCGCAGCCGAGGCAGATGCCGAACTGGCGCTGCAGCGGGCACTCGACGGCGAGGTGGTGGGGGCCGGCTCTGCTGCAGGGGGATCCGGCTCGGGGTCGTTCGCCGAGAGCACCACCGTTCTGTCGGGTTCGCTGTCCCACGTCGCCCTCGCGGCTTCTGCCGCCCTCTCGGGCGCGGCCACGGCGGAGCCGGCCGGGGCGGACCATGAGCTCGCCGCCGCCCAGCAGGAGGTCCTGGATGCCCAGTCCGACGCCGATGCCGCGCTGAGACTCGCCGATGAGGCACTGACGTCGGCCACCGCGGTGTGCGCCGCCGGTACTGCAGTGTCGGAGGAGGTGGATTCGGAGACCGGTGACGCAGAGGGCGGGGACACATCGTGCCGGACCGCACTGGCCGAGGCCCTCGAAGCCCAGCGGGCGGTGGCCACGGCACAACAACGTGTGCAGGAGGCGGCCTCGGCGCTCGACGCGCTCATCGCACAGAGGCTCGAGGAGCTGCAGTCCGGAGGGACCCCCGCAACGGACGATCCCGGCACCGCGGAGGTTGCCGGGCAGCCGGGGACGGCCGATTCCGGGAGTGCCGGCTCATCCTCCCAAGGGGGATCCTCGGAACCGGAGGTGGCGTCCGGTGCGGACCGCGAGGCCGAAGGGGTTGCCGGGGCTCCAGTGGTCAGCGCATCCTCCGAGGAGCTGATCGCCCTGCAGAAGGAACTCGATGCCGCCCAGCTGGAGGTGATCGTGGCCACCCAGGCCCTGCAGCGGGCGGAGATCGTCTCGCCGATCGCGGGAACCGTGGTGTCGGTCGGTATGGAGGTCGGTGACACCGTCGAGGCCGGATCGGACACTGCGAACATCGTGGTGGACGGACCGGGTGGTTTCGAAGCGGTTGCCCTCGTCGCGGTCGACGACCTGCCGGATGTGTCGGTGGGCCAGCCGGCCGAGGTACTCCCGGACGCCTCCCCGGAGCCGCTGGTGGGAACGATCGTGGAGGTCGGTCTGAGTCCCTCCTCCGATGGCAACGGCACCTCCTACCCGGTCACGGTCGCCCTCGAGGGTGACACGAGTGGGCTGCTCACCGGGGGAACGGCATCCATCGTCATAGCCACGGAATCCACCGAGGAAGCCGTTGCCGTACCCACCTCGGCGGTGGGCCGTGATGGCGAGGCCTACACGGTCACGACGCTCGACGGTGACGACACGGAGCTCGTCGAGGTGGAGGTGGGCGTCGTCGGGTCCACCTACACATCGGTGACCGAGGGGCTCGAACCGGGTGAGGTGGTTGTCCTCGCCGACAGGGACGAACCCCTCCCGGGCTCGGCGACCGACGGTTCCTCGGCGGTGGCCACTGACGGAGGTGGTCGGTTCGCAGAGGGTGGTCCACCAGGCGGTTTCGGACCCCGCTGAGCTGCGCAACCCCGACCCCATGCGAACTGATCGTCGTGGTGCCGACCTGTCGGGCACCACGACGATCAGTTCAAGCAGGTGTGGGTGTTCCCGCTCGACCGGTGTCACACGACGTACTCAACAGGGCGTGGGCGTGACCGATACGTGGGGGGTGGACCTCCATACAGAGTTGCTTGCCCGCGGGCAGTTCATTGCCAGACGCTGTACCGCCGCCCTGGGGAGGCGCCTGCTGGGCTCGCCGCGGCGCGCGGTGGCACTGACGGGGGAGTACCTGGGAGAGCTCGCCGACGTTGCCGAGGACCAGGAGAGCGACCTGGAGGAGATCAGGAACCGGACTCTGGCGCTCCTGCGCGATGGCCGTCTGGACATCGTTTTCCAACCCATCGTCTCGGCACGCTCCGGTGACACGGTCGGCTTCGAGGCACTCACCCGCTTCGACGGCTCGGCGCACGGCCCCGACGTATGGTTCTCCCAGGCGGCTGATGCCGGCCTGGGGATCGACCTCGAGCTCGCCGCGATCGCGGAGGCGCTGGGACGGCTCACCGAGCTCCCGCTCTCGACGTACCTGGCGCTCAACGCCTCGCCGGCGACCATCAACGACCGGCGACTGGTTCGTCTGCTGGCCTCGACGGACCCCTCCAGGATCGTGCTGGAGATCACCGAGCACGAGGCCATCGAGGACTACGCACAGCTGGTCGCCTCGCTCCAGGTGCTCAGGGACCTGGGGGTGCGCGTGGCTGTCGACGACGTCGGCGCCGGATTCTCGAGCTTCGCCCACGTGCTGGAATTGACTCCGCACGTGCTCAAGATCGACGTCTCGATCACGGGTGGCCTGGCACACGACCCAGCACGTCGGGCGCTGGCCGCCGCCATCGTGGAGGTCGCCGGTCCGCTCGGTGCCGCAGTGGTGGCCGAGGGACTCGAGACCGAGGACGACCTGGCCGCCGCCCGGCAGGTCGGTGTGTCGCACCTGCAGGGCCACCTGTTCTCCGAACCGCTGCCCGAGCCCGTCGAGGTCTCATTCGACCCCGCCCAGCTCGTGGCACGGGTGCAGCAGCACACGCAGGCCGCGGATCTGACCGCCAGCCAGTTCGAACTCGCGATGCTGCACTCGCCGATCGGGATGTGCCTGGTGTCCCTGGACGGATCGTTCCTGCACGTCAACCCCGCGTTGTCCGCCATGCTGGGGCGCAGCCCGAAGGAGTTGCTGCAGCTCACCTTCCAGCAGCTGACCCATCCCGAGGACCTGGATGCCGACCTCACCTACCTCGTGCAGTGCATCGAGGGGGCACGCAACAGCTACCGGATCGACAAGCGGTACATCCATGCCGACGGATCCGTGGTGTGGGGTGACCTGTCGGTGGTGGTGATCCGCGACCGGGACGGAACCCCTTGCTACTTCGTGTCCCAGATCGTTGACGTGACGGAGCGCCACAAGCGCGAGGAGTACCTCGCGGAGCGGGCACGAACGGACCACCTGACCGACCTGCCGAACCGCGCCGCAGCGGAGAGCACCATGGCCCGCCTGGCCGCGATGCACGTGCCCTTCGGGGTGCTGTTCTGCGACCTGGCGAAGTTCAAGTCGATAAACGACACCCACGGCCACGCCGCTGGCGACACGGTGCTCGCCGAGGTGGCCCGGCGGCTCCGTTCGGTGGTTCGCCCCGATGACCTGGTCGCCAGGTGGGGTGGCGACGAGTTCCTCTTCGTGCTGCCGGACTCCTCGCCCGGGGACATGGACTCAACCGTCAGGCGCGTGGTCGAGGCGGTCAGGGAGCCCATCCGGATCGATGAGAGGACCGTGCTGCAGAACCCTGAGATCGTGGTCGGGGCAGCGCACTACGACCCATCCCAACTGTGCACCCCCGAGGACACGGTGCACGCCGCCGACCTCGACATGTACCGCAGACGTGGTACCGAGCTGCGGCGTGGTTCCGTGCGGCCCGGCTCCTAGGAGTCGGGGAGAACCCCCATCGGTACGAAGCACATCTCGTCGACCGTGCCGTCGCTCCAGGTGATGTAGCGGGGTTCGTCCATCTCGACGAGCGAGCGGTCCCAGGTGCAGGTGATCCGCACCACGTCGCCGCGCTCGATGCGCACGTCCTCGGCCAGTCGGTACTGGAGCTGCCAGTCGAAGTTCCACTTCGGGATGTCGATGATGACGATCTCGTCATCGGTGTCGGGGTTCAGGGTCATCCGGAAGGCGGCGCCGAACTCGTGCATGTGGGGCAGCACCGAATGGAGGGTGCCCGAGTGCGGCGAACGGTGGTCGCAGGTGGAGGAGAACCGCGTGCCGTCGAGGTCGTCGTAGTCGTCGACGGTTCCGCCACAGAGCGCCACGAACGCGTCGGGAAGGAACCGGGCCCCGATGCCGTACTTCTCGGCGATCTCGTCGAGCACCGCGTCGCGGTCGCACAGTGGTCCGGACTCCTGCGGGGTGCAGGGGCCCTCCGCGGGGTTGATGAACGTGCGTCCGCGGATCCGCCTCAACGGGTTGCCGGCTGCTTCGCGGGCCTCGACCTCCTCGTCGGGCATCACGTCCAGGACGATCGCGGAACGGTCCGGTGGCTCGTCGTGGTCGTAGTGGTAGTGGATCTGGTTGACGATGAAGGTGCCCGGTTCCAGGTACTGCCCGAAGCCTTCGGGGTACTTCGTGGGTTGGCGACCTGGGGTCCAACCTCCGAGACCCTGGGAGCGGACCCCACGCATGGCACCCACCTGGCCGTAGCAGGTGAACCCGGAGCCCTCCTCCGCGGCATCGAGTTCCTCGATCAGGGCACGTGACTCGGGTGCCACTGCGCTGATGATCGAGTGGTGCACGACCTCCTCGGCGTCGGGCTCGAAGTGGAACCCGGTCACCCATGTGCCGTCACCCTCGGGGTCCGGTATCTCCGATATGACGCAGCGGTAGTCGTCCGGACGTTCCGTGGAGCCGGTGTAGGGCTCCGACGGCATGGTCACGATGTCACGTTCGATGGTGTCGCCGGGCAGTTCCTCGGCCACGAGCTCGGTGTCCGGGGGCACGTCGAGTCCGCCACCCGCATCGGCCCATTCGGCGATCGCGTTCACCTCCTCGGGCTCGATGGAGAAGTCGTGTTGCATCGGCACACCGACATCCGAGGCCGGCCAGGGGGGCATGTAGCCGCTCCCGGTGACGAGCTTGATCTCCCGGGCGATCTCGGCGACGTCACCGGCGGTTGCGAGCTCGATGGTGTGGGTGCCCGCCCCGGTGCCGGTGTGGCAGGAGGCGCAGCGTGACTCGATGATCGGCTGGATGGTCTCCGCGAACTCTCCCTCGGGGATCTCATGGCCCTCCACCAGCAGGACCGCTCCCGCGGGGGCAGGTGTTCCGATCTCGGTTCGTTCGGCGTGGAGGTCGAAGGTGAGCCGCACCTCGTCCCCGGTGCGCACGAGCCCTGCGACGTTGATCGGTCCGACGCCGTAGTCCTCCATGGAGACCGTGGTCGACACGGTGGCGGTGAGCGTGTCGTCGGTGAGTTCGGCGGTGCCCTCGAAGGTGGCGGGTGCGGTGGTGTCGCGCACCGTGAGGTCCCCCTCGATGGTCAGGTCAGCTCGCGTGTCCCCGTCGATGCTCTCGGGCAGGCCCTCGATGGACGTCGCGGAGAACTCCGCCATCGGGTACTCGCTCGAATCGAGGAAGTCGGTGCGGATCCGCTTGTCGCGCAGCGCCGAGTCCGAGCGGAACTGCTCGATGTTGACCACGATCGTGCCGATCCGGCTGGCCGAGGGGTCCTCCGTGTTGACCGCTATGTCCCCGGCGACCGCTGTCGTGGTGCCCTCAGCGGTCCGCTCGGTGCCGGCCAGCACCTCCTCCACGGAGTAGGTGACACTCGAGCGGTCATCGCTGCGGATCCGGTAGAGCCTGTCGGTGTCGCCGTCCAGGTCCTCCAGCGCGGGTGCCACGGCGCCGACGGTCTGGGCGCTGCCGTCCTCGAGCAGCCAGGTCCAATGGCCGCGCGTGGCGAACGCGATTCCCACGACGACAAGCGGTACCACGACGAGTGCGTACCTGGTGATCTTCTTCATGCCGGTTCCCCGTGGTCGGCCGCCCCTCAGACGATGATAGGGCGATCCCCGGGACGTGGATCGACCAGTGGGCAACGCGTGCCGGTGTAGATGGTGGGCATGCAGCGGTTGCAGTGGATGCACCCCGAGGCGACAGAGGTGCCCTCTGACCACTCGTTGACGATGTTCGCGTCGTGCAGCAGGGCGCGACCCATGGCCACCATGTCGAAACCCGACTCGATCGCGGATTCGGCGGTGTCGAGCCGGCTCACCCCGCCGAGGAGTATCAGGGGCATCTCGAGGCGTTCCCGGAAGAGCAGGGCCTTGTCGAGGAAGTAGGCCTCCTCGTAGGGGTAGGACTTGAGGAACTGCTTGCCGACGACTGCGAAACCCGGTCGCAGGTACCACGGCAGTGTGGCCCGGAACTCGCGCAAGGGGGCTCCACCCCGGAACAGGTACATCGGGTTCGCGAGTGAACTGCCCCCGGTCAGCTCCAGCGCATCGAGGTTGCCGGCGTCCTGGAGCCACCGGGCGACCTCCAGGCTCTCCTGCACCTTCAGACCACCCCCGAAGCCGTCGGCCATGTTCAGCTTGGCGGTGACCGCCACCTCCCCGCCCACGCTCTCGCGGACGGCTTCCGCGACCGCGAGCGACATCCGCGCCCGGTTCTCGAGGGATCCTCCCCAGCGGTCGGTCCTGCGGTTCAGCTTCGGGCTGAGGAACGCGCTGAGCAGGTAGCTGTGGCCCATGTGGATCTCGAGGGAGTCGAAGCCCGCCTCCACGCAGAGCGACGCGGTGCGGCGGTAGTCGTCGATGATCCTCTCGATGTCGTACTCACTGGCGGCGCGTGCACGGCGCATGCCCAGCGGGTTGAACCCGCCGCTGGGGGTGACGGACTGCACCCCGTTGGAGCCCGCATCCGCCACCGGGCCCGCATGGCCGATCTGGGCCGCGGCGAGGGCGCCCTCGGCGTGGATGGCATCGGTGACCTCGCGGAGTCCCTCCACGACACTGGGGACGACCACGATGCATCCGTCGTTGGTCCGACCCTCCGGGGCGACCGCCAGGTAGGCCACGGTGCTCATGGCGACACCACCCGCAGCGATGCGGCGGTGGAACTCCACGAGGTCCCTGCCCGGAACGCCACCCGGGCTGGCTCCCTCGAAGGTGGCGGACTTCACCACCCGGTTGCGGAGCGTGAGGGGGCCGAGCTGGGCTGTTTCGAACAGGGAGGCCATCGGGCGATTCTGCCGCACGAAGGGTGGCTGCCGCTCGTCCTCGCCGGCGCTGCGCCGCGGCTCGTGCCGTTCAACCCGACGGGCCGGTCGGTCTCACTCCGGGGGAAGCATCCTCAACTGGTCGAACTCCCAGAACGCCCGCAGGCTCGCGATGAGTCCTTCCTCGTCGACGTGATAGATGGCGACCACGTCGGTCACTGCCCGGCTGCCGTCGGGGAACGTCGTCGAGATGGTCAGTTCGTTGGCCACCTCGTCCCCTCCGGCACGGGATCCGCGCAGATCCATCCGCACCGGGTTGGGAGCGATCACGTTGTCCCAGAACTCCCCGATCGCCTGCAGGCCCCTGTGTCCGTCACCCGTTTCGTCGAGTGGTGACCGACCCACAGGGTCCTGGACCAAGGCGTCGTCGCGGAACAGAGCGAGCCACGCGTCCCTGTCCCGCGCGTGCACCGCAGCACGCGAACGCAGCGAGGCAGCCCTCGCCGAGCGGTCCCCGGGTGCGGGGTGGTCAGGTTCCAGGTACTCGGTCACCGGGCACTCCCGGTGTCGGCTCGCATCGGTTCGATGACCTCGTCGGCGAACCACTGCAGGGACTCGACCTGGTGGGCCCGGTCCTCGGGGTCACCGCCGGTGAAGTACCAGGGCATCGTGATCACATCGGTCAGCCCGATGTCCGCGAGTTCCTCCATGGCCTCGACCGTCGCAGGGACCATGGGTGTCGCCTTGATCTCGAAGGGGGCATCGCCACGGCCCTCGTGCTCGAGGGCTGCCCGCAGCCGCTGCACGTGTCCGCCGAGTTCCTCCGGAGTGACCTGGGCCCCGATCCAGCCATCACCCAGCCGGGCGGCCCGCCGGATCCCGGCGTCGCTGTGCCCACCGACGTAGATCGGCACCGGTTCACCCGGTGGGGCGGGGGGCTCCATCCGCAGGCTGTCGAAGTCGTAGTGCTCCCCGTGGTACTCGACGTAGCCGCCACCGGTCACCAGGCGCATGATCTCGATCTGTTCGTCGAGTCGCCGGCCACGGGTGCGCATCTCCTGGCCGAGCCAGGCGAACTCCTCGGGTATCCAGCTCAACCCGACTCCGATGCCCACCCGCCCGGGAAACATCGCAGCCATGGATCCGAGGGACTTCGCCACCAGCAGCGGTTCGCGAAGTGGGGTCTTGAGCACGTTGGTGTAGAGGCTGATCCGCTCGGTGGCCGCTCCCACCGCCGGCAGGCCGACCAGCGGGTCGACGAAGGGCGCATCATCGGGCCAGAACCTGTTCCCGTCCGGGGTGAAGGGGTAGTCCGCGGACACCTCCCGGGGGTAGAAGACCGAATCGGGCATGGCCACCGCGTCCCAGCCGGCCGCCTCGGCGGCGCGTGCGAGCGGGAGGATCATCTCCGGTGGGGTCATCGCAAGTGCGAGGGTGAACTTCATCGCCGACATGTATAGGCGAGCGGCACGCGCCATGCCGCCCGAGCGGCGTCGCGTGTCACCGCCGCACCGCCGCGGTGTGCACCGGGAGGTCCAACATGGTGTGCACCCCGGGTTCGGCGGCCACGACCGCGGGTATGGCGTTCACCACTGCCATTGCGGTGGCCAGGCACCCGGCGTGGTTGTGGTCCCCGCGGTCCGATGAGACCGAGTAGTCGATGCGGGCGTGGGGTTCGCCCTCCACGAGGATTCGGTAGCCGGACCCCTGTGGCCAGTGCGGGCAGTCCTCGTCGCGCAGGCGTGTCACGTGTTCGACCACGACACGTTCGCTGCCCGCCACCGCACCAGCCACCTCGAAGCGGATCGCGGAGATGCCACCGGGTTCGATCCGGCCGGAGGAGATGTCGAAGGACTCCTCGGCGTGGGCGACCTCGAAGCGCTCGGTCACGTCGTCCAGTTCGAGCCCCATGGCGTGTGCCACCAGCTCGACCACCGGTCCCCAGCCGAGCACCAGCGATCCACCTGCGAGCAGCAGGGACTCCGACGGATCCGACTTCCCGAATCCCATGATGTCGAACATGGTCGCCGGGTTGTCCCAGGTGGCGTAGTTGACGATCTCCATCATGCGGACCGTGCGGACCTCCTTGCACAGTGCCATCGCATGGATCGCGAGGCCCGCGTTGGCGAAGCCCGGATCGATCCCGGAGGTGTAGAGGCTGGCGCCACCCTCGTTGGCAGCCTCGCGAAGACGCTCCGCCACGCCCTCGCCGGCAGCGGGCGGGTACAGCAGCGGCACGAAGGAGGTGTTGACCACGTTGAGTCCCGACCTCAGGAACCGGCACAGATCGTCGACCACGCCCTCGGGCCGTAGGTCGGAGTTGGCCGTGTAGCAGACAGCATCGGCCCCCAGGGCGATCAGCTCGTCGGTGTCCCGGGTCGCGGTGATCCCAACCGGATCGATGCCGCAGATCTCCCCGGCGTCGCGGCCGACCTTGTCATCCGAGTGCACCCAGAGACCGGCGAGCTCGAGTTCGGGGTGGGCGACTATCGCCGGCACGGCGTGGATGCCGACCGTTCCGGTTGCCCACTGGATCACACGCAAGGCCATCTGGATTCCCCCCGGTTGGCGCTGTGGGTGGCGGCGCCATGGCGTCGCCTGCGCGCAACCTAGCGTCGGCGGTCCGTGTCCGCAGGGCACCGCTGCGGATGCTGCATCACTACCCTTGGCGAATGGGCGTGGGTACGGAGAAGTACGTCAACATCACGACCTTCACCGCGTCGGGGGAGGAGAAGACGACCCCCGTTTGGATCACCGACCTCGCGGATGGCCGCGTCGGGTTCTGCACCGCGGCCGACTCCTGGAAGGTGAGGCGCATCTCCCGGGACCCCGCGGTGAGGTTGCAGCCCTGCGACAGGCGCGGGAACCCGCCTGCAGGGTCTGCGATCGTGGCGGGCGCGGCGGAGCTGCTCGCCGAGGACAGCGACGGCTTCCGGGAGGTGCGTGCCGGTATCGACGCCAAGTACGGACTGGCGGCCCGTGCAGCGAAGGCACAGCTGTGGGTCCAGGGCCTGCTCGGGCGTTCCGAAGCGAAACGCTGCGCCGTGGTGATCAGACTCGAGTAGCGGCCCCCGGCCCCGGGTGGGGCCTCAAGTCCTGACACCGTGGTTGCCGATGGGGTGGTGAGCCCCGGCACCGGGGCACCGGAGCTGGGAGTCACCCGTGGGTTCTGCCGCCACGCACACAGAGGATCGGGACCGGATCGACGCCACGGCCCGGAACCGGTCGGGAGCCAGCGAACCCGCGGGCGGGCCGGGTGCGGGTTCGCGCAGGCAACTGCTCCGCATGGGCTCGCTGGCCGGTGCCGGCCTGGCCGCGGCGGCCTGTGCGCCCGCTCCGCCGGCACCGACCAACCCGGGAACGGGTGGTTCGGGCGCCCCAGCCGGTCCGCCGGTGTGGGGTGGTACCACCGGCAGCCTCGCGTCCGGACGCCTCACATGGGGTTCGACCCCTGCCCTGGCCGCCCACATCGACCGCGTCGGGCTCGACGTCTGGCTCGAGCGCCAGTTGGCATGGCGCAACATCGACGACTCGCACATCCCGGCGATGGTCGCACCCTGGCCGCGACCCGCGCTGGGGGCGGCGGAGATCCGCCAACTTGGCCAGGAGTGGCTCGTGGCCAAGGAGCTGGCTGCGCACGAGACGATCCGCCGCTGCTTCTCGAACCGCCAGCTCCACGAGGTGGTGGTGGACTTCTTTCACGACCACTTCAACGTGGACGTGAACACCACGCCCGCGCAGTGGCACATGCCCGACTACGACCGCACGGTCATCCGTGAACACGCGCTCGGCCGGTTCGCCGACCTGCTGCCGGCGGTCGCCTCCCACCCGGCGATGCTGCACTACCTGGACCAGGCGAGCAGCCGGGCGGACCATGGCCGCACTCCCAACGAGAACTTCGCACGCGAGCTGCTCGAGTTGCACACGGTGGGTTCCGAGGGCGGCTACGACGAGGACGACATAAAGGCCGTGGCACACCTGCTCTCGGGCTGGTCGGTTGGCGACGGCACGGGCGGGTTCACCTTCCGCTCCGCCTGGCACGACATGGGCCCCATGGCGGGCCGGACCGTTCTCGGCTGGAACCCCGGTGGCCTCAGCGGCGAGGCGGCGGGGCGGGCGTTCCTCGCACACCTGGCCCGGCACCCCGCCACGGCGCGCAAGCTCTGTCACGAGCTTGCTGTGCGCCTCGTCGGGGAACACGTCGGGCCGCACGATCCGTTGGTGGACAGGGCCGTGTCCGCCTACGAGAGCTCTGGCACCTCGATTCCTGCGGTCGTGCGGGCCCTGGTGCTGTCCGCGGAGTTCGGCGAGTCGGCCGGAGCCAAGGTGCGACGGCCCGCCTCGTTGGTCACCCAGTTCGTGAGGGCCCTGGGAATCGAGTGGCAGACCCCGTCGGACCCGGACTCGTTCCTGTGGCGGAACTGGAACGGTCTCGCATCGCTCGGCAATGCCAACCACTCCTGGCCCGCTCCCAACGGCTATCCGGATTCCAACGGCTACTGGCTGTCGGTGGGGGCGCTCGTGGCCCGATGGAACCTGGCGGTGTGGTTCTCCCACGGGGCGATCGACGGCCTGCCATTCGATGCTGCCTCGACCATGCAGTGGGCCCCCAACGGGCGATGGGGTGAGTGGCTCGACGAGCTCGCCATGCGGACCACCGGTGAACCGTGGCCGCCGCAACAGCGCACGACGATCCTCGAACACTTCGAGGTCGATGCGGACACCGAGTTCCGCCCGTGGGACCACTGGGCCGCGCCCCAGGTGGTGACCGTGTTGCTCCAGACCCCGAGGTTCCAGCGCTCATGACCACCCGAATGCAGCCCCCCACGATCAGTTCGCCGGAACAGCATCGCGTCAGGGCATCGTCCGCGACGACGAGGCGTCGTTTCATGGCCGGCAGCCTCACCGCAGCGGCCGGTGCGGTGGCGTTGCCCGCATTCTCCCCGGATGTCGCGGCCGCCGCCCCCTACAACGGCAACACGCTGGTGTCGATGTTCCTGCGCGGTGGGTGCGACGGGCTGTCGCTCTTCCCGCCGGTCGGGCACCCCGCGTACTTCGATGCGCGGCCAGCCGTGGCGGTCCCGGCGGAGGCGGCTCTGCCATTGTCGGGTCCCGGTGCAGATGGCGATTTCGGTTGGCACCCCGGTGCGACGAAACTCAGCGCGCTCTTCGACGCAGGTCGCGTGGCGGTGGTGCCGGCGGCTGGTTCCCCTGATCACTCGCGGTCGCACTTCGACTGCCAGGACGGAATCGACAAGGGCGTTCCCGACAACCGGCTGTCCCGTCACGACGGCTGGATCGGCCGGTTCCTCGCTTCCACCTCCTCCGGCGACCACCCGCTCCGGGCGTTCAGTGCCGGCAGCGGCCTCGCACCTGCCATGCGCGGCTACCCGGGCATCTCCGCCTCGTCGGTCGACCAGCTCGGCCTGAGCACCTGGGGCGAGGACCCGGAGTGGGTGATGGACATGCTCGCCAGCGGGTACACCGCAGATGCAGCCGGAGCGGACCTGGCCGGCTGGGCGGGTACGACCCTCGGCGCGCTCGGCGAACTCGCCCCGCTCGTCGCAGCGGGCGGTGACCTTCCCGATGGCTGGCCAACCTCCTCGACCGGGCGCCTCTTCTTCACCCTGGCCCGCCTGCTCGAGGAGGGGTTTCCGGTCCAGGCCGCCACCCTCGACGTGGGCGGCTGGGACCATCACGACCAGATGGGCGACGCCACCGATGTGAACGGCCGGACACGGCGGCAGATCGCGATGCTCGACGAAGCGGTGGGGGCCTTCATGGCCCGCATGGATGCCGCCGGTCTGGGCGAACGCGTCACGCTCGTGGCGATGACCGAGTTCGGCAGGCGTGTCGCGGAGAACTCCTCGGGCGGAGCCGACCACGGCCACGCCGCACCGATGCTGGTGGTGGGCGGCGGTGTGGTGCCCGGGGTCCACGGGGGGTACCCGGGGGTCTCCCCTGACGATCTGGACCGGGGAGACCTGGCGGTGACCGTCGACCAGCGAACCGTGCTGAGCGAGCTGCTCGCGAAACGACTCGGGGCGGGAGACCTCGCAGCGGTGTTCCCCGGCTTCGACACCGCACCGGCGGGGTTCCTCGGCGTCGCGAGCTGAGCTGGCAGGACACCTCCAACGCTGCGAACTGATCGTCGTGGTGCCGACCTGTCGGGCACCACGACGATCATTTCGCAAGGGGGGTGGTGCTGGCAGGATGGGGCGATGAGCACCCGGAGCGGACCCTACGAGCAGTTCGACGCACTGGAGATCGACCGACCCGCACCTGGGGTGTTGCGCATCACGCTCGACGCGCCGGGACTCAACTCGGTGGACCGGACGCTGCACCGCCAGCTTGCCGATGTCTGGCTCGCGGTGGACCGCGATCCCGACACCCGGGCGGCGGTCCTGCGCGGAGCCGGCCGGGCGCTCTCCGCCGGTGGCAGCTTCGAGCTGATCGACGACATGATCGGGGACTTCGCCGACCGGACGCTCGTGCTGCGCGAGGCCCGTGACCTCGTGTTCAACGTGATCGACTGCTCCAAGCCCGTGGTCTCGGCGATACACGGACCCGCGGTCGGGGCGGGACTCGTGGCGGCGCTTCTGGCGGACGTCTCGGTGGCCGGCCGGTCGGCCCGCATCATCGACGGACACACCCGGCTCGGGGTGGCGGCCGGGGACCATGCAGCGATCTGCTGGCCGTTGCTGTGCGGCATGGCCAAGGCCAAGTACTACCTGTTGACCTGCGAGCCGCTCACCGGAGAGGAGGCCGAGCGAATCGGCCTGGTGAGCATGTGCGTCGACGACGAGGAGGTCCAGCAGAAGGCCCTGGAGGTGGCGGAGAACCTGGCCGGAGGCTCGCAGTCGGCGATCCGCTGGACCAAGCACGCCCTCAACAACTGGTACCGGGACCACAGCTCCATATTCGACGCCTCGTGGGGTCTGGAGTTCTACGGATTCGGTGGCCCCGACGTGCGCGAGGGGCTCGAGTCGCACCGCGAGAAGCGCCCTCCCCGCTTCGACGGACCCACGAGCGAGTGAGGGTCTCCGGGGCGCGCCGCGGTTCCCAGTGGCTACCGTGGGCGCCGATGCACTCAGGGGAAGCACCCGTCGACCAGGTCGCACGACGGTGACCCGCGAGCCGGCGAGGGCGGTCACGCCGCTGATCATGGGTGTGGTGAACGCATCCATCGACTCACTCACCGGAGGGGTCGACGCCGCTCGTGCCAAGGAGCTGGCCCGTTCCATGGTGGGCTCCGGTGCGAGCATCCTCGACTGCGGAGGGCAGTCGCTGCGCACCGACCGGCGAGAGCTCACCGTGCAGGAGGAGCTCACCACGTTGCTTCCCGTCGTGGAGGCGGTGGCGGCCGCCTGCCCGGACACGACGATCTCGGTGGACACCTACCGCGCCGAGGTGGCTGAAGCCGCCCTCGATGCCGGCGCGTCGATCGTCAATGACCCGTCCGGGCTGCTCGACCCGGCGATGGCCGAACTCGTCGCCGAGCGGCGGGTCCAGCTCGTGGTCGCCTACAGCCGTGCCACCCCGAAAGTGCGAATGACCCGCGACCGGTTGGTGGCCAACCCGATGGCCGACGCGATCGCGTTCCTGCGCGACCGGCTGGGGAGGCTCGACGAGGCGGGGGTGCGCAGGGACCAGCTGGTGCTCGACCCGGGTCCGGACCTGGGCAAGTCACCGGAGCAGTCGATCCAGGTGCTCCGCGGCGCTCCCCGCCTGCGTGCCGCGCTCGGGGTGCAACGGGTCCTGTGGCCGGTGTCGCGCAAGGACTTCGTCGGGGCGCTCGTGCACCGGTTTCCCTCGGGTCGTGACCCCGGTACCTATGGGGCGTTGTCCGCCATCGAGCTGGCCCCGGGGGACATCGTCCGGGTGCACGACGTGGCGGGCGTGTCGGACTTCTTCACGGTCCGCCGTGCCCTGCTGGACGGCCACGAGGGGACACTCGACCTTCCCGAGAAGTACCGCTACGACCCCTAGCCGATCCGGGTGCGCAGAACCTGCCGGGTGCTCAGACCACCCGCGGCAGGCCCATCGGGTTGGGGAAGGGGACCCAGCCCGTGTCCACCACGGAGGCGGCGATCGGGATGAGGCAGTCCCTGAGGTGTTCGCGGCCGCTCTCCCCGATGCCGGCGAAGGGTGGAGACGCCAGCTCGTCGGTTCGTGCCTCCAGGTGGGCGTGCAGTTTCCTGCCACGTTCGCTGAGGCCTCCCCCGGTCTCGAGCAGGCCGGCCGAGCGCAGGGTGGTGAGGGAATCGGTCCAGTCGGTGTCGCTCCAGCCGCGGGCGGAGCGGAGGAGCTCCTCGGCGGGTCCCCCGAGTTCGCCGCGCGATGCCAGTGCCAGCAGGTGGGCCTCGCAGCCGCCCACACCCTCGGAGGTGAGCACCGCCAGATGGCCGTCCCCGCGGTGTTCCCGCAGCGTGGTCAGCATCTGCCACAGGTCGGCCACCGGATCCTCGAACGGTGTCACGTCCTTGTTCGCCGCGAACAGCGGACGTCCGGCCGGTTCGCACACCTCGAGTGCCTTGTCGAGCACGCCGAGCAGTTGGTCGGCGACGTCGTCCACCTCGGCGAGTGCCTCCCGCAGCGCAGCCGCGGCTGCGGACGCCCGGCCCTCCACCGCCGCACCGGGTTCGACGAAATCCCAGGCGTCGGGGATCGCCCGTTCGACCATCCCCGGTGCGAACCCGCCGAAGGCAGCGGTGACGACCGCCGCTCCCACGGCTCCCATCGGGGCAGCACGCGCCCCGAAGTAGCCCATCCAGAAGCCCTTGAAGCCGAGGTCCTGGTTGGCCCGGGCACACCCGGGCGCGAAGTACGTGACGGCATGGGTGGACTCGATCAGGTGCCAGAGGTCCCGGGACTCCGATGGGTGCATGGTCACATCATTGCCCGCAGGACGCCTCTACGTCGGTCCGGGTGCCGCGGGCTGCGGGCGCGGCTCCGCCCGAGGTGGCGCGGGCTAGCTTCGCGGTGCCCGAACGAGCGGTACCCGAGCAGGAGGACCGATGGCAGGCAAGGGGATCACCATGAACGAGGAACTCGCTGCCTACCTCGTCGCACACTGCGACCCGCCGCGCAGCGGGGTCCACAACCGCCTCATCGAGCACACCGCGGAGCTGATGGGCGACCTGTCGGTGATGCAGGTGGCACCCGAGCAGGGGCCGTGGCTCACTTTCATGGCACGGCTGATCGGAGCGAGGCGTGCGGTCGAGGTCGGCACCTTCACCGGCTACTCCGCCCTGTGCATCGCGGAGGGGCTGGCCGAACCGGCGCGCCTCACCTGTTTCGACATCAGCTCGGAGTTCGTGGACGTGGGCCGGCCGTTCTGGGCGGAGGCCGGCGTGGCCGACCGGATCGAGGTCGTGATCGGACCCGCATCGGAGAACCTTGCGGACCTGAGGGCGGACGAGACCATCGACCTGGCCTTCATCGATGCCGACAAGACCGGCTACGCCGCCTACTACGAGGAGCTGCTCCCCAGGATCCGCCCCGGAGGTCTCCTGATCGCCGACAACACCCTGTGGTCCGGCCGGGTGGTGGACGCCGACGTGACCGACGAGGACACCGAGGCGATCCGTGCCTTCAACGACATGGTCGTTGCCGACGAGCGTGTCGATGCCCTTCTCGTGAACATCGGCGACGGGCTCATGCTCGCCCGCAAGCGCTGAGCGGGGCCGGCAACCCGGAGCGGCGCAGCGGTTCGCCGCGGGCCTCCGCAACCGACAAGCATGGGGGAGTGGCCCCTGATCTGAACCCGTTGACCTCGCCGGTCGGGATCGGCACTGCCGAGGCACCCAGCCGCGTCCTGTTCGGCCCGCACGAGACGAACCTGGCCCGTGGGCGTGCCATCTCGGAACGCCATGTGGCCTACTACCAGCGCCGCGCTGCCGGCGGGGCGGGTGTGGTGGTGACCGAGGAGGCCTCGGTCCATGAATCCGACTGGCCGTACGAGCGTGCCCCGTTGGCCAGTGAGTGCGCCACCGGTTGGAGGGACGTGGCGCAAGCCTGTGGCCGACACGGCACCGTGGTCCTCGCGGCGCTCGGCCACGCCGGTGGGCAGGGGACCTCGCACTGGTCCCAACGGGAACTGTGGGCCCCCGGTCGGGTGCCGGAGGTGAACACCCGTGAGGTCCCCAAGGAGATGGAGGATCCCGACATCGAGGCGGTGATCGCCGGCTTCGCCCGGGCCGCGGCGGCGGCCATGGACGCAGGCTGTCACGGCGTCGAGATCAACGCCGGCCAGTACTCACTGGCACGCCAGTTCCTGTCGGGGCTCACCAACACCCGTGGGGACGTCTGGGGTGAGGACCGCACGCTGTTCCTCCGCAGGGTGCTGTCGGAGGTGCGCAGTGCGATCGGCGGCGACGCCGTGCTCGGGTTGCGCCTCAGTTGCGACGAACTGGCTCCGTGGGCCGGGATCACTCCCGAACAGGCCCCCGGCCTCGCAGCGGAGCTCGTACTCGGACACCCCGGTGCCGACCGAGCCGCGCGGGGCGCGCCCGATGGTGCGGGGCCGGGTGGGGTTGGGGGCAACGGCGGGACGCCACAGGTCGACGTCCTGACGGTCGTACGCGGTTCGATCTACTCCGCCGGGGCGACCCGCCCGGATGGGCACACCGAGGAGGGTTTCAACCGGGACCTGGCCGCTGCTGTGGCCGACGCGGTCCACGGGGCCTCCGGTGGCCGCACGCTGGTCGTGGCGCAGGGGTCGATCGTGGAGCCCGCGATGGCGGCGGAGGTCCTCACCGGGAGTCGTGTGGGCGCCGTCGAGATGACCCGTGCCCTGATCGCCGATTCCGAGCTGGTGTCGAAGGTCCGTTCGGCACATCCCGAGCGGGTCCGGCCATGTGTGCTGTGCAACCAGATGTGCGCGGTGCGCGACAACCGCAACCCGATCGTGAGTTGTGTGGTGGATCCGTTCTCCGGTCACGAGACCGCTGAGTGGATCCCCGGGGACCCAGCTGCGATCAGGCGTGAGGTGACGGTGGTGGGTGGTGGCCCGGCCGGCATGGAAGCGGCGCGGGTGGCGGCGACCCTCGGGCACTCGGTGCGACTCAGGGAACGCTCCGGGAACGTCGGTGGGCGTCTGTCGGTCGTGGCGGCACAGCCCGGACGCCACCGCTTCGCGAAGTTCGCGCGCTGGCTCGAGGCCGAGTGCCGTCGGCTGGGCGTGGAGCTGCTCACGGGCTCCGAGGTGGCACCCCCTGATGTGGGTGATCCCCGCAACGTGGTGTTCGCCACCGGGGGGCGCCCGGGGGAGCGGACCTATTCGGTCACCCCGGCGGCCGTGGTGGTGGATGCCGAGGAGGTCCTCGCCGATCCGGATGCGGTCCCCGAGGGGGACGTGCTGGTCTGGGACCCCATCGGGGGCCCCACCGGTGTGGCGGTTGCCGAGGTGCTCTCCGGGGTGGGGGAGCGCACGGTGCACCTTGCGACCCAGGACTACATCGTGGGCAACGAACTGGCTCGCAGCGGCGACCTCGGACCCGCCAACGCGAGGCTGGCCGGATCGGGTGTCGTGATGCACCGCCGCCGCATGCTGCGCAAGGTCCGCAAGACCGACGCGGTGCTGGCCGACCGGTTCTCGGAGGCCACCGAGGAGGTCGCGGTGCGCTGGGTCGTGGACTGCGGCCACCGGCTGCCGGAGGATTCGCTGGCCGCGACGCTGCGGGAGTCGAGTGGCCATCCGGTGGCCGTCGCCGGCGACGCGATCGCGCCTCGCACGGTTGCAGAAGCAGTCTTGGAGGGTCGTCGGCGTGCATTGGAGATCGACTGAGGAGCACAGGCGGGAGCGGACTGGTTAATCAGTGCTGTAAGGGTTGACTGCGGAAGGTGTGTTAGGTAGACCTAACGCACATGTGGTCGGTGGTGTCGTCCGCGACGCGCACCGGCCACACGCCCGTAGGAGCAACTCCGTACGAGCAACCCCGTACAAGCAACAGAGAGGCACTGATGAAGACCAGGACAGCATCCATCGTCGCGGCCGTGGTCGTGGCGGCCCTCGGGCTCGCCGCATGCGCGCCCCCCGCCCCCACTCCCGACCCGAATGCACCCGACCACGTCGTGGAGGTGAGTCCGGGAGCCACACCGGACGCGATCGAGGTGTCCCCCGGCGACACGATCGAGGTCGTCGGGACCGGCTTCACCACCACCGGGAACCTCGGTGCCCGACCCCCTCTGGCCGGCCAGCCCGCCGGCGTGTACGTCACCTTCGGTCGCTTCGGCGACCCGTGGAAGCCCTCCGAGGGCGCGTCGTCATCCGCACGCCAGATCATCGAGCAGAACTGGGCCCTGCCAACTCCTTCGTACAACGCTCTGGGGGGCATCGCGGGTCTCGTGGAGATGGACGGTGACGGAGGATTCACGGTCCGGCTCACCGCGACCGAGGCCAGCGGCACGAATCCCCAGTACGGCATCGGCATCTACCCCGGCTCGGGCTCGGTGAACGCTGCCGAGGAGATCCTCGTGCCGGTGGAGTTCGCGGGTGGTGCTGCCTGAGGCGGCCATTGAGGGCAGCAGGTGCTCGCAGGAGGGGGTCCGGGGTTCAGCCGCTCCGGGCCTCCTCCACGAGCCGCACGAGCTCCGAGCGGATCTCGTGGCGTTCGCGCAGCGGGGCCGACCACGGGACCCGCACCAGGGTGGTGATCGACTCGCCGTCACTGGTGTGGTGCTCGGCCTCGAAGTTCGCTCCGAGGTGATCGAGGCCGGTCAACCGGACAGCAGTGATTCCCGGGATGCCGGCGCGCGAGGCGCAGATGAGGACCATGTCGCCGACGTGGTCGGCGTTCATGTGCTCCACCACGGCTGAGACCACCTCGGGGGAGAACGTCCCGGCGTCGGCCGCGGTCGGGTTCGTGGCTGGCCTGGGGTTCGTGGCTGGCATGGGCAATCCCTCGTTCCGGCTGCTGGCTTCCATGAGTGGTCGACCCCGGGGCGTTGCCGTCGGGGATCCTCATCTCCCGAGCCTTGCATGCCAAGGCAGCTGAGTTGCAAGAAGTAGGTAGACCTAACAGTATCTGGAATGTGAACATGATGAACCGGCGTGGCGCATGCCGACAGCAGAAACGGGGGAGGAGTCGGGTGGCACCACCACTGCTCGCGGCCTGTGCCGCGCTCGTGGCGCATGCGCTGGGTTTCCCCGGAGTCGCCGTCCCTAGCGCATCGGCGTCGGTCCTGCTCGCGTCACAGGACCCGCTGGTCGCCCCGGTCGCCACACTGAGCAGCGACGGACGCACTGCCCTCGCCGGGGGTCTCACGCTCTCGGTGTCCCAGGTGCACGGCCTGGATCCGCACGGGCAGACCCTGCGGGTGATCGGATCGGGCTTCGACCCCGCCAAGGGGATCTACGTGGGCCTGTGCGTCGTGCCCCCGCCCAACAGCACGCCGTCGCCGTGCGGTGGAGGTGTTGACATGACCCAGAGCTCCGGCTCCTCGGCATGGGTGTCGACCAATCCGCCGTCCTACGGAGTCGGCCTGGCTCGCCCGTACGGGGCGGGTGGAACCTTCGACGTGACCATCATGGTGAGTTCGGCGATCAGTTCGACGATCGACTGCAGGATGGTCCGCTGCGCGGTGACCACGCGCAACGACCACACCCGCGGTGCGGACCGATCCCAGGACGTACAGGTGCCCGTCGCCTTCGCCGTGGAACCCACGGGCTCGGTCGATCCGCCGCCGCCGGCACCGGCGGTGCCCACCCCGCCGACGGACCCGCAGGGCTCCGATCCGTCGGCGCAGCCCGATGCCACGGCCCCCCAGCAGGGAGTGACGTCCACCACGGTTGTGCCGAGCATCACCAGCAGCACCACGACGACCACCCCGCCGGCGCCGAGTGCGACGGTGGCCGACGATGGCCTCTCGGTGAGCGATGGCACCCGCGAGCTCGCGGCGGACGCGACCCAGGACCTCGACCCCGAAGGCCAGGTGGTATCGCTCGGAGCGACCGGGCTCGATCCCGACCGCGGAGTCTTCGTGTCCCTCTGCGCACTGGGTGCTCAGGCCCCGGAGGACCCCGACGGCCCGGACTCGGCGCCGGGCCCCTGCGCGTCGGGGTCGGGTCGCTCGATCTGGTTCTCCAACCATCCCCCGGCGTGGGGAGCGGACCGCGTGGAGCCCTTCCCGGAGGGCAGCTTCGAGGCAGAACTGGACCTCGCCGCGGTCATCGATGCCGGCACGGACTGCCGTGAGGTGCGCTGCGGGATCGTGATCCGCTCCGATGGGATGGGATCGGGCACCCAATCCGCGGGTGATCCGACGACGAACCCGGCTGGAACCGACCGCTCGGTGGACCTGGCGCTGCCCGTGTCGTTCGCATCGGAGCCAACCGCGGGCAGCACCGAGAGCCCGACGATCGAGGGTGAGACGGTTGCCGCGGGCGGTGGCGGTCAGGACTCCGGAGGCTTGCCCACTGCCGCGGTCTGGGCAGTGGCTGTCGCGGTTCTGGGCGCCGCAGCGGCATCCGGTGGGTTCCTCGCGTGGCGCCGTCGCACACGGGCCGGCAACGGCTCGGGCCACGACACGACCGGGGTGGCCCACGCCGGTGCGCCGGGTGGGACGGGCAACCCATGATCGGCGACAGCCGAGGACACCAGCGTCGCGGGGGCCGTGGCCGAGGGCTCGCACTCCTCGTGACCGGCGCAGCCATCCTCGCCGCGGGATGCGGGTCGGCACGGGACTCCACCGATGCCGCGTCGCAAGCGTCCGGGGAATCCACAGTGGCGATCCGCGAAGCCCGGGTCCAACGCGACGAGCCACAACTTCCAGCGGAGTCCGTCGGGGCGGACGGCCGGAGTGTCACCGTCGAGGACCTCGACCGAATCGTGGCGCTGAGCGGCAACATCTCCGAGGTCATCTGGGCCCTCGGCCTGGGCGACAACGTGGTGGGCCGGGACATCTCGACCACGATCGAGGAGGCCGAGGACGTCACCCTCGTCACGCGTGCCCACGACGTGAGCGCTGAAGCGGTGCTGTCGCTGAACCCCACCGTGGTCGTCGCCGACACCGACACGGGACCCCCCGAGGCACTCGAACAGATCCGCAACGTGGGCGTGCCGGTGGTCGTCGTGGAGGTCCCCACCGAGGTGGCGGGCATAGCGGAGCGGATCGTGGCAGTGGGTGACGCCCTCGGCATGGCGGACACCGCCCGGGAGGTGGCCGCGTCGACCACGGCGGCGATCGACCGCGTCGTGGCGGGAACCTCCGGTGGCGAGCGGTCGGAGCAGGACCCGGTGGTGGCCTTCCTCTACATGAGGGGACAGGCCGGGGTGTACCTGATGGGTGGGGACGGATCCGGTGCCGATTCGATGATCGAGGCGGCCGGCGGCGTCGACGCGGGGAGCGCGATCGGACTCGACCAGGCCTTCACGCCGATCACCAGCGAGGCCCTGGTCGAGGCGGCACCCGACATCATCCTCATGACCACCACGGGGCTGGAGTCGGTGGGTGGGATCGACGGCCTGTTGGGGATCCCGGGCATCGCCCAGACCCCTGCGGGCATGGAGCGACGGGTCGTGACGATCGAGGACGGCCTGCTGTACGGCTTCGGCACCCGCACACCCGAGGCGCTGGAACGCCTCGCCGAGGGCTTCGCCACCGCCGGGTCCGCCAGCACCGGGTCCGCCACGGTGGGGTCCCCCGGCGATGCGACGGATGGTGGCCGATGAGCCGGTTGGTGCACTCCTTCGGGGAGCCCGCCGGTGCGGGGGAGCCGACCGGGGAGGTGGCGGAGCTGCAGAGGGTGTCGGCAGAGCCTGCCGCCGACCCGCTGGAGGCACACCGACAGGTTCCGGTCGTACCGGTGATCGGACTGCTCGTGGCCGGCCTCGCACTCGCGTGCGTGGCCGCTGCCTCCATGGGCGCCTACTCGGTGGCACCGGGGGAGGTCCTGTCGGCAATCGGGCGCCGGGTCGGGATCCTCGCGGGTGCCGCTCCGGACACGATGGCCGACCGGGTGCTGTGGGAGATCCGCTTCCCGAGGGTCGCGCTGGCAGTGGTGGTGGGTGCGGCACTCGCGTGCGCGGGAGCGGTGATGCAGGGCACCTTCGCGAATCCGCTGGCGGAGCCGGGTGTCGTGGGCGTCTCCTCGGGGGCGGTGCTGGGAGCGGTGGCACAGATCGTGATCGGCTTCACGCTCTTCGGGAGCTGGTCGGTGACCGTCGCCGCGTTCGCGGGTGGCCTGGCCACACTCGTGGTGGTCTACATGGCGTCCCGCTCCGATGGCCGCACGGAGGTGGTGACCCTGGTGCTCACCGGCATTGCGGTCAATGCCCTCGTGGGAGCGGTGATAGGGCTGCTCACCTACGTCTCCACCGATGCGGAGCTCCGCAGCATCACGTTCTGGACACTCGGCTCGGTCGCGCAGGCGACCTGGCCGAAGGTGGCCGCGGTGGCGCCCGTGGCGCTCGCCGGGGTGCTCGTGGCCACGGCCTGCGCCCGGCGACTCGACCTGCTCGCGCTCGGGGAACCACAGGCTCGCCACCTGGGTGTTGACGTCGAGCGGTTCCGGGCGACGATGCTGGTCGTCGTCGCGATGCTCACCGCCGCGGCGGTGGCCGTGTCCGGCATCATCCTGTTCGTCGGCCTCGTGGTTCCCCACCTGATCCGCATGGTCCTGGGCCCGGCGCACCGGGTGCTGCTCCCGGCCTCGGCTCTGGCCGGCGCACTGGTGCTGGTGGTGGCCGACCTCGTCGCCCGTACCGCGGTCGCACCCGCCGAGTTGCCCCTCGGGGTGCTCACCGCGCTGGTGGGCAGCCCGTTCTTCCTGTGGCAGCTCCGCCGGACCAGGGCGCGCCAGGGGGGTTGGGCATGAGGGCTTCCGCGGGAGTCGTGTTCGACGTGGGGGATGCCTGGGTGCGGCGGTCCCGTGCCGTGTTGTTGCGCGGTGCGCAGATCGAGGTTCGCCGGGCGACGCTGGTAGCCCTGGTCGGGCCCAACGGGGCCGGGAAGTCGACCCTGTTGTCGGTGCTGGCCGGGGACCTGCCGCTCGCTTCCGGCAGGGCGCTGTTCGAGGGGCGGGACCTCGCCTCCTGGAAGCCCGCCGAGCTGGCGAGGCGCCGGGCCGTGCTCACACAGAGCATCAAGGTCGGGTTCCCCTTCACGGTATCGGAGGTCGTCTCCATGGGGCGTGCGCCGTGGGCCCGCACCCCGGAGTCGGAACGTGACGAACACCTCGTGGCCGCGGCCCTGGCCGAGGCCGAGGTGTCACACCTGTTGGGCCGCTCCTTCCCGTCGCTCTCCGGTGGGGAGCAGGCCCGGGTCGCATTCGCACGCCTCCTGGCCCAGGACACCCCGGTCCTGCTGCTCGACGAACCCACCGCGGCGCTCGACATCGGCCACCAGGAGGACCTCTTCAGGACCGTGAGACGACGGGTCGACCGGGGAGCCACCGCGGTCGTCGTGGTCCACGACCTCGCTCTCGCATCCCGCTTCGCGGACGAGGTGGTGCTCCTCGACGGGGGCCGCACCGTCGCCCGGGGGACACCGGCAGAGGTGATGCGTTCGCAGTTGCTCAGTGCCGTCTACCGCCATCCGCTCAGGGTCACCGAGCACCCGGTGGACGGTTCGATCCTGGTGGCCCCCTGCACGAAGAACCCGACCGAGGAGTCGATCCCATGACCACCAACCCACGCAGCCATGCCACACGGTGGGCGATTCAGGAGACCCCCACCCGGCCCGGGAATCCGGCGCGGCAACCACCCCGGGCGCGGCGCGTCCGTGCGATGGCCACCGCCGTCCTCGCGGCGCTGGCGGTAGTGCTGCCGACGGCGGTGGCGCTGCCGGGCTCCGCGGGTGCCGACCCATCGGCGGACGGCTCCGCCGGCGTGGAGGTGTCGGCGACCAGTGGGCTCGATCCGACCGGTTCGGTCGTGACCGTGCGGGGGTACGGATTCGACCCCGGGGGACACGTCGGCACCCGGCCCCCACTGGCGGGCGAGCCGAGTGGCGTGTACGTGACCTTCGGACGCTTCGCCGCCCCGTGGAAGCCCTCCGAGGGTGCTCCCTCCTCGGCGCGGCAGGTCGTGGCGCAGGCCTGGGCACTGCCGAGGGAGGGGTTCGAGTACCTGAACCCGACGGGGACCAACCCGGAGATCGTGCTGCTGGAGCCCGATGGCAGCTTCGTGCTCGACCTCGAGGTGGCCGAGGTGGACGGCAGTGGCCGGTACGGGATCGCGGTGTACCCCGGAAGCGGCGCGGTCGACCCCGACCAGGAGGTGTTCGTGCCGTTGTCCTTCGCCGCGGCGACAACCACCACGACGACAACGACGGCAACGACGACAACCACCACTACGGCGACCACGTCGAGCACCACGACACCGACGACATCCACGACAACGACGACCGCGGCACCGTCGAGCACCACGACGAGCGCACCGGTGACGTCCACGATCGTGGTGGACGCGACGACCAGCACCTCGGTGCCCGGGAGCGACCCAGCCCCCGGCACCCGCTCGGCCACCGGCCCGGCGGGCCAGGTCCTCGAGGTGGCCCCGGCGGACGACCTCGATCCCGATCACCAGTCGCTCACGGTCACCGGGTCCGGGTACGACCCCACGGTGGGCATCTACGTCGGGCTGTGCGTGGACCAGGGCGACGGTGTGGCGCCGTCACCATGTGTCGGTGGTGTGGACATGGAGGGCGACGGTTCCTCCTCGGCATGGATCTCCTCCGATCCCCCCGACTACGCGGGCGACCTGGCAGCGCCCTTCGGAGCCGGTGGCTCCTTCGAGGTCGAGCTCGAGGTAGCGGCTTCCGACGAGTTCGTGGACTGCCTCGACGGGGAGACCAGGTGCGTGGTGGCCAGTCGGGCCGACCACACCGCCACCCAGGACAGGAGCGCCGATGTGAAGGTGCCGGTGTACTTCCGGGGCCAGGAAGCCCCCGATGACGGTGGCGGCCCGGATGGCGGCGGCTCCGGTGCCGACGGGTCGCCGACGGTGTCCCTGGATGCCTCGGTGGTTTCCGCCGGTGGCTCCCTGGGCGTGGGCGGCACCGGGTTCACCCCGGGTGAACAGGTCCAGGTGGTGCTCATGGAGGCCGGCGAGGTACTCGCCGTGGCCACCGCGTCAGAGGACGGGTCAGTTCGTGCCACCGTGACCATCCCGACGGGCACGTCCACCGGCCTGCACTCCATCGAACTGCGTGGCATCACGAGCGGGACGACCGTGCTCTCGGAGCCGCTGACCGTGATGCCGGCATCGGAGCCCGTGGCCGGGGTGCTCGCCGGCACCGGGACCAGCACCGGCACCGGATCCGCAGCCGGTGTGCCCGCGAGCCTCGCGTACACCGGCCAGCCCGGTTCGCCGGCCGTGCCGGTCACGCTGGGTCTGGCCCTGTGCCTGCTCGGAGCGGGGCTGTGCGTGCTCCGGCCGGGTGCGGCCCGTGCGCTCGTACCCGCACGCGCCCGCCGCACGCGTCCACACACGACCGAACCACACCAAGGGGGCACCCGACCATGAACACGACCACGACAGCACCGTCACCCACCCGGGTCCCGTTCTCGCAGACAATCCGCGAGTCGACCACGACCGACCACCGCGACGCCGAACGATCCCCGTTCATGGCGGCGCTGTTCGAGCGGAGCGCGTCGCTGTCGGCCTACACGGCGCTGGTCCAGCAGCAGTACCTGGTCTACGAGGTGTTGGAGGCGGCTTCGGAACACATGGCGTCCGACCCCGTCGCGGGGCGCTTCGTGCACCAGGAGCTGCTGCGCGTGCCGTCCCTCGAGGCGGACCTGGCGGTGCTCGTGGGTGAGCACTGGCGCGGTCGGCTGGAGCCGACCGATGCCACCCTCGCCTACACGGAGCGCCTGCGCCAGGTCTGCTTCGATTGGCCGGGCGGCTTCGTGGCCCATCACTACACCCGCTACATGGGGGACCTCTCCGGAGGGCAGTTCATCGGCCGGTCGGTCCGCGAGCAGTTCGGGCTGTCCGATGCCGGCGCTTCGTTCTACCGGTTCGAGGGCATCGCGGATCCCGGCGCATTCAAGGAGCGCTACCGGCGCGAGCTCGACGCGGTGCCCTGGGACGACTCCGAATCTGCCCGGGTGGTCGATGAGGTGCACAGGGCCTACCAACACAACGCCGAGCTGCTCGCCTCCATCGGCTGACCCCGGGGCCCGAGCGGCCACCACCGGAACGTGGTCGCACTCCGATCCCGGTCGGGTTGCGGTCGCGTTTCGGTGGCGGTCATTGGTACGGTGGATCCCAGCCGTGCACTCGGCACCCCCAAGGGCGCGAGATGGCGGCGCCCGACGCGGCACCAACGAGGGTGTCGTGGACAATGGAGGGTGATCGTGACGGAGGATTCGGCGACGGCTACGTCCACCAAGCCGCAGGAGGAGATCACCGACGTGGTGATCCGCCTCGCAGGCGACTCGGGTGACGGAATGCAGCTCACCGGCACGCAGTTCACGGCAGTGAGTGCACTGGCGGGCAACGACCTCGCCACGCTGCCGGACTTCCCGGCGGAGATCCGTGCACCTGCAGGCACGCTGCCGGGGGTGTCCGCGTTCCAGGTGCGGATCTCCTCGGAGGACATCTCCACTCCCGGCGACATCGCGGACGTGCTGGTGGCGATGAACCCTGCGGCGCTGCGCTCCGAGCTGGACAAGGTCCGCTCCGGTGGGATGCTCATCGTCAACGCGGACGGTTTCGGTGAGCGCGACCTGGAGAAGGCCGGCTACGAGAAGAATCCGCTCGGGGACGGCAGCCTGGACGACTACCAGGTGGTCGAGGTGCCGATGACCGACCTGACGGTGACGAAGGTCAAGGAACTCGGCGTCAAGGGTCGCGACGCCGAGCGGTCGAAGAACTTCTTCGCCCTGGGACTGCTGTGCTGGATGTACAGCCGAAACCCCGACGACCTGCGCGCCTGGATCGAGGACAGGTTCTCCTCCGACGAACTGGTCAAGAACGCGAACCTGACCGCGTTCGAGGTGGGTTGGTCCTTCGGGGAGACCACGGAGCTGATACCGGTGACCCGTGTGGTCGCCCCGATGGAGCGTCCGGCCGGCACCTACCGCAACATCAACGGCAACACCGGCCTCGCCTGGGGCATCATTGCAGCCGCACAGCTGAGCGGCCTGCCGACCTTCCTCGGTTCGTACCCGATCACGCCCGCCTCGGACATCCTGCACGAGCTGGCGAAGCACCCCGAGGCGGGAATCCGGACGTTCCAGGCCGAGGACGAGATCGCGGCGGCCGCGTCAGCGGTGGGCGCCGCGTTCGGCGGGGACCTCGCGTGGACCACGACCTCGGGGCCCGGCATGGCACTCAAGGCCGAGACCATCGGGCTCGCCATCAGCCTCGAGTTGCCGCTGGTGATCGTCGACATCCAGCGCGGTGGACCCTCCACTGGCCTGCCGACCAAGACCGAGCAGTCCGACCTGCACCAGGCCATCTTCGGGCGGCACGGTGAGTCACCCCTGCCGGTGATCGCGGCGAGCCGCCCGGCGGACACCTTCGAGTGCGCCATCCAGGCCGCCGAGATGGCGATCCGGTACCGCACCCCGGTGGTGCTGCTCTCCGACGGCTACATCGCCAACAGCTCCGAGCCCTGGTGTGTACCCGATGTGGACACGCTTCCCGACCTGTCGACCAGCTTCGCCACGGAGCCGAACCACACCAACGCCGACGGAACACAGGAGTTCTGGCCCTACATGCGGGATCCCGAGACTCTCGCCCGTCCGTGGGCGATCCCCGGAACCCCCGGCCTCGAGCACCGCGTCGGCGGCATCGAGAAGTCCGACGGGTCGGGCGAGATCTCCTATGACCCCGACAACCACCAGCGGATGACCGACCTCCGTGCAGCGAAGGTGGACGGTGTTGCCAAGGGCTACCCGCCCACGAGGATCACCGGGGATGCCGATGACGCCGAGGTGCTCGTGGTGGGCTGGGGATCCACCTGGGGCGCCATCGCCGCCGCGGTCGAGCGTGTGCGCTCCGACG
Source organism: Microthrixaceae bacterium (assembly GCA_023958095.1). Lineage (GTDB taxonomy): Bacteria > Actinomycetota > Acidimicrobiia > Acidimicrobiales > Microtrichaceae > JAMLGJ01. The sequence continues at coordinate 33,638 of JAMLGJ010000007.1, forward strand.
GGGCGAAGGTCGCCCACGTGCACCTGCGCAACCTGTTCCCGCTGCCCGAGGACCTGGGTGGGATCCTGCGCCGCCACCGTTCGGTGATCGTCCCCGAGTTGAACATGGGGCAGCTGGCGATGATGTTGCGCGCCGAGTACCTCGTGGACGCCCGGAGCGTCTCGAAGGTGGCCGGGCTGCCCTTCACCGCTGCCGAGGTGGAGACCGAGATCCGCAAACGCATCGGCGACACGCCCACCGTGACCGGCGGCACGCGATGAACGGGGAACCAGGGACTTCGATGACGACGAACGGGAGCTCACGATGACGATCACGGACGAGACATCCACCCCGGTGGAGGTGCCCTCGACCACACGGGCGGACTGGCAGAGCGACCAGGAGGTGCGGTGGTGCCCGGGTTGCGGCGACTACACGATCCTCGCCGCCCTCCAGTTCGCGCTCCCGGAGATGGGCATACGGCGCGAGGACACGGTGGTGGTGGGTGGCATCGGTTGTGCAGCCCGCTTCCCGTACTACATGAACACCTACGGCATCCACGGCATCCATGGTCGCGCCCCTGCGATCGCGACCGGTGTGGCTCTGTCCAACCCTGACCTGTCGGTGTTCGTGGTGGGCGGTGACGGCGACCTGCTCTCCATCGGGGGCAACCACCTCCTGCACGCTCTGCGACGCAACGTGAACATCACGATCCTGTTGTTCAACAACCGGATCTACGGGCTCACGAAAGGCCAGTACTCACCCACCTCCGAACAGGGAAAGGTGACCAAGAGCTCACCGCAGGGTTCCGAGGACTCGCCGCTGTTGCCTCTGTCGGTCGCGCTCGGGGCCGATGCGACCTTCGTGGCCCGCACCCACGACATGGACCGCAAGCACATGGAAGAGGTGTTCCAACGGGCGCACGCCCACCGGGGTGCGGCCTTCGTGGAGGTGCTGCAGAACTGCAACGTGTTCAACAACCACGCCTACCAGCAGATCACGGGCCGTTCGAACCGTGAGGACATGATCATCCCGTTGGTGCAGGGCGAACCGATTCGCTTCGGCCCCGATGGATCCAAGGGAGTGGTGCTCGACCCGAAGCACGGCTGCGTGGTGGTCGACGTGGAAGACGTGGGTGTGGACGCGTTGCTGACCCACAACGAGGCGAGGGAGCATCCGTCGGTGGCGTTCGCCCTGAGCCGGCTGTCGCCGAACATGGACGAGCCCACACCCATGGGCGTGTTCCGTGCGGTCGACAAGCCCGTCTACGGCGAGCGCAACCCGGTTCAACCCACCCCGCCCGGGCGGGACCTGATCAACGACCTCCTGCATTCGGGAAGCACCTGGACCGTCGACTGACAGGCCCAGTGGCCACCGGGTGTTTGCCCATACCACTCGCCGACCCTCTCCGGTAGAATGGGGCTACTGTTCCGGTGGCGGCAACAGCGCGGTTCGGGTCCTGTCGGCCCCGCACGTGTGCTCCGGTGTCGCAGGGCGGAACCCGGAGGGAATGGCAACGGAGCCACAGGAGACAACGATGCTCGAGACCACGAAGAACATCCTGGACGCAACGATCCAACAGGCCCTGGAGCTGGCCAAGTCGGCCAACAGCGCTTTCAGGACCCATGACGACGTAGCGGTTTCCCTCCCCGGAGGGATGTACGGACATGTGCACAAGGGGCGCCTCGTGGGCTTCGGCCTCGAGCCCGTGGGAGACGTGGTCGTGTCATCGGACCACCGGGTCGAGGACCTGATGGACGGCGACGGAGGCCACTTCCTGTGGGGCAGGGTCGCAGCGATCGCCGGTGGGGCCGCAGCGGCCGCATCGACCGTGGCAGGAGTGACGGTGGCGGTGCTGCGCGGCAGGCGCGGGTCGGTCGCCGCCGCCTGATCAGGCCCCTTCGGCACCACCGGGCTCCCGCTGACCCCGGTGGTTCGCGCAGCTCCGGCGGCGCGATCCCCGTGGTGGGTCCGCCCGTCGGCTACCGGTGGAGCAGTGCGCTCGGTACGCTCGGGCACCCATGGCTGAGCGTCTCCTCTGGTCACCCACACAGCTCGGACCCGTCACGGTGCGCAACCGGATCGTCTTCTCCGCGCACCTCACCAACTACGCGCACGACGGTCTTCCCACCGACCAGCACGCCGCCTACTACGCCGAGCGCGCCGCCGGCGGCGCGGGACTGATAATCACCGAGGAGCACTCCACCCACCCCACGGACTGGCCCTACGAGAAGCTGATACACGGCTTCAACCGCGATGTGATTCCCGGTTACCGCCGGATCACCGACGCGGTGCACCGCCACCGGGTGCCCATATTCGCCCAGATCAACCACAACGGGGGCCAGGCCTCCTCGATGTACTCGCGGCTGCCGGTGTGGGCTCCCTCCGCAGTGGCCGACCCGTTGTTCCGTGAGGTCCCCAAGGCGGTCGACCACCACGAGATCTCCGAGATCGTGGATTCCTATGCCGCAGTGGCGGCGAACTGCGCCGAGGGGGGCTTCGACGGCATCGAGCTGCAGTGCTCGCACTCCTCGATCGTGCGCGGGTTCCTCTCCCCGGCGACCAACCGTCGTACCGACGAGTACGGCGGCTCGCTGGAGAGGAGGACGAGGCTGCTGCTCGAGATCGTGGCCGCGGTGCGCTCCGCGATCGGGGCCGACCTGGCGTTGGGCGTGCGGTTGTGCGGTGACGAACTCATCGAGGGCGGCACCACGATCGAGGATGCCGTCGAGGTGGCCCGCATGGTCGAGGCGAGCGGTCACGTCGACTACATCAACACCTCGATCGGTGTGGCCACAGCCTCGCTGTTCATGATCGAGGCCTCGATGCACATACCGCCGGGCTACGCGATGTTCATCCCGTCCGCGTTGCGCAGGGCGGTCGAGTTGCCGGTGGTCGGCGTGGGCCGCTTCAAGGATCCGTTGCAGGCCGAGCGTGCACTGGCCGAGGGGGAGTGCGACCTGGTGGGGGTCGTGCGGGGCCAGATCGCGGATGCCCAGTTCGCAGCGAAGGCGCGCTCGGGTCATGCCGAGGACACGAGGTTGTGCCTGAGCTGCAACCAGGAGTGTGTGGGCCGCATGGGCCTCAACCGGTGGCTCGGATGCATCGAGAACCCCCGCACCGGCAAGGAACACGGCAGCACCGGGCTACCGGTCGAGGTGCGACGGACCCGCGAGGTGCTGGTGGTGGGTGCAGGCCCCGCCGGCCTGCAGGCGGCCATCGCAGCCGCGCGCAACGGCCACCGGGTGACCGTGTGCGAGGCAGCTGGGGCGGCCGGTGGACAGGTTGCGCTGGCGGCGAGCGTCCCCAACCGGGCCGAGTTCGGGGACCTGGTGCGCAACCAGCTCCACGAGGCCGGACGCCTCGGCGTGGAGATCGAGTACGGCGTGCGGGTCGATGCCGCAGAGGTGGCGCGGCGGTCCCCCGACTCCGTGGTGGTGGCCACGGGGTCGGTTCCCCAGAGGCCCTGGTGGGCCCCCGAGGGAGCCGAGTGGATATGTGACGTCCGCGAGGTCCTTGCCGGGGAGGTGGCTCCCGAGGGTGAGGTGGTGGTGCTCGACGAGGTCGGATTCCACCACGCCACCTCGGTGGCGGAGCTCCTCGCCGACCGTGGGTGCTCGGTCGAGATCATCACCCCGGGAATGGTCGTCGGCCAGGATCTCGGCATCACCCTCGACCTGGAGAACTTCTGGATCCGTGCCGAGGCCAAGGGGATCCTCCAGAGCACCGAGCTGGTGCCGATGTCGGTCGAGGGACACGCCCTGGGCCTCCAGCACCATCCCACCGGGACCATGCAGACCCGCGAGCCCGACTGGCTCGTGCTCGCGGTGCCCGCGGTGCCCGCCGAGGGGCTCTACGTGGAACTCCGGGATGCGGGCGTCGAGGTGTACAGGGTGGGTGACGCGGTTGCTCCGCGGAGGGCACACGCGGCCGTCATCGACGGCGAACGGGTCGGGGCGGCGCTCCGCTGAGGGTCGGCCGCGACGCCGGTGCGGCCGCGCTCACCAGTCGACCTGTTCGCAGCCGGAGTGCGTGTCGGGTTCGACCTGCAGTGTGGCGTGGTGGATCCGGTGCACCTCGACCAGTGCGTCGCGGGCCCGGTCCAGCACCTCGTGCTGGTCGACCGTCGGTCCCACCATCAGGTGGGCCGTCAGCACGTCCATGTCGGTGGTGAGAGTCCACACGTGAAGGTCGTGCACGTCCAGCACCCCGGGAACGCCTTCGAGGGTCGCCTGCACGGCCCCGAGATCCAGTCGCGCAGGTGCCTCCTGCAGCAGGATCCGCAGGGACGCCCACACGAGCCGCAGCGACCGCGGCACGATCCAGACGGCGATGGCGAGGCCGATCCAGGCATCCATGACCGGTTGGTCCGTGGCCAGGATGAGTGCACCGCCCACGACGACCCCGACCGAGCCCACCGCGTCGGCCAGCACCTCGAGCCGTGCGCCCTCAGCTGCGAGGGAGCCGCCTCCGCCCAGCAGTCGCAGTGCCACGAGGTTCGCCACGAGTCCCACCGCACCGACGACCAGCACCGGCAGGCCGGGTACATCCGGTGGGTCCTGGATCCGCGAGACGGCTTCGGTGAAGGCCCAGAGGGCAACTGCGAGCAGGAGCAGGCCGTTCGCGAGCGCCGACAGCACCTCCAGGCGGTACAGGCCGAAGGTGCGCTCACTGCGGGTGGGGCGCGACGCGAGCGTGACCGCGGCGAGCGCCAGCGCGATGCCCCCGGCGTCGGTGAGAAGGTGCGCACCATCAGCGAGGAGCGAGAGCGAGCCGGTGTACAGGCCGACCGCCACTTGCACCACGAGCGTCACCAGCGTGATCGCGAGCGCCATCGACAGCGGCCGTTTGGCCGCCTCGCCGGAGCGTGCCAGTGCCGACCCGTGTGAGTGGGTGTGGGCTCCGTGGTCGTGGGCCATCGGCCACCACCCTAGGAGTCGTGGTCCACGCGGTGGTGCCCGGCGATCTCTCGGGAGAGCAGCTGTTCGGCCGCTGCCAGCAAGGTCCCGTTCATTTCCGTGAACAGCCGTTCACCCCGCTCGGCGGACGCGGTGCGGGGGTCGCCGAGGACTCCGTTGGGCGACACCAGCGCGAGTCGACCCGAGGTGAGCTCGTCGCGTATCTCCTCGAGCCGTTCGGTCGCGCCCGCCTCGAGCGCCTCGGTGCGTACGAGCTCGGGATTCAGGTGCAGCATGAGCGAGGTCTCGGTGGTGCCCGCGTGGAGGTCGCCACCGTCCGCCCGCGGGTGCCACGCGGCAACGCGACGCGACTCCGAGCGCAGTTGCGACACAGCGGTGGCAATCGCTGCGGTGTTGCCGCCGTGTCCGTTGACGAACAGCACCGCCCGGAACGGCCCGGTGTCGCCGCTGACCGTGGGCAGTGCGCTGCGGGCCAGTTCGACCAGCGACGAGATGAGGGCATCGGTTCCGATCGAGAGTGTGCCGGGGAAGGCGCCGTGTTCACCGGAGGCACCGATGCCGATCGGGGGTGCCGCGACCGCCACCTCGAGGTCTCGTGCGAGCTGGTCGGCCAGAGCCGTGGCGATCCGGGTGTCGGTGTCCAGCGGAAGGTGCGGACCGTGCTGCTCGCAGCTGCCGACGGGAACCGCGAGCAGCAGTGGCTCCCGGCCGGCGAGGTCCGTCCAGGTCGCGTCCGCCAACCGGCGTGGCCTGCCGGCGCGCAGCTGGGTGGAGCCCGGCTGGGAGCGTGCGGCGCGGCGGTCGGGGCGAGCCATGCGCGGACCCCTCAGGTCTGCTCGCCGTCCCGTGCGAGGTAGCCCCAGGTGCGGAGCTGTTCGAGGATCAGCTCCGCTGCCATCTCGGGCGTACCCTCCACCGAGCGCGGTGGGCTGTGGTCGGCCATGGCACCGGTGAGCGCCACGATCCTGGAGAAGGCATCCGCCTCGTGGGGTGCCGGCACCGCACGGGGCGGTGGTCTCCACGGCACCACCCTGGTCGGTCGTTCGGGTGCGTGGTGGGGGTCGGTGCGCACCACCTCGACCGCTTCGGATGTCATGGCGGCACTCGTCGCGGCGCCCAGGGGAGCGCGTCGCAGTGCTGCGACCGATCCCTCCACCGACAACACCGCAGGTCCATCCACGGAGACGACCTCGCGGCGGGCACCGTCCAGGCGGCGTACGGCCCTGAGCGTGCCCGGTCCGGGGTCCAACTCGATGAGCCCGAGCGCCTGGGCGAACCCGAGGTGGTGGGCGACCACGGCGGGCACCGAGCCCGACCCGCGTCCGTTGCTCATGTCCCCACACACCACGAGGTCGACATCCAGGTGGCGTGGCCCGAGTACGCCGGCGAGCACGACGCCCGAGGTGCCCGGACCGCTCTGGTGGTCGTGCTCCACGAGGACCGCCCGAGCCGGGCCCGATGCGGCCAGCTCGGCCAGGCAGCGGCGCGCCTCGAGCGGTCCTGCGCACACCACGACGGCTTCGGTGCCACGTGCCTCCGCCAGTCGCAGGGCGACCTCCAGCGCCGCCCGGTCGGCCTCGGAGAACCCCCAGCTGTGCGCGGAGGGCTCCGGCAGTGCGGTGGCAGGGTCCACCCCCGGGTGCAGGTCCACCCACTTCACGCAGGCCGCGATGCTCGCCTCGCTCATGAGCTGTGGAACACCACCCCGTGGCCACCCTCGGGGTACGACCAGCTGATCGCACCCTCCTCGTTGCAGACCAGGTAGCAGGTGCCGCACTCGAAGCACTGCTCGTAGTTGAACAGGATCCCCCCGTCCGAGGTGGGGATGAACAGGTTCGCCGGGCACGCGGTGATGCAGCCCCGCACCGAACAGTCCCTGCAGATCGTGTCGTCCACCACGATGTGCGGACGTTCGTGGACCCGGAACTCCACCGAGTCCATTCGTGTCTCGAAACTGATGGCGGGGTAGGTGGGCCCCAACGGACCGACCACTTCGTTCCCCTGTGCTCCCCGAGCAGTCATCCGTATGCCCTCAACGCTCTGATCGTCTCGCGGGCCACCGTGGGCAGCTTCAGTCCGTGGCGGGCGATCTGCTTGCGGGCGATGCGAACCAGGCCCGGTTTGGGATCCGGGTTGGTGACCTGGAACACCGCCTCGGCGACATCACAGGCCAGTCCGGGCAGCTGACGCTGGGCGAGGTCGCCCATCACCAGGTGCGGCGCCTCACGGAGCTTGCGATGGTCGGCAAGCACGAAGCTCGATTCGAGCCGGGTTCGGTAGCCCGCGAGCCCGGCAGCGGTGGTGTCGCCGCTTCGCAGCGCCGCGTGTGCGGCACGTCCCGCCGCGGCTCCGGAGCCGATCGCGAAGTTGACGCCCTCGAGCCACACCCCCGCCGCGAGGCACATGGCTGCGGCGTCGCCGGCCACCAGCAGCCCGTCCCCCACCAGTTCGGGCATCATGTCGTAGCCAGCCTCGGGGATGACGTGGGCCGAGTACTCCTTGACCTCGCCGCCCTCGACCAGGGGGGCGACCGCCGGATGGGCCTTCAGCGCGGCCAGGAGCTCCTCGGGCCGTGATCCACCGGCGGCCAGGGCGGGGAGCGACAGCACGAGTCCCACCGCGACGGTGTCGGCGTTGGTGTAGAGGAATCCGCCCCCGGGCACCTCCCCGGTGCAACCGATGATCTCGATGTCGACGCCATGGTCCCCACGGACCGCGAACCGCTCGTCTATGACCTCGCGGGGCAGGGCGATGGTCTCCTTCACCCCGACGGTGTAGTTGTCGGCCGACACCTCCCCGTAGAGACCGGCTTCCTTCGCCAGGAACGAGTTCACGCCGTCCGCTGCGATCACCACCCCGGCGCGGAGGTCGCCGTCGGGCCGGTCTGTGCGGACCCCGACCGTGCGGCCACCCTCGACCAGCAGGCCGGTCACGGTGGTGGAACACAGGAGCGTGGCGCCCTGCTGCACCGCCTTGTCGGCCAGCCAGGAATCGAAGTCCGGCCGGTATGCGGTGGCCCCGTTGTAGGGCGGGCGCCCCCAGGTGTCGGTGCGGTAGTCGATGGTGAGGGCCTGGTGGCCGGTCATCAACATCGTCTGGCGCCGGGTTACCCAGCGCTGAACCGGCATCTCCTCCCACCAACGCGGGATGAGGGTGTCGAGTATCCGGCCGTAGACGACACCGCCGTACATGTTCTTGGAGCCCGGGAACGGCCCCCGTTCGACCAGGGCCACCGAGCGGCCCGCACGGGCCAGCTCGAACGCCGCGGCGGCACCTGCCGGACCGGCTCCCACGACCACCGCATCGAACTCGGTGGTTTCAGTCATGGGTGGCCTCTCCGGTACCCAGCAGGCCTGCCAGCACCTCGAGGGTCCGACCCGCATCGGCGACCACCGCGAGGTCCGCGAGCGACATCATGGGGCAGTGGGGATCGGTGTTCACCGAGATCACATGGTCCGGCTGGCCGAGTCCGCTGGTGTGCTGGACCGCGCCGGAGATGCCGAACGCGACATACAGGCGCGGGTCGACGACCACCCCGGTGGTGCCGATCTGGCGTTCGTGGGGGAGCCAACCCTTGTCGGTGATCACCCGGGTGGTGCCGACCGACGCATCGAGTGCGCGGGCCACCTCGGCGAGTCGTTCGAAGCTCTCGGGGTCACCCAGGCCGTTGCCGCCCGCGAGGATCCGGGGCGCCTCGGCCAGGTCCATCGTGGATGCGTCGGGGGGCAGCACCTCGATGGTCACGCAGTCCCTGGGAGGTGGTGCGTCCGGGGTTGATCCCGATGGGCCGCCGGAGTCGAGTTCGTCGGTGAGGTCCCTCACCACCGGCGGGGTCGAGTGGTGGTCCCGGGAGGGGTCGATGCCGCGCACCCCGGGCTGCAGGGTCACCACGGCGGCGCCGGTGAGGTGGTGCTCGACCATCGCGGTCGCCCCGAACCCGACGGTGCGCACCAGCTCGTCGCGGATCTCCACCGCGCCGCTGAACAGCTCGTGGCCGAGCACGGCGGCAACTCTCGGAGCGAGGTCGCGTCCGTCGGGGCTCGCGGGCAGGAGCACCAACTCCTCGTCGGCCAGCAGCGACGCGAGCGAGTGCGACCAGGCTCCGGGGGCGAAACCCTCGGTCTCCCATGTGTCGACGTCCGACACGAGGGGCCCGAGGTCGTCCAGGGCCTCTGCGGTACCGCTGCCGACCAGGAGCACACGGCCAGCGGCCTCGGCGACAACTTCTGTCCCCCCTGCGGGCAGTGCCCCGTCTCGCACCGGTACGACTGCGATCATCGTCGCAACGCTACCGCCGGGCGGGCCGCCTGCCCCAGCTTGGCCCCGGGTGGCGCCGGACGGGTCGGACCCACCGGCGCGTGGCACCCTTGTGTGATGAATGCCGATGGGCCACCCGGGCGCGCCGTGACCGCCGCACGCACCGCACTGGTGACCGGAGCCGGGCGTGGAATCGGAGCGGCGGTAGCACGCCGCCTCGCCGCGCAGGGCATGCGCATCGTCGCGCTGGACCGGTGTTCTGACGACCCCGGTGTCGAGTACCCGATGGCCACCCGCGAGGAACTCGACGCGGTGGTCGCCGACTGTGGCAACGGGTCGCGTGCAGTGGTCGCCGACGTGGGTGACAGGGCTGGTCTGGCCTCGGCGCTCGGCGAGCTGCTCGGCGAGCGGGAGGACCATCGGGCGGGCATCGACACCGTGGTCTGCGCCGCTGGCGTCGTGTGGGGTGGTGGGCCCGTGTGGACCACCCCGCCGGAGGTGTGGGAGGCACTCGTGCGCACCAACACCTCCGGGGTGCTCAACACCGCCGCGGCGGTCGTGCCCCGCATGCTCCCCGCGCCCGGCACGGGCCGCTCGCCCGGGGACGTGCCCCGGTCACGGGGGCGGTTCGTGGTGGTCGCCTCGGCCGCGGCGGACCGTGGGCTGCCCATGATGGGGGCCTACGCGGCCACCAAGGCCGCAGCGGTGTCGATCGTGAGGTCCATGGCCGCGGACCTGGGTCCGAGCGGCATCACCGTCAACGCCGTTTCACCGGGATCCACCGACACCCGGATCCTCGCCGCCTCCGCGGACGTCTACGGCCTCGGGTCGCCACAGGAGTTCGCGGTGCACCACACCACCCAGCGCCTGGTGGGTGCCGACGAGGTCGCATCGGCGGTCGCCTGGCTCTGCAGCGACGAGGCCTCGGCCGTGACCGGTGCGGTGCTGGCCGTCGACGGTGGGATGACGGCCACGTGAGCCGCCCGCCCCTCGTGGCGGACCCGACGCTGCGTCGACTCGGTGGTGGATCCTGGAGCGGTGGTTCCCCACTGCGGGTCGTGCGCGTGTCGCGGCGCGGCGCCGAGATCCTCGAGGAGCTCAGCCGGGGAGCGCGCTGGGAGCCCTCGGACGGTCCCGAGGAGGAGCTCGCCGCACGCCTGCTCGCTGGTGGCCTGGCACATCCCTGCATGCACCCCGGCTACCTGTCATCGCCAGCGCTGCCGGCCGCGGGTGATGTGACCGTGGCGGTGCCGGTCCGTGACGACCTCGACGGCTTGGAGGCTCTCCTGGAGGCACTCGCCGGGTTGCCCCACGGGAACGTGGTGGTCGTCGACGACGGTTCGCTCGACCCGGGGGCGGTCGCCCGCGCGGCACGGAACCACGGGGCGCGCCTCATCCGTCACGGGTCCGCCCGGGGTCCGGCCGCGGCACGCAACACCGCCCTGGGTGCAGTGGAGACGCCGCTGGTGTTGTTCATCGATGCCGACGTCGACCCGTCGGGGCTCCGCATCGAGGTGCTGCTCGCCCACATGTCGGGTGAGGGCACGGTGGCGGTGGCTCCGCGCGTGGTCTCCTCGGGTGGCAGTGGGATCCTCGCCTCGCACGACCGCCTGAGAGGTCCCCTCGACATGGGCTCCGTACCGGCAACGGTCAGGCCGCGCTCGGCGGTGCCGTACGTGCCCACCGCGACCCTGCTGGCACGTACGGCATCACTGCGCGGCATCGGCGGGTTCGACGAGAGCCTGCGCTTCGGGGAGGACGTCGATCTGGTGTGGCGCCTCGTCGAGGCAGGTGGAGTCGTGCGCTACGAACCGGCCGCCCGTGTCACCCACCGCGCACGCAGCGGCTGGCGGGCGTGGCTGGCCCAGCGCTTCGACTACGGGACCTCGGCCGGGCCCCTCGAACGACGTCACCCCGGCCGGCTCGCCCCGGTGTCGGTGTCACCGTGGAGTGCCGCGGCCTGGGCTTCGGTGGTGGCCGGCCACCCGGTGCTCGCCTGCACGATCGTGGCGGCATCGGCTTCCCGGCTGGCATCAGCGTTGCCGGGTGTTCCCAGGCGGGCCGTGGTGCGGCTCGCGGTCGGGGGCCACCTGGCAGCCGGAGGCGAGCTGGCACGTGCGGTGCTGCGCCCCTGGTGGCCCGTGGCGGCGCTGGCGGCCTCGATGTCGCGCCGGGCCCGACGGTGGTTGCTCGTGGCGCTGCTCGCCGAGTTGGCCATGGTCCCCGGACCGCTGCCACACCGGCTGGTGGAAGGGCTGGGGAACGCCGCGTACTCCCTGGGAGTGTGGCGCGGGTCGCTGCGGGAACGTACCGCCGGAGCGCTGCTGCCGATGCCGGGCTGGTGGGGTGAGCGTCGCTCCCGAACGGCGCGTACGCTGCGCAGGTGACACTCGTGGAGCAGGCTGCGCAGGCACTGGCAGCGGTCGAGGCGGACTGGAACGAAACCGGTGTGGTGGTGCTGCGCGGGGTGCTGCCGGAGGAGCTGCTGGCCGAGCTGGACGCAGAGGTCCGTGACCTCGCCGCGATGGACGAGGGCCCCAGCGGGCCCCTGCAACACCTCGAGGGAACCGACTCGGGTGACGTGCTCGCCCGCAGCGAGCTGTTCGCCGACCTCTCCGAGGGACTCGGTCGCTTCGTGCGCGACGACGTCGGATCGCTGGTCGAGGCGGTCTGCGGCGAACCGGTGGTCCTGTTCAAGGAGAAGGTGAACTACAAGCACCCCGGAGGTGGCGGCTTCGCCCCCCACCAGGACGCACGTGCCTACCGCTTCGCCCGTGGTCACGTCTCGGTGATGGTTCCGTTGGACCCGGCCACCCGCCGCAGCGGCTGTCTCTGGTTCGCGCAGGACGCGCAGCGGAGGCTGCTGGACGCCGACGAGGGTGGCAGGATCACCGACGAGGTCGCATCGTCGCTCGACTGGGAGCCGGTCGAGGTCCATCCGGGTGATGTGGTGGTGTTCGACTCGCTCGCACCGCACCGCAGCGACACGAACCGGGCCGACCACCCACGCCGGGCGATGTACCTGACCTACAACAGCGCGGCGGAGGGTGACTTCCGCAGCCGCTACTACGCCGACAAGGTCGCGGAGTTCTCGGGCAGCGACGGGACCTTCGGGGGTGAGCGGGTGCGGATCTCGATCAGCGACGACTTCCTCGGCCGTCCGCCCTCGTCGGAATCCGCATCGGCCCGGCGCTCCGGTCCGGCTCACACGGGTGCGGCGCGGGAGGTGGCGTCGGTGGAGGCGCTGGAGTCGATGTTCGAGTCCGACATGGCTTCGAGGCTCTACGACGAGGCTGTGACCGAGCGGGAGCACGCACTCCAGGCTGCGACGCTCGCGGCTGCCGAGGGGGCGTCGGGAGCGCAGGTGGTGGCGGCACTGCTGCACGACGTGGGACACCTGCTGCTCGGCGACCTGCAGGAGATCGACCGACCCCTGGATTCCGACGAGCACCACGAAGGTGTCGCAGCGGCCTACCTGAGGCCACTGCTGGGTGCCGAGGTGGCGGACCCGGTGGCCCTGCACGTGGCAGCCAAGCGGTACCTGTGTGCGGTGGAGCCCGGGTACCTCGCCGGCCTGTCGCCGTCGTCGCGCAGGAGCCTCGAGGTGCAGGGTGGCCCGATGGAGCCCCGGGAGGTCGCCGCTTTCGAGTCCAACGACCGCTTCCGGGAGGCCGTGGCGGTGCGGATCTGGGACGACCGGGCAAAGGTGGAGGGAGCCGAGACACCCGACTTCGAGCACTTCGTTCCGTTGCTGCGCCGCCTCGCCGAGGAGCACGCAGCGAAGAGCGGCGCCTGAGCGCCATGCGGGTGCTGTGGGTGGTGATCGACGCCCTGTGCGTGGACAAGGTGACCCCGGAGCTGATGCCCACGCTGTGCGAACTCGGCGCCGATGGTTGGTCGGGCAGTGCCCTGGGTGTCCTCCCGGCGACGACGTATCCGAACCACGCCACCCTCGTGACCGGTGCCGCACCGTCCCGGCACGGTCTGTACGCCAACGAGGTGCTGGTGGACCGGGAGTGGGTCGCGGCGGGCTCGGTGGGGCCATCGGTCCCGACCGTGTTCGAGCACCTCGGCACCAAGGGTGTGACCACCGCAGCGGTGTTCGGGGACCAGAACCTCGTCGGTGTGTGCGCCGCGCAGCGGGCGAGTGGTCACTGGCCTTCCGGGGGCGTGGCCCCCGAGGGGGTTCCCCTGGGCCCCACCGGATATGCGGCCGACTCGGCGACACTTGCAGCGGCGCTGGAGATGGACCTGGGCGACCACGGGTTCGCAATGGTGCAGCTCGACGAGAACGACGCGGTGTCCCACGTGCACGGACCGGACTCGCCCGAGGCCCGCAGGCATGCTTCAGCGGTGGACGCGGTGCTGGGTGAGCTCCTCGAGCCGTACCGACCGGTCTGGTCCGACACCGTCGTGGTCGTGGTCAGCGACCACTCACAGGAGCGCGTGGAGCACAGCTGTGCCGAGGCCTTCACCGAGGCCTGCAGCGGCGAGTTCGGGGATCCGGCCGGCGACGGGGAGACGGGCTGGTACACCGACGGGACCTGCGCCGTGGTCCGCACCACTGCATCGGCGAGTGATCGGGTACGGCGGCGACTCGAAGCGATCGAGGTGCTGAGCGAGGTCACCGAGACCGCACCCGGGGTGTTCTGCGTGAGCGGCGGACCGGGCGTGCTGCTGGGTCTCGACTGGGGCCAGCGCGGGGACCACGGCGCCAGCCGATGCCGCACACAGGTGGCGGTCCTCGGTGGTGGCCACGGCGCCGTTGCCTCGTTGGCGGGCCGGCTGGGTGCCTCACCGATCGATTCGAGGTCCTGGGCGCCCCTGACCCTGTCGTTGTTCGAGGGGGCCTGAACCTGGGTGGGGTCTAGTCGATCACCGTGATCGCGTACTCGGGGCAGTTGTCCGCCGCGAGCCGGCCCTTCTCCTCGAGTTCGGGCGGCAGGTCCCCGTCGATGCGGAGCACGGCGTAGCCCTCGTCGTCGACGTCGAAGATCTCCGGGGCCAGCAGGTAGCACCGGTTGTGGCCCTGGCAGGCGTCGCGCTCGAACTGGATTCGCATGTCTGGCTCCGATCGGTCGGTCGGGTTCCTCAGGTCGGCTCGGGCGCGGTCGCGGCGAGGATCCTCACGGGGAGTTCGCGTGGCCCACGCACCTGCCCGGTGGCCCAACGCACAGCGTCGGGGTCGTCGCTGGCCAACTCGAAGCTCTCCACGGCGTCGACCCATTCCTTCAGGGCCACGCGCAGTTCCATCCGGGCCAGGTTCGAACCCGCGCAGCGGTGGATGCCGAGGCCGAACGCCGCGTGTCGGTTGCGCTTGCGGTCGATCACGAACTCCTCGGCGTCGTCGAAGGCCTCACTGTCGCGGTTCGCCGAGGGGAACGGCAACAGGACCCAGTCGCCGGGGTCCATCTCCGCCCCGTTCACCGTCACAGGTTCCTCGACCACCCGGGCCATCGTGACCGGCGCGTAGTAGCGGAGGAACTCCTCTATGGCGAAGGGCCACACCTCCGGGTCGTTGCGGAGCCGCTCGTGGTGTTCCGGGTTCTGGGCCAGGTGCCACAGTGACGAGCCGATCGCGGACCAGGTCGTGTCTATCCCCGCGATCAACAGCAGGGCGATCGAGCCGAACACGTGGTCCGGGGTGAGGGGCACGCCGTCGACATCCGCGTGGGCGAGGTAGCTGATGAGGTCGTCGCGGGGCTCCGCGATGCGCTCCAGGATCGCCGTCTCCAGGTAGGCGGCCATCGTGTCGTCGGGCGCCACGGCCACCTGACCGGGCTTCTCGAGGATTCGGTGGATGAACTTGCGGAACACCTCGCCGTCGGACTCGGGCAGTCCGAGCATCCGGGCGATGACCCGCACGGGGATGTGCTGGGAGTACGACTGTGCGGCGTCGACGATCCCGCCGCTGCCCTCGGCGGCCGCGATCGTGTCGCGCAGCAGCGACCGGCAGGTCTCGCGCGCCGCTGGTTCCAGCGCCGCAACGGCCTTCGGGGAGAACGGGCCCAACAACAGCTTGCGGGCGATCTGGTGGAATGGTGGATCGGAGGTGATCGGGGGAGCGAACCCGACCGGTGCCTGGCCCCTGAAGCCGAGGTCGTTGACGATCACGCCGCGGGACGAGAAGTGGTCGGTGTCGTGGGCGATCGCCTCCACATCGCTGTGGCGCGCCGGGAACCACGCGCCACCGAATCGCTCGGTGTGGGCCACCGGGCAGCTCTCGCGGTAGTGCCGCCAGACCTCGGGTGCGTTCTGTGCGTACTCGGTGACGGTGTGGTCGAAGTCCGTGTCCCAGTCCTGCACGGGCGGGTGCTGCCCGGCCGGGGTGATGGGCTGGTCGAGGTCGACCTCGTCCTGGTCGAGCCGCGGGGCGAAGCCGGCTCGCGGTCCGCCCGGTGGCGGTTGTTCAGCGGATGAGGACATGGTCGGCAGCGTACCGGGCTGCAGCCGTGATCGGGTCCCGGGACGATTCCGGCGCCCGGATGGTAGAACCGCTGCCATGGTCGACGACTCCCATCACACCGCCCCCTCGGACCACACCCTCGAGGCCCAGCGGCGCTTCCTCGAGGAGTCCCCGATGGACTGGGACGACGGCGCCGACTGGGTGAACGCGCGGCGCGGGCTCGTGGCGCGACCGGCCCCCGGGGTTGTCGAAGGGCCCTCGGGCAGGGCGGCGTGGGAGCTCGACACGTACTCGTTCCTCGGCGAGCCCGGCCGCGAGGGGCCCGAGGCGCCCGGTTCGGTCAACCCCTCGTTGTGGCGCCAGGCCCGCCTCAACATGGAGGCCGGGCTGTTCACCATCGCGGATCGCATCCACCAGCTGCGTGGCTTCGACCTCTCCGAGATCACGATCATCGAGGGTGACGAGGGGTTCATGGTGATCGACCCGTTGATCTCCATGGAGTGCGCCGCCGCCGCGATGCGGCTCGCCCGCGAGCACCTGGGTGACAGGCCCGTGACAGCGGTGATCTACACCCATTCACACATCGACCACTTCGGCGGGGTCAAGGGCGTCACCTCCGAGGCCGACGTGGCCGAGGGGCGATGCAGGGTCGTCGCTCCCGTGGGGATGGTCGAGGCCGCGGTGTCCGAGAACGTCTTCGCCGGTGCCGCGATGAGTCGCCGTGCCGAGTTCATGTACGGAGCCACCCTGGCCCGGGGCCCCCGGGGGCAACTCGATGCCGGACTGGGCAAGACCAACTCGCTGGGCACGGTCACACTCATCCACCCGACCGACGTCGTGGAGGCCTCGGGTCAGACACTGACCCTGGACGGGGTCGAGATCGAGTTCCAGCTGACCCCGGGAACCGAGGCACCCGCGGAGATGAACTTCTACTTCCCGCAGTTCCGGGCGCTGTGCATGGCGGAGAACTGCAGCCACAACCTGCACAACCTCTACACCCTGCGCGGTGCTCAGGTCCGCGACGCACTGGCATGGGCGAAGTACATGGACGAGGCGATCGTGCTCAACGAGGGCAGGGTGGATCTGGTCTTCACGAGCCACCACTGGCCGGTCTGGGGGGCCGAGGACTCCATGGCGTACCTCGCGACCCAGCGGGACCTCTACAAGTACATCCACGACCAGACCCTGAGGCTGGCCAACAAGGGCCTCACCATGCTCGAGTGCGCCGAGGAGGTACGGCTCCCGGAATCGATCGCCTCGCAGTGGTGCAACCGGCCCTACTACGGCACCGTCAACCACGACGTGAAGGCGGTCTACCAGCGCTACCTGGGCTGGTTCTCCGGCAACCCCGCCGAGCTCCACGCCCTGCCCCCGGAGCCGGCCGCAGAACGCTACGTGGAGTACATGGGAGGGGCTCGAGCGGTCCTGCAGCGCGCCCGTGGCGACTACGACGCCGGTGAGTACCGCTGGGTTGCCGAGGTGCTCAACCGGGTCGTCTTCGCCGACCCCGACGAGTCCGATCCGGCCACGGCGGAGGCGAAGGCGCTGCTGGCCGACACCTATGACCAGCTCGGCTACCAGGCGGAGTCGGCGACGTGGCGGAACTTCTACCTGGTGGGTGCTGCCGAGCTGCGAACCGGAGGGGCCCGGGGGTCGAGCGGCATGTCCACGGGGTCCCGGGACCTGGTGCTGGCGGTGGAGGTCCCGATGCTGCTCGATGCGCTCGCGCTGCGCCTGGACCCCGAGGTCTGCGAGGGCCAGCGGCTGGTGCTCAACCTCCTCGTGGACCCCTCTGGTGAAGCGCAGCCCGAGAAGCACGTGCTCTGGGTCGAGAACTCCGTGCTGAACCACCGCAACGGGGTGCACCTCGACCACGCGGATGCGACGGTGTCGCTGAGCAAGGTCGAGCTGCTGATGGTGATCGGCGGCATGGGCGTGGGCGAGGGAGTGTCGATCCGAGGGGACCGGGGAGCACTCGAACGCCTTGCAGGTTGGCTCGACCACCCCGACCCGCGCTTCGCGGTGGTGACCCCCTGAGCTCCCCGGCCGTGGCGCTCCGGCACGGCCACCCGATCCGGGGCGGGGACCTGCCCGGACCGCTCCTTCGTCCAGCTGGGTGCGCGTTGTCCGAGCACAAGAACGTGTTCTAGTCTCCTGACGAGTCGTCAGATGGCGGCTCGGTGCTCCTGGGTGCAGGGCGCCACGGACCACCAGGGGGTGTCGATGGCCGAATCGCCGGACGCAGGGGAGATCCTGCGTGCTCCACTAACGATCGGGTACGACTTCCAGCGCACGACCGGCCCCGTGATCGGGGCGTTCTTCACCGCGCTGGCCGAGCGACGGATGCTCGGCATCCGCGACACCGGGGGACGGGTGGTGTGCCCACCGGTCGAGTACGACCCGGAGTCCGGCGAACCGCTGACCGATATGGTCGAGGTAGGCACCGAGGGCACCGTGAGGAGTTGGTCCTGGGTGTCCCGCGTGCGTGAGGGCCAGCCCCTGGCCACCCCGCACGCGCTGGCCCTCATCCAGCTCGACGGGGCGGACACCTCGATGTTGCACGTGATCGATGCCGCGGATCCCTCGGAGGTCTCCACCGGCGCCCGGGTGAGGGTCCGTTGGGCGCCCGAGAGCGTGGATGGCTTCGGGAACCTGGTGTGTTTCGAACTCGCGGAAGGGAAGGGCTGACATGGGCTCAGGACCGACGTTCGCGCAGGACGCCGACCGCAGCGTCAGCGCCATGCCCGAGGGCCTGTGGGGCCAACCCGAGGTGAACGTGCCCGACGGTGGCGGCACCGAGCAGGTGCGGAGGGTGACGGTGCCGGCCACGATGGTCTACGACTACACCCCGGGAGCGGCGCCGACACGGTTCCTGCGCGGACTGCAGGAGGGCCGGATCCTCGGTGAGCGCGCCGAGGGCGGCACCGACGTCTACGTGCCGTCCCGCGGGATGGACCCCGTGCTCGGGCGCGCCACCACCGAATCTGTCGAGGTCGGACCGAAGGCAACCATCACGACGTTCTGCGTCGTGCACATCGGCTTCGGCGAGAACGCCCCGCCGCCACCGTTCGTGTCGGCGTTGATCCTTCCCGACGGGGCCGCGGTGTCGCTCTACGGAACGGTGCTCGGGATCGACCACACCGAGGTCCGCATAGGCATGCGGGTCCGTCCGGTGTGGAAGGACCCGGCGGAACGCACCACCAGCTTCGAGAACATCACGCACTGGGAGCCGATCGACGAACCAGACGTGTCGGCCGAAGAGTTGAAGGGACACATGTGATGCGTGACGTGGCGATCGTGTCGGTGGCCCAGTCGGAGCACCGGCGGGCCGTACCGGAG
This sequence comes from Microthrixaceae bacterium, assembly GCA_023958095.1. GTDB lineage: Bacteria > Actinomycetota > Acidimicrobiia > Acidimicrobiales > Microtrichaceae > JAMLGJ01. Next base: position 52,535 of record JAMLGJ010000007.1, read on the forward strand.
CTGAACGAGGTGGAGATGGTCCAGCCGATCATCCAGGGTGTGCTGGAGCAGATCGGTGCGGGCATCTCGGAGATCGACTTCACCTGTTCGGGCAGCTCGGACTACCTGGCGGGGCAGGCATTCAGCTTCGTGATGACGCTCGACGCGGTGGGGGCCTGGCCTCCCATCGCCGAGTCGCACGTGGAGATGGACGGCGCCTGGGCTCTGTACGAGGCGTGGTTGAAGATCCAGGCGGGGCACGCCGACACCGCATTGGTGTACGGCTACTCCAAGGCCTCGCCGGGGGACCTGCCGAGGGTGCTCAGCCGCCAGCTGGACCCCTACTACTACGGTCCGTTGTGGCCGGACTCGGTGGCCCTCGCGGGTCTGCAGGCCCGCTCAATGCTGGACGCGGGCGCGATCACCGAGGCGGAGATGGCCGAGATCGCACATCGCAGCCGCACCGCCGCGGAATCCAACCCGCACGCCCAGCTGAAGGGATCCCCGCCGGTGGAGGAGCTGCTCGGGGCCCCGTACGTCTCGGATCCCCTGCGCCGCCACGACTGCGCCCCGATCACCGACGGTGCGGTGGCTGTCGTGCTGGCTGCCGGGGACCGTGCCCGTGAGTGGTCGCAGCGCCCCGCATGGATCAGGGGCATCGACCATCGCGTCGACTCGCACAACTTCGGCGCCCGTGACATCACGCGTGCTCCGTCGGCCGGGTTGGCGGCACGCAGGGCCGGACTGGGTGACGGCCCGGTGCAGGTGGCCGAGCTGTGTGCCCCTTTCACCCACCAGGAGAAGATCCTGCGCAACGAGCTCGGACTGGGCGACGAGGTCGTGGTCAACCCCTCGGGTGGGGCACTGTCCGCGAACCCGGTCATGGGAGCCGGGCTGATCCGCCTCGGCGAGGTCGCCAATCGGATCTCCGCGGGCGAGTTCGACCGCGGTGTGGCCCACGCGACCAGTGGGCACCTGTTGCAGCAGAACCTGATCACAGTGCTCGAGGGGGATTCATGAACGCAGAGAGAGTCGCCGTGGTCGGCATCGGCCAGACCAAGTACGCCTCGGTCCGTGGGGACGTCTCGTTGCCGGGGTTGCTGCGCGAGGCCGCCTACCGGGCCCTCGAGGACGCCCGGCTGACGATGGACGACATCGATGCCATCGTCGTGGGAAAGGCCCCTGACTTCTTCGAGGGCATCATGATGCCCGAGACATACCTGGCCGAAGCCCTGGGTGCGGTGGGCAAGCCGCTGTTCCGGGTCCACACCGCCGGTTCGGTGGGTGGCTCCACCGCGATAGTCGCCGCGAGTCACGTGGAGTCCGGTGTGCACGAACGCGTGCTGACCATCGGCTGGCAGCAGCAGTCCGTCTCCGAGGCGATGTGGGCGCTGTCGTTCCCGATCCCGTTCCAACAGCAGCTCGTGGCCGGTGCGGGGGGATACTTCGCTCCGTTCATCCGGGAGTACATCCGCCGCTCCGGTGCTCCCGACGACATCGGGATCCTGGTCGCCCTCAAGGACCGCCTGAACGCGCTCAAGAACCCCTATGCGCACCTGCACGAACCGGAGATCACCTACGACTCCATCAAGGAGTCGTTCATGTTGTGGGAACCGATCCGCTACTCCGAGACCTGTCCCTCCTCCGACGGAGCGATCGCCATGGTGCTCGCGGGGGAGCAGGCCGCCGAGGCCTCCGCAGCGGCCAGCGGAGTGCGCCCGGCATGGGTGCACGGCACCGCAATGCGATCCGAGCCGGCCACCGCATCGGGCCGGGACCAGGTGAGTCCCCGGGCCGGCATCGACTGTGCCGCCGACGTGTACTCGCAGGCCGGAATCGTCGATCCCGTCGCCGAGATCGACATGGTCGAGATGTACGTGCCGTTCTCCTGGTACGAGCCGATGTGGTTGGAGAACCTCGGGTTCGCCCCGGAGGGCGAGGGCTGGAAGATGACCGAACAGGGCCGCACCGCACTGGACGGCGATCTGCCGGTCAACTGCTCCGGGGGCGTGTTGTCCACCAACCCGATCGGGGCATCCGGCATGATCCGCTTCGGTGAGGCCGCCATGCAGGTGCGTGGCCAGGCAGGGGACCACCAGATCGACGGAGTGGAGACCGCACTCGGCCATGCCTACGGCGGTGCCGCCCAGTTCTTCGCGATGTGGGTCGTCGGGTCCGAGAAGCCCTGAGCGACCCCGGGGTTTCCCGTCTGGTTGAGTGTTGGGCCGTGACGGACGCGGCGCCACCTCGGCAGATGGGATCCCGATGACCCCGGAACAACAGCACGGACACCCGATCGAACCGGCCGGGCGTCCCGGACGCGGGTTCGTGCTCTCCGGCGTCGTGTTGATGGTGCTGGCGGTGGCAGGAGCGGTCCTGGCGACCCTGGCCCTCGGCGGTTCACTCGATCTGGACTCCTTCGACAGGGACGTGGTGCTCCCACAGGGCTCGAGTGCAGCGGTCCCCGGGTCACTCGAGTTCAGGGTGATCGAGGACATCGACTCGCCGGAACGGACGATGAGCGTCGGTGTGCTCCTGCGTCCCGACACGGCGTCGGTGCACGACGCCACCAGCTGCACCATCACCGACGAGTTCGGGGCCGAGGTCACGCTTCGCGACGGCGTCGAGTCCGACACCTTCGCCTCCAACCGGCTGCCCACGGACGTGCGGCCGTTCTTGGTCGCCAAGGACCTGGGACCGGGCGACTACACCGCGACCTGTGCGGTGGACCCCGCGGCGGACACCGGTGAACCCTCCGGGCCATCGGGTGAGCCCTCGGAAGGCGAAGCGGTTCCGTCGGGCACGGAGGTGACGATCGAGGTGGGCCGGGTCGTGACCATGGGGGAGGTGTTCGACTTCGCCAAGCCTGCGTTCGGCATCATCGCGGCGCTGGTGCTCGGCGGGTTCGTGGGGTTCGTCGGGCTGGTTCTGCTCGTGGTGGGACTGGTGATCGGCAACCGCGCGCGCAGGCCACCGCAGCCGCAGTGGTGAGGCTCCGCCGCCGCGTCCCGGAGCGGGTCAGTTCTCGAAGGGGTCCGAACCGTACTTGCGCGAAGCCGTCTCGAGGGGTTCGAAGGGCCACGACTCCTTGGGTACGTACACATCCGCGGAGTCGTCGACCGGCTCCGCGTAGAACTGCGAGGCCCATTTGCGGAACTTCGTGAACGGGCCATCCGTGTCGGCCAGCGCCGGCCGGGCGATGTAGGCCTTGTTCTGCCAGATGGGTGTGTCCTCCTGGACCTGCTTGTCGATCTCGTCCACGAACGCCTGGCCGACGGTGGAGTTGACCGAGTCATCGCCGAGGCGCTTCACCGTGAAGGTGAAACGCATGTGGCACTTGTTGGCGGTGATGGGCGTGTTGCAGCCCATGAGGATCGTGTCGACGATCCCCCCGAAGCGGATCACCGAGAAGCCCGGTCCATGGGAGTCGGCGTTGATGTGCCCGTCCACCACACCGCGGGGTGTCGGGAACTTCTGGATCGAGCGCATGCGTGCCAGCGGTCCCTCGGTCTCGTAACCGACCAGCTCGGGCACCTCCTCGGTGTGGTGCACGTAGCGGAAGTGCGCCGAGTCGACCCCGTTCTCCGCGAGGTCCTGCCATGGGGCCTCGATGGTGTACTCGCGGGTCATGACCTCGGTGTAGTGCTCGGGGTCGTTGAACTCGGCGACCTCGGGGATCTCCCACTGTGGTTCCAGGCCATCGGGGTGGTACCAGGCCATCAGCAGGCCGTTGCGGTCCACCACCGGGAAGGTGTCGAGGCAGGCCTTCTTGTTGATGCGCTCCGAGTATGGGATCAGCGAGTTCCTGCCGTCCCCGGTGAAGCGCCACCCGTGGAACGGACAGGCCAGCTCCTCGCCATGGACCGAGCCGCCGTAGGCGAGGTGCGCCCCGAGGTGCGGACAGTGCGCCGAGTTCAGCCGGGCGCGGCCGTTGTCGTCGCGCCAGAGTGCGAGGTGGCGGTCGAAGTACTCGATCGGGCGCACCTCGCCGGGCTTCAGCTCGTCGGACCAGCCCACCTGGAACCAACCGAAGGGGATCGGGAACGGTGAACGCATCTCGGTCTGGATGGTCGTCATGGTTGCGGCGTCTCCTGTCGAGATCTGCGGGTGGAACTGGGGACCCACCTCCGGCGGGTCCGTCCACGACGAAAACTAGAACGTGTTCTACAGCGTATCAGGTGGTCGGACGCGATGGCCAGAGGCCACCACCCCTGATGAGCCGATGGCCACGGTGGTCGGTGCCGGGGGCGTCGCGAGCGGCGCGGATGACGGCAGACTGGGTGGATGGAACCCGGAAGCGCCCATGGAGACCACCGCCCCACCCGAGGTGAGCGTCGCGCGCGGGCCGTGCTCCTCGCTGCGCCGAGGGCGCGCCGGATCGGGGTGGCGGTCCTGGCCTCGGTGGCGCTCTTCGGAGCCGCATGCTCGGGCGGCTCGGGCGGAGCGGCGACCGGCTCCGAGGAGGACTTCTGCGGGCGGATGGAGGAACTGATGCAGCGCGAGGAGCTGGATGTGACCGACAACCCAGCAGCGGCCGAGAAGGCGGCCGGGGAGATGCGACAGCTCGCCCAGGCTGCGCCACCGGAGGTGGCCGGATCGCTGGAGACCTTCGCCGACGTGATGGACGACCTCGCGGCGCTGGAGGCGGAGGGTGACGATGGGGGCACCGGCGATGGGGGCACCGACGAGGGAGGCATGGAGGCCTTCGGCGAGATCATGGCGCTCATGTTCGATCCCGAGTTCATCGAGGCGGGAACCAACCTCTCGGAGTACCTGGTCGAGCAGTGCGGATTCGACCCGGAGACGGTCGACCAGCAGTTCGGCACGGCCGGTGGTTTCGGGGACGGTACGGACCCCGAGGGCGAACCCGGTGCTGGGTTCGAAACCGAGTTCGGCGACGACTTCGGAAGCGAGGGCGAGATCTCCCTGGACGACGTGGACGCCGTCGAGCAGGCGCATTCCGAGGAGTCCTGGAGTTCCAAGGTCGTCTCGACCCTGGTGAGTGCGTCCTCGGTGGAGATCATGGGCCGGGGCCCCGACGACGAGTACATCGACTCCGAACCGATGAGTGAGGCCGAGGCCCTGCAGGCGTGCGAGGCGCTCCGCGACGCCTTCGCGGGAGAGCATCCCGACCTCGAGGTGCGGGTCGGCAACGGCGAGACCACGCTGGTGGAGGGCACCGCCACGGACAGCTGCGCCGCGGTCTGACCGGCGCCTCGTCACCGCCGCGGTGGGCGCCTAGATTCGGGCTGCTATGAGCGACACCGATCGCGTCCGCCCCGACGGACGACCACGAGGAGCCTCCGGCACACCGCAGGGAGGCCCGGGCGAGTCCCCAGTGGACCGCTTCGAGGCCGATGGCAGCGTGCCCCAGAGGCGCTTCACGCCCCCGGAGGGTTCCACCACGGTCTACCTGGTGCGCCATGGCGCCACCGAGGCAGCCCACCCCGACCGGCCCTTCGAGACCCGCGACGGCCACGGCGACCCCGCCCTGGCTCCCGAGGGCGTCGCCCAGGCCGAGGCCCTCGGGAGGCGGCTGGTCGCGGAGCACGAGGTTCGGCCCTTCTCGGCCATCTACGTGACGACGCTGCGGCGCACACTGCAGACGGCGTCCCCCCTGCTGTCCGCCACGGGCATGACCCACGCGGTGGAGCCCGACCTGCGGGAGGTGCACCTGGGGGAGTACGAGGGTGGACTCCTGCGGCTCCGGGGAGCCGAGGGTGATCCGCTGGTGCGTGAGGTCTACACGCAGGAACGCTGGGACGTGATCCCCGGTGCGGAGAGCTGGACGTCATTCCAGGGCAGGTGCGTCTCCGCGATCGAACGGATCGCGAAGGCCCACAGCGGGCAGAGGGTGCTCACCGTGGTGCACGGCGGGGTGATCGGTGCCGTGTTGGCCCATGTGGCCCAGTCACGCAACTTCGCGTTCATCGGGGCGGAGAACTCCTCGGTGTCCGAGATCGTCCACCTGCCCGATCCCTTCGACCGGTGGATGCTGAGGCGTTTCAACGACGTCACGCACCTCGACTGAAGCCGCTGCCCCCCCACCCACTCCCGAACTGATCGTCGTGGTGCCCGACATGTCGGCACCACGACGATCAGTTCGCCGGGGGGAGCACCTCGGATGCCCGGGTCGCGATCGCCGCGGTGCGCCTCGCCTCGTGGATGAAGTCGCGCTCCACCGCCGAGGTGCAGAACGCGAACGACATGCCCGTTTCGGGGTCGGCCCAGGCGATCTGGCCCGCTGCTCCGTTGTGCCCGAAGGCACGCGGTGACACCCGGTGCCCCATCCCCCGCAGCGCCGAGTGGCCGTCGTCCCCGGCCAGCACCAGACCCAGGGTGCGGTTGGCCGGGATGCCCCTGAGGGGGTCGACCAGATCGCAGTACACCTCTGCGGTGCCCGCCGCGAGCACCTCCGGGCTCCACAGCCCGAGCGGGTCGTGCAGCAGGTGCTGGTACAGCAGGGCGATGGACGCAGCGTCGGAGACCGCACCGCCTCCGGGCACCCCGACCCGGCGCACATCCGGCGAGTTGAACGCCAGCAACACCTCGGGGGTCACCTCGCCGAGGTCCACCTCGGAGGTCCCGAACACCTCCTGCAGCTCCGCAGGACCGGGTGCCTCCCCGACGGTGACCAGCTCTGCGACCTCTGCATCCGCGGCGTCCGCACCCCCCAGGTGCATCCCGTCGAGGCCGAGGGGCTCGAGCAGGCGTTCCCTCACGACGTCTCGGTAGTCGCGCCCTTCGACCACCTCGACCATCTCCGCGATCACCCAGTGAGCGGAGGTGGCGTGGTACTCGAAGCGCTCACCGGGCGGGTACTGCAGGCGCCAACGGGCGAACTGCTCATGGCGACCCTCCCTCGTGTTCCAGCGCGGGGGTCCCAGCGGGGCGTAGGGGAAGCCGCCGGTGTGGGTCAGGAGGTGCCGCAGGGTCACTCCCTCGGCGGCGGCGAAGCTGGGAACCAGCTCCCGGACCTCCGTGCCCACCTCCAGGGTGCGTTCGTCCAGCAGCTGCCAGACGGTGGCTGCCATCAGCGCCTTGGTCACCGAGAACACCGAGTAGTGGGTTCCCGGTGTCGAGGAACCGAAGTCCCGGGTGTGCACGACGTCCCCGTCGAGCCCGATCGCGAGCTGGGCGGTCGGGAGGCGACCTGCGTCCACCTCGCGCTGGATGCGCTCGTGCAACCCGGTGAGCATGTCGGGGTCGAGTCGGGCGACCGGACCGGTCGGAGCCTCGCCGGTCGAGGGGTTCGCGTCGCTGGTCATGTCCCGCACCGTAGCCATGCGGACGGCTCCGACCCCTCCGGGTGGGCGGTCGGAGCCGCACCCCGGCTCCATAGCAGGCACGGGGGTGCGCAAGGTTCTAGGGTCGGGTTCATGAAAATCGTCATCGACTACGACCTGTGTGAAGCCAATGCGATCTGCATGGCGATCGAGCCGAGCGTGTTCGAGGTGCGCGAGGACGACAACCTGTACATCCTCGACGAGGAACCGCCCGAGGAGCTGCGTCCCAAGATGGAGGAAGCCGCCCGTCGGTGTCCCAAGCAGGCGATCAGCATCGAGGGCTGAGCCCCGACGATGGGAGCTCCTGTTCGCACGGCCTGCACCCGGCCCGGCCGTGGAAGACGCCGCCGGTGAAGGCGCTCGTCGTCGCCGGCGCGTCGCTCGGCGGCATGAACACGGTCCAATCGGCGCGCTCGGCGGGATATGACGGGCCGATCTGCCTGGTCGACCCCTCACCGGTTCTGCCCCACGACAGGCCACCACTGACCAAGCAGGTGCTGGCAGGGGAGTGGGAACTGGAACGTGCCCGCCAGCCCGTGGCGGACAAGCTCGCAGAGTTCGACGTCGACCTGCGCCTGGGTGTGGCGGCGGAGTCGCTCGATGTGGCGGGACTCGCAGTGGGACTCGACGACGGGTCACGCCTGGATGCCTCCGCGGTCGTGCTGGCGACGGGTTCGAGGGCGCGCAGCCTCCCCGACGCGACGGCTCCGGGTACCCACACACTGCGAACCGGTGCTGATTGCCTCGCCCTCCGCGGGGAACTCGACCTCCGGCCCGAACGCGTCGTGGTGATCGGTGCGGGGTTCATCGGCGCAGAGGTCGCCGCGACCTGCCGGAGCCGCGGCCTGGAGGTGACGATGCTCGAGGCCGACGAGGTGCCTCTCGGGCGTGTGCTGCCGGGCGGAATGGGCGCCTTCATGGCGGACCTGCACCGCTCCGGGGGCGTCGATGTGCGCCTCGGGGCGCGTCCCGAAGCGATCCTGACCGATGACCACGGGCACACCTCGGGGGTGCGACTTGACGACGGTGAGGTGGTGCCCGCCCGGGTGGTCGTGGTGGGCATCGGTGCGGTACCGGCCGTTGACTGGCTGGCGGGCTCGGCGCTGTCCCTGCGCAGCCCCGCGGAGGGTGGTGGTGTGGCAACCGACGCCACGCTGCTCGCAGCCCCGGGGGTGGTCGCCGTCGGCGACGTCGCCAGCTGGCCCAACCCGCTGTTCGACGGTGAGGTGATGCGGGTCGAGCACTGGGAGAACGCGATCGACCAGGGCGCGCACGCGGGCCGGAGAGTCCTCGCGGAGTTGGATCCGAAGCGCTGGGACAACCCCGGTGGGTTCAGCTCCGTTCCGTGGTTCTGGTCCGACCAGTACGACTCGAAGATCCAGATGGTCGGGCGTGCCCGCCCGGGTGACGAACCGGTGGTTGTCTCCGGCGCCCCCGGAGAGGACCGCTTCGTGGTGCTCTACCGACGCGGCGGCTGGTGCACCGCAGCGCTCGGACTCAACCGCCCGCGCGACCTGGTTCGCGCACGAATGGCGATGTCGGAGTCCCTCGCCTGGGACGGCGTCGCCAGCCTGTTCTGAGGAGGTACTGATGTTCTGGGTGCTGTTGTTCGCAACGCTGGTCGTGGCGGCCGCCGACTGGGTGGCCGTCGCGCTCGACAAGCGGGCCGCGGAGTACGTCCTGAAGCCACTCACGATGGTGGTCCTGGTCGCCGCTGCGCTGTCGATGTCGGGACCGGATCCGTCCGCTGCACGCTGGTGGGTGGTCGCAGCCCTGTTGGCGTCCCTCGCCGGCGACGTGTTCCTCATGCTGGAGGACCGTTTCGTGGCAGGGCTGTCCGCGTTCCTGGTCGCTCACCTGCTCTACATCGGTGCGTTCATCACCATGGGTGTGGAGGCGATGCCCTTCGTGCTCGGCGCGGCTCTGGTCGCCGTGCTGGTGCGTGCGCTCGGGGTGAAGATGGTGGTCGCGGCCACCGAGTCCGACCGTTCGTTGGGTGGCGCCGTGGCGGCGTACCTGGCAGTCATCTCGCTGATGGTCGCCTTCGGCATCGGTACCGCACGCTGGTGGGTGATCGCAGGAGCGCTGCTGTTCTACGCGAGCGACGCGATGATCGGCTGGAGCCGCTTCGTGGGACCGTTCCCGCAACACCGCGTCGCGATCATGACCACATACCATCTGGGCCAGGTAGGGCTGGTCCTCGGACTCCTGGGGAGCGCATGAGCATCATCGAGGCCAACGACACGATCGTGCAGGACGTCCACCCCGAGGTCGTGGAGCTCCGGCGACGCCTGCACCGCCATCCCGAACTCGGGCTCGACCTGCCGCGCACCCAGGCGGCGGTGGTGGAGTTCCTCGAGGGCCTGGGGTTGGAGGTGACCCTCGGAGAGGGACTCAGTTCGGTCGTGGCCGACCTCGACACCGGCCGACCCGGCCCCACGGTGCTGTTGCGCGGCGACATGGACGCCCTGCCGATGCCCGAGGACACCGGGCTCGAGTTCGCATCCGAGGTGGATGGCCGGATGCACGCCTGCGGGCACGACGCGCACACGGCGATGCTCGCAGGGGCGGCAAAGGTCCTGAGCGCGGGCCGCGACCGACTCCCGGGTCGGATCCGCTTCATGTTCCAGCCCGGCGAGGAGGGCCAGGGCGGTGCACGGGTCATGATCGACGAAGGGGTGCTCGACGGGGTCGATGGCGCGTTCGCCATCCATGTGACCCCCAACCTGCCCTCGGGCACGATCGGGTACCGCAGCGGCCCCGCTCTCGCCGCCACCGACGAGTTCAGCATCACCTTCAGGGGTAGGGGCGGACACGCATCCACCCCGCACTGGGCGACCGATCCGGTGCCGGTCGCTGCCGAGGCGGTGCTCGCCCTGCAATCGATGATCACCCGCACCGTGGACGCGTTCAACCCGGCGGTGCTGACCGTCGCCAGCCTCAGGGCGGGGACCACGAGCAACGTGATCCCGGAGACGGCCGAGCTGGTGGGCACGATCAGGACCGTCAACGAGCTGGTGCGCCTCGGTGTGGTGGAACGCGTCTCGCAGGTCTGCGAGGGCGTTGCCGCGGCCCACGGCTGCACCGCCGAGGTCGAGATGGAGGCGGGCTACCCGGTGACGGTCAACCACGCCGGCTTCATCGAGTTGGTCGCTGATGTCGCTGCGACGACGGTCGGACAGGACTCGATGATCGAGCTCCCCGCCCCGGTCATGGGGGCGGAGGACTTCTCCTACGTCACGGCCAGGGTGCCGGCGGCCATGGCATTCCTCGGTGTGTGCATGCCCGAGGAGCCGAATCCCCTGGAGGCCCCCGCCTGCCACTCGAACAGGATGATGCTGCACGAGGACGCGATGGCGACCGGAGTGGCGATGCACGTCGCGGTGGCAACGCGGTTCCTGTCGGACCCACCCGGGTGGCTGCCCGGCGACCGATGACCTCCGACGCGGCTGGTACGCCACCCGAGCGGGACGAGTGGGCCAGACGCTTCACCCAACAGGCGGCATCCTGTCGCGAACTCGGATCCGCCCTCTACGCGCGGCTCCTGGAACTCGTCGCGGCGGAGATCCACGCGGGTACCGCCACCTGGGACCTCCTCAGGCGTTCGGGTCACCTGCGTTTCGGCCAGGCCGCACCGCTCAGGCTCCTGGGGGCCGCACACCGTCTGGCACTGACCGGTGGGGCACCCGAGTGGGCAGAGGTGCTGCCGAGCTGCGGTGGTTCGGTCCCCGCCAGCGACGAGGCGCTGCTGGTCTCGTGGAGGACCCTGGTGGACCTGCACACCGAGGCGCTGGGTGCCGGCCTCGAGCGCGAGGTGCAGACCAACGAGGTGGCGCGCGCACCTGCGTTGGCGCTCGCGGTGGCGGAAGCGAGGATGCGCGAGACCCGCTTGGTGGAGTTGGGCTGTTCAGCAGGGCTGAACCTCAGACTCGACCACTTCGAGATGGACCTCGGCGGGGTGGTGCTGGGCACCTCCGGCTCCGCTGTTCAGCTGCGTCCCGAGATGAGGCGGGGACTCGGGGGTCTGCGCCACAGCGGCCTGGTGCTGCCGGTGGTGTCCGAACGCGTCGGGATCGATCCCCACCCGGTGGACCCGACGAACCCCGAGGGTGCTGCGACGATCCGGTCCTTCATCTGGCCGGACCAGCTCGACCGCCTGGAGCGCATCGACGCGGCGATCGGGATCGCGAGGAGCCATCCGGCCGAACTGCTCAGGTGCGGCACCGGTGTTGGTCCGGGCACAGGTGACGGCGGAGCACCCGGGGCGGAGAGCGGAACGTCGGAACCCCCCGACGCCGCCGCGGTCCTCGACTCGGTGCTCGACCGGGGCGGGCCGGCGGTCGTCATGCATTCGATCGTGTGGCAGTACGTGCCGCCCGAGACGCGTTGGGCGATCACCCGGACGATCGAGGAGCACGGTGAATCCGCGAGTGCCACGGCCCCGTTGGTGTGGGTGCGCTTCGAACCCGACCAGTGGGACCGCCGCCGGGCTGCCGTGTGGGTGCGCAGCTTCCCCAGCGGCTCGGACCGCCTCGCGGCTCATGTCGACTACCACGGAAGATGGGTGGAACCGCTGTAGCCCCTGGGTGAAGTGGCGTGGCCGGGGTCCCGCGGAACCCCGCAGCGCCGGGTCAGGTGCTCGGGAACAGTTCTGCGGCTCGCATTCGTTCCGCGGCCTCCACGGTGGCCCACATCCGTTCGAGGTGCTGTTCGACCTGTCTCGTGCCACTCGGCAGGGGGTGCTCGAGGAGGAAGTCCTCGACCCGTCGGGCGGTCGCCCCATCGGTGAAGGTCCTGATTCCCTCGAGCATCCTCGGCAGCGAACCGGATGGGAGTCGGTCCCTGAGCTCCCCGTGGTGTGCCTCGATGAACGCCCAGGCCTCGGCTCCCCGGTCACGGTTGGAGAGCGCCCGACGAAGCGTGTACGGCGCGTCCTGGCTGCGCACCTCGCCCAGGCAGGACTCCAGGGCGGAGGCGAACTGGTTCGGGTCGGAAGTCGCCACCAGCGCCGCGAGGTGTCGTTGTTCCTCCTGTGGGGTGGCTGCCTGTCGCCAACGGCGTCGGATCTCCTCGTAGCGGGACTCGTCGGGCTCCCTGGCGACCACGTCGAGGGCGGCAGCGGCGACGGCCGGGTAGGCCGCAGTGGGGCCGGAGTCGAACACCGAAACGGCGAGGTCCTTCGCCTCCGGGTCGGCTCCGGTGGTGCCGAGGGCTGCCATCACCGTGGCAGCCACCTCGCCGGTCCTGCCACTGCAGCGGAGCGGGGGATGCTCGGAGAGGACCGGGTTGAGCAGCTCGCGGGTCCAGCCCTGCAGCCGCTCGCGCTGGTCGGCGGCCACCAGTCGGTCGAGTTCCGAGAGGATCGAGGTCACACGCCTCCAGAGCGACGGATCGAGCGCACCACTGCCCGCCACCGTGGCGAGCGCATCGAGGGCATCCAAGGGTTGCAGCGCTCCCGCCAGCACGCAGAACCAGGTGTCGTCGAGCAGGACGAAGCGTTCCAGGGGCGAGTCCGTGTCGGTGAGCAGATCGTTGCGCAGATCCGTTGGGAGGAGCGTCCTGAAGAACCCGCTTCCTCCGGGGTTCACCCGCAGCCGGTCGGTGCCGGAGGGCAACTCGAGCGTTGCGCGCGACTCCAGGATGAGACGCTGGGTGCCCTCGTGTCCCTCGCCACCGGCGACCAGGGTCATCGGCACGGGGTAGGGCCGTTCCGACGCACCCTCCTCTGCGTCGGCCCGGTACAGGGCGCGCCGTTGCGAGAGGTGTACCGCCGAGGACTCCTCCACTGGCTCGACCGACACGAGTGGATGTCCGCCCCTGAAGATCCAGGACTCAGCGATCCGCTCCACCGGTTCACCCGTGGACTCCTCCAGCGCCCGCCAGAGGTCCGCCGTGTCGGTGTTCCCGTAGGCGTGCCTGCGCAGGTAGGAACGGATGCCGTCCCTGAAGGCCTCCGGCCCCAGGTACTGCTCGAACATGCGCAGGACCGAGGCGCCCTTCTCATAGGTGAGGATGTCGAACATTGCCTCGGAATCCGCAGCGGTGCGCACCTCGAACTCGATCGGTCGCGTGCTGACGAGGGCATCGGTGTCGAACGCAGCCGATCGGGCCAGGCCGAAGGTCGTCCACACGTCCCACTCGGGGCGGAAGGAGTCGCTCGCCGAGATCTCCATGAACGTGGCGAAGGCCTCGTTGAGCCAGATCCCGTTCCACCAGGACATGGTCACGAGGTTGCCGAACCACATGTGGGCGAGCTCGTGGTTGATGACGTCCGCGACCCGCTGGAGCTCGAGTGGGGAGGCCGCCTCCGGCTCGACCAGGAGCAGCACCTCCCTGAAGGTGATGCAACCCAGGTTCTCCATCGCCCCGAACGCGAAGTCGGGGATCGCCACCAGGTCCACCTTGTCGCCGGGGAGGGGCAGGTCGTAGTAGTCCTCGAAGAATCCGAGGGCGGCGGTGGCGACCTCGATCGCGAAGCCGGTGAGGTGCGACTGGCCCGGTGGATGGATGACCCGGAGCGGGATCGGCCCCTCCCTGCCGGGCACCGAGGGCGCATCGGTCACCTCCAGGGGTCCCACGACGAGCGCAAGGAGGTAGCTCGACATCGGGATGGTCGGAGCGAAGCGCACCGCGACCATGGGAACCTCCGTCGCTGCGTCGAGTGCCTCCCGGCCCACCTCGGCACCGTTGGACACCGCGGTCGAGCCCTCCGGCACCTCGAGGGTCACCGCGAAGGAAGCCTTGAAGGCGGGCTCGTCGAAGCACGGAAGGATCCGGCGCGCATGGGTCGACTCGCACTGGGACACGGCAAGACGTTCGGTGCGTCCCTCGAAGTCGAACTCCGAGGTGTAGAGCCCGACGAGGTTGTCGCAGTAGCGGCCCGAATAGCTCAGGTGCACCTGGGTCGCCCCGGCCGGAAGCGGGCTCCCGGGGCGCAGGATGATCCACTCCCGGTCGTGCTCGGTCACCACCTCGGGGTCGTGCACGGCACCGGAGGAGTCCGTTATCCCCACCGAGCAGATCTCGAGGTCGAGTGCGTGGAGCGTGAGTTCACGGAGGTCCTCGTCCAGCTCGAGGAGGATCGTGACCTCACCCGAGAACCCCTCGGCGTTCGGGTCGATCCGTAGGCGCAGGTCGTACTCGCTGGGCCGGGCCGTCGTGGGAAGCCTGTGTCGGTCGGTGTGTGTCTCGCCCATTCGGTCCAACGATACGTCGCCCGCTCGGGTACGGTCGGACACGTGTACGAGTGCTTCGAGGTCTCCAACTCCGACGGTGTCGCCCACCTGCAGCTCAGGCGCGGCGACGAGCTGAACACGATGCTTCCCTCCTTCTGGGAGGAGCTCCCCCGGATAGTGGAGGAGATCGACCGGAACGCCTCGGCGCGGGTGATCGTGATCTCCTCCACGGGCCGTCACTTCTCCGCCGGCATGGACCTGTCGGTGTTCACCGGCGACAACGGGCTCGCCGCCGGCGGCGGGTCCGACGACAAGGGCCGGCGGGCGTCTGCCCTGTGGATGCTGGTGCAGCACCTGCAGGATTCCTTCACCGCCCTCGAACGCGCACGTGTCCCCGTCCTCGCGGCCATCCAGGGTGGCTGCATCGGTGGGGCCGTGGACATGGTCTGCGCGGCCGACATGCGCTACTGCTCCGCGGATGCCTTCTTCTGCGTGCAGGAGATCAACATCGGCATGACCGCGGACGTCGGGACGTTGCAGCGCCTGCCCAAGCTGATTCCCGAGGGAGTCGCGCGCGAACTCGCCTACACCGGGGACCGGATGCCTGCCGAGAGGGCACTCGAGGTGGGCCTGGTCAACCGGGTCTTCGAGGACCACGAGACGCTCGTCGAGGGGACGCTCGAGGTGGCGGCCCGGATCGCCGCACACTCCCCGCTCGCCATCTGGGGTACCAAGGAGGCGATCAACTACGCCCGCGACCACTCCGTGGCCGACTCGCTGCACCAGATCGCGGGTTGGCAGTCCGGCATGTTCGTGGGATCCGACATGGCCGAGGAGTTCGCGGCCAAGGCGGAGGGTCGCGAACCCTCCTTCGAGGACATCCCACCGCGCCCCGCCTGAACGCAGCGGGAGCACCCGGGGCCCCGCATGGATCCCGGACAGGAAATGGTGAAGTCCCCGCTCCGTCCGGTCGACCTCTCAACCATGCGAGGACGCCGTTGGTGCACCCAGGCCGAAGCGGCCCACCGGATGGGGGTCACGCCGTCCGCCGTGCGACGCCTGGTGGCCACCGGGGCACTTCCCGCGGTGCAGGTCGATGGGCAGGTCCGCCTGGAGGTTGCCGAGGTGGAGCGCTACGCGCACCGTCGGCGTTGCTGCGGGATCCGCTGAGGCGCCCGGCGAACCCGCTGGCCGATCGGTGGGCACCCGGGATCAGCGGCCCGGGCCGTGACCCAAGTGGTGCCGGCCTGCCTGTAGCGTTCCGGCGATGGCAGAGCTGAGCGCACCCAGCGGCGCCGGGACGTCCGCAGTGGCGGTGTCGCGGCCCGGGCTCCCGACCGCGGAGGCCTGCACGATGGGAGCGGAGGAGGTTGCCTCTGCCCTCGGGGTGGCGCTGGACGAAGGGCTCGGACCCGCCGATGCAGCCGCGCGGCTCGAGGAGGTGGGGGAGAACCGGTTGGCCGAGTCGGAGCCGGTTCCCGCATGGAAGCGCCTCGTGTCGCAGTACACCGACGTGCTCACATACGTGCTGCTCGGGGCGGCAGTGGTCTCCGCCGCGGTCGGTGACCTCAAGGACCCGATCGTCATCCTCGTCGTGCTCGCCATAAACGGCGTGTTCGGCTTCATCCAGGAGAGCCGGGCCGATGCGGCGATGGCCGCGCTGTCCGAGATGCTCGAGACCGTGGTCAAGGTGCGCCGCGGCGGGCAGCTCCTCGAGGTGCCCGCCTCCGAACTGGTGCCCGGCGACCTGGTGGTGCTCGACGCGGGCGACCGCGTGCCGGCTGACGGCCGGTTCGTGGTGACCAACAACCTGGGCGTCGAGGAGTCCGCCCTGACCGGCGAGTCGGTGCCGACCGACAAGCACACCGCCGCGCTGCACACCGGGGAGGCCGCTGCGGTCGGCGACCGTGCCAACAGCGGGTTCATGAACACCACCGTCGTTCGCGGCCGTGGGGAGCTCCTCGTCACCACCACCGGCATGCAGACGGAGGTCGGCCGCCTGGCCGGGATGCTGGCGGAGGCACCCCACCAGGCAACACCCCTGCAACGGCAGCTGGACGTGCTGGGCAAGCGACTCGCGGCCATCGCGGTGCTGGCGGTGATCGTGGTGTTCGCCCTGGCGGTGGCCCAGGGGGAGGACCTCGACGAGGCGCTGCTGGAGTCGGTTGCACTGGCAGTTGCCGCGATACCCGAGGGACTGCCGGCGGTGGTCACCGTGACGCTCGCCCTGGGTGTGTCGCGGATGGCCAGTCACAACGCCATCGTCAAGCGTCTCGCCTCGGTGGAGACGCTCGGTTCCACCACCGCCATCTGCTCGGACAAGACCGGGACGCTCACGCTCAACCAGATGACGGCCACGGTGCTGGTCACCGGGGAGGGCCGCTACGCGGTGGAGGGTCTCGGCTACGACGCCATCGGGAGGGTGCCCGAGCAGCCCGACCGTTCGGGCTTCCCCGGACCGCCTCCGGATCCCGGTGGCTCGGGGAGCTCGCGCGACGAAGCGCTGGCCCTGGGAGTGCTGTGCAACGAGGCCGAGGTGCGCTTCGATTCCCAGGGGGGTGCCGAATCCGTGGTCGGGGACCCGACGGAGGTTGCCCTGGTCGTGCTGGCGGCGAAGGCGGGGCTCGAGCCCGAGGCCCTCAGGCGCCAGCGACCGCGCATGGCCGAGGTTCCGTTCGACTCGGCGACGAAGTACATGGCCACACTCCATGAGCACCCCGATGACCCCGAGGCATCCCTGCTGGTGGTCAAGGGCGCACCGGACGTGGTGTTGGAGCGGGCCTCCGCGATGAGGACGCCCGGGGGCACGCTCCCGATCGACGGCGAGCTCCGGGCACTCGTGGAGCGCGAGAACGCAGCGCTCGGCGAGGCGGGCCTTCGCGTGCTCGCGATTGCCAGCCGCGAGGTGCCCGTGCGCGCCGCGGAGTTCGAGGCGGACCTGGCCGACGAGGTCGGGGGGCTCGAGCTGCGTGCCCTGGTGGGCATCCTCGACCCACCACGTGCCGAAGCGGTCGAGGCGGTGGAGAAGTGCCACAGTGCCGGCGTCGAGGTCCGCATGATCACAGGCGACCACGCCACCACCGCGGGTGCGATCGCAACGGAGCTCGGCATACCCGGCGACGTGATCACCGGGGCCGAGATCGAGTCGCTCGGCGACGACCAGCTGGCGGACCGGATCGGAACCGTCGGCGTGTGCGCCCGGGTCTCCCCCGAGCACAAGGTGCGGGTCGTCAAGGCACTCCAGGCGAACGGTGAGATCGTCGCGATGACCGGTGACGGGGTGAACGACGCCCCAGCGCTGAAAACCGCCGACATCGGCGTGGCGATGGGGGTGACCGGCACCGAGGTCACCAAGGAAGCCGGTGACATGGTCCTCACCGACGACAACTTCGCCACGATCGTCTCCGCGGTGCGCCGTGGTCGCGCGATCTACGAGAACATCCTCAGCTTCGTGCGCTTCCAGCTCACGACGAACATCGCCGCGATCGGCTCGATCCTGTTCGGACGCCTGTTGGGGATGCCGACGCCCTTCACCGCGATCCAGGTGCTGTTCGTGAACATCATCGCGGACGGCCCTCCGGCCGTGAGCCTCGGTGTCGACCCTCCCAAGCCGGGCCTCATGGGGAGGCCACCCCGGGATCCGAAGGCGCCCATACTGAGTGGAACGCGCCTGCTGCGCATCGTGCTCGGAGCGGTGATGATGACGGTCCTGACGCTGGGGGTGCTCTGGTGGGCCGAAGGGCGCTTCGGCACCGCGGAGGCGCTCACGATGACCTTCACCACCTTCGTGCTGCTGCAGATGGTGAACGCCCTGGTGGTCCGATCCGGCTCCTCCACGGTCTTCACGGGCCACAGCCTCACCAACCGCTACCTGTGGATGGCGCTCGGTTCGGTGGTGGCCGTGCAGGTCGTGGTCGTGCAGTGGCCGCCCGCCCAGGGAGTGTTCGACACCGTCGGGCTGGACGCTGGCCAGTGGGGCATATGTGTCGGGTTGGCGTTGCTCTACACGCTCATCGACGAGGTCCGCAGCGTGGTGGAGCGGACGCGGGAGTCACGCGGGCGGGACTGACACCCGGGCGGGCTGGAACGCCGCACGACCGCGACGCCGGTGATGCGGTGGCGGACCGCCTCGGTGGCCAGCAAGCGGGGTAGCGTGGCCCCTCGCCACTACCGCTACAGGGGGCATACGTGCGAGCAGCTGTTCTGGAGGCGGCCAACGAGCCGCTCAGGGTGTGCGAGGTCGACCTCGAGGGTCCCGGGCCACGCGAGGTGAGGGTGCGGATCGAGGCGTGCGGTGTGTGCCATTCCGACATCTCGCTGGTGGACGGCACGTTCCCGATGATGGGTCCCACCGTTGCCGGCCACGAGGCAGCGGGAGTCGTGGTGGAGGTCGGCCCGGGGGTTTCCAGGGTCGCGGTGGGGGACCACGTCGTGTTGAGCCCGAACCCGTCCTGTGGGGACTGCAGGGCCTGCCGGCGGGGCCGGCCCGGGGCCTGCGGGGAGACAGCCGCGCTCATGACCGCCACTTTCCCGGATGGCACCACGAAGCTGTCGCGATCGGGCGGCTCCGAGGTGGTCTACCGCGGCCTGGGACTCGGTGCGTGGGCCACCGAGGTGGTGGTCTCGGAGCGAGGCGCCGTGCCGGTTCCCGCCGATGTCCCCCTCGACGTCGCCTGCGTGATCGGCTGTGCCGTGCAGACCGGTGTCGGAGCTGCACTGAACACCGCCTCGCTGCTCCCGGGTGACTCGGTGCTCGTGATCGGAGCGGGGGGCATCGGTGTGTCCATCGCAGCCGGTGCCGCCGTCGCGGGGGCGACGCGGGTGATCGTGTCCGACCCGTCGGAGTCGCGACGCGAGCAGGCCATGGCCTTCGGCGCGACCGACGTCATCGACCCCGCCGACCAGGACGTGGTGGCCGAGGTGCAACGCCTCGTGCCCGGTGGGGTGGACGCCGCGTTCGATGCCGTGGGGTCCGCACCGCTCATCGACACCGCGCTGGCCGCCACCTGCAACGGGGGAGAGGTGCTCATGGTCGGTGCCGCGCCGATCGACCACAGCCTCACCCTGCAGCCCGTGACGATGATGTTCTCCGAGAAGTCCGTCAAGGGGTCGCTCCTCGGTTCGTGCGACTCGGTGCGCGACATCCCACGGATCGTCGATCTCTGGCAGGCGGGCCGGCTCCCGCTCGAGAAGATGGTGACCTCGCGCAGGCCCCTCGATGAGGTCAACGAAGCGATCGAGGACGCACGCTCCGGCAAGGGCCTCCGCACGGTGCTCACCATGCCCTGACCCTCCATGCCCTGACCCTGCGCGCCCTGACCCCCCTTCGCCCGGGAGCCGGCCGCGCCGTGCGTGAGGGTCAGTCGAGCCTCGCGCGGCGTCAGCCGAGGGCCGACTCGATCGCCTTGAGCACCGCCGGGTCGTCCGGCGCGGTCATCGGGTCGAACCGAGCGAGCACGGATCCGTCCCGTGCCAGCAGGAACTTCTCGAAGTTCCAGCGGATGTCACCGGTGTGGCCCTCGGCATCGGGTGTCTCCACGAGGAGCTGGTACAGCTCGTGGCGACCTTCCCCGTTGACGTCCACCTTCTCGGTCATCGGGAAGGTCACGCCGTAGGTGGCGGAGCAGAACTCGGCGATCTCCTCGGCGGAGCCGGGTTCCTGCTCGCCGAACTGGTTGCACGGCACACCCAGCACGGTGAATCCCTTCTCGGAGAAGCGCTCGTGCAGCTCCTCGAGCTGGGTGTACTGCGGAGTCAGGCCACACCTCGAGGCGACGTTCACCACGAGGGTCACCCTGCGGTGGGTCTCCGACATCACGTCGGGGGTGCCATCCAGTGCATTGATCGATATCTCGGGGATGCCCATGGCGCCAAGCTAGCTGTCCCCGGGTAGCCGGGTGCGGCCGTTAGGCTCGACGCCGTGATCGACTCGAGGATGATCACCTTCCTCTCGCTGCTCGCACTGCTGTGCGCGCTGTTCCTGGTGGTGGTCGCCGTGTTCAGCGTCTGGCGACTGGCCGAGGGCTCGCTTCCCCCCGCGGTCGCTGAGCTGCGTGAGGGGATCGGAACGGCGGCGTTGTGGTTGGCCTTCGCGGTTGCTGCCACGGCCACCTTCGGCAGCCTGTGGCTGTCCGAGGTCGAGAACCTGCCGCCGTGCCACCTCTGTTGGTGGCAGCGCGGCTTCATGTACCCCCAGACGTTGCTGCTGGGTGTGGCCGCGATCGGTCGCTGGGTGTGGATCCGCTGGATCTCGATCCCGATGGTGCTCATCGGGGCGGGCATCTCCACGTACCACTACGTGCTCGAGCGCTTCCCGGAGGACATCGCCTCCTCGTGTTCCACCGACGTTCCGTGCACCACGGTGTGGATCTGGAAGTACCACTTCCTGTCGATCCCCGGCATGGCATGGCTCGGGTTCGTGACGATCGCGGTCCTGCTGGCCCTCGCACGGCGGCCCGATACGGACGTGCAACGCAGTGCCGGTAGCCTCCGTGGCGAAGGCGAACTGGAGCTGACGAGATGACCGACACCCGCAAGGGCCCCAATCCCTACGACGACATGTCGAAGCGCACGAGCGAGCACCGGCCGAACCTCGGCCTGATGATCGGAGGTGCGGTCGTGGCGGTCATAGCCCTGATCGCAGCGCTGGTGTTCCTGTGGCCATCGGGTGGCGACGGAGAGAACGCGGGAGAGGGCACCGGTGCCTCGGCGGCGGCCGACCCATCCCAGGAGACCGCCGCCGTGGCCATCTCCGGCGAGGACCTTCCGCCGCTGCCCGACACCGGCGGGTTCCTGCCCGCAGCGGGTGAGGACGAGGCAGTGGGTCTCACCGTGCCGACCCTCACCGGACAGAGCTTCGACGAATCCGAGGTGGTGATCGATCCCGATGACGGCCAGCCGAAGCTCGTGGTGTTCCTGGCGCACTGGTGCCCGCACTGCCAGGCCGAGGTGCCCGTGATCCAGGACTGGATCGACTCGGGCGAGGCCCCCGAGGATCTGGAGATCTACGCGGTCACCACGAGCGTGGACCCGTCGCAGCCCAACTACCCACCCTCCGCGTGGATCTCCGGTGCCGGTTGGACCCCGCCGGTGCTGCTCGACGACGATGCCCAGAGCGCGGCCGCCTCGTGGGGTCTGACCGGGTTCCCCTACTTCGTGTTCGTCGATGCCGATGGCAAGGTGTGGCAGCGTGGTTCCGGCGAGATCCCGATCGAGGACCTCTCGCGGCTCGCGGACGAGCTGGTGGCCGGCCAGGGCCCCTCGGGGGTGGACCCCGGCGACAATGAAGGCCTGCAGACACCGGTCGACCTGGAGGCCGAGGAGGGCGGGGCGAACTAGCCCACCGCGTCCGAACCGCCTCCGGGCGGTCAGTTCCCGGGCACGAGGCAGAGCTTGCCCGCGACCCTGCGTTCGAGCAGGTCCCGCATGGCCGCACCCGCTTCGGACAGGGGCCGTGTCTCGGGCTCGACGGGATCCAGTTCCCCACGATCCACCGCGGCAAGCACCTCCTGCATCAGAGCGGCGTTGAGCTCCGGGTTGCCCAGTGCCCAGGCACCCCAGTCCACGCCGAGCACACTCCGGTTGCGCAACAGGACCTGGTTGGCCGGAAGTGCGGGTATCGCACCGCTCGCGAACCCGATCACCACGAGGCGCCCGAACTCGCGCAGCGACCGCAGACCCGCCTCGGTGTTGTCCCCTCCCACGGGATCGAACACGATGTCCGCACCGCCACCGGTCAGTTCGCGGGCACGGGTCTTGAGGTCCTCGGTGGAGTAGTCGATCACCTCGTGGGCGCCGCGCTGGATGCAGAGGTCCAACTTGGACCGTGTGGAGGCAGCAGCGACCGTGAACAGTCCGAGTGACCTGGCGACGTCGAGGGTGGCCAGTCCCACCCCGCCGGCGGCCCCGAGCACCACGATGGACTCGCCCTCGCGCGCCATCGCCCGCCGGGTCAGCGCGAACCAGGCCGTGGCATAGGACTGCCCGAGCGTCGCGGCCCGGGTGTCCGAGATCGACTCGGGAACCCCGACCAGTCGGTTCGGGTGCAGGTCGATCTCGCTGCAGAACGCACCCAGTCCCACCGAGGCCATCACCCGGTCGCCGGGCGCCCAGCTGTCGACATCGGCACCCACGGCCTCCACTACGCCGGCGAGCTCCGACCCCGGGGTGAACGGAGGTTCCGGGCGGATCTGGTAGAGGCCCTGCACGAAGAGGCCGTCGACGTAGTTGACGCCGGCGGCGGTGACCCGCACCCGCACCTCCGAAGGGTCGAGCGGGCCGGGCGGGGACTCCTCCAGCACCACCGATTCGGGCACATCGAGCTCTCTGCAGACCACCGAACGCATGGCGGGACCCTACAGCTGCGCGGAGGAGTTGGCCGCGGGATGCAGCGGTGTCTACCGTCGGTCACACCGCCACGCAGCGGGCGCGCGCCGACAGAGCCGTAGCCCCGAGGAAACAGGAGGCCCGATGCGCAGTCCCAAGGATTTCTTCTCGCCACTGGCGGTCGGAGCGCCGGAGCCGAGACGCGAGGTGCCGTTCCCGCCGAGCCGGATGATCCACTTCTTCCCACCCCACCTCGACAGGGTCACCGCCAAGCTCCCCGAGATCGCCCCGCGGACCGACGTGCTGCTCGGCAACCTCGAGGACGCGATCCCCATGGATGCCAAGGAAGCGGCGCGCGAAGGGCTGGTTCGGGTGGGTCGCGAGATGGACCTGGGCGACACGCAGCTCTGGACGCGGGTCAACAGCCTCGACTCTCCCTGGGTGCTCGACGACCTCACCACGCTGGTCACCGAGATCGGTGACCGCCTCGACGTGATCATGATCCCCAAGGTCGAGGGGCCCGAGGACATCCACTACGTGGACCGGCTGCTCGCCCAGCTCGAGGCGCGGGCCGGGCTCGAGGAACCGCTGATGGTGCATGCGATCCTCGAAACGGCTCGTGGAGTGGCCAACGTGGAGGAGATCTGCCTCGCCTCACCCCGCATGCAGGGCCTCAGCCTCGGGCCGGCCGACCTGGCGGCGAACCGGAGGATGAAGACGACGCGTGTGGGTGGCGGCCATCCCGGGTACCTCGTGCGTGAGGACCCACCGGCGGGTGAGGACGGACCCGAGTACGGCGCCGATCGCGGCGTGTTCCAGCAGGACCTCTGGCACTACACCATCGCCCGCATGGTCGATGCGTGCGCGATGGCGGGGATACTGCCCTTCTACGGGCCTTTCGGCGACATCAAGGACACCGTCGCCTGCGAGGACCAGTTCCGCAACGCCTACCTGCTCGGATGCGTGGGTGCCTGGTCCCTGCACCCGGTGCAGATCGACATCGCCAAGAAGGTGTTCTCCCCCGATCCCGCGGACGTGGCCCACGCCCAGGAGGTCATCGAGGCGATGGGAGACGGCACCGGTGCGGTGATGCTCCACGGCAAGATGGAGGACGACGCCTCGGTGAAGCAGTGCAAGGTCGTGGTCGGCCTGGCCCGACAGCTCGCCGAGCGCGATCCGGAGCTCGCCGAGCTGTACGGCTTCTGATCCCGAGCACCAGCTGTACGAACGCAGGAGGAGCCAGCAGATGTCCGACACGTACCGACCCCGCCGCAGTGCCCTGTACATGCCGGGTGCCAACGACAAGGCACTGGAGAAGGCCAAGACGCTGCGGTGTGATGCCATCATCTTCGACACCGAGGACTCCGTGGCCCCCGACATGAAGGTCGCCGCCCGCGACAAGGTCGCCGAGGCCGTGGCCTCGGGTGACTACGGCAGGCGCGAGCTGACGATCAGGGTCAACAGCGCCGAGACCGAGTGGCACGAGGACGACCTCCGCTCGGCTGCAGCGGCCGGGCCGGCGGGAATCGTCGTGCCGAAGGTCGACTCGGCAGCCGACGTGGCAGCCGTGGAGCGGATCATCGAGTCCGCGGGCGTGCCGGACCACACCCGGATCTGGGCGATGCTGGAGACACCCGCCGCGATCGAGAACGCGGTCGAGGTCGCCTCTGCCTCGGAGCGCCTCGAGGTGCTGGTCATGGGGACCAACGACCTCGCCAAGGAGCTCCGTGCAGCACTCGTGCCGGGCCGCGCCCCGCTGTTGTGGGGACTCGGTCGTTGCGTCAACGCCGCCCGCCACGCGGGCAAGGTCATCCTCGACGGTGTCTACAACGACGTTCGCAACCCGGAGGGCTTCGCTGCCGAGTGCGCACAGGGAGCGGAGATGGGATTCGACGGCAAGACGATCATCCACCCCTCACAGGTCGAACCGTCCAACGAGGCGTTCTCCCCCTCGGCGGAGGACATCGAGTACTCCCGTCGGGTGATCGAGGCCTGGGACACGGCGCTCGCCGAGGGCAAGGGCGTCGTCACCGTCGACGGGCGCATGATCGAGAACCTGCACGTCGACAACGCCCGTCGGGCCCTGGCGGTTGCCGAGGCCATCGCCGCCCTCGCCGACTGAGACCGCTGCGGGCCCGCCGCCGGGGCACGCCGTCGGATCAGTCCTTCGAGGCGGCGACGAGCTGGCGCGCGATCACCTTCAGGCACAGGGTCTCGTCGGCGCCCTCGAAGATCGACAACACCCGCGCATCCACGAACAGGCGGCTAACCGTGTACTCCTCGGCGTAGCCCATGCCCCCGTGGATCTGCATCGCCTCCCGGGTCACCCATTCGGCGGCCTTGCAGACGTAGGCCTTGATCATCGAGGCCTCGAGGGTGCCCTCACCCCTGGCCATCATGGCGGCCACCTGGTAGCTGAACTGCCTGGCCCCCTGGATGGTCACCGCCATCCGGGCGAGCTTCGCCTGGGTGAGCTGGTACTCCTCGATCGGCTGGCCGAACACCGACCGGTCCGCAGCGTAGGCCCGTGCGGTCTCCAGGGCTGCCTGCATCACGCCCACCGCACGGGCGGCGGTCTGCAGCCTGCCGTTCTCGAAGCCGGCCATCTGGTAGTAGAAGCCGCGGCCCTTGCCGCCGTCCCCGCCGATGAGGTTGGTCTCGGGCACGAACCAGTTGTCGAACGCGATCTCATACGAGTGCATCCCGCGGTAGCCGATCGTGTCGATCGGGCGACCCTCCATGCGGCCACCGCCGTGGTCGTTGGCCTGCTCCAGCTCGAACCCGTGGCCGTCGCCGCGTTCCTTGGGCACGATGAACATCGACAGGCCGCGGTGTCCCGCGGAGCGGTCCGGGTCGGTGCGGGCGAGCAGCATGAGCACATCGGCCCGTGCACCGAAGGTGCACCACGTCTTGACACCGTTGATGAGGTAGCCGCCGTCGGTCCCGGTGGCGGTCACCTTGACTCCTGCGACGTCGGAGCCGTAGTCGGGCTCGGTCACCGCCACGGCGTTCATCACCTCGGCCGTTGCCAGCTTCGGCAGCCACTCCTGCTTCTGCTCCTCGGTACCGCCGGCCTCGAGCGCCCTCGCGAGGATCTCCGGCCGCGTGATGAGCGACCCTCCGGCTCCGAGCGAGCCGCGGCTGAGTTCCTCGGTGGCCACGACCATGGCCATGTAGTCCGACTCCCCACCCGATGCGAAGCCCCCGTAGGACTCGTCGATGGAGAGGCCGAACGCACCCATCTCGGCGAGGCCGGAGATGATCTCCTCGGGGATGTCGTCGTTCTCGCGGTGGATGTGCTCCGCGATGGGCATGAGCTTCTCCTCGGCGAAGCGTCGGAAGGTGTCCTGCACCATCTCGAAGTCGTCGTCGAGTCCCCGGTTCCCGTCGTGCTCGTACAGAGACGAGAGGAACGCCGGGTCCCTGTACGCGGCGGTGAAGCTGCGTGCTTCGTCGAGGGCCCCCGGATCCACCCCCCAGTCGTCCTCGCGCCCGAAGACCTTGGCGGCCAGGTCCGCGATCACGTCCGCTGCGAAGGCGCAGGTGATGCCGCCCTCCACCTCACCGGTGGCGCCGTACTCGAGGAGACCCTTCGCCGCCATCACGCCGGCTGCGGCGTGGGCCGTGTCGTAGGCCAGGACCTGGTTCTCGTCGATCCCGTCGGACGCGAGCCGCCCGATCGCCGAATCCACGACGTCCTGGGCGACACCCAGGGCGCGTTCAGCTGCTTCGAGGTCTGCTGGGATGCTGAGGGGGGTACTCATGGGCGACCACGCTATCCAGCCGGGACCGCGATCTCGAAGGTGGGCCGGTGCCGGAGTTGCGTCGATGGGACCGGTTCAGCCCAGCTGCACCGGCACCGGATGTGACGCAACCCACTCGCAGAGCTCCCGGTAGGGCATCGGGGTGCACCAGAGGAATCCCTGGGCGCTGTCACAGCCCAGCTCCCTCAGACGCTTCTCCATGCCCAGCTCCTCGACGCCCTCGGCCACGACCCGGAGGCCGAGGTTGTGGGCGAGGTCGATCACGGCGCGCACGATGGTGTCGTCTCGTTCCAGCTCCGCCACGAAGCTCCGGTCGATCTTGACCTCGTCGACGGGGAGTCGCTGCAGGTAGGCGAGTGACGAGTAGCCGGTGCCGAAGTCGTCGACGCTGAAGCGAACGCCCATGGAGCGGATCGACTCGAGGGTGTCCATAGCCCTCACCGGGTCCTCCATCAGTTCCGTCTCGGTGATCTCGAAGCAGAGCTGGCCGCTTCCCGGGGTCGCGGTCGACAGTGCTTCACCCAACCAGTCGAGGAGTCCCGGGTCGTGCAGCGACCGGGTGGACAGATTGACGCTCAGGCACAGGGAACGGTCATCGAGGAGATCGGCGGTCTCCTCGAGCGCCCTGGCGGTCACGAAGCGGGTGAGTTCCCGGATCGCACCGGAGACCTCGGCGAGCTCGATGAACTCGTCCGGTGGCAGGAGGCCGTGCACGGGGTGGTCCCAGCGCACGAGAGCCTCGAGGCCGGTCATCGTCCCGTCGGTGAGGGAGATCCTGGGTTGGTAGTGGACCTCCAGCTGGCCTTCGGACACGGCGTCGCGCAGGTCGCTGGTGAGCTGCAGGCGCCGCACGTCGCGGTCGTCGTGGAGGTCCGAGTACATGGACCACCCACCGCCACGCTGTTTCGCCCAGTACATGGCGGTGTCGGCCTTGCGGAGCAGTGCCTCGGGGTCGGAGGCATGGTCCGGCGCCAGGGCGATGCCGACCGACGCGCCGACATGGAACCGGAAGTCATCGACCATGAAGCGTCTCGTGCACAGGCGCAGCAGACGTTCGGCGACCTCGATGGAGTTCGACTCGCTGGGCCCGTCGGTGAGGAGGATCGCGAACTCGTCGCCGCCGAGGCGTGCGATGGTGTCGCAGCCCCGCAGGTTTTTCGCCAGGCGTTGCGCGAACTCCCTGAGGAGGCGGTCACCGTAGTGGTGCCCGAGGGTGTCGTTGATCTCCTTGAACTGGTCCAGGTCGACCAGCAGCAGGGCTACCGCTGGCGGCTCGGGACCCGACATCGTGTCCACGAGACGCTCGCGCAGGTGCGCCCGGTTGGGCAGACCCGTCAGTTCGTCGTGAAGGGCCTGGTGGCGGAACGAGTCCGCCAGGCGCGCACGCTTGGTGATGTCCTCCACGGTCAGGCCCACATGGTGCTCGGGCAGCGACACCGCTCGGACAGCGAACACGGCATCGCTGCCGGGGAACTTCACGAACGGGCGTTCCATGGTGCCCGAGCCCCGTGCCACCTCGGCGAGCGCTTCCAGGGAGTCCTGGTCCAGCGGGAGCGCATCGACGAGGCGTTCACCCTCCGCGCTCGGCACCAGCGCCTCCGCGGCGGGGTTTCGCAGCACGACCTCGATCGAATTCGGGTCGTCGGTGTCGGCCAGGCGCAGCACGACCAACGCCACGGGTATGCCGGAGATGAAGTCCATGTAGCGTCGCAGGTCCGATTCGGCCTCCCAGCGTTCCGTTTCGTCGACGACCACGCCGCGACGCACCCGGACCGACCCGTCGGTGTTCAACAGGACCTTCTGTCGCTCCTGTATCCAGCGGTAGTGGCCTTCGTCGTCGCGCATGCGTATGCGGAGGTCTGCGCTGCCACCGGGTCTCGGCTCGCCGGCCTTCTCGAGGAGGCGGACGTCATCGGGATGCACCCGTGAGTGGTAGAAGCCTGCGCGGGCGAACTCCTCGGGTTCGGTGCCGAGCACTTCGGAGATGTTGCCGGAGACGAACACCACCTCACCGTCACCGTCGGCCTCCCAGACCACCGCATCCAGTCCGTTGACCATGGAGGCGTAACGCTCATGGGCGTTCTCAGCGGCAACCGCGAGGTCCGACAGCCCCACCGAGGAGGCAACCGCCACTATCGCGAAGGCGATCATCGTGGCGATCCACCAGGGCGGTTGGTGGGCCACGGCCACCACGGCGAGACCCGCCTCGTAGGCCAGCGCCAGCAGCAGCGCCCGCCGGCGGCCGTACCAGAGCACGTGGAGCGTCAGCCCGCCGGCCGCGATGAGGGTTGCAATGGGCATGGCCTCGGGGGCAGCCGCAACGACTGTGAGGGTGAGAACGACGTCGGTGATGCCAAGTGTCGCAGGAGGCTGTTCGGTGCGGGCCAGGACCGAGAGGCCATGGAGGTCGGACACCACGGCCAGAACCGCGATCATCACACCGAGCAGCACCCGTCGTTCGCCGAACGCGGGAAGCACCGCGATCGAGGCACCGATCACGAGTGCGAAGACGATGCGCATGCGCAGCAGCGCCGCAGATGCCGAGGGGTCCCGGATGCGGCCACGCGCAGCGCTGGTCAGCGGGTTGTTGGCGACCTCGACCAAGTGAACCCCTCCCGGGTGCGGCCCTACGACTTCGGTCATGGTCGCAGGCCGGCAAGGGCGACCACTGAGGGTGCACTATACACCACTGAAAGTGGTGGGAGTCCGCTGCCGGGAATTGATCCGTCGGGCCCAGTGATGCATCCCCGCTGCTCGCCGGGAGTGCTTCGAGGCGAGCAGCAGCCGGGTCCGGGTGGTGCTGTGCCCGCGTGCGATCATGGTGCAGTGGGGGCCTCGTTCAGGTGATGTCCATGGATCCGGTCTCCGCAGGGGGATTCGCCGCCGCGGCGGGCCACTACGCAAGGGCCAGGCCGGTCTACGCCAGGGCCGTGGTGGGCGCGATCGCGCAGGAGGTCCGGCGTTCGCGGGTGCTGGACCTCGGTGCAGGCACCGGGATCCTCACCGGTCAGCTCCGTCGTGCCGGTTGCGACGTCGTCGGCCTGGAACCGCTCGGAGGCATGGTGGAGCAGTTCCGCCGGGCGCTTCCACGCGTGCCGGTGGTCAGGTCGGTCGCCGAGACGGTTCCCTTCGTCGCCGGATCCTTCGAGGGGGTGACGATCGCCCAGGCCTTCCACTGGATGGATCACGGGGCGGTCCTTCGGGAGGTGCGGCGCGTGCTGCGACCCGACGGGGTGCTCGCAGTGCTGTGGAACGTGCGCGACGAATCGGTGCCCTGGGTGGCCGAGCTCGCCGACCTGGTCGAGGCCCGCACCGGCGGCAGGCCCTACTCCGAGCCCCGGGAACGACCATGGACCGCGGTGGTGGGCGAACAGGGCGGCTTCCGCCACGTCCGTGCGTTGAGCGAGGCCAACCCCGTTCGTGCGTCGCAGGAGTCGGTCCTCGAGCGGGTGCGTTCCACCTCGTTCGTGGCGGTGCTCGACCCCGCCGGTCGCGATGCCCTCCTGCAGGAGGTCCGTGAGCTCCTGCGCAGCTCCGAGCAGACCAGTGGAAGGCAGTGGTTCGACTACCCCCACCACACCAGGGTGGACATCTGGCGTCGGGAGTGACAGGTGCAACAGCCCCGCACACCAGCGGCCACGCGCGGGGTTCAGGTAGTGTTCACCTTGCCCACCGGTGGGGACCGGTGCGCAGAACTGCAGGGGACGACAGGGACAAGGGGGGACATGTCGACGTCGGTTACCTTCTTCGGGGTACGAGGATCCACCCCCTGTTCGTGTGAGTCCCTGCGGCGCTACGGCGGCAACACCTCCTGTGTGGTGGTCAACCCGCCCGATGGTGAGCCGGTCATCCTCGACCTCGGCACAGGGCTGCGCTTCTTCGGGCCGTCATCGGTGCCCGGTGAGCCGTTCCGTGCGTCGGCCCTGGTCACGCACCTGCACTGGGACCACGTGCAGGGGATTCCGTTCTTCCCGCCCCTGCTCGAGGAGGGATCCCGCCTGGACCTGTTCGCCCCCCACCAGTGCGATGGGTCGCTCGAGGAGGTGGTCGGTGGCTTCCTGTCGCCGCCGTACTTCCCGGTGGCCCTCTCGGAGCTGCCGTGTGAGATCCGGTTCCACGAGCTCGGCGCGGACTCCTTCGATCTTCCCGGAGCAACGGTTCGATCGGCGTGGGTTCCCCACGTGGGTCCGACCCTCGGCTACCGCGTGGAGGCGGGGGGTGTCTCGATCGCCTACGTGAGCGACCACCAGCAGCCCGGGGTCGCCACGACGAGCGTCGACGAAGGGGTCCTCGAACTCTGCGAGGGCGCCGACCTGCTGATCCACGATGCGCAGTACGACGAGGCCGAGTTCGCCGAGCGTTCCGACTGGGGTCACTGCACCGTCGACTATGCACTCGAGGTTGCGCACGCGGCGGGGGTCGACACACTCGTGTTGTTCCACCACGACCCCTCCCACGCCGACGCGCGGATAGACGGACTCGCTGCGGGGGCCTCACGGCGCGCTCTGGACCTGGGGGTTCGGGAGGTGATCGCGGCCCACGAAGGGCTCACGGTGCACCTCGAGGGGGGACGCTCCCGCTCCCGTGGCGCCGAGCGCTCCTGTCTGTCCGCGCTCGCGGCGCCCACGGCGGCCCGTCTGTGAGCCCGGTCGGGTCCACCCGGGTGTGAGGACGGGAGGTTTCGGGGCTCCGACGGCGCCCCGGTAGCCTGCCCATCGGGGTGACCTGCCCCGCGTGCCGATCCAGTCCGAACAGGAGCGCCGATGCCCGAACCAGCCGAGCAGATGGACCTCGAGATCGACCCCAAGGAGTTCCGCAGCGTGTTGGGACACTTCCCGACCGGCGTCACCGTCGTGTCCGGAAGGGACTCCGAAGGGGCCCACGGCCTGGCAGTGGGCTCGTTCTTCTCGGTGTCGCTGGAGCCCCCACTCGTGGGATTCTGCGTGGGCGAGTCCTCGAAGTCGTGGGCGAAGATCAGCCGCAACGGGCGCTTCGCGGTGAACGTGCTCTCCGAGCACCAGGCCGAGGTGTCCAACGTGTTCGCCGGGAAGTCGGACGACAAGTTCGCCGAGGTCGACTGGGAGCCCTCACCGGTCACTGGTTCTCCGTGGATCACCGACGCCGTGGCCCACATCGACTGCGACCTCGAGGACACGTTCCCCGGAGGCGACCACCAGATCGTGGTGGGACGAGTGCGTTCGATGCAGGTGCACCGCGCCGAGCACGGCCCGCTCATCTTCCTCAAGGGCGCCTACGCCAGACACGAGGAGCTCTGAGCCGCGGTGCCGATCTACGCGCTCGGCGACCAGGTGCCGCGGATCCATCCCACGGCCTACGTGCATCCCGATGCCGTGGTGATCGGGTCGGTGACGATCGGGGCTCGGTCATCGGTGTGGCCCACCGCGGTGCTGCGCGGCGACGACGGTGAGATCGTCCTCGGCGAGGAGACCTCGGTGCAGGACGGTTCGATCCTCCACACCACACCGACCTGGCCGACGGTCCTGGGGGACCGGGTGACCGTCGGGCACAACGCCCACCTGGAGGCGTGCACCATCGAGGACCGTGCGCTCGTGGGCTCCGGATCCATAGTGCTGCACCGTGCGGTGGTCGGCCGTGAGGCGATCGTCGGTGCCGGCGCCTTCGTGGGCAACAACAAGGTCGTCCCACCCCTCGCCATGGCACTCGGTGTGCCGGCGGAGATCCGCGAGGATGCGGTGCAACCGGGTCACTTCGACCTGGGCGTCGACTCCTACGTGCACCGTGCCGAGCGCTTCCGGGACCAGCTACGGCTCCTGGACACCTGACGGCGACTGTCGTGAACGCCCTCAGCCGCTGAACGCGTCGGAGTGCAGCCAGCGTGTCAACACCGGTCCGGTGAAGTTGCGCGCCACGCCGAAGGCGAGGATCAGGCAACCCGTTCCCCAGACCAGCCAGCGGGGGAGTGGCCGGGGGCGTTCCTCGCCACGCCAACTCCTGACCAGCCCGACCGCCCACATCAGCACGACGACCGGCATCAACACGGTGAGGACCACGTTGTGGTCCGCCGCGGCGGCGGGATCGAGGCGCAGCAGCGAGTTGGTGGCGCGCAATCCGCCACAGAAGGGGCAGTCCACGCCGAAGACGCTGCGGGACCAGCACAGGGGGACCCCGTCGTCGCCGGGGTTCGCGAACGCGACGGCGGCGCAGCCGACCACGGTGATCCCGCCGAGGGCGAGTGGTGCCACCAGCCGGGCGCGGCGACCCGTGAGGAGGGCCGCGCCCGCATCCCGACCCGCATCCGCCGGGGCCCCGTGGGGTTGGCTGTCGGTTTGGCCGCAGGAGGCTGGACCGCAGGAGGCATCGTGGGCGTGCAGGCTCACCCTCTCGAGGCTACAGCGCGCAGGACCTTCACCCGCGGCGCAGGTCCACCAGCTCGAAACCGCCGGGGCCCCGCGCCCGTGCAGCCGCACTGCGGGCGGTGAAGAGGAGCACCTCGGCGGTGGCGAGCCCGTCCGCCACCACGGTGCCGGCGGCGATCCTCGGGGCCATCCCCCGCTCCGGGCCACCCTGGCCGACCGTCGTTGCCAGGACCCTGTAGGTGATCCCGGCAGCGTCCTGCTCGTCGCCGAGCTCCTCGGCGAGTACCCACAGGCCATCACCGTCGTGTTCGAGTGTGTCGCCCGGTCGCAGGCAGGAGCGCACCCGTTCCACCCATGCCTCGAGGGCCTCCCCCGGGCCCGACCGGTCGCGTTCCCCTTCGTGCACGGCTGCTTCGGCACTGCTGGTGGAGGGTTCAACGGCATCGAGGTGGATGAGGGTGAACACCGTGTGTTCCCTCGCCGCCCGCTGGCACGCCGACTCGACCGCAGCGCGTATGCCATCCGGACCGACCGTCACCTGGGCGGCCGGGTGGTTGGCACTCGCGGGGTCGGCTGCAGGTGTCCTCGCGGGGACCGGTTGGGTGACCCGTGTGCGGCGTCGGTCGGGCCGCTCGGGTGTCGCCATGCACACCGCGCGTGCCGGGGCGCCCGCTGGGGCCGCCTGCCCGGTCGGTGATCCCTGCGCGCCGGGCTCCCCGAGCGCCTCGTCGTCGACCGGTCCGAGCACCAGACGCGCCCCCCGGAGGTTTCCTCCGGCATCCCGGAACTGCACGTCCACGGTGCGGGAACGACCCGAACCAGCCCCGGATCCCGGGGCAGCCGAGCGGATCCCCGGAGCCAGTGCCCCGAGCGCCGAGGAGACCGCCTCGCCGTCGCCCCCGGCGAGCAGGGAGGCGATCGAGGCGCCGACGACCTCGTCGCGGGTCCGACCACACAGGGCGCAGAACGCGTCGTTGGCGTTGAGCACGGTGCCGTCGGCAGCCAGGGCGGCCAGCGCGACGTCGCCCGTGTCGTCGAGGAGCTTGCGGTCGGGTGGGGAGTCCGCAGGCAGGGTCCTCGGTTCTCGCGCCACGGGTGACATCCTCGCGCCGTTCGGCTCGGGCATGATGGATGCATGCCGATGCGCCAGGACTGCAAGTTCTTCGAGTCCCGCACCTACGCCAACGGCGAAACGGTGCGGAAGTGCGACCTCGACCTTGCGCCGGAGGCGCCGTGGCGTTGTCCCTCGGAGTGCAGTGCCTACCAACGACGGATGGCCGACGTGAACTGGTCACACGGAACCCTCGTCACCCCGCCGACCCCCGACGAACCCGAGGGATTGGGCGAGGACGACTCGATCGCGAGGCTCCTCGACGAGGCAGAGGACATCGTCAACGAAGCCGCTCCCGCGGTGATGGCCGACCTCGACACGCGACGGGGTGTTGCGGGCGGTGGGTGGCGGCGTTTCCTGCCCTTCGGCCGCAAACGGGGTTCCTGAGGACGCACCCGGCGGTCCGTCGCCGTCGGGGCGGGGCTCGGGTTCAGGAAGCGCCGGCTCGGTCCAGCGCTTCACCGAGGGTGTGCCAGGCAAGGGTCGCGCACTTGATGCGCACCGGGAACTTGACCACTCCCCGCAGGGCCATGAGGTCACCGAGATCCTGGGGGTCGGAGGTCCCGGCCGGGTCGCTGCCGGAGCCCGCTTCCATGGAGTCCTCGTGGACCGACATCATCGCGTCGAAGGTCTCGAGCAGACGGTGCACCTCGCCGACGGTGTGTCCCTTCACCGCTTCGGACATCATGGATGCCGAGGACTGGCTTATCGAACAGCCCTGGCCGCTGATCGCCAGGTCGGTCACCACGGCGTCGTTGCCCTTGGAAGGGTCGTCCAACTCCAGGTAGACCACGATCTCGTCACCACAGAGGGGGTTGAAACCCTCCGCTCGCGAGGCAGGGGGCACCTCGAGTTCGCCCCTGTTCCTGGGACTCCGGTAGTGGTCCAGGATGATCTCTCGGTACAGGTCTTCGAGGTCAGACATTGAGTCTCCGTGGGCTCTGGGGGGTCGGTTCCGGCCCTCAGCGCTGTGTTGCCGTCCCGCAGTGTGGGGGATTGCCGTTGCCGGCGGTGTTCAGATCGTGAAGAAGTCGCCCGACTCCCCGATCGCGTCGGCCAGGGCGTCGATGTCCTCGGTGTCGTTGTAGATGTACCACGATGCCCGGGAGGTCGCACCCACACCAAGGCAGCGCATGAGGGGTTTGGCGCAGTGGTGGCCGGGACGTATGCACACCCGGTGGCTGTTGAGCACCTGCGAGAGGTCGTGCGGGTGGATGTCGCGGTAGGCGAAGCTCATGACCCCACCACGTTGGTCGGGTTCGGAGGGGCCGTGGATCGTGATCTCGTCCCCGAAGCGTTCGGTGAGGCTGCGCAGGGCGTATGCGGTCAGGCGGGCCTCATGGGCCCGGATCCGGTCCAGGCCGATGTCCTCGAGGTACTCGATCGCGGCGGCGAGGCCCACCGCCTCCGCGATCGGTGGGGTTCCCGCTTCGAACTTCGCCGGGAGCTCCGCGGGCACGAACCCGTCGGTGCGCACGTCGAGGATCATCCCGCCGCCACCGAGGAAGGGGGGCATCGAGTCCAACAGGTCCCGGCGTCCCCACAGCACGCCGATCCCGGTGGGTCCGCACATCTTGTGTGCCGAGAAGGCGGCGAAGTCCACACCCAGCGCACCCACGTCCGTCGCCGCGTGGGGCACGTACTGGCAGGCATCCAGCAGGACCACCGCACCGGCGCCGTGGGCGGCATCGACGATCCGCTGCACCGGTGTGAACGTCCCGGTGACGTTCGACATGGCCGTGAGCCCGACCAGCTTCGCCCCGTCGAGCGTCCGGTCGAGGTCGGTCAGGTCCAGCTGGGTGTCCGCGGTGAGCGGGATCCAGCGGATCTCGAAGCCGCGTTCTTCGGCCAGTTGCTGCCACGGAACGATGTCGGCGTGGTGCTCCAGGTGGGTGAGCACCACCGCGTCCCCCGGGCCCAGGTTGGCCGCTCCCCAGCTCCTGGCGACGAGGTTGATGGACTCGGTGGCGTTCTTGGTGAACACGACCTCGGATTGGTCGTCGGCCCCGATGAACCGGGCCACCGTGCGGCGGGCGCCCTCGAGGGCATTTGTGGCGGCCTCGGCCAGGTCGTACGCGGCGCGGTGCACGTTGGCGTGGTCGAACTCGTAGTAGTGGCGCATCGCGTCGAGCACCTGGGTGGGCTTCTGCGACGACGCGGCCGAGTCGAGGAAGACCAGACCCTCACGATTGGTGAGGATCGGGAAGTCCTTGCGGATCGATGCCACGTCCAGCGGCACCGGTTCCGTCTCGATGCTCTCGACCATGGCGCCATCCTATTTCCACTATCTGGGTAGTGGAAACAGGGTGCCCCGGGTTTCCACCGTGTGGTGGAAACAGGGTGCCCCGGATTTTTCACGGTGTGGGCAGTGGAAACGAGGTCGCCGCTGCACCTAGCCTCGAGCCGATGCAGATCAACGGCCTCCAGACCACCCTGCTAGTGATCCACATCCTCTCCGTGGCGATCTGGTTCGGCGGGATCATCGCCCTGTCGTATGCCGGCTCGGCTCTCGGTGGGGCCGACTACCGGGTGCGCCGCTGGTTCGCGGATGCACAACTGGCCGTCGGCCGGGCGGTGTTCAGCGCTGCGGGGATACTCACGCTCATCACCGGGGTGTGGATGGTGATCAACAACGAGTTCATCGAGTTCTCCGAGACCTACGTGAGCATCGGTTTCCTCGTGGTGATCGTCGGCACGATCCTCGGCATGGCCGTGTACGCGCCCGCCTGCAAGCAACTCGTCTCAGCGATCGACAGCGGGGATCCGGCCGGCGAGGCCTCGGCCTCCCGCAAGCTCATGTTCACCAACTCGGTCAACGCCGTGCTCCTGCTCGTGGCGGTGGTTGCGATGGTGGCCCGCTGGTAGCTGCGGGCGGACCGGGGTCACCAGCCGCGGTCGACCCACTCCTGGAGGTGCGGGGACTCTGCGCCGATGGTGGTGTCGTCTCCATGACCCGGCAGCACCAGTGTGTCGGCGGGCAGCGCTGAGAACAGCAGTTCGTCGATCGAGGCGATGATCGTGTCGAAGTCGCCGCCCTCGAGCGATGTGTTGCCCGGCCCTCCCGGGAAGAGCGTGTCGCCGGAGAAGAGCACTGGTTTGCCCTCGATGCCGAAGCAGATCGAACCCGGGGTGTGGCCCGGGGTCTTGATGGTGCGCAGCCGCAGGTCACCCACCTCGATGACGGTGTCGTGCTCGAGTAGTTCGTCGTAGGAGTCGAGCATGTCGGCGTCCTCGGTTGTGACCCCCACCGAGTAGCCGGCGTCGCGCATCTGTGGGATCGCCTGGATGTGGTCCCAGTGCCCGTGGGTCTCGAGCACCTTCCGCACTCCCAGCCGCTCCGCCATGTCCAACAACAGGTCGTGTTCGTTGGCGGCGTCGATGAGCACTGCGTCGCCGGTGTGCCGGCAGCGCAGCACGAACACGTTGTTGTCGAAGTCGCCCACCACGACCTTGTGGATCTCGAAGTCCGTGTCGCCGATGTGGAACGTGTGGGCCGGGGTCATGGCTGAATTCTTGCAGAGCCGGCGACCCGTGGGCCGGGCGCCGCCGGGATGCGCAGCGGCGTTGTCCGTGTCCGCACCGCAGTGTCGCCGGCACACCGTCGGTGGTGGTGCACCGGCCCCGACGGCGCGAGGATGGACATGTCGAGGGCGCGGCCGTCGCACCCCCGTGGACGGGAGGTGTCCATGAACGGTGACCCCGCTGCCGGGTGGGTCGAGTTCACCCGGGTCTTCGATGCCCCCGTCGAGGACCTCTGGGCTGCGTGGACCGACCCGGAGCAGTTCGCCCTGTGGTACGGCCCCGAGGGGGCGTCGATCCCGCTGGCCCGGTTCGAGGACCGGCTCGGCGGCAGTCGTTTCGTCTGCATGGAGATGAATCCCCCGCAGGGCACGGTGCGGATGTTCCTGGCCGGGGAGTACCTCGAGTACGAACCTCTCCGGCGTCTGGTCTACACCGAGGTTCCGGCTGACTCCGAGGGCGCCCGACTCGACTCCCCGGACCACGATGGGGCAGCGCCCACCGGGGAGACTCGCGTCGTGGTCGAGTTCGCCGACCGGGGTGGCTCGACGACGGTGCACCTGCGCCACGAGGGTGTCCCCGCCGGATCACCCGGCGAGGCGGGTTGGCTGATGGCGCTGGGCGCGCTCGGCGAGCGGCTCTCGGACCGGTCTGGCTGAACGGCGCCGCTGGGCCCGCGCCGGTCCGTCCCGTTGGGGTGGGTCCACCGGGTGCGCGTCTGCTCACCCGGTGGCGGGGTGGCCCCCGGGTCCGGCAGGCGTGCTGAGGACGTCGAAGCCCAGCGCGAGGGCGACGGGGATCTGCGCGGGATCGAAGGTGGCGAAGGTCACCGGTGCCGGGAGCCGGTCGGCCGCGGCGAGGTGCAGGGTATCCACGGTGCGCAGTGGCTGGGTGCGCCCGAGTTCCGCGGCGCGTTCGAGACACAGGGTGTCGACGGGCACCACGTGCATGCGTTCCCAGTCGTCGCGCATCTCGCGGCGCAGCTCCGAGGAGCGCGCGGGGTCGTCGCCGAGTCGGTCCACGAGCATCAGGGCCTCCGGGAGGGCCAGGGCGCTCGCACACCAGTCGTGGTCCCGAGCCATCGCCCCGAGGATCTCCGGACGCGCCGGGCCCTCCAGGTAGCGGGCCAGGAGCGCCGAGGTGTCCAGGGCGAGGGTCACCTGCCGCGCACCTCGCGCAGGAGTTGGTCTATGCGCACCCCGGCCCACAGCGGCATCGACATGGTGGGCTCCGGGCGGTCGCCGCGGTGTGCCGGGCGCAGCAGTCCCCTCGCGGCCAGGTCGGCGAGGGTCGGCTCCGTGCCCGCGGGTTCGATGGGGCCGAGCTGGGCCACCGGGTTGCCGTCGACGGTGATGACGACCCGTTCGCCTGCGCCGGCTCGCCTGGTCAGGGCCGCCAGGTTCGCCCGGAGTTGACGGATGCCGAGTTGCTCCACCCGGGAGAGGGTAACCGATTATGTGTACACAGCGGTACACAGGGTTTCTGGTGACACGCCGGCCGGTGTGGTGGACTTCGGGCTCCAGAACCGACACGTTCCCAGGGGGACAACAGATGAACTTCGCCTTCAGCGAGGAGCAGGAAGAACTCCGCAAGGTCGTCAAGGACTTCCTCAACAACAAGTCCGACGAGGCGACGGTGCGTGAGCTGATGGACACCACCGACGGCTACGACCCGGCGGTGTGGAACCAGATGGCCGAGCAGATGGGCCTGCAGGGTCTGATCCTGCCCGAGGAGTACGGCGGTTCCGGCTACTCCTTCGTCGAGCTGATCGTGGTGCTCGAGGAGATGGGGCGGCGCCTGCTGTGCGCCCCGTACTTCTCCACCGTCGTGCTCGCCGGCCAGACGCTCGTGCACAGCGGTGACGAGGACGCGAAGGCGGCGTACCTGCCGGGCATCGCCTCGGGTGAGACGATCGCGACCCTCGCGTACACCGAGCCGAACGGCCGCTGGGACGAGTCCGCGGTCACCATGGAGGCGACCGCGGCCGGCGACGGCTACGAGCTGAGCGGTGAGAAGCTCTACGTGCTCGACGGCCACACCGCGAACCTGGTCATCACGGCGGCACGCACCGAGAACGGCATCAGCCTCTTCGCCGTCGAGGGTGACGCCGCCGGGCTGACCCGTACCCCGCTGTCCACGATGGACCAGACCCGCAAGCAGGCTCGCCTCGAGTACGACGGGGTCGCCGCGAAGCTGATCGGCACCGAGGGCGGCGGCTGGGACGTGCTGTCCCGAGTGCTCGACCTGGCTGCGGTGGCGCTCGCCGCCGAGCAGGTGGGTGGTGCCCAGGAGGTGCTCGAATCAGCGGTGCAGTACGCGAAGGACCGCGTTCAGTTCGGCCGGCCGATCGGCTCGTTCCAGGCGATCAAGCACAAGTGTGCCGACATGCTGCTCGAGGTCGAGTCGGCCAAGTCGGCTGCCTACTACGCCGGCTGGTGCGCCGCCGAGCTGAACGACGAGCTGCCCTCGGTGGCCTCGCTCGCGAAGGCCTACTGCTCCGAGTCGTACTTCCACGCCGCAGCGGAGAACATCCAGATCCACGGCGGCATCGGATTCACCTGGGAGCACCCGGCGCACCTCTACTTCAAGCGTGCCAAGAGCTCCGAACTGCTCTTCGGGGATCCCACCTACCACCGCGAGCTGCTCGCCCAGCGCATCGGCATCTGAGCAGAACCCTCGAACTGCCCAAACCCTCGAACTGATCGTTCCGGTGCCCGACGTGTCGGCACCGGGACGATCAGTTCGGCGGGGGTGGCCGGGCTGTTCGGTGGGGTGGCCGGGCCTAGGCTGGGTTCGATGTGGTTCTGGGTGATCCTCCTGGCGATCGGTACGTTCGCCATCGCCGCCGGAGCGGTCGGCTCGGTGACCGGCACGCTGGCGCAACGCTCCAGGCGCTCGGTCTACGACCTGGCCGAGGCGACCCACTTCGTGGCAGACCGGCTGCCTGGCGAGGTCACCGCCCGGCTCTCCTACGACGATGTGGAGTCGGTCCTCGGGGCGCACTGCGACTACCTGGCCGAGAAGGGCATGGCCTCCGGGCGGGCGGTGGACGACCCCGGCGAGGAGCTCGTGTTGATCTCCGAGGACGACGCCACGGCGTGGGTCATCGGTGCCATGGACCGACTGGGGATCGAGGTCTCCGACGAGGACGTGGTCTCGGTGCTCGAGGTCGAACAGGACTACTACCGGGCGATAGGGATGTTCGGTCCCGAGGTCTCCGAACAGGGTCCCTGAGGGTACCTCCGGGGGTGCCCGTCCCCTGGCTGCACCCGAGCCGGGTGCGGAGCCGTAGGATGAGCGCCGACACCGACTGGAACGGATCCCCAGGGAGGGATGATGCAGCGCCCCGGCAAGTTCGAACACAACCGATTCGTGGGGGACAAGCGAACCCAGGTCGTCTACGACGTCGACGAGCTGGGTGCGGAGCATGCCGATCTGATCGAGGAGCTGATGGAGGCGGAGACCTTCTTGTGCTTCGGCCCGGACACGCTCGCCGAGGCCCGCAACCGTGGGTACAGGCTCTTCGGTCCCCAGCGAGCCTCGACCGTGTGAACCGCGCGGTCGGTTCCACGATGGATGGCAGCTGCCTGACCGATGGGAGGTGAACGGTCCGCCACGGCGCAACCCGTGATGGACTACAGCTTCGACTCCGGCGGGCTCGTCCTGAGCGGACACCTGGCCGAGCCCGCCGACGGCGGCGCGAACCCACCCGGGCTGGTGCTGTGCCACGGCTTTCCCACTCGGGGCAGGGAGTCGCCGCAGTCGGGCATCTCGTTCCCGGAGCTGGCCGACCGGATCGCCTCGGAGCTGGGCTGGCTCGTGCTCGCCATGAACTTCCGCGGGTGTGGCAACGCCGAGGGGAACTTCTCCCTGCGGGGATGGCTCGATGACGTCGAGGCCGCCGTCGGGCACGTGTGCGAGCTCGGCGCGGTGGGTGTCTGGCTGGTGGGCTATGGCACCGGCGGTTCGCTCGCGGTGGTCGAGGGCGCCCGCAATCGCAGTGTCCGGGGTGTTGGGGCCATGGCCACGCCATCCGGATTCGACGACTGGGCCAAGCATCCCCGGAGGTTGCTGCTCCACGCGAGGCAGGTGCAGGTCATCAAGGACCAGGCATTCCCCGAGGACTTCGACGCCTGGTCGGCCGAGCTCCGTTCGGTCAAGCCACTCGAGTCCGCTGCTGCGCTCGCACCACGACCCCTGCTGGTCATGCACGGAGACCGGGACGACCTCACACAACTGGGCAACGGTCGGGCCATTGCAGAGGCGCATGGCTCGGCGGAGCTGCGCGTGCTGAGCGGGGCCGGTCATGAGTTGCGGCACGACCCGCGTGCGGTGGCGGTTCTGATGGGTTGGCTGCGTCGCCAGCGCATCGCTTCGGAGATCGAGGGCTCGGGTGCATCGGCCACGTCGCAACGCGACGCCGGGGCCGACGGTGCCGCCGACGGTGCGGGAGCGCAGCCGCCGCCTCCGTAGAATCCTGCCGTGACCGACGCTGCGATACCGATAACCGGCGACGAGCAGGCCGATGGCCTCCTCACGGAGAACCCCCTCGCGCTGCTCCTGGGAATGCTGTTGGACCAGCAGGTTCCCATGGAATGGGCCTTCCGTGGCCCAGCCACTCTTGCGGAGCGCCTCGGCGGCCTGGATGCCGCTTCGGTTGCACGCATGGATCCCGAGGAGTTCGTGGCCGTGTGTGCGCGCAAGCCGGCCATCCACCGCTTCCCGGCATCGATGGGTGAGAGGATCCACGCGGTGTGCACGGTGGTGGCCCAGGAGTACCAGGGCGACGCGGCGGCGATCTGGCGCGATGCGCAGGACGCCGACGAGCTCCGTCGGCGTCTGTTGGCGCTGCCCGGCTACGGCGAGGAGAAGACCAAGATCTTCATCGCGATCCTCGCCAAGCGGTTCGGGATCCGTCCCGCCGGTTGGGAACGGGTCGCTGCACCCTTCAGCGACGCCGAACCCCGATCGGTGGCCGACGTGGACTCCCCGGAGTCACTCGCCCGTGTACGGGAGTGGAAGAAGATGATGAAGGCTGCCCGCAAGGCGAAGTCCGACCCGGTCGCCTGAGACGATCGGATCATCCTGTGGGGCCGATGGGCCCTGTCTTCTCAAGTCCCGGGTGCTTCGCGTCGAGGGGAGCGGGGAACCTGAGACGAGCACCAGCCGGAGTAGACCGTGAAGAAGTGCCCCCACTGCCAGTTCCTCGTGCGCGAGGACTCGAGCACCTGTGAGGTGTGTTCGAAGCCACTGGGTGCCCCCACGTCGGTACCGGCCTTCGCCGCGGGCCAACGCAGCGGCGAGGAGGTGCTCGCCGCGAGGGTGGGGCCGAACGAGGCGGCGTTCCCCGCCGCCGCCGTGTGGCTCGTGGTCGTCGGTGTGCTGCTGGCCGCAGCAGTGGTGCTGAGCGGGATCCACTGGGCCTGACACCCCACCTGGACGACCCCCGGCCCGAGCCATCCCTGCTCGGGGCCTCGGCGCTCAGGGAGTGATCCAACTCGGTGCGTCCTCGGTGGCTATCCCGTAGCGCCCGATGGCATCCGCGGCCGCCGAGGGTTCGAGGACGCCGGCATCGGCCAGTGCGTGCAGTACCGCCACCACGACGTGAGGGGCGTCGGTCTCGAAGAACCTGCGCAGCGCCTCCCGCGTGTCGGAACGGCCGAACCCGTCGGTTCCGAGCGACACGTAGGCCCGCCCCCTCGGGATCCAGCGTTCGATCTGGTCGGGCACCGCACGCATGAAGTCGGTCACCGCGACCACGGGACCCGAGCTGTCGGCGAGGATCTCGGTGACCCGCGGAGTGCGCTGCGGGTCGAGCGGGTGCAGGCGGTTCCATCGTTCCACCTCGAGTGCCTGCATCCTGAGCTGCTGGTAGGAGGTTGCAGACCACAACGAGGCACGTACGCCGTAGTGCTCGGCGAGGATGTCGCGGGCCTCCACCGCGGATGCCCACGCAGTGCCCGAGAACAGGATGGTCGCCTCGGGTCCGTCACCGGCGGGCGCCTCGTGCCAGCGGTACAGCCCCTCGATCACGCCCCGTGCCACACGCGCACCACCGTCGCCGTCATCGGGCATGGGGGGCATCGGGTAGTTCTCGTTGTACAGGGTGATGTAGTAGAAGACGTCCTCTCCGGGGGGTCCGTCGTCGGGGTACATGCGCCTGATTCCGTCGCGCACCACGAGGGCGGTCTCGAACGCGAAGGCCGGGTCGTAGCTGCGGCACGCAGGGACCACGCTGGAGAGCACGTGGCTGTGACCGTCGTCGTGCTGCAGTCCCTCACCCAGCAGCGTCGTACGCCCCGCGGTGGCTCCCATGAGGAACCCGCGCGCCCTTGCGTCCGCCGCCGCCCAGATCAGGTCACCGACCCGTTGGAACCCGAACATCGAATAGAAGGTGAAGAACGGCACCATCGGGACTCCGCGGTGCGCATAGCTCGTGGCCGCCGCGATCCACGACGAGAGCGCTCCCGCTTCGGTGATGCCCTCCTCGAGGATCTGCCCCTGGGTGGACTCCCGGTAGCTGAGCAGCAGTTCGTGGTCAACGGGTTCGTAGAGCTGGCCCTGC
The DNA here is from genome assembly GCA_023958095.1 of Microthrixaceae bacterium. GTDB lineage: Bacteria > Actinomycetota > Acidimicrobiia > Acidimicrobiales > Microtrichaceae > JAMLGJ01. The sequence goes on from JAMLGJ010000007.1 coordinate 96,597, forward strand.
GAGGCGTAGATGCCGATCTCGCGGAACAGCGAGTCCATGCCGAACGTGCGTGCCTCGTCGGGGATGATGGGCACGACGCGCGGCCCGAGGTCCTCGTCGCGGCACAGGTTGCGCAACAGGCGGGTGAACGCCGTGGTCGTACTGGCGGACTGCTGTCCCGAACCGGCGAGGATCTCGGCGAAGGGTTCCTCGCCCGGGCCCTTCAGGGGACGGGTGGTGCGGACCTCCCTGCTGGGCAGCGGCCCGTCGAGGGCGCGGCGCCGTTCCAGGAGGTACTGCATCTCGGGTGAGTCCGCGGCCGGCAGGACATATGGGGGAATCCCGTCGGCCAGGCTCGAGTCGGGAAGCTGCTCCTGCAGGTGGAGGCGGTCGCGCAGCGCCATCAACTGCTCGGAGGTCATCTTCTTGATCTGGTGGGTGGAGTTGGCCCCCTCCACACCGGGACCCAGTGTCCATCCCTTGACCGTCTTGGCCAGGATCACCGTCGGAACGCCCTTGGTCTCAACCGCAGCGCGGTATGCCGCGTAGACCTTCGCGTAGTCGTGCCCACCGCGGGGAAGGGCGGTCAGGTCGTCGTCGGAGAGGTGCTCCACCATTGCCCGCAGGCGTGGGTCGGGTCCGAAGAAGCGCTCCCGGATGTAGCTGCCGTCCTCGGTGGCGAAACGTTGGAACTCGCCGTCCACGGTGGTGTTCATCTGGTTGAGCAGGACCCCGTCGGTGTCCCGGGCGAGCAACTCGTCCCAGCGCCGCCCCCAGATCACCTTGATGACGTTCCAACCGGCTCCCCGGAAGATCGCCTCGAGCTCCTGGATGATCTTGCCGTTGCCGCGCACCGGTCCGTCCAGGCGCTGCAGGTTGCAGTTGATCACCCACGTGAGGTTGTCGAGGTGTTCACGGGCGGCGAGGGAAATGGAACCGAGGGTCTCGGGTTCGTCGACCTCCCCGTCGCCCACGAAGCACCAGACCCGCGAGCCGGAGGTGTCGTCGATCCGGCGGTTGTGGAGGTACTTGTTGAACCGCGCCTGGTAGATCGACATGATCGGGCCGAGCCCCATGGACACCGTCGGGTACTCCCAGAAGTCGGGCATCATGCGCGGGTGGGGGTAGGAGGACAGGCCCCGTCCGGTGCGTCCCGGCAGGTCGACCTCGAGGCGGAACCGGTCCATGTCGGCCTCGCTGAGGCGCCCTTCCATGAAGGCCCTCGCGTAGATGCCCGGTGAGGCGTGGCCCTGGATGTACACGTGGTCGCCGGCGCCGCCCTCCTTGCCGCGGAAGAAGTGGTTGAAGCCCACCTCGTAGAGGGCCGCGGAAGAGGCGTAGGTGGAGAGGTGCCCGCCTATGCCGTCGGCAGCCTTGTTCGCCCGCACCACCTGCGCGGCCGCGTTCCAGCGCAGGTACCGCCTGATCGAGCGTTCCATGTCCTCGTCGCCGGGGAACCAGGGTTCGCGCTCGGGTGGGATCGTGTTGACATAGGGGGTGGAAACGCTCGCCGGGGTCCCGATGGAGAGCTGTGCGGCGCGGGCGGTCAGGCGTGCCATCAGGTACTGGGCACGCGATGCGCCACGCTGGTCCACCACCGCCTCGAGGGAGTCGAGCCACTCCTCGGTCTCCGCCGGGTCGATGTCGGGTAGCTGGTGGGCGAACCCGTCGATGATCATCTCTGCCTCCGTCCCTGTCTCTGTGTGTGTCGCTGTGTGTGCCTCGGTCGGCTGTGCGTGCCTCGGTCGCTGCGTGTGTCTCGGTCGCTGTGTCGGTGCCTGCCAGGTTCTAGGTTGCGGCGATGGTCGAACCGCACCACTCTCCCACCCCCACAGGCGGTAGTGGTGCCACGGTGGTCTTCACCGATGGTGCCTGTTCCGGCAACCCCGGCCCCGGGGGCTGGGCGTGGGTCTCCCGGCACGGGGAGTGGGCAGCGGGGTTCGATCCCGACACCACCAACCAGCGCATGGAGCTCACGGCGGTCATCGAGGCCTGTGAGGCACACGAGGGGCCGTTGCACGTCGTGTCGGACTCGACCTACGTGGTGAACTGCTGGCGCGACCGCTGGTGGCAGGGCTGGCTGAAGCGTGCGTGGAAGAACTCGCGCCGCGAGCCGGTGGCCAACCGGGACCTCTGGGAGCTGCTCGTCCCGCACTTCCGGGACCGTGAGGAGCTCACCCTCGAGTGGGTCAAGGGTCATTCCGGTGAGCACCTGAACGAACTGGCGGACCGCCTCGCGGTGGGCGCGGTGCAGCGGAGGGGGCCCTCGGCGGGCACTGGTGAACCTCCAGCGGAAGTCCTCGGCGTGGACGGTCGTCGGACGGCGGCGCCCCAACAGGCCGCGCAGGAGCAGTCGCGCTCCGCCCGGCGGCGTTCGGCCGACCCCCGGGTGCCCGAGGGGCACCTGCTGGTGGTGACCGGGTCGCGCGAGCCCGACGCGCATCCGGACCTGCGCGGGGAGATGAGGCGGATCCTCGAGGCCAAGGCGCAGCTGCATTCCGACCTGGTCGTGCTGACCGGACTGCGCCGCGGAGCCGAGACGGTGGCGGCGGACGCTGCACTCGATGCATCCGTGCGGTACGTCGTCGTGCTGCCGTATCCGGATCCGGTGGCGGGATGGCCCGAACGCGAGACCTCTGAGTTCCTGGCCAGGCTCGGCACCGCGGAGTCGGTGGTCACGCTCGAGAAGCAGCGGCCCGGTGACCTCGCGGGCCGCCGCAGCGCCCTCGACCGGCGCGACGGCTGGCTGCGCAGCGTGGCCGACGAGGCGATCGTGGTGACCGACCCCGCCGACGACGACTCGGTGGGGTCCCTGCGACGCTGGGAGAAGGCCCTGGGCGACGAACTGTGGGTCCTCGAGGTGCCCGGAGGAGCTGAGGGGTGGCGCAGCTAGGTTTGTCGGTGTGCGAGTGGGAGCCGACAGCGGCGGTACCTTCACCGACCTGGTGCTGGAGGACGGCCGGATCCTGAAGGTCCCCTCCACCCCCGATGACCCGGGTGCGGCCGTGCGCGAAGGGCTCGGGCGGCTCGCCGCGGGAGGCGCCGAGGTGCTCGCCCACGGCACCACTGTGGCGACGAATGCCCTGCTGGAGGGCAACCTCGCGCGGGTCGCCCTCTACACGACGGCGGCCTTCACGGACGTGATCGAGATCGCCCGCCAGGACCGCCCCTCCCTGTACGACCCCTTCGTGGACCGACCGGAGCCACTCGTCGCGCGCCCGGATCGCATCGAGGTGCACGAGCGCGTCGCGGCGGACGCGACCGTGCTGTCCGAACCCGATCCCGAGGTGCTCCCGGACCCCTCCGACGGCGTCGAGGCGGTGGCGGTCTGTCTCCTGCACTCCGACCTTCGACCCGACCACGAGCGGATGGTCGCGTCGGAGCTGCGCGGGCGTGGCTGGGACGTGACCGCCTCGAGCGAGGTCTCCCCGGAGTACCGCGAGTACGAGCGGACGGTCACCACCGTGCTCAACGCCGCGCTCAGGCCGGTGTGTGCGGACTACCTGTCGAACCTCGAACCCGTGGCATCCGAGGTCGCCGTGATGACATCCGCGGGCTCGCTCGTGGGCATCGAGCGGGCCGCGTCGGTGCCGGTGTCGCTGCTGCTGTCGGGGCCCGCCGGTGGGGCGCGTGCCGCCGCGGCGGTGGCGCGGGCCTGTGGATTCGGGGATGCGCTCGCGTTCGACATGGGAGGGACGAGCACCGACGTGTGCCTGATCCGCGGTGGTGAACCCGAGTTCGCCAGCCAGCACGTGGTGGGCGGTCACCCCGTGCGGCTGCCCGCGGTGGCGGTGCACACGGTGGGCGCCGGCGGCGGGAGCATCGCGGCGATCGACCCCGGCGGAGCGCTGCAGGTCGGCCCCGCATCGGCCGGTGCCGTGCCCGGACCCGCCTGCTACGGCAGGGGTGGCACCGCCCCCACCGTGACCGATGCGAACCTGCTGCTCGGCCGCATACCTCCCGGAACCGCCTTCAGCGGACTCGGGGACCTCGACGAAGGGGCCGCACGGCGGGCGATGGAGGACGCGGGGGTCGACCCCGCCGGGGTGGTCGAGGTCGTGAACGCGACGATGGTCCAGGCACTGCGCCGCGTGTCGGTCCAGCGCGGTGTCGACCCGTCGGGGCTCGCGCTCGTCGCCTACGGCGGGGCGGGCCCGCTGCACGCCTGCGAACTGGCCGAGGACCTCGGGGTGCGAACGGTGCTCGTGCCCGCGCTCGCGGGCGTGTTGAGCGCCGTGGGGCTCCTGACCAGCCCCCGTGGGGTGGAACTGGTCGCCTCCTGGCCGACCCCGCTCGAGCACACCGGCCTGGTCGAGCGGGCCAAGCAGCTGGAGGCGCGGGCACAGCGCATACTCGACGGGTTCGCAGGGGTGGGCCGCGAGCGTCATGTGGAGGTGTACTTCGACTGCCGCTACGCGGGGCAGAGCCATGACCTGCGCGTCGGGTCCGTGGCCGAGTTCCACGATCGCCACGAGTCGGTCAACGGCTACGCGCGCCCGGGCGACCCGGTCGAGGTGACCGCCGTGAGGGTGACGGTGAACGCTGCGGCTCCCCTGGAGATCGACCGCATCGGCACCCTGCGGGCCAGCGGTGAAAGCGAAGGTGAAGGCGAAGGTGAAGGCCGGGTGCACCGGCGCGCGGAGGTGTTCGAAGGACCGCGGGTGGTCACCCGTGATGACTGCACGATCTGGGTGCCCGAGGGTTGGAGGGCCACGCCCGGGCCCCTGTCCACGACGGTGCTCGAGCGGGTGGGAACACGGTGAGCACGAACGCCTCGTCCGTTCCGGGAGGGCTCGACGCCGCCGGTCTGCAGGTGCTCATCGCACGGCTCTCGGGTGTGGCCGAGGAGATGGGCGTCGTGTTGCAGCGCGCCGCGTTCAGCCCCAACATCAAGGAACGCGCGGACTGCTCGGCCGCGGTGTTCGACCCCCGCGGCAGGATGCTCGCGCAGGCCGAGCACATACCGGTGCACCTCGGGTCGATGCCCGCATCGGTCAGCGCAGTGATCGATGCCCTCGGAAGCCGTCTGGGACCGGGCCGACAGGCGATCGTGAACGACCCCTTCGCCGGGGGGACCCACCTCAACGACATCACCGTGGTGGCCCCGTGCTTCTCCGACAGCGGCGAGCTCGTGGGTTGGGTGGCCAACCGTGCCCACCACGCGGACGTCGGTGGTTCGGCACCGGGTTCTATACCGGCGGATGCCACCGAGATACACGCCGAGGGCCTGCGGATACCGCCGGTGGTCCTCACCGATGAGGTCCGCGACCTGCTGCTCGCCAACTCCCGCACCCCGGCGGAACGCTCGGGGGACCTGGCGGCCCAGTGCGGGGCGAATGAGGTCGGCGCGCGGCGCCTCGCCGAGCTGGCCTCCGAGCCCTTCGCGGAGGTTCTCGCCCACGGCCGCAGGCGGGCGGAGTCGGTGCTCGCGGCGCTCCCCGAGGGCATCTGGCACGCGAGCGATGTCCTCGACTCGACCGGTCCCGACCCACGGCAGCAACGCCCGGCTCACCTGGAGCTGCGGGTCACGGTGGGCGGCGCCGGCAGTGAGCGCCGGATCACCTTCGACTTCAGCGGCACCGATGCCCAGCGCCCCGGGACCACCAACGCGGTGCGGGCGGTGACCGTCTCGGCGGTGGCCTACGCCCTGCGGGCCGCGCTGGATCCCACCCTCCCCGCCAACGACGGGGTCATGGAGCACGTGCACGTCGTCACCGAAGCCGGGTCGCTGGTGGACGCCACCGGTGGCGTGGCCGTCGGCGCCGGCAACGTGGAGGTTTCCCAGAGGGTGGCCGACCTGTGCCAGGCGGCACTCGCACAGGTCGTGCCCGCCCGTGTGCCCGCGGCGGGACAGGGAACGATGAACAACACCCTCGTCGGGGGAGCGGACTGGGTCTACTACGAGACCGTGGGGGGAGGTCAGGGCGGTCGTCCACCGGCGCCCTCGGTGCCCGGCGCCCCGGCGCTTCCCGGGATGTCGGGGGTGCACACGGGAATGACCAACACAGATCAAGTTGACTACCGATCAGCCGAACCCCGCCCCGGCCAGTCGGGAATTCACACCGCGATGACCAACACTGTCGACGAAGGACACCAGTCGTCGGCGGGTGTGCCCGGCCAGTCGGGAATTCACACAGCGATGACCAACACAGATCAAGTTGACTACCGATCAGGTGAACCCCGCCCCGGCCAGTCGGGAATTCACACCGCGATGACCAACACAGATCAAGTTGACCACCGATCAGCGGCGGCCGTTCCCGGGCAGTCGGGAATTCACACGTGCATGACCAACTCGGATCAAGTTGACTACCGATCAGCCGAACCCCGCCCCGGCCAGTCGGGAATTCACACCGCGATGACTAACACGCGGAATACCCCCATCGAAGCGTTGGAGCGGGCCTTCCCGTTGCGGGTGCTGCGCTACCGGCTGCGGCGGGGCAGCGGCGGCGCGGGGTGGTCCGCTGGAGGTGAGGGCATCGAGCGCGACCTCCAGGTGCTCGAGGACGCGACGGTGTCGCTCATCACCGAGCGCCGGGTCTCGCAGCCGTGGGGTCTCGCCGGTGGAGAGCCCGGGGCGGTCGGAGAGAACTGGCTGCTACCGGCCGGCGACGAAGCCCGAGCCGAGCGGCTCCCCGACAAGTGCACGATCCAGCTCAGGGCCGGCGACGTCCTCCGGATGCTGACGCCCGGCGGCGGAGGCTGGGGCGAACCGATCCGCAGCACGTAGCGAACCCACGCAGATCGAGTAGTCCACGCCGAGCACGGCGAATCACACAGTTGTAGTCTGGCACGGTGCAACGAAGGGGAGCGATCGTCGGACCGAGCTTCGACCGTCACACCCCCTGCCTAAGGTGCCAGAGCGCTCTCGGATGGCCAGCGCTCGAATTCAGGCCTCCCTCCAGAGTCCACCGCCCCGAGTGGAAGTGAACTAGGTCGACACAGGAGGCCTTCCCATGACTGCGCCAGAGACCGCAGAGCTGTTTCCCCAAGAAGTCGTCCCCTCAGCGCCTCGCCAGACCGGCCCTGGCCGCAAGCTGGGCGTCTTTGACGACAACCGTGCTCGTCCGATCCATCGCTGGTACCCGTTCGTCGAGGGGTACAGCGATGAGCTGGTGGCCGAATGCCTCGACGAGGCGGGCTCGGGTGACCTCGCCGTGCTTGATCCCTTCGGCGGGTCGGGCACGACGGCCCTGGCCGCTTCGCTCCGTGGACATGACTCGATGTTCTGTGAGGTGAACCCGTACCTCGCCTGGGTGGCCGACGTGAAGGTCAACGTCACGCGGGAAGCTGCCCAACAGAGCGTCGATTCGGTGCTGCGTCTTGCCGAGAGCGTTGAGCGGGACGGGGTCGCGCCGGGAAGTTCCAAGCACGCTCTCGTCCATGCGGATCAGCGCCGAGGCTTCTTTCCTCATGGTGTCGTTCGTCAGGTCGTGGGATTGCTGGAGCTCATCGACACGGAACTGGATGGGGCGGAGCGAGAACTCGCCCGGCTGGGGGTGGCGACGTCCCTCATCCCGACCAGCAACATGATCAGGCGGACGGATCTCCGAAAGCGGAAGGCCGGAGATCCACAGCCGCTTCCGTTTGCACTGACCGTCGCGCGACAGCTCCGGATGATCCACGAGGACGTACTTCGCGCAGGGCCGGCGTTGGCCGGGCGAGCCACTCGAGTAGCGGCTGATGCTCGTGCGCTGAAGGCGACGCCGACGCCCGTGACGCTGGTCGTGACATCACCTCCCTACCTCAACGGGACCAACTACTGCCGGAACACGAAGCTGGAACTCCTCGCGCTGAACCTCATCGAGGAGGAGCAAGACCTCGCCTCGTTGCGCACAGACTCGATCACGGCCGGCATCAACAACGTGTCGCGCAGACGTAGCGACCCGGACGTGATCGATGCCGTCGAGGAGACGGCCACCAAGCTGGACGAGGTCGCTTACGACCAGCGAATCCCACGGCTCGTTCGCCTGTACTTCGCGGACATGCGGCTCGTCTTCCGGTCGGTTCGTGCCCAGGTAGTGACGGGCACCAGGTTCGCTCTCGACATCGGCGACAGCAGGTTTGCCGGTGTGCATGTGCCGACGCCCGCCCTCTTGGCTGAGGTGGCCGCGAGTGAGGGATGGACGCTCGAGTCATCCCGTCTGCTGCGTGCTCGACGTTCCTACGATGGCAGTCCTCTTGAGCAGGTTCTCCTGAACTTCAGGAGCGTCGAGCCATGAGCCAGCTTCGTCTGCTTGACGTCGAGGCAGGGTTGCCGTCGACCGACGGGCTGGCGCAGCGAGCAGCGGAGTTCTGCGAGACGGCACCACATCGGCAGGACCCGTACGGCCGCCGCAACTGGGGCGGAACGCTCCACTCGTTGTGCTCCTACCAGGGCAAGCTGAAGCCTGCGATCGGGCACTTCCTAGTCAGCTGGTTCACGGAACCAGGCTGGCGGGTGCTGGACCCGATGGCGGGGGTGGGGACCATCCCGCTCGAAGCGCGGAGGCAAGGTCGCGTGGCGATCGCCAACGACCTCAGTCCTCTCGCCGATTGCGTATCGCGAGCAAAGGTCGAACCGTTCGACCCCCGAGATGTTGCGACGATCGTCGATGATCTCGCCGCCTTCATCAAGGGTGGGCCAGCGTTGGAGCAGGTGGAGGTTGAGGACGACCTGAGCTTTGGGCTCAACGGCCCGATCCGTGACTACTTCCACGCCGACACTCTCCGCGAGGTGGCGCTCGCTCGGCGTTATTTCCTGCTCACGGAAGGCCTTCAACCGGCGGCACGCGACGTTGTCCGATCCAGCTTGCTTCACATCCTTCACGGGAATCGTCCATACGCGCTCTCCCGACGGTCGCATCCCGTGACCCCCTTCGCTCCGACCGGAGCGTTCGAGTACCGGTCCTTGATCGAGCGCCTGTCGGAGCGACTTGGCAGGGTGCTCCCGCTGCTGCAGGAGCTAGCGGAGGAATCACCCCCGGGTGAGTCGCACTTGGGTGACTTCCGCGAGCTTGTGTGTCCCACCATCGATGCGGTCATCACCTCCCCGCCCTTCGCAAAGTCCTTTCGATTCTGGAGCATGAATTGGATGCGGCTCTGGTTTACGGGCTGGGAACGTGAGGACTTCGGGAGTGAGCCCAAGAGGTACCTGGAGACCGAGCAGCGCCAGGACTTCGCCGCCTATGGCGAGTTCGCTGTCGCGATGCACGGGCTGATGCGGCCCGGAGGCGTCCTCGTGATGCACCTAGGGGAGACCGCCTCGGTCAACATGGCTGAGGAGTTGAGTCCGCTGATCGATCCTCTCTTTGAGATCCAGCACGTCGGCCGTGAGTGCGTGCTCGATACTGAGAGCCACGGGTTGCGCGACAAGGGGGCGACGGTGGCCCACTGGTACTTGTTCGCGACTCGGCGACCAGGCTGAATCCTCAACGCTTCCTCTGCCGAGCCTTCCAGAGGCGCTCGAGGTCGTACGGTGCCCCGCCCGGTAGGCGCTCCAGCGCCTTCTGCAGTGCCTTCACCAGGAGATCGGCTGCTCGTTTGCCATCACGGGTCTTCGTGAGCTCCTCCTTGGTGAGGAACTGATCGAGGAACCAGTCCAGACGATCGCCCAGCTGCTCGACCGCGTCGCGGTTGGGACTCGGGTCCTGCAGTTCCTTCAGCGGGATCCCGACGATCTTGGACAACCGCTTGAGCTCGTCTGGCGTGTAGAACTCGACCGGCGGTCGGTCGCGCTTCTCGGAGTTGTGAGTAGCGCACAGCGCCGTAGCGGTTCCGTCGATTGGCCAGAGCAGAGCCAGCGGCCGAGTGTGGTCGAGATGCATGTCGCGAGGGGTTGCGAGCGCAGTTCCGCACTTGAAGCAACGCCCTTCGAAGCGCTGCCAGACATCGTCGGCCAGTTCGCGGCCCGTTCGCTGGCGGTAGCGCAGCTGCGGGGTGCCCTCGTACAGGTGCTCCAGCAGCAGCTCGATCGCGCGGCGGCGCGCACCGTCTTCCTTCATCTGAGCGGCGGTGCGTTGCGGGTTGTGGGCCGCATTGACCTCGAACTTCTTGCAGAACCGACACTCGAGCTGGAACCCGTAGTCGAGCTCGACGACGGTGTCGTCGGTGATGTTCACGATCCTGCCGAAGCCGCTGTGTCGACACGGCCGGCGATGCGCTGCCACGCAGTGGTTCGAGAAGCTCAAATGGAATCGCTCGTCATCGACGTTCACCGGGAGGAATCGACCGCAGCGGTTGCAGGACTTCAGCCAGATCGCTGCAGCGTCAGATTCTCGGCGCAGATCAGAATCGGCGATCGCGATTCGGGCTTGTGCGGAGGGGTCGTAGAAGTTCCCTTCGGGCGCGAACTGCCACATGTTCTTCAGCAGCGCCGCCCGCGCCTCGTGCAGGTACTCGTGGTCGACCCGGCCACCGAGGACGTCCCAGATCGCGACCGAGGATGCGACCCCGGCACGGAATCGGACCCGGACCTCATCAGGTCTCGATCCGTCAGAGAGCCACTGGCCGCCGAACTTGCCCCAGTTCGGCGACTCGGCCTGCTGGAGCACGAACGGTTCTGGAGCTCCGTCGATCTCAACTGAGATCGAGCGAGGACCGGTGAACCATCCGCCGAACCCAAGACGTTGGCCCTTGCTCACCGTCGGGAGGTGGAAGACCAGATCGAGGACCTGTCCCTTGGCGAGGCGGTACCCGTCGACGTGCACGTTCTGGAGCTCCACAGCCGCCCGCGCGGAGAACCCTGCCTTCCGCGTCATTGGACGTCGGCGTCCGGCCCACTCGGCCTTGCCCGGCAGCTTTCCTTCATTCGTTCCGGCCACCCGGCCACCTCCTGGGGGGCGGGTGGGATGGTCCGACGTTCCTCGCGCCCCCGACGAGGATTCCGCGCCTGTGGTGGCAGCGATGATGGCATGAAGCACGTACGGTCCTCCCGGCGACGTGTCGGAAGGCGAAGATCCGTACCCGCAGGTACAGATCGGCCACCAGGCGAGATCGCTGAGGACTTCGGCCGAACCGCTGCACGGCTCCCGGATCGTTCACACACTTGCACCGGGGGTGTCCGGTGGCCGCCGGGTGGTCAACGGGATAGCCAGCAGGAGGCGCGGCGGGAGGTCGCCGGTGAGTTGCTGATGCCTAGAAATCCGCGATTGATCGCGCGGTTTTCGGGGCCGTCAGGGGCCTACGTAGATGTGCTGAGCATCGCGAAGTTCTCTGCCGCGCCGGATCCGGCGGCGTACTACCTGGAGGTCATCGCCAACGAGCGGGACGACTACTACCTGGCGTCGGGTGAAGCGCCGGGACGGTGGATCGGTGTCGGGGCCGGGAGCCTCGGCCTGACCGGGGAAGTCGAGGCCGATGCCCTCCGCTCGGTGATCGAGGGAGTGGACCCGTCGACAAGCGAGCCCCTGACGAGGTGGCGGAAGATCAAGGGGTTCGACCTGACGCTGTCGGCGCCGAAGTCCGTGTCGCTGCTCTGGGGGCTCGGCGACCAGGGCCTGGCCGCCGAGGTGGTGGCGGCGCATGACGTGGCGGTGGCGGCGGCGGTGCGGTACTTGGAGGACGAGGCGTGCGTGGTCCGCCGTGGCAAGGCCGGTTCCGCCCGTCATCGGGGCGGCGGGTTGGTGTCCGCCGCGTTCCGGCATCGGACGAGCCGGGAGGCGGACCCAAACCTGCACACCCATCTCGTGACCGCGAACATGGCCCTCGGACCGGACGGTCGATGGAGCGCGCTGCACACCCCGGCGATCTACCAGCACGGGAAGACCGCCGGGTTCGTCTACCAATCAGTCCTGCGCCACGAGCTGGGAGAGCGCCTCGGCGTGCGGTTCGAACCGTCGGCGCCAGGGGTGGGTGAGGTCGTCGGGTTCTCGACGAAGATGCGCCGGGCGTTCAGCCGCCGCCGGATCGAGATCGAAGTGGCGATGGCCGAACACGGCGTGCGGTCGGCGCACGGGGCGCAGGTGGCCACGCTCGACACGCGCCCGGCCAAGCCCGAGATCGTCGACGAGGAGATCCTGCGGGAAGGGTGGCGCCGACGGGCTGGCGAAGTCGGCTTCACCGGCAAGGTCCCGACCGGTCCGCACCACCCGGTCGTGGCGAGCGACGAGCGGCTCGGAGCGTTGCTGACCGAGCAGGACGCCACCTTCGATCGTCGCCAGGTGATCCGGGCCGTCGCGGAGACCGCCACCCAAGGACTCGACTACGACGCCATCCGCCGGCGAGCCGACCACTACCTCGCCAGCGACGCCGTCGTCGACGTCGCGGCCGGCTGTTGGACGACCCCAGAGATGCTGGCGCTCGAGGCAGACGCGCTCCGCCGCTCCATAGACGGACCCAGGACCGTTCCCGTCGACCCCCGATCGTTGATGCTCGCCTTCCGGGCCCGGCCGTCGATCAGCCTCGAACAGGCCCTTGCCGTCAAGCGGGTGACCGTCACCGACGCGCCGGTGGCCGTGATCGTCGGCCAGGCAGGCACCGGCAAGACCTTCGCCCTCGACGCTGCCCGCGACGCCTGGCACCGCACCGGACTGCGAGTGCGCGGCGCTGCCCTCGCTGCCAAGGCGGCCCGCGGACTCCAGTCCGGGTCGGGCATCCCGAGCCAGACGATCGCATCCCTGCTCCAGGACCTCGACTCGGGTCGAGACCGGCTCTACCGAACCGACGTCCTGGTCCTCGACGAGGCCGGCATGGTCGGCACCCGCCAGCTCCACCGCCTCATCGACCACACCGCCAAGGCCGGGGCGAAGCTGGTCCTCGTCGGTGACCCGAAGCAGCTCGCCGAGATCGAAGCCGGCGGGCTCTTCGCCTCGCTCGCCCGACGCCTCGGTCACACAGAGCTCACCGAGAACCGGCGACTCACGGACCGAGCCCAGCGAGCGACTGCCGCCGCGCTGCGCGACGGCCACACCGACCGGGCGCTGCGACGCATGGAGCAGAGCGGCTCGCTCACCATCGGCGACAACGCCGATCGAGTGCACGCCCGGATGGCCGAAGACTGGTACCTCAGCCACACCACCGGCCACGACGCCGTGATGCTGGCGCTGCACCGCAGCGACGTCGCCGACCTCAACCAACGAGCCCGGCTCCACCTCATCGCCAACGATCGCCTCGGCCCGGTCGTGCTGGACTCCGAGGACCTCGAGCTGCGCGTCGGCGACCGGGTCCTGGCCCTTCGCAACGACCACAAGGTCGGCATCGTCAACGGCACCATCGGCGCCGTCACAGGCGCTGAGCACGACGCCGTCCACATCGAGACCAGCGACGGCGACCGCCTCGCCGTGCCGGTCGACTACATCTCGGCGGGCCACCTGATCCACGGCTACGCCATGACGATCCACAAGAGCCAGGGCATGACCTGCGATGTCGCCCTTGTGCTCGGTGACGACACCCTCCACAAGGAGGCCGGCTACACGTCGATCACCCGAGGCCGGGAGCGCAATCACGTCTACGCCGTGGCAGCTCAGGAGCCAGCCGCCCGCCCGGCCGACGATCTCCGCCGAGCGCTCGCGGTCAGCACCGCCAAGCAGACCGCCCACGACCGCGGAGGCCTTGGCCTGTGACCCGCCGCGCCGGTGCTCGCAGCCCCGATGGACAGCTGAGCTCGGGGCTACACGACGCCATTCCTCCCGCCGTTGAGCGATCACGTGCGTTCCGCAGAGCATCGGGTCTGCCTGAGTCGCTTACAGCTCCCGAGACCCTGGCGCAGGTGTGGGCCATCCTGGAGGTCAACCGATACGCCGGTCGTCCAGATGTCGTGTCCCACAGAGAGGCGAGCTAGTCGGGTCGGTCCTCTCCCGTTGCGTGAAGCCCATGATCGGCGAGGAGTTGGACTGCCTGCCGACGGTGGTTGGCCCCGAAGTGCCACGGCGTCGGTGTTCCGGAGACCCTTCGGTCGGCCGCTGGGCCAGACCCTGACCGTGACCGCGGAAGCGGATGAGTGGCCGCTAGTACGGCTTTGCCCTTGCCGGCAGCCCAGATTCGTTCGTTCGAGCTGGAACTCGAAGACCTTGGGCTAGGAACCGGTCGCGGGTTCGTCGCGATCGCTTCCCAGCCTGACGGTAGCGACGCGCGGGTTCCTTGAGGTAGCGGGCCACCCTCACCGGCATAAGGGCCGATACCGCGCGGTGCTCAGTCGGGTCACCGACGTGCGGTCGGACGGCCCGCCCGTCAACGCCGCGAAGGAAGGCTCCGCTCTGACCGCCACTCCCGCGGCAGAGCCGCATGCGCCGAGCGGGGATACGGTTGGCACATTAGGGGTCTGGTCTTCGAAGGGGCAGCTCATGGATAACAGCGACGTCGAGCGGGCTCCCATAGTGCTCGCGCCCGGCGAAGGACGGGCCTTCCCGATGGGCCGGCTCTCTGCGGTGTTCAAAGCCGACGGCGCCGAGTCCGCCAACCGGTATTCGATCTCAGAGTGGTGGCTCGACCCGCACACCAAGGGCCCCGGCGTCCACCAGCATCCTGAAGACGACCTCTTCTACGTGCTGGGCGGCACCCTTCACGTGCTCGTCGACACAGACTGGATCGAAGCCACCGTCGGCTCATTCGTGCTCGTCCCTGGACACTCCCCCCACGACTTCGAGAACCGCGGCCCCGAGCCTGCCGGTTTCCTCAATGTGTCGGTGCCCGGCGGGTTCGAGCCAGCCATGCCCAGCATCGCCGACTGGTTCCTCGACCGTTCGGACGAGGACAGCCGAGCCTGACCACGCCAGGCCGAACCCGACGCGATATCGCCGGTGCCAACACCACCGAAGCGCAGCCGAAAGTGAAGGCGCACAAGTCGCTCAGCCGCCGCACGCGACAACCGGCGATCCTGCGCGCGAAGGAAGGGCCGAAGCGTGCGGGTCGCTGTGGTACCGAGAACGGATTATCGGACTGGTGATATCGAGCGGTCCGATTCGCTGGCCGCTCGGCTCGTCGAGAACGGCGCGATCGTCCGAGCGGTGCAATGCGTGTGGGTTTCCGCAACGACTCGGGATGCCGAGTTCTCAACAGCCTGTGACGGCTCGAAACGGGGTCAGGCGTCGGGTTTGCGTAGCAGGCGCATGAAGGACCACAGTCCGCCTTCGGGATCGCGGGCGCCGTACTCGCGGTATCCGTAGGGCTGGTCGACTGGCGGGTAGACGACGGTGCCACCGCGCTCGATGGTGCGCTGGTGGTGGGCGTCGACGTCGTCGACCATGATCGCCACCGAGGCCGAGGCGGAACCGAGGGTGCGGGGCGAGGCGAGCCCGTGCTCCGGCGACTCCCGGTGCAGCCAGATCACGCCATCGCCGGCTTCGAGCTCGCCGTGCACGACGGTCCCGTCGTCATCTCGGGTCAGCTCGCCGGGCACCATGCCGAACACCCGGGCGAGGTAGGCGTGGGCGGCCGCGATGTCGGCGTAGACGAGGATCGAGATCCGGCGTTCCAGGGCGGTGTCGAGCATGGTCATCTCCTCCAGGAGGGTGGTGAGGTCGGTGGTGGTGGGTCGGGCGGCGTCGCCGGCCGTGCGGACCAGGGCGGCGACCCGCCGACGGAGCGCGGCGGTGGCCTCGAGCCGTCGGTCGAGCTCGTCGAGGTGGGCCGTCAGCGAGCGGTCGAGGTCCCAGGCGGGGTCGTCGAGGGCGCGGGACACCTCGGGGAGGGCCAGCCCGAGGTCGCGCAGCAGGCAGATCCGGTAGAGGCGGTCGATCTCGGCGGGCCCGTAGCGGCGGTGGCCGGCCTCGCTGCGGGCCGGGGCCGGGAGCAGGCCGATCGATTCGTAGTGGTGCAGGGTGCGCACGGTGAGCCCGGTGGCCTCGGCCAACTCCCCCACCCGC
>JAMLGJ010000008.1 GCA_023958095.1 Microthrixaceae bacterium
CTGGCCAGGATGGGGTGATACTGGCGGGCTCCCATTTCAATGACGGGTTGGAGTCCCGTGGCGTGTTCGAGGGGTCGTTGGTGGGATCCGAGCCAGGTGTCGTCCATCTCGCCGGGTCGGGTGTCGGGTAGCCCGCCTGCGGTGGGTACACCGTCGGGTGTGTATATGTGCGTGCCGGAGGTTTGGGTGCCGGTGTCATCAGCTTGTGCTGCGATCGAACCCTGGAGATTGGGGTAGGACCACATGATGTTCGTGGATCCTGTACTGCCGCCGGTGATGTTGGCGGCCCAGTTGACTGCGGCGTCGAAGAAGTCCCAGCCGTCTGTGTTGATCAGGTTGTCTGATACCCGGTACATCCACAGTCCAACGCGACGCGCAGGTGCAGTACCGGTCGACATCGTGTCGTTGGTGTCATAACCGAACACGGTGGCTTTGGAGGAGTCACCGTGAATGGTTGCCGCAACAGTTGCTGAACCAGCTGGTTTGCCCCAACCGATCTCATCGGCCGCGGTGAGGATCGTGACCGCCCCGGCGGAGTTGCCTGCCCCCAGATCATGTGCAGCACCGGCAGCGGTGACATCGATCTGTGTTTGGCTGGCCTGCGGACCGTGATCCACCCACCCGGTCGACCCAGTCATACCCAACTCGTCGAACGCGAACACCTCCGCAGAGATCAACGGCACTGTCGATGCAGCCAACGGTGCTTCGTTCATCGGCGTCGTATCAGACGATTCAGCAACGAAGATCAGATCAGCACCATCATCAGTAGCCGCGTCCACATCGTCGTCTTCCTCAACAGTGACGGTCCACCCGTCCCCCTCGAGACGAGACTTGATCGCAGAATCCAACCCAGTCAACGACGTATCATCACCAACCACCAACACAGCATCACCCGGGCTGCTGCCCGTCGTGGCGGGTTCGGTTGCGATGTGCCGGTCGGCGATGTCGTAGACGTGGTGTTCGCCATCGAGGATGCTGGTGTTGCCATGGTCGTCATAGGCCAGAGTTCCACCGGCGGTGTTGACAGCAGCAGCGGCAGTGTCGGAGGTGGCCGTCAACCGGTCGGCATGGTCGTAGTCGTAGGTTACAGGCGTGCCAGAGTCGACGGTCTTCGATACCCGGTTTCCGTTCTTCCCGGCCGCGGTTGCGACACCGGTGCCTGCCGAGGTGTAGTCGTATTCGTAGTGATGTGTCGCAGCAGTCGATGACGGTGCTTCAGCGAAGCCGTACGCTTCGGTCAGCCGCCCACCGCGGTCATAGATGTAGTTCGGGTTCCCGGGTCTGGGGTCGTGTCCGTCGGTGGATTGGTCGGTGATCCGGTTCGTCAGGTCTCTGGCTGTGACAACGTCTGAGGTCATGGCCGCTGGTGAGGAGTCAAGCCAGGACATCGACTTGGCGCGGGCCTTGTCATCGAAAGTGAACACGCCCGAGGTGCCGTTACCCGCGTTACCGGCGCCGTCTGGATAGTAGACTGATTCCATTCGGGACAGGTCGTCATAGGTTGGTTCCGCGATCACCTCCCCGTTCAGGGTGACTTCGGTGACTTGGTCGTCGTTGTCGTAGGTGTACGCGAGTGTTCCACCCGGGTTCGATTTGGAGGCGACTCGTCCCAAGTTGTCATAGGTGGTGGTGGTGGTGAACCCCCAGACGTCTTCATAGGAGGTGGGGCGTCCTGCCCAGTCCGTGGTCGTTGTGATCGTCCCGGCAGCATCGGAGACCGATGTGACACGCGGGTCACCGGATACTGCGTAGCTATATGACACAGTGCGTGCTGGTTGCCCACCCCACGCCGGATAGGAGATCTCATCTGCACGGCCGGCGTCGTCATAGGTCGTGCAGGTCCACGGTTCGGAGCCCAAATCGGCCGAAGCGCGGTATCCGACTTGGCGGCCCGCGTCGTCGTACACATACTCGCGAACGATCGGGTCTTCTCCGCCGACGCCGTCCGGATCTGCCTGAGTGGTGCGTTTCGGCAACCCCAACTGGTCAGTGCCCGCTGACACGCCGCACACCGCTGCGATGGGACCTTCAGTGGGGCTGTAGTGGTCATAGGTGACCGTTGAGTCAGACCCCGATGGCAACGTTCGCGACTTGCGACGCAGATACTTGTTCGGGTCCACTTCTTCGAACGTCTGCGACGTGGTCAGATCCAACCCACCCGGGTCCACGGTCGTAGAGCGGGGGATACCGAGGTATGTCTCATCGACCGTGGCGGTGCCGGCCTCGTCGTAGGACACCTCGACCACATCACTGTGTGTCGCGGACACACGTGTTTCGGTTCGTGTACTCAGCCCAAACTCGGGACGCACGTTCGCTGCAGGTGTGGCTGTCCAACTGCCGGCAGGTGGCTGCCATTCAAGTTTGAATCCACCTGTGCCTCCAGAATCAGTGGCAGCGTCAGCAGTTTCGATAACGATCGGATACCACTTATCGACCATGTCGGCAGATACGACCACCTCTACCTCGGCTGTCACCGTAGAGGCCCCACCGGGATCCGCTTCATCGAGTTGGTTGTCGTAGGACTCGTGTGCAAGCAGGCTTGTGGGACCCCAGCCGACTGCGCGCAGGTTGTAGGTGCCCACACTTGAGAACTTCACCGACCCGGTCGCCCGCATCGACCAGCCATCAGACGATGGCAGTTCGCTATGTGGTGTACCGGTTCCGTGCTGATAGGTGTCGGTGATCGCTCCGTGACCGACCGGTGCACCCTGTAAGTCCTCGTTGTCCCAGTACTGTGCCGAGAACCCGGTCAGGTTACCGTCATAGACGGTCGTTGCCAGAGGCGTTGAACTGCCACCAGAAGCCGTTCCTGTCGTTTCGCTGGTCGCGCCGAACTCGGTGCGGTTTGCCGGACCCCACTGTTGCACCGGACGGCCACGGTCATCATAGACCGTGCCGGTGCGCATCCACACGGTGCTATCGGATTCGTCGAGGCTTTCGGTGTCGGTCCACAACACACGATCAGTTGTTTCGTCCTCCCAACGTGTGTGGGTGGTTCGCAGACGCCGGTCCTCGAATTTGGTGGCACGCCCGCGGTCATCGAGGGTGTAGCGGGTTGTGAACCCGTTCGGTTCGCTCCGGTTGGCGTCGGTGACTGTTGTTGACCCGGTGGCGTATCCGAGGTTGGTTTGCGGGCGGGGATGGGTTGTATCCGGCTTCGGACCTCTGATGGAGGTGACACGGCCTTCCGGGCTGTCATAGGTGATGTCTGTTGTGTGCCCAGGGTCAGTGTCGGAGAACACGCCTGCGGTGATCAGCCGGTTCGTGTACGGATCGCGGATCGATTCGATCTGATGCCCAGAGTTCCAGCCGAGGTCCCATACGGCCTGGTCGTCGGTGCCGGTGCCCAGGTTGCCGTTGCCGTCCTCGACGATCCTGGCGATTTGATGCACGCCATTGGAGGTCGTGTACCAGAACGCTGTAACCGAGTCGTCCATGTGCACGATCTTGCACAGCAGACCGCTCGGAGCCACCGACAGGCCTGTCGGCGCGGAAGTTTGACACGAACCGCCTCCGTAGTGGAACTCGATGGTCCGCCCAGTGACAGGATCAGTGACCGAGGTGAGCTTCTTCGGGCTACCAGTGTCATAGGTGTACTCGAGCGCGGTAGGTGAGGTGTCATCGGCAAGGTTGTTCGACGCCGAGTCGATCGCACCGCTCGAGTCGAACTCCACAGTCCAGCCGCCGGTGGTTTGCCACTGATATCCGGACCCGACCTCTGTGAACAACGAGTAGTTGTTGTCTTCGACCGGCTCCCATCGGTCATCTGCGTCGTTCCAACGGAACGACTCGCGGCCGCCATCGGTCATCCGGATCA
Organism: Microthrixaceae bacterium; assembly: GCA_023958095.1. GTDB lineage: Bacteria > Actinomycetota > Acidimicrobiia > Acidimicrobiales > Microtrichaceae > JAMLGJ01. The sequence continues at coordinate 3,818 of JAMLGJ010000008.1, forward strand.
CAGCCGACCCGTCGTCGGTGAACTCCAGCGACGTGACTGGCAGCTCACCCCAGGAGCCACGCCACCCCGGTGGGAGCCCAGGAGTCGCTTCCAGAAGCGCCGCGCCAGAATTGAGTAGCGAGTTGTACGACAGCGACACCCCGGCGCCACCACCCAGAGTGGTCACCTGCCGTGATGACCAACCGAAGACCATGTTTCCTGTTGCAGCGTTCACGGTCAACGGACTCCGATAGACCATCGGCGATGGCCCACCGGTACCCAACCTACGGTCAAAGGTGAACGAGAACAGCTGGCTCGAGGTCGCCTGGAACCCGTCATCAGCCCACACCCGCCAGTGGTACGTATGACCGTCCTCGAGCTCAGCGGCCGTGATCTGACCTGACGGCAACGTCGTCGACGTACCGCTCCACGTCGCGATATCGCCGCTGCCCTCGTTCGTGTCAATCGCATTCGAAGCAACCGAGAAGTGGTACTGAACCGATGACTGACCCGGCGCCAAGGTCGTATCGGAAACAGCGTCAACCGCCAAAGTCGGTACCGCGTCGATTGTACCAGCGAAGAACTGTTCACCACTCGGTGCCGACGAAGCAGCAATCGGTGGAGCCGGCGGGGCGTCGTTGACCGTCAACACCAACCCCACACCCAGATCTTTGAAGTTGTAGGACCCACCGGGTCCGCGGGGATCCCCCACGCGAGCCCCGTCGTGCTCGCGGCCAACGCGGACTTCACCTGTGAGGTTCGATCGAAGTAGAACTGCGACGTACCCGTGGTCGAACCAAGCTGGCCGCCACCAACAGCACCCGACCAACTCCAAGCCGTAGGAGCGTGCAACTTCAGCGTCGAAGAACCGCTGTATCCCCCTTCGCGATTGAACACCAACGCAGCCGTAAACACCTTGTCCGCACCAGAACCCGTCAGCCCATAGTCCCCGGCAGCGGTCGACATATCCACACCGAACGCAGTCCGCCAAACCGAAAACGGGTACCCAGAGATCGCAGGATACCCTGCCCGCAGCCAAGACGAAGGCCCCCCAGAACCACACTCGGTGCCAAGCACGTTCAGATACGCACGATGCCCATATGCCCCGACAAGGACATCCGGGTCCAGCACAACCGGGAACGCCTCGTCAGGCTGGGAGGCCAGCCAATCCGGATCAACCGAAACCTCGACGACCGACTCGTCTTCACCAGGGACCTTCGATCGAACCAACGGCGACGCCGCAGGATCCAACACCGGCATCTCGTCCGCGCCCGACAAGGCCACCACCGGCCCAAAGGAGACCTCACCGCCCAGAGAACCCCTCGGCACCAAGGATGCTCGGGCCGCCTCCGACGGACGCTCGGCCTCCGCGAACGTCCGCACGCCGCGAGACAACTCGACCCCAGCATCACCGCCGCGATCCTCAGCAGCTGCTGCAAGCCCCAACGACGTCGCGGGCGTCACCCGAGGATCCGGCGGAACCACGGAACCGTCATTCAACGCCGCCTCTGCCCCCGAAGCAGGTTCGCGCCAAACCGAGTCCAACTCCGCACCCGAAACAGCGAACCGCACCGCGCCCGCACCATCTGGGCGCCGCTGAAACACCACATCCTCAGACAACCCAGACACACCAACCCGATACCGGAGATCCACCCCCGGCCACACATCGCGGTACCAAACCAACGACGGATCCGCCTCGTCAACCTCCGGAACGACGACACCATCAGGCTCGACACCATCCAACCCAACAGGAACCGACGTGATCACACGACCCGACGGCAACTCCAACTCGACACCCGAATCCGACCCGCCAAAGCGCACAACGAAGCTGTTGCGATCCGCGACCAACCCACCATCACCGCTCTCACGCACCGTGGTGTCGATCAACTCGAAGTTACCGTCATCTGACTCGTACGCCACAGGCTCAGACGAAACACGAACCTCAACCAGACCATCACTCCGCGCAAATGCCCGTGAATAAGAGCTTCGCCGCTCGACCAACTCCTCGCCAACAGTCGCGTCCGGATCCGGTACGACCACCGGCGACATCTCCAACTCCTCGGGAGGATCAGACCTCACCACAGGATCCGAGAACACCTCCGAAGGCAACCCCGGCACCAACGACGCAGACTCATAGGCCGGTTCGAGACTCGCAGAACGGACACCTGGCGCCTGCGCACCGACAACCACCGCGAAGGGCACTTGACCGATGAACAACACAGCACACGCAGTCACCCAGAACAGCACAACGCCACGGCGAGACACAGCCAACCCCTCCCAAGGAACTCAACGGCAACAGAACGGGACCGCAACAAACCAGGAGGCTTCGCGCTGAGAATTCGTCGCGACCCACTCCGGCGTTGCGCTGGACCACTCATCTCGGTGTCTTTGTTCGGTGGCGTCGCCGGTTCGCTCCACCACCCATTTCCCTCGTGGCCATGTCTCGTCCTGCGGCCGGCGGCACGCATTGAACCGCCCTGGGGTCGTTGGAGGCTCTGGGGTCCTCCCCAGAATCAGGTGTCCATCAACTCGTGGCAACTCCACGGCGCCAAAGCGATCAATTCGGTCGGCGACGAGACAGCGCTCTGGTAGTCGCCGCCGAGGAACTGTCGGGTCAGGGAGTGGCCTGCATACGGGCACCTCCCAACTCCCGAAGATTTTGGCCCGGTGTATAGAGCGTCAGAACCCGACGATTCGAACGGGGTGTAGCGGTGCACCCGGCTCACCATCCAACCTGTCCCATGGTTTGTCCCATGAACCCATTGGTGCGGACCCAGATGGGCTGACACCGCAGCCTCTTACAGACCGACAGGACGAGACCTCGCACCACCAGGTGGTGCAGGATGGACGTCTGGGATCACTTTCCTAAACCGTGCGTCGCAGGTTCGAATCCTGCCGGGAGCGCCGATGTCCTGAACTCACACACTGCCGGGGGCGATCAGACACAGGGGTTGCGCATCTCGCCGATGCCCTCGATCCAGGTCTCGAGCACGTTGCCCGGGGCGAGGAAGCGCGGGGGTGTCCTGCCGACCCCCACCCCGGCGGGCGTGCCGGTGAAGATCACGTCACCCGGCAGCAGCGGCACCACCGCCGACAGCTCCGCAACCAGCTGCGGCACCGAGAACACCATGTCACTGGTGCGCGAGTCCTGGACGGTTTCCCCATCCACGGAGCATCCGAGTGCGAGGTCGTCGGGATCGTCGAACTCATCGGTGCTCACGACCCAGGGCCCCATGGGACCGAACCCGCGGCGGGACTTGCCCAGGGAGAACTGGGCACCTGCGGCGACCTGCAGGGTCCGGTCGGTGACATCCTGACCGATGGTCAGCCCGGCAATGTGGCCCCATCCCTCCGAAGCCGCGACGCGATCGGCCCGGCGGCCGACCACGGCAACCAACTCGACCTCCCAGTCGACCGTTTCGCCGACGACCTCGATCTCGTCGTGGGGCCCGGCCAGCGACGCCGGGAACTTGGTGAACGTCGCGGGCACCTCCGGCACGGCCTTGCCCGTCTCCGCGGCGTGTGCCGCGTAGTTGAGCCCGATCGCGAACACCTGCCGGGGCCGCGGCACCGGACACCCGAGGCTCCCCTCGTCGAGCGGACCGGTTGCACGGTCCACCGAGGCAGCGAGCTGCACCACTTCGTCCCAGTTCTGCAACGCCGCCATCGGGTCCGGCCCGAGGCGCCCCCCGGAAACCGCCTCCAGATCGGCGACGCCGTCGTCCAGCACGATCACGCCGCGCCCCGCCTGGTTCGCGAACCTCATCGCTCCGCCGCCAGGTCCCGGGACTCCCTCGGTGCAGCACCTCCAGGGGGCAGTCCATCCAGGTCGTGCACCTCGAGTCCCCACTCCTCCAACAGCTCGAGGCTCACCGCCTGCAGGCCGGTCACCTCCTCATCGCAGCGGCACAGAGCCACCGTGGCCTCCACCATCGCCTCCATCGGTTCGACCTGGTCGGCTCCGAGTGCGTCACCCACGAGCGCGTCGGCACCCTCGCTCAACACCGCTGCACGCGGTTCCACGGCGTTCACCCGGACCCCGGTTCCGTGCAGTTCGGCCGCCAGGCCGTTCGTGATGCGGTTCAGTGCGGCCTTCGAGGCACCATAGGTCGCGATCGTGCTCCCCAGGTGCCCCAGCTCGTAGGGAGGGCCGGCCCACGACCGCGCGGCTCCACTGGAGACGTTGACGATCCAACCCTCGCCCCTGTCGACCATGGCGGGAGCCGCATCCCGGGCCAGGTCCGACGGAGCGTGGAGGTTCAGCTCGAAGAGGATCCGGCGTCGCTTGGTCGACATCTGCAACAGCGGCTCGTAGATGGCAGCGGCCGCGTTGTTCACGAGGACGTCGACACCACCACCGAGGCCTTCCACGGCCTCGGGCACCACACGCGCACGGTCGGCCTCGTCGCTCAGGTCGGCCACGACCAGCACCGCGCGCCGACCGTGGGCCTCCACCTGCCGGGCGGTCTCCAGCAGGCTTCCCGGGAGGGCCTCGGCGGGCTCCACGGTGCGGGCCACGAGCGCGACATCCGCTCCCTCGGCGGCCAGGCGCCGCGCGACCGCCGCCCCGATGCCACGGCTGGCCCCGGTGACGATGGCCCTGCGTCCGTGGAAGCGGCCCGTCACCGACGACCCCGTCCGAATGACCCCGGACGCGGGGCGACGACTCGGTGCATACCCGCAAGGTAGCGAGTCCACCGTCGTGTCGCCCGCCGGACGTCTGGCGCTGCCCACCACGGCGACCGCTCCATCGCCAACGCGGTGCACGGAGCCCCCGAACGTGCAAGCGTGGACTGCGTGCAACCCCCAGAGGACCGGTCATCCGAACGCGACTCGATGGTGAGACGCGACCTGGCCGCGCGCGGGATCCACGACGGACGTGTGCTGAAGGCGATGGGGACTGTTCCCAGGGAGGACTTCGTGCCGGAACGGCGGAAGCGCTCCGCGTACGAGGACCGGCCGCTTCCCATAGGCGGCGGCCAGACCATCTCGCAGCCCTACATCGTCGCCCTGATGGCCCAAGCGGCGGCGATCGAGCCCGGGGACCGCGTCCTCGAGGTCGGCACCGGCTCGGGCTACGGCGCCGCCGTGCTGTCGCACCTGGCGTCACACGTGCACACAGTGGAGCGGCTGGCCGAACTCGCCGAGAGTGCCGCCGCGGCCCTGTCGGGGTACTCCAACGTGGAGGTCCACCTGGCCGACGGCACAGGCGGCTGGGAGGACGGTGCTCCCTATGACGCCATCGTCGTCACCGCCGCGGGCACCGAGGTCCCCGAGGCACTCACTGCTCAACTCGCGGACGGCGGCCGGTTGGTCATCCCCGTGGGACCGCAACATGCGGGCCAGCGCCTCGAACTCGTGGTGCGACACCACGACCGGTTCGACAGCACCGACCTGGGCGGGGTCGCGTTCGTGCCCCTGGTGGGCGACGGCGACTGAGCGGCGCCGGTCAGCTGGCGAGGATCTTGGCCTTCTCGGCCGCGAACTCCTCGTCGGTCAACACGCCGTTGGCGTGCAGCTCCCCCAGCTTGGTCAGCTGCTCCACCACGTCCACCTGCGGGGGTGCAGCGGGTGCAGCAGCCGGCGGCGGGTAGTTCGGAGCCTGCTGCTGTTGCTGCTGGGCGTAGGCCTGTTGACGTTCGGCATAGATGTTGGCGTCGCGGTCGGCGAACTTCTCCGCCTGTCGACGCTGCACTCGCCCACTGACCGCGGATGCGGTGCCCGCGATGACGGCGGTGCGTGCAACTCCTCGAAGTAGTCCTGGCATCTTGAACCTCCTGGTCCGACCCTGATCCTGTGCTGATTCAGCTCGCTGCTTCGGCGGCGTCGAGCTCGTCGAGCGTCGCCTCGATCACATCGGCGGGGATGCGAGCACTGGCGACCACCTCGCCGTCGGCTGCATGGGCTGCTGCAACGAAGGGCACCGCCCAAGCGTTCTCGTAGACGATCAGGGCCGCCGCGCGACCGGGTTCGAGTGCGGCGCCGGCCTCGGTGATGTCGTCCTCGCCCACGAGCCCGGAGCGTGCCCCCAGGAACGCGTGGAACCCTCCCATGCCGTCGGCGGAGAGCTCGACCATCGCAACGTCGCCCGCCTCGTCCTTGGCGATGACCAGGAAGTCGTAGAGCCGCACGATCCCACGCTCCACGAGGTCCTGCAACGCCGCGGCAGCAGAGCCGTCGGCCTTGGCAGGATCGAACTCCAGGAGCACGAAGTCGATCGGACCGACCACATCGGATGCTTCCACGGCAACTCCTCACCCTCGGGCCCACCCGCGCGGACCTCGTCTGGTCGACATCGCTGTCGTGTCGACATCGGTAGACCCCGGACACGTTTCCGAGGCCGCGTCAGATTACCCGACCGCACGAAGGGCCGCGGCCGCCCGTCGCACCCCCGAGCCGTCCGGAGGGTCAGGGCTCCCCGACGGGGTCCACCCCGGCACGACCGTCGTCGGCCACGTGTTCGGTCCAGGACGCGCCACCCCACCAACGCCACTGGTGACGTCCGCTCGGGTCGGGTGCCCAGCCCGCCGGCACCGAGCCGTCCGGCGCCGGGGCCAGCGCCGTGGGAACCACCCTCACCCATGCCCCCGGTGGAAGGGGGGCGGAGGGCGTGATCAGGGTCTCGTCCAGGCGACCGGGGTAGGCCCCGGCTGGGGGACGTCCCTTCGGCACGGTCGACCCGGCCGGCGGCTCACCCTGCTCGCGTCGTTGTTCACCCATGGTGGCCTCACCTCGTTGCACTGGTCGGGCACCAGTCTGTCCCCCACGACGGTTCCCCCGCACCACCGATTCCGCCACCGCGGCGACGGGGCGCTCAGTCGACGATGCCCGGGGGACGTGGTTTGCGCACGTCCCCTCCGCTGCGTCGTGCCATCGCGACCGGATCGTGGCCCTCCGCTGCGCGCCGTGTGCGCAGCACACGCGAACGCCAGAACACGAACACGGTGATCCCGACGATCGCCGCGGTCAGCGCGAAGAAGAGCATCACCTGCTGGGAACCCCCCGGGTCCCCCGGCGTCTCCGGCTCCCTGCCGGAATTGGGCCGGGGCAGGATGTTGCCGAGCTCGCCTCCCGAGGGAAGGGTGGTCGTCGTCTCGGGAGCCTCCGAGGTGGGGCTGCTGGTGGCGTCGGAGGGGTCCGGGGGCTCCTGTGCGCCGGCTCGGAGCGGACCCACGACCAGCGTGGACAACAGGAAGACCGCACCGAGCACGAGCAGCGAACGCAGCCCAACGGGCCTCGCGCCCCGGCGGCTCGCGTGCGTCGGTTCAGCCATCGCTGGCTTCTGATGCCGGGGTGGGCTCCTCGTCGAACTCGGTGTCGAGCACCGCCGGCAGTGCGTCGTGGTCGATGAACAGGTTCGCCGCGGGTGATCCACCGGCGAGTGCGTCGGCCGCCAGCACGACTGCGGAGGCGGTGTAGGTGGACTGCTCTCCGCCGGGGAAGTGCACCTCGTCGGGGACCACGATCCCGGTCCAGTAGCGATCGTTGGGGTCACGCAGGCGCTGTGCCCAGTCGAACAGGCGCCTCGCCCATTCGACCTCGCCGACCGCCAGGTGCGCCATCGCGCACTCGCAGGTCTCCGCAGCGGTGATCCAGGGACGGTCCGAAACGCAACGGATGCCCCAGTTCTCGATCACGAAGGCCTCACGACGGTGCTCCAGGCGCTCGCGCCCCGCCTCGTCGCGCAGGGCCCCGCTGAGCACCGGGTAGTACCAGTCCATCGCCCAGCGGTGCTTCGGGGCGAAGGCGTCGGGTTCGTCGCGGATGGTCCGGGCCAGGCGCGCCGCGGACCGTCGCCAGGCCGGGCGTTCGTGGCCGAGTTCCTCCGCGATCGCGATCGCGCAACGCAGGCTGTGGGAGATCGACGAGGAACCCGTCAGCAGGGCGAAGGTCCACGGTGTGCCATCCGCGTGACGCGCCCACAGGACCTCGCCACGGTGTGTCTGCAGTCCGCGGACGAACTCGACCGCCGACTCGATCATCGGCCACATCGACTCCAGCGCACCGCGGTCGCGGTAGCACAGCCAGTGGAACCAGACACCGGCGGCGACGTAGGCCACGCAGTTGGCGTCCAACTTGTCCTGTTCGATCCCGTCTTCGAGGTAGTACTGGTGCCAGGAGCCGTCGGGCAGCTGGATCTTCTGGAGCCACTCGAAACCCGCCTCGGCGGCCTCGCGGCGGCCACCGAGCATCATCGCCATCAGCGCCTCGGTGTGGTTCCAGGCGTCGGCGTGGCCTCCGGGGAACCAGGGCACCATGCCGGTGGGGAGCTGCCACTGCACGATCGCGTCGACGGTTCGGGACAGCTCCGCGGCGCTCACGGAGTCACCGAGGTCCCTCAGGAACCCGGGGCCCTGCGCCCCCGGACCGTGCACACCCGGAGCCTCAGCCATTGAGGCTCTCCGGGGTCCTCGTGTTGCCATTGGAACCCGGCGGGTCCCGGTGCAGTTCACCGGTCGCCGCACCCCGGGCGCCCCGGGCCGCTGCGTCCCCGGTGGGCACCTTGTGGGCGTAGACCACGACGCTCTTGCCGAGCACCGGACTCATGAGCTTCTCGACGGCGGTGGTCACCAGCGGCTGGTCGACCATGTCCCAGACGAGCAGTCGGTGATAGGCCTGCACCAGCGGGTTGGAGTCGTTGGTGGGCCCGACCACGCAACGCAACCACCAGTACGGGGAGTGGAGCGCGTGCACGCGGTGCGAACCGCCCACCTCGAAGCCCACACCTTCCAGGCGTTCCCGGAGCAGGGCCTCGGTGTAGATGCGCACGTGGCCGCCCTCGGCCAGCGGGGCGTGGTACTCGGCTGAGAGCGCCCAGCAGATCTTCTCGGGCAACCAGGACGGCACCGTGGCGGCGATCACGCCGCCGGGACGAAGCACCCGGTGGAGCTCGGCCATGGCGGACACGTCGTCGGGGATGTGCTCGAAGACCTCCGAGGTGATGATCCTGTCGAAGGTGTCGTCGGGGAACGGGAGCCGCAGGGCGTCACCGTTGACGCACGCGCCCAGTGCATCGCCGGGCACCTCGCCCTCGGCGACCATCGCTGCCATGAGCTCGCGCACCGGGGGAAGCTCGTCGAATCCGTAGTCGAGGGCGACGACGCGGGCACCCCGGCGGAAGCACTCGAATGAGTGACGCCCGGCTCCGGCACCCATGTCGAGCACGAGCTCCCCGGGCTGGAGCCCGAGCCGGTCGTAGTCGACGGTCAGCATCCCGACCGTCCGGCGAACACTGGCGGGGCCTCCAGGGTGGCGCGGTAGTGCTCCACGGTCTGCTCGGCGGTGTGGCGCCAGCTCCAGCGGTGGATCACCCGTTCCCGCCCCGCCTTGCCGATGATCTCGGCGGCGTGCGGGTCCCCGAGGACCGCGAGGATGCCCCGGGCCAGATCCGAGCTGTCACCCGGCGCCACCGCGTAGGTCGTCTCGCCATCGGTGCCGGCGACCTCGGGCAGCGCCCCACCGGTGGTCGACACGAGTGGGCATCCGGTGCTCATGGCCTCGATCGCCGGCAGGCTGAACCCCTCGTACAACGACGGCACGACCGCACACGCGGATTCGTTGTACAGCTCGACGATCCGCTGGTCGCTCACACCCGAGACGAACTCCACCGAGTCCTCGAGTCCCAGCTCGGCGATGGTCCGTTGGGCCGCCGAACCATCCTTCAGCTTGCCGACCAGTACCAGGTGCAGGCCGAGTTCGGGCCGGTCCGCCCGGATCTTGGCGAGGGCCTCGAGCAGGTAGCGCTGTCCCTTCATGGCGACATCCGACGAGGCGGTGGAGATGATCTGGTTGGGACGTCGCTCAACCTCGGGAAGCGGTTTGAAGAGTTCCGGGTCGACCCCCACGGGCACGACGAACAGCCGCTGCGGGTCGACCTCGTGGTCGGCGACGATGTCGTCGTAGCTGTTCTTCGAGACCGTGATCACCCGCCGCAGACGCGTGGCCACCCGTGACTGCATCTTCGTGAACGCGTACCACCGCGACTTGCCGAAGCGGGCCCGCCACGTCTCGGCGTGTTCCATCTCGAGGCGCCGGTCCACGGTGATCGGGTGGTGGATGGTGCCGAGCACCGGGAGACCCGAGCGCTCCATGGCGAGCAGGCCGTAGCCGAGGCACTGGTTGTCCTGCACCAGGTCGAACTCTCCCACACGCCGCCTGAGGTGGTCCCACGCCCGCATCGAGAACGCCAGGGGCTCGGGGAAGGTGCCCATGGAGAACGAGGTGACCTCCAGCCAGTCCCAACGGTCCTTCAACTCCCAGATGCCCGGCATCCGCATCGGGAAGTGGTCGTTGTAGATGTCGAGGCTCGGGAGCTCCACCAGGGGGACGCGTTCGTCGAGCACCGGGTAGGGCTGGCCCGAGAGCACTTCCACGTGGTGACCCAGGTCGGCCAGGGCCTTGGTCAGGTGCCTCGTGTAGACACCCTGGCCTCCCACATGGGGCTTGCCCCGGTAGGTGAGGTAGGCGATCCTGAGTGGGTCGTCGGGTCCCGGGTTGCGGCCGCCGGGCTCGCGTCCCGAGGCTGCCGGGCCTTGGGTGGCGGCAGACATGACGTACCAGCGTCGCCGCCGGGTGCCCGGCTGGTCAAATGTGCTCGTGTGGATGTGCTGCAATGGCCTCGTGCGCACGCTCGTGCAGAGGGTCTCGTCCGCAGCGGTGGAGCTCACAGAAACCGGGGAGTGCGTCGGTCGTATCGGCACCGGCCTGCTCGCCCTGGTGGGCGCCACGCACGGCGACGATCCCGACGGGGCCCGCCGTTTGGCCTCGAAGGTGTGGAACCTGCGGGTGTTCCCCGACGCAGGGGGAGCCATGAACCTCTCGCTGGCCGACCTGCGCGAACGCGGCGAGGAGTCCTCGGTGCTGGTCGTCAGCCAGTTCACCCTCTACGGCGACACCCGGCGGGGTCGCAGGCCATCGTTCGTGGCCGCTGCCGACCCGGCCGTGGCCGAACCGCTGATCGAGGTGTTCATCCGGGAGCTGGGCTCTCTCGGGGCCACGACGGCGACCGGCCGGTTCGGGGCCGACATGGACGTGTCGCTGGTCAACGACGGACCTGTCACCCTGATGCTGGAGGTGTGACGGCCGGGGCGCCGGGACCGCCCTCGGGTCGAGGTGTGCCGGAGCCTTCACCACCGCGTGCGGACAGCAGTGCCACCGAGGCGGCCACTGCTGCGGCGAACAGAGCGGGCAGTGCGCCGAAGGCCTGCGCCGGTGTGGTCGAGTCGTAGCGCTCGATGGTACGGGTGAGCACCGCGCTCTCACTCACCGAAGTGCGTTGGTGGACCCCACCGTCGGGGTCCACGAAGGCCGAGAACCCCGTCGGTGAGACCTGGAGCACCCACCGTCCGCTCTCCACGGCCCGCAGCTGGGACGACGCGACCTGCTGGGTCTGGACCTGGGTCAACCAGTAGCTCGAACCGTTGGTCGGGTTCAGCACCACCTGGCCACCCTCGCGCACTCCTTCACGCACCCGACGGGAGAAGAACACCTCCCAGCTGATGACCACCGCCATGGGGCCGTGCTCCGTCTCGATCACCCCCACACCGTCTCCGGGCACCTGGTCCCTCGGGGGCAGCGTGGAACCGGCAACCGGTTCGAACAGCCAGCGCATGGGCACGTACTCACCGAAGGGCACCCGGCGCACCTTGTCGAAGCGGTCACCGAGGCTCCCGTCGGGTCGCACCACCACCACGAAGTTCTCGAACCGGTCAGCGCCCAGGGCGGAGTCGTTGACCGCTCCGACCACGATCGGTGCCCCTATTCGGGTGGCCTGTTCGGCCACCTCGTAGCGCCACGGATGGTCGCCGAAGTCGCCGTCCACGTTGATCGCGTTCTCGGGCCACACGACGAGGTCGACCCGCTCCCCGGGGGGCACGTCGTCGTTCGCCGGGATCGTCCTGGTGGCATCGAGGTGGCGCCGGAACACAACCGGCTCCTCCCCGGCGGTGTAGCGGGTGCCCTGTGGGCCACCGCCCTGCACCACCGCGACACGCAACGAGCCCGCCGGTTCGCCCAGGGGCCAGAGGGCGCCTAGCAGCCCCACCGCTGCGACCAGGCCCACCACGGCCAGGGGCACCCGCCAGACCCGTCGCGTGACCACCAGGTTGAGCGCGACGCCCAGGGCACAGACCGCGCCCCCCACCAGGAGCACCCCGCCGATCCGGGCGACCGGCAACAGCGGGGCACGGGTCTGCGACATCCCGAGCAGCGACAGGGGCACGCCACCGAAGGGGGCGTGGGAGTGAAGCCACTCGAACACGATCACCGCGGCCGGGAGCACGATGAACCGCCGTCGGTCCCCGGGCACCACAGCGGTCGTCGCGGCCACCATCGGACCCCAGCCGAGCACGACCCCGACCGGGTATCCCGGAGCGGTCAGGCCCCACATCCACAGCGTCGAGGGACCGAACCAGCCGATTCCGAACATCCACCCCAGCAGCGCGCGGCGGCCCACCGCAGCGTCCTCGAGCAACCACAACAACACGGCGATCCCGACCGGCGCGAGGGGCCACCAGCCCCAGGGCGGGAGTGCCGCCGCGACGAGCACACCGGCGCCCAGCGCCAGGACCGAAGCTGCGGCGGTACTGCTCCGCCAGTGGTTGGGGGCCATCGGTGGATCATCGCACCGTCGGACCCGACGGGTGAATTGACCCGTAGTTGCGCTGCGTAGCATTGTTTCGTCCATGGCAGCGGCAACGGAGCCACGAGCCGATCGAACCCCCGCCGGCTGCGGGAACCAATCGGGACCTCGCAGGCCCTCATCGCTTCGTGGAGCCCGGGTGCGCAACGCACGGCTCCTCGCCGCGGTGGTGACGGGGGCGTTGGTCCTCGGGGCGTGCAGTGACGACTCCGGCACCGGGGGCGCCACCGACGGCGCGGCCGGCACCGAGGACTCCGACGTGCAGACCTATTCCGGGTACGTCGTCGACCCTCCCAACGAGGTGGGCGACATCGTGCTGCCACGGGCCGACGGCTCCGGGGATTTCCCCATGAGCGCCGCCGAGGGCGGGTTGAACCTCATCTACTTCGGCTACACGTTCTGTCCGGATGTGTGCCCCACGACGATGTCGGATGTCCGAAAGGTGCTCGCCGACCTCCCCGAGGAGGAGGCAGACCGCATCGAGGTGGCGATGGTCACCATCGACCCCGCCCGTGACACCGACGAGGTGATCACTTCGTATCTGCAGAACTTCGTGGAGGACGGCATCGCCCTGCGCACCGAGGACCCCGACCAGCTCCGTGCGGCGGCCGACGCCTTCGGGGCCGACTACGAGGTCTCGACCAACGACGAGGGCGAGATCGAGGTGTCACACACCGGGGAGCTGTACGCCGTCGACCAGAACGGCACCGTGGTGATGCAGTGGCCCTTCGGCACCGACTTCGAATCGACGACCCGCGACATCCGTTCGCTGCTGGCCGAGGCGCAGGCCTCGGCCTGATCCCGATCGACCAGGTGCGCGGGAACCCCCGACCCGGCACACTGCCGGAGGAGAAGGAGAAGAAGACCATGCGATTGAACCCGATTGCGAAGCGAGCCGCTTTCGCCGCATCAGCACTCGTGCTCGCTGCCGGCCCACTGGCCGCCTGCGGCAGCGACGACGACGCCAGCGACGACGGCACGAGCACCGAGGAGTCAGCCTCGGCGGTGACCGTGTCGAATGCCTGGGCACGTCCCGGCACCGCCGGTGGCAACTCGGCGATCTACATGGACCTGACCGGCGGCGACCGTGACGATGCCCTCGTCGGCGCGACGATCTCCTCCGACGTGGTCGAGACCGTCGAGATCCACGAGACCGTCATGGCCGACGACGCCGGCGACATGGACGACATGGACGGTTCCGGTGACATGGACGGCATGGACGACTCCGGCGACACGGCCGATGACTCCGGTGACATGGACGGCATGGACGACTCCGGTGACATGGACGGCATGGACGACTCCGGCGACATGGACGACCATGGCAGCGGGATGATGACGATGCAGCCGGTCGAGTCGATCGAGGTTCCCGCCGGCGAGACCGTCGCCCTCGAGCCGGGCGGCTACCACGTCATGCTGATCGGCCTCGTCGAGGACCTCGAGGTCGGCGACACCGTCGAGGTGACCCTCGAGTTCGAAAGCGGTGAGACCCAGGCGGTCACCGCGGAGGTGAAGGAAGCCTGATGCGACGGGCAACGGTCGGTGTGTCCGTCCTGTTCGCGGCGGTGACGATGTTGTTCGTCGCCGGGTGCGCCGGGTCGGACACACCGCCGGTGCCCGAGTTGCAGGTCGTCGACTCCGATGCAGCGGAGTACGACTACGACTACGTGATCCCCTTCGGAACCGGTCGCCGCCTGGACGGCGGCGAAGAGGTGGAGATAGTTCCGGCCGAGCTCAACGTGAAGGTGGGCGAGCGGATCAGGATCGTGAACGAGGACGTGCGCGGTGCAGCGGTGGGCATCTTCTGGGTGCCCGCGGAACGCACCGTGGCGATGGAGTTCACCACGCCGGGCACCCTCTCGGGGGAGTGCGACGTGCATCCCTCCGGCGTGTTCACGATCAACGTCAGCGAGGCGTGACCGCACCGTCGAGGCGAACCCCGCCCCCGAACGACCTGACCGCCTCCCTGCCCTGTCGTATGCAGGCGGGAATGCCCACACCCCGGTAGGCGGCTCCGGCGATCGCGACCCTGCCCGCTGTCTCCGACGCCAGGGTCCGCTCCGCCCGTTCCACCGCATCCAGGTGGCCCACCCCGTACTGGTGGAAGCCGTCAACCCAACGCGACACCCGCACCGCTGCGGGGGAGGCGGTGATGCCGGCGGTCGTGGCGAGGTCGGAGAGGATCGCCGCCGAGACCTCCTGGTCGCTCATCGATTCGACCCGTGCGTCCTTGCTGTGACCCGCCGAGGCGCGCACCACCACGTGTCGGCCGTCGTTCCAGTGACTCCACTTGTTGGAGCCCCACGAGACCGCGGTCAGGAGCAGCCCTGACCCCCTCGGCACGAGGAAGCCGCTGGCACCGGACCCGACTGCTGCACCGACCGTCGGGTCGGCTGCGTCGAACACGTAGGTGACCAGCACCACGGTTGCGGTGGGGATGGTCGCGATCATCTCCGCCGCGCCGGGGCTCACCCCGCAGAGCAGATCGGCCGCGGTCGATGCACCGGTGGTCACCACGAAGCGGTGCCCTTCGAGGTCTTCGTCACGGAGCCGCCCGACCGGGTCGGAGGTGCACAACTCGGCACCTCGTTGCTCCAGCTCGCGGGCGAGGGTGTCCACGAGCACACCGGTACCTCCGAGCAGACCGTGGAACACGGGTCCCTGCGCTGCGCTGCCGCGTGCCTCGCCCAGGTTGGCCGAGAGACTGCCCGGCCTGCTGGCCGCTGCGGCGAGCTGGGGGGTTGTGGCCCTCAACGACATCTCGTCCACGTCGCCGGCGCTGATGCCCCCGACCAGGGGACCCACGACCCGATCCACCAGCTGGCTGCCGAAGCGTTCCCGCAGGAGCGCTCCGACCGAGGTGTCGCCGGTGAGGGGTTCGTCGTCGCGAGCGACCTCTGAACGCACCGAGGCCAGCCCGCCTTCGTCGAGCAGACCGGTGGCTTCGACATCCGAGGGGTCGAGCGGCACCCCGAGCACGGTGTTGTCGGGGAACCAGCGCAACCCCTCAGCCGTGTGGACCATCGCCCTCGTCGCTGCCGGTTCGGTGAAGCGGTCCGCCAGGCCGAGTTCCTCACACAGTTCGACCGCCTCGGGGACACGTGCCAGGAAGGCGTCGGCCGCCTCGTCGATCTCCATGGTGGTTCCGTCCCCGAGCGGCATGCCGGAGGTGCGGATGAGCCCTCCGAGGCGGTCCGAGGCTTCCCGCAGGGTCACATCCATGCCCTGTTGCATCCCCTCCCAGGCAGCGGCCAGGCCGGTGATCCCGCCGCCCACCACCACCAGGGGGTCGCCGCCCGCATCCGAGCGGACCCCATCGCCGCCGGTGGCGCCACCGGAGGTCATGGCGCCTCCAGGTGTGTGGCGCAACGCCGGGCGAGTGCTCCCATGACCGTCGGGTCGTCACCCACCACGGCGGTCCGGCGCAGTTCGAGGCCGAGCCGTTCGGCCGCCGCGAGGGCCTCGATGTCGATGTCGTAGAGCACCTCCAGGTGCTCGGAGGTGAACCCGTGGGGAACGACCAGCAGGCCCTCGCTGCGTCCGGTGTCGGCCAGGTCGGACATCACCTCGAGCAGGTCGGGACCCCGCCACGGTTCCGGGGTCGCACCGGCTGACTGCCAGGCGACACCCCAGCCGGACCACCTGGGAAGCCCCGCGAGCGCTGCCACGGCTGCTGCGGACCGTGCCAGCTGCTCGGGGTACGGGTCGTCGACGAGCACCCTCTCGGGCAGCGAGTGCGCGGTGAACACGACCTTGGTGCGCCGGGGCATCTCCGCGAGCGCCGTTCGCACCTGGGCGGCGTGGAACGCCACGAGCTCGTCGAGCAGGTGCCAGTGCTGGACTCCGCGGTAGCTCACCTCGGGCCGGGACGCGAGCGCCTCGGCGGCCCGGCGGTGGTACTCCCCGACGCTGGCCGCGGAGAAGTGCGGTGCGAGCACCACCCCTACGACGGCCTGCGCCCCGGCTTCCACCATGGCCAGCGCCGCGTCCTCTATCGACGGGCTGGAGTGCTTCGTTCCCGATGCGACCACCCACTGCCGCTCATCGGCTTCCAGGGCGCGGCTGATCGCCTCCAGCTGATCGGCCGTGTTGGCGGCGAGCGCCGTGGTGCCGCCGATCGCCTCGTAGCGACCCACCAGCTCCTCGAGCTGCTCGGGTGAGGGCGGCCTGCCCCGGCGGATGTGCGTGTAGTACTCCTGCACCCGGTCCGGACCCGTCGGGGAGCCGTAGGACATCACGAGCAGTCCGGGTCTCACGGTGTCGCACCACCGGGACTCGAATGGACGAACTCCACGAGTGCCTCCAGCACCGACGGGTCGGTCTCGGGCAGCACTCCGTGGCCCAGGTTGAAGATGTGCCCACCGGACCCGTGGGCCCCGCGTGCGAGCACGTCCGCGGCCGCGGGCCGGGCAGCCTCCCAGCCGGCCACCACGAGCGCAGGATCCAGGTTGCCCTGCAGGGCGGTTCCCGCAGGCACGCGACGCCGCGCTGCATCGAGTGGCGTACGCCAGTCCACCCCGACCACCTCGGCACCGGCGGCAGCCATGAGTCCCAGCAGCTCACCGGTGTTGGTGCCGAAGTGGATCCGCGGCACACCCAGGTCGGCCACCGCCGACATGACCTTCGTGCTGGCGGGCAGCACGAAGCGCTCGTAGTCGGGGGGCGACAGCGTGCCGACCCATGAGTCGAACAGCTGGATCGCCGACGCACCCGCTTCGACCTGTGAACGCAACGAGGCGATCGCCAGGTCCGCGAGGCGGTCCATGAGGTCGAACCACAGTGACTCGTCAGTGGCCATGAGTGCCTTCGTTCGAACCCAGGTCCGCGTCGGACGGCCCTCGAGCAGGTAGCTGGCGACCGTGAAGGGGGCTCCGGCGAACGCGATCAGCGGAACCGACAGCTCCGAGACGAGGTTCTCGACGGTCTCGAGCACATAGGGCGTGTCGGTCGCTGCATCGAGCGGGCGGAGCCGACCGAGGTCCGAACGATCGCGGAACGGCCGCTGCACCACCGGCCCCACTCCGGGCTCGATGTCCACGCCGAAACCGATCGCGTGCACCGGCGTCATGATGTCGGAGTAGAGGATCGCGGCGTCCACCCCGTAGCGGCGCACCGGCTGCAGGGTGATCTCGGTCGCCCGGTCGGGGTCCGCGATCGCGTTGAGGATCGTCCCACCACCTCGCACCTCGCGGTACTCCGGCAACGAGCGACCGGCCTGGCGCATGAACCAGACCGGGGTGTGCGGCACGGGTTCGCTGCGCGCGGCGCGGATGAACACCGAGTCGGAATGCCTTCGGTGGTCCTGGTCGTGGGTCATCGCGGCCAAGTCTCGCACCCCCGTCCACGGCCGGGGGAACCGCGCTCCCCACGGAGGAGGGCGTGCCGCTCAGCGGACGGTCATGCCACCGTCGACCACGAGGGTCTGCCCGGTCATGAAACTCGATGCGTCGCTGCAAAGGAACAGCGCCGGGTACAGCATCTCGGTGGGATCGGCGAGCCGCTTGATGAGCTGCGCGTCGGCGGCGGCCTCCTGGAACTCGACGGGGTTGCCCAACATCATCTGGGTCGCCACGCTGCCGGGAGCGAGGGCGTTGACGCGGATGCCGTCAGCAGCCAACTCGGCGGCCATCGAGTGGGTCATCGCGGTCAGCGCCGCCTTCGCCGCCACGTAGAGCGACACCCACGCGCCGCTGGTGTAGACGCCCGCGGTGGACACGTTAAGCACCGCCGCGTGCCCGCTTCGGCGCAGGTGCCCGAGGGCCTCCTGCACGAGCAGCACGGGGCCCCTGAAGTTGACCTCCCAGGACTTGGCCATCGCCTCGGGAGTCATCGACCCGACGGGTTGGGCGAGGGGGTTCGCGGCGTTGTTGACCACGATGTCGATTCCTCCGAACGCCTCCGCGGTGGCCGACACGAGCGACGCGATGGCTTCGGGGTCACCCAGGTGGGTCGGGTGGGCCATCGCCTCCCCTCCGCGGTCGCGCATCTCGGCCGCTGCGGTCTCGCAGGCCTCGGCCTTCCGGCTCGCGACGACCACCTTCGCCCCCATCGCGGCGAAGCCTGCGGCGACAGCCCTTCCTATGCCCCTGGATCCGCCGGTGACGATCGCCACCCGGTCGGTGAGGTCGAACGCATCCAGCACCCCCTCACGGCCACTCGCTTCGAAGTGGCTGGCGGGACCGTGGCTGGCGTGGTGCTGGCTCGTGTGGTGTTGCATGGCCGGACCCTACGCGCCGGGTCCGCCGACGGGCTGGGGGATCAGGGCACTGGGTACACTGGCAGACCGCCGATTTCGCAGCAGGGCCCCTCCCGGACCGTGCGGCGACGGCCAGGAGGTCGAGTGCAGCATCCGGAGTTCGAGTCGGAACAGGCCTACATCGACCATGCCCACGCGTGCCTGGAGGCCAACCGTGCCGAGGTGGAGGCGATGCGCCGGGCCACCGAGGGAGGCCGCGGGGGGACCTACCAGAACCGGTTCGAGCGCGACGTCATGTGGGACCGGGTGGATTCCCGGCTGAACCAGTTGGACGTGGGAGAGATGTCGCTCGTGTTCGGCCGCATAGACACCGAGGCCGAACCCGACGGACCCAACGGCACACCGGGCCACGACCGCGAGGCGTTCTACATCGGCCGGGTGGCGGTGTCCGACGCCTCCCACGACCCGGTCGTGGTCGACTGGCGTGCGCCGGTGGCCGAGACCTTCTACCGGGCCACCGGTGTGGACCCGATGGGGCTCCGCAGACGGCGCCACTTCGCCACCCGCGGTTCGAAGCTGCTCGGAATGGACGACGAGCTCTTCGGGAGCGCGACCGAGGCCCTCGACAGTGGTGAGGTGCAGGGCCACGGCGCCCTCATCGCAGCCCTGGAGGAGACCCGATCGGGCCGCCTGTCGGACATCGTGGGGACGATCCAGGCCGAACAGGACCGGATCATCCGCTCGGAGCTTCCGGGCATCCTCGTGGTGCAGGGCGGTCCGGGTACCGGCAAGACGGTCGTCGCCCTGCACCGGGCCGCATACCTGCTCTACACACACCGCTTCCCCCTCGAGGGCCAGGGCGTGCTCGTGGTGGGACCCAACCGGGTGTTCCTCAACTACATCGAACAGGTCCTGCCCTCACTCGGTGAGGCCGGCGTGGAGATCGCGCAACTGTCGAACCTGGTACCCCACGTGCGGGTCTCCGGATACGACGACGAGGAGACCGCAAGGGTCAAGGGCGACCTGTCGATGGTCAAGGTGATCCGCCGCGCGGTGCGCGACCGCGAGCAGCCGCTGCGCGAGACACTGCGGATCCCCTACGGCGTGCAGCACCTGACCCTCTCGGTGCAGGACTCGGCGGAGATCATCACCCAGGCCAGGCGCCGCTTCCGCACCCACAACGCCGCGCGGAAGTTCGTCGAGTCCATGTTCTTCGAGCGGCTGGCGGCCAGCCACCGCAACGACGACTCCCCCGATGTCGTGCGCGACAGGACCCGCAGGGAGTTGCCGGTGCGCGAGGCACTCGAGTGGATGTGGCCGGTACTCACACCCGCCGAGTTGTTGAACGACTGCTTCGGGTCGCCCGCGCTGTTGCGTTCGGCCACTGCCGGCCTCGACACGGAGGCAGCCTCGAGGCTCCGGAAGGTGCGCCACCGCGACCCTGCCGATGCGGTGTTCACCCACCACGACGTCCCATTGCTCGACGAAGCCCTCGAGCGGCTCGGCCCCCGGCCGCGCCACCTGGAGGCCGACTCGGTCCGCACCTACGGCCACATCGTGGTCGACGAGGCACAGGACCTGTCCCCGATGCAGCTGCGGGTGCTCAACCGACGCTCCCTCAACGGCTCGATGACGGTTGTGGGGGACATCGCCCAGTCCACCGGGGCGTGGGCCCACGACGACTGGGACTCGGTGCTCGAGCACCTCCCGGCGCGCCGTGAACCGCGCCACGAGGAACTGACCGTCGGCTACCGCGTGCCCGGTCCGATCATGGACCTGGCCTCCAAGGTGCTGGCGGTGGCCGCGCCGCAGCTGGACCCGCCGAGGTCGATCCGCCACAGCGGTGCGGAGCCCCGGATCATCGGCACCGGCCGCGAGGAGTTGGACCGGGTGCTCGCGGAGGCCGTGCACGATGAGCTGACCGAGGTGGGAGCGGGCAACCTGGCGGTGGTCGTTCCCACGAGCATGCTCGAAGGCATCGACACGGCACTGCGGTGCGCGGGCATCGAACACGGCATCGCCACCCGCGAAGGACTCTCGATGCAGGTGACCGTCGTGGCACCCCAGCTCGTCAAGGGCCTGGAGCTGGACTCGGTGATAGTGGTCGAGCCGGGACTGGTGCTCTCCGAGGAGGCACGTGGACCCCAGGCGCTCTACGTGGCGGTGACCCGCTCCACCAAGCGACTCACGATCCTGCACACCGGGGAGCTGCCCGACATCCTGCGCTGAGGGTGCACGGGCGCGGCGCTCAGCCCGCCACGAGTATTCGCTCCGAGGCGAAGGATCCGATGCCCACGCTGTGGCCGTCCACCTCCACCGTCGCGGTCCCGTCTGGCGACATCGCCACGAGGACGCCGTTGTGTCCGGGCAGCAGCGAGTTCTCCTCGAGGAAGTCCAACAGGCCGGGGGTGAACTCGAGTTCCTCTGGGATGCGCGAGATCGTGAAGCGCTCCCCCACCCCTATCTCCGAGAGTGGCTGGGTGACCGGGGCGGTGTAGTCGGCCCCGGGGATCGGGTTGCCGTGCGGGCAGGTGGTGGGATCACCCAGAACCCGGGTCAGGGCCTGCTCGACGGGTTCGGAGATGATGTGTTCCCACTTTCCGGCCTCGGCGTGCGCGTAGGCCCAGGACAGCCCGAGCATGTCGGTCAGGAAGCGTTCGGCCAGACGGTGGCGCCGCACGACCCGCTCCGCCAGCGAACGCCCCTTGGCGGTGAGCTTGATCGAGGAGTTCACCTCCACGAGGCCTTCGTCCTCCATGCGCCGGATCATCTCCGACACCGCGGGCCGGGAGACCTCGATGCGCTCGGCGATGCGCGCCTGGATCACCTCGATGTCGTCCTCGCGGAGCTCCCAGATGGCCTCGCAGTACTCCTCGAAGGCCGGGTGGTACTCGTTCGCTCGGGATCCGCTCACCACCGAAGTATCCCACAGCGACGGCCCGGGTCCACTGCGAGACGCGGTCCGTCGATCCGCGGGTTCGGGGGTTCGGGTGAGTGGCCACCGCGGTGGCGAACGGATGGCCCATCGGCCCGGCTGCGGTGCAGCCGGTCGCGGTAGGTTGCGACCCATGGCGAAGGACGACCCCACCCGACCGGACCGCAACCGACGCTTCGAGGACAAGGTCGTGTTCATATCGGGCGCGGCACGCGGCCAGGGGCGGAGCCACGCCGTGGGCTTCGCACGCGAGGGGGCGCGGATCATCGGGGTCGACATCTGCTCGGACCTGGAGCACGCGCCCTATCCGGGAGCCACCGAGGAGGACCTGGCGGAGACGGTTCGCCAGGTCGAGTCCGTCGGCGGAGCGATGCACGCCGAGGTGGCCGACGTGCGCGACTACGCCGCCACGAGGTCGGCCCTGCGTTCTGGGGTGGAACGCTACGGACGCCTCGACGCGATCCTCGCGAACGCTGGTTCCTACGCCCCGATGCCGGTGCAGTACGTGGACACGGACTCCTGGGACGAGACCGTCGCGGTGAACCTGACCGGGGTGTTCCACACCGTCAAGGCCGGGGTCCGCACCATGGTCGAACAGGACGAGGGTGGAGCCGTGGTGATCACCTCGTCCACCGCAGGACTCAAGGGGTTCTACGGGGCCCCCGCCTACAACGCAGCCAAGCACGGACTCGTCGGGCTCATGCGTTCGCTCGCGCTCGAACTCGCCCCCAACCGCATCCGGGTCAACTCCGTGCACCCCACCTCGGTACGGACCCCGATGATCATCAACGACGTGTTCCCCCAGCTGGTCCGCATGGACCTCGAGAACCCGACCGTGGACGACGCGGCGGACTTCCTCGCACCCCAGCAGGCCATCGACGTGCCCTGGATCGACCCGGAGGACATCACGAACGCGATGCTGTGGCTCTGCTCCGACGAAGCACGCTACGTGACCGGGGTGGCGCTGCCCATAGACGCCGGCGCGCTGCTCAAGTAGGTGCTCCGCTCTCTCCCCGGGGGCGCGCCCCGTGGAGGGGATCCCACCACTACCGTTCCGACCATGAGACGACCACTCGTGCTGCTCACCCTCGTGGCATCCGTCTCGGTGGCCGCCTCCGCATGCGGCAGCGACGACGGCACCGCGAGCTCCGCGCCCGGGGCATCCGAACAGGCGGAGTCCGACGCCCCGGTCGAGATGATCGACGTGGCCACCGGTGAGACCTCGACTCTCGACGACGCACTCACACCGACCGATGGCAAGCCGCTGCTCGCGTGGTTCTGGGCTCCCTTCTGCCCCACCTGCAGGGGAGAGGCCCCCGAACTCGACGCATTCATGGCCGAGAACTCGAACAGGGTGACCATGGTCGGCGTGGGCGCCCGCAACGACCTCGAGTACGCCGAGGAGTTCCTCGGGACCACCGGGGTCTCGAACTTCCCGTTGCTCTGGGATGCCAGCGGTGAGTCCTGGGGCGACAACGCGGTGGCCGCACAGCCCTACATGATCCTGTTCGACTCCGAGGGAGAAGAGGTCCAGCGCTGGCCCGGAGGGGCATCGGTGGTGCAGATCGAGAACGCCCTGGCCGAGCTCGGCTGAGCCCGCCCACCGGCTCGCCCCGCCACGACCACACGGCCGGTAGCGCCGAACTCGACGCGACCCCTCAGGTGAGCGGCACGTAGCCGGGAACCCCGCGGTGCGGGCTGTCCAGGTAGACCTTCGCCTCGGGGGACCCTCCGAGGCGGCCGTGGCTCCAGCGGATCTCCACGTGACCCCGCACGACCACCGAGGGTCCGTCGCCGGTGTGGCACACCGCTGCTGACCAGGACACACGGGGCTGGCCGGCGGGTTCGGGCTCCACCGAGAACTCCTCCAGGTCCCAGGTGCGCGTCCAGTCCCACGGGGTGGCCACGCGGATGCGCAGGTTCTCACCGGATCCGGTGCCGAGCACGAAGTACGGCGCGGCCGACAACCGCAGCAGCCTCCAGAGCATGGAGCGACGCCGTGCAGGCGTGTCCAGTGCCGCGTTCCAGCGCCGGGCCGATTCCCGGGCGACCGCCTCGGCGAGTTCGGCATAGGCGGCGGTGATGCGCTCCGAGCCCACCTCGCGGGCACCCGCCAGCACGGCTCGGTCGGCGGAATCGAGCATGTTCACATCGGAGGGGAGCCGTTCCCCGCCGTCGATGAGCCGGCGCAGTTCCTCGTAGTGGTGCTGGTGCTGGGCAGGCGCCACCTCCGCGAACCAGTCGCCGCCACGCGGCGCGGGGTCTCCCGCCAGGCAGCGTTCGAACAGTGCCCTGGGCGAGGTGTTGTGGAGCACCTTGGACAGGTACTTGCAGGACACCAGGTAGACGTGGTCGATGCGCAGGTCGGCGGGCACCGGGTTGTCAGCGGGATCGCGGTGGGGGCCCTTCCACTCCACGAGTGCCGGCGGCCTGCCACGCAGGGCGTCACCCGCCCGCAGCAATGCCCTCCCGTTGTTGAACGCCGCCAGGAAGGCCCCGTGGTGCTCGCGCTGGGCCCAGGCGTCGGCGATCCGGTCCCAGGTCTGCTGCGAGACGCCGGACATCGCATCCGGTGGGCCCGGCGCCGCCAGCAGATCCGAGGGTTCGGACGCGCCGAGGGTGCCCAGGCCCGTGACCACCTCGGTCACCTCGGTGAGCAGCGAAGCCACCCGCGTCGTCCCGGGCTACTCGGTGGCGATCGCCTGGAGCACATCCAGGCGAGCCGCGCGCCGCGCGGGGAGGATGGCGGCGAAGATGCCCGCCAGTGCGGCGAGCACCATGATCACCACGAGCTGCACCACCGGCAGCCGCAACTGCAACAGCCCGGGGTCGTCCGCGGTGATCGCGTAGGCCAGTGCCACCGCGAACGCGATGCCCACGACCATCCCCAGGAGGGTGCCGAACACCGCCACGATGGCGGCCTCGGTGCGCACGGTCCAGCGAAGCTGGCGTTTCGACATGCCCACTGCCCGCAGCAGCCCGAACTCGCGTGTGCGTTCGAGCACCGAGAGCGAGAGCGTGTTCGCGATTCCGATCAGGGCGATGATCACCGCGAGTGCCAGGAGTCCGTAGATGACCGCCACGAACACGTCGATGAACGCCGTCTGGGACTCCACGAACTCCCGGCGGTCCTGCACCACCACGTCCGGGCGGTCCGCGGTGAGCTGCTCGAGTTCCGCCTGTGCGGCCGCGCGCACCCCGGGGTCGTCCTCGGTGGCTATGTAGACCGCGAAGTCGATGTCGAAACCCGGCGGCGCGTTGGTCGAGAGGGTCTCGTTGGACAGGTAGAAGTCGTCGTCGGGGCCGAGCCCGTCGCTGTAGGTCGCGACCAGGGTCAGGTCCTGCTCACCGGTGGCCGAGAAGTACACCGGGATGGTGTCGCCGACCTCCCAGCCACGCTCCTCGGCGATCTCGTCACGTGCCGCGATGGCTGCTCCCGGGGATGCCTGTGGGTCACCCACGACATCGCCCAGATCGACGAGGTCGAAGAAGTTCGAGGGTTCGTAGCCGTTCGCGATCGCGTCCTCGCCCAACGGCGCGTCGTCACCGACACCGAAGATCGCCCCGGCCGAGGCGGCGTCCTCGTCGGGTGGGTCCGAGGCGGCATCCTGCTTCGCCTGTTGGATGCCGTACTCGTCGAGCAGGCGCAGGAAGCCGAACTTCACCGGTGAGACCTCGGTGATCCCGTCGATCTGGCCGGCTTCCTCGGAGACCACGGGGGGCACGCCGAGGAAGGAGAACTGCCCTGCACTCACGATCAGGTCGACCTCACCGAGGGCACCGTCGACCTCCTCGACCACACTGCTCTTGATCGAGGTGGCGAGGACCGCGATGACCACCACGAGCGTGACCCCGATCGTGAGCGCAGCGGCGGTCGCCGCGGTGCGGCGGGGGTTCCGGGCCGCGTTCTCCGAGGCCAGGCGGGCGGTCATCGAACCACGCGCGGTGAGGGGCCAGGCGAGGGCACGGCTCGCGGGACCTGCAAGGAGGGGCCCCAGGATGACCGCCACCGACAACATGATGCAGAGCAGACCCACGCCCACGAACACGAGTTCGTTGCCCACGGCGGAGGTCAACCCGAGCGCGCTGCACACGATCCCCGCCACCAGGAACAGCGAGCCCCAGACCTTGCGCTGGATCGACAGGTCGGTGTGGTCCACCGCCACCTCGGTCATAGCGGCGACCGGCGGCACCCTCGAGGCGCGGATGGAGGGGATGACAGCTGACAACGAGGTGACCACGATCCCCACACCGAAGGCCAGCAGCAGGGTCGACCCGGTCGGCCACGCGATTCCCCCGGTCACCGTGAAGGTCGAGCCGATGAGCGCCTTGATGGCGGTGGCGAGCAGTGTGCCCCCGACCAGACCCAGCAGCGATGCGATCACACCCACCAGGGCGGCCTCGGCCAGGGTCGCCACGACCACCTGGCGCCTGCCGGCACCGATCGCCCGGAGCAGCGCCGTCTCCTTCGTGCGCTGGGCGACGATGATCGAGAACGTGTTGTAGATGATGAACGAGGCAACCACCAGGGCGATCACCCCGAACACGGTCACGACCGTGGTGAGGATCCCGACGAACTGGGCGAGCTGGTCCGCGTTCTGTTCGATCCACTCCTCGCCGGTGATCACCTGCTGGTCGGGCACCACGTCGGCCACCGCCGAGGCCAGCTCCTCCTGGGTGACGCCCTCCTCGGCGCCTGCGGCGACGTAGTTGTACTGGCCGGGCGCCCCCGCCAGCTCCTGGGCGACCTCATCGACGAAGTAGACGGGCTTCGCGCCGGGGATGTCGGTTCCCTCGTCGCCGAAGCCGACCAGGCCGACGAGTTCGAACTCGCGGGTCTCGTCCTGGCCCACGATCTCCGCGGTGTCACCCACCTCGAGCTCGGCGTCCGCGGCGGTCTTGAAATCCAGCGCCAGTTCGTCGGGAGCCTCGGGACCGCGGCCCTCGGTGAGCACCCCGGGTCGGATCGGGTCGTCGATCCAGTTGTACACAAGGGTTGGCGGCCCGAACCCGGAGCCGGTGACCTTGCCGTCGGCACCGACGAGCGAGACGGTGGCCGCCTCGACGACCCCGTACGCGGCGCGCACTCCCTCAGCGGTGCGCACCTGTTCCACCACCGCGGCTTCCAACGGTGGGCGGAACTCCCCGAAGTCGGTCTCCTGCACCTCGGGTGAACGCACGACTGCGTCGTAGCCGGAGTAGATGTCGCCGAAGAGCCCGTCGATCGAATCGTTGAGCACTCCTCCGAGCACCTGGGTGCCGGTGAGGAAGGCGATGCCCAGGATGACTGCGATCCCGGTCGTTATGAGACGGCGCTTGCGCGCCATCAGGTCCTTGAAGGCGACCTTCAACATGGCCGTTCAGTCCCCGAGGTGCTTCATGTAGTCGAGAACCGCCTCGGCGGTGGGGTCGGCGATCTCGTCGACGATCTGCCCGTCCACGAGGAACACCACCCGGTCGGCCCACGCAGCTGCCGTGGGGTCGTGGGTGACCATCACGATGGTCTGTTCGAGTTCGTCCACCGCGGCACGCATGAACTCGAGGATCTCTGCGCCCGAACGCGAGTCGAGGTTGCCCGTCGGTTCGTCGGCGAAGATGATCTCGGGGCTGCCCGACAGGGCACGCGCCACGGCCACACGCTGCTGCTGTCCGCCAGAGAGCTCGCTCGGACGGTGCTCGAGACGGTCGGCGAGACCGACCGTGCGGACCACCTGGTCGACCCATTCACGGTCGGGCTTGCGCCCGGCCAGGTCCATCGGAAGGGTGATGTTCTCCCCTGCGGTGAGTGTCGGAATCAGGTTGAAGGCCTGGAACACGAACCCGATGGTGTCGCGCCGCAGGGCGGTGAGCTTCGCGTCGTCCAGGCTGTCGAGGTAGGTCTCGCCGATGAAGACGCGACCCGAGTCGAGGCGGTCGAGCCCTGCAAGGCAGTGCATGAGCGTGGACTTGCCCGAACCCGAGGGTCCCATGATCGCGGTGAACCGGGCTCGTTCGAAGCTGACCGACACCCCGCTCAGGGCATGGACCGCGGAGTCGCCCTCGCCGTAGTCCTTGCGCGCATCAATGGCACCCGCGGCCACTGCGCGCTGGGTCGTCGTTCCGGTTCCGGTGGGGTCGCTCACGGGTACGCTCCGAAGGGCTGGCTGGTCGACGGGCCTCGGACCGGGCCGTCTGGGTGGTCAACTCGGGAGAAGCGGGGCAGATGCTACCGCGTGACCGTGGCGAGGCCCGGTAGGGCATCCCCGGCGGCAACGGGTTGGAGCTGCTCGGCGTGGTGGGGCTTCCAGACTGCGGCCGACAGGGGTGGCACGGATGCGACGATCCACCGCGCCCAGCACCGGGGATCGCCGCGGTTGAGCTGCCTCGCCATCCCCAGCAGCCGGCGTGCCTCGGCGTGACGCTGCAGCCGGGCTGCGGCCAGGCCACCCACGGTTGCGTAGCGAGCCAGCAGGTCCGCGGATGGGATGGGTGAGCAACCGAGGGTCGCGATCGCATCGGTGGCCCAGCGCAGCTGGCGCTCGTCCTCGGTCGCGGCGGTCACGGTGCCGGGTTCGAACCAGTCGAGGAGCGCCTCGGGCGTGCCCACCGCGACCCCGTCGGGATGGGCCCGGCGGCGGCGTACCAGGGCACCGGGCCGGGTGCACTGCGCGCCGGGGGGCACCTCGGTGCTCGAGTGGTCCCGGTGGTGCTGCACCCCGGTGCACGCCACGGAGTCGACGGGTCGACCCTGTTCGCCGGCGCTGCGGATGAGGCGCGCCACGCGTGCCAGCCAGTTGGGCCGGGCAACGGTGTCGGCATCGATGACGGTGACGAAGGCGCCCCTCGCGTGTTGCAGGCCGAGGCGGACCGCGTCGCTGCGAAGGGGAGTGGACACCAGGCGAACCCTGCGGTCGGCGACCGTGCGCACCGCCCGAAGTGTGCTGTCGGTGGATCCGGTGTCGACGACGACCAGCTCGAGGTCCGCGAACGTCTGGGCGAGTACGGACACGACTGACCGCCCCACGGTCTCGGCCCGGTTGTGGACCGGCAACACGACGCTGAACACCGGAGTCACCGTCCACCATTGTGCTCGGGGTTGCCACCCGAGGCGCGGATGCGCTATGGGAGCGGCATCACCCGGTACACCGTGACGTTGCCCGAGGCTCCGATCCGCTCCAGATCGAGCGACCCGGCGAGCTGCTCACGTGTCCACAGGTGCCCGTACCGGGGAGCTTCGTCGATCCACACCAGGCAGGCCGGCTCGTCGGCGACCTGTTCCACGAGCACCTCGAGGTCGTCGGTGGGGGCGGTCGACTCCAGGGCGGTGCGCCGCGGGCTCCACTGCGCTTCCAGTTCGGGGTACAACGCGTTGGGCAGGTTGGAGTAGGTCTCGCAGTCATCCGGCAGCGTGTCGAGCACCGCGTCCGCGCGCACGTCGCGGAAGACCTCGCTGTTGTAGTTGCCGTCGAAGAACGGGTCCCCGGTTGCGAACGAGACGGTCGCGTAGGCGCCGGCAGCCAGGTTCGCCACTGCCCAGATCACCACCACGGCATGTCCCCGGCGGGCCCAACCGCCCGTGCGGTCGATGCGCGACAGGCCGGCCACCAGCACGAGTGCGAGCGCGAGCAGCGGGAAGTAGGCGGGGTTCAACAGGCGCAGCTCGAGGCGGTTGAGCGCGGTCGAGGAACGCACGTAGACCATGTAGAGCAGGTAGCCGAAGGCCGCTACCGCGAGCAGGCCACTCGGGGACCCGACCCAGGCGAGGAACGCCGCCGTGGTCGCCCGGAAACCCGCTGCGGGCACTCCGGCACGCAGCACCCGGTAGCCGAGCCACGCGGACACGACGAGGACCACCAGCGCGACAGCCGCCCAGAACTCGAGTGCTCCGGGCGCCACGCCCGGGAGCAACCACTGGCCCATGGTCGCCAGCACGTCGAACGCGTTCTCCAACGGACCCCGCGCCGAGGGTGTGCGCTCACCGGTGAACGTGCCGTCGATCGCGTGGTTCCGCAGCATCCAGGCCGCCGGGACGACGACCCCGAGCACTCCGTACGCCGCAGCGCCCAGCAGCCGCCGGCGCCACGTGTGCGTGGCATCGAACAGCAACCAGCCACACCCGAGTGCGAGCAGGTACAGCGACACGTAGCGGAGTCCGAAGCCCACCCAGACCGTCACCGAGGCCGCCGCCAGCCAGATCATCCGGTGCTCCCTGCGGTACCTGATGAGGCACCGCAACCAGACCAGCACCACCACCGCGAACGCGAGGTCGGTCATCAGCAGGTGGCCGAAACCGACAGTCGAGCTACCGAGCGCGATGACCGCGGTTCCCCAGCCCACGAGGCGACGGTCGGCCACGACGGCTGCGAGGAGGCCATGGCCGACCAGCGTGGCGGCGGCGACGGTTGCGGCGTTGAGCGCCACCGCTGCGCCGAGGGCGTTGAGCGGTGTGAGCAGATCCACCAGGGCCATCAGCGCCGGCCACAACGGCGGCCAGATGGTGAGGGGGTCGTCGAGGAAGTACCCGAGGCCGTCGCCGTTGGCGATCGACTCGGCGATCGCCCGGTAGCCGACGCCGTCGTCGCCCACCGCGATGCCGCGCAGGTTGGCCACCAGCACCACCACGACGGACCCCAGGGCGAGCGCGAACACCCAGGGGGGAGTGCCGTCGGTGGCTTCGGGCCCGCTCCGGGCGAGGGAGCCCCCGGCCGCGTTCATCCTGCCCCGCCCTGCATGGGACCAGTGTCCGCGGTGCCGTCCCGACGCGACAAGTCGGACCAACCCGCTTGCTCTGTCACATCAGGTGCTTGACGTTCGCGAACGCTGCTTGCTATAGTTAGCAACAGCAGCACTTCGGGTCGCAGCGTTGCGGACCGCACACGGTTCGCAGCAACCGACCCGGCAGGACCCCCCAAGGAGCAGACATGAGCACACAGGTACTCGATCGGGTGAGCGACATCCAGGAACAGGTCATCGAGCTCCTCTCGAGCGTCAAGGAGCCCGTCACGCGTGCAGTCGACTCGGTCGTCACCCTCGTGACCGACCGTGTGGAGGTGCCGGCGGTTCCCTTCGCGGAGGAGATCCCCACCCCCAAGGAGATCATCGACAACCAGGCGAAGTTCGCCTCCAAGGTCGTGAGCACCAACAAGTCGACCGCCCTCGCCGCAGCCCGTGCGGCTGCGCCGCTGACCGACGCACTGCTGGACCGCAAGCCGGCCCGCAAGGCGAGCAGCACCAAGGCTGCCGCCTGAGGACAACTGAACGACCCGGGTGAGCCGCCCCCCTCGGCCGCACCGGGTTCGAAGACCCGCCGTTCCCCCCGCGGCAGGGTCCCAGGTGGAGGGCCTCCGGGCCCTCCACCTGCATTTTTGTCCCGCTACGACGGCCCCGGTTCGCATCTGCATGCCCGATCCGTCCAGCCGGTTCAGCGGGGTGCGAGCACGTAGGTGGTGAGCTGGTCCGCGGAGGCGAGTCGCTGCAGGTCGAGCACCTCGGCGATCTCCTCGAGCGAGTAGTTCTCCGGGTCGTCGGTGTACTCGACCCACAACAGGCAGGCCCGTTCACCCCGCTCGACACGTTCCACCAGCTCTTCGAGCTGGCGGGTCGGCTGATCGCTCTTGTACTCGACCTTCCTCGGGGAGAGTGCGGCCTCGATGCCGGAGCGGTAGAGGTCACCCGCGTTGTTGGAGTAGAGCACGCAGTCGTCCGGGAGTGCCTCCAACGCGGAGCTCCTCGACGCGGCCACCGCCCGGGGAGCGTTGTACCCATAGTCCTCGAGGACTCCGTTGGCCGGACCCACCAGCGCAACGGTCACCAGGAGCGCCACGGAGAACCAACCCACCACCAGCACCCTGCCCAGGGTGGCGAGGCGGGGTGACCAGCTCGAGAGGATCTCCACGTAGCGCAGGGCCAACAGGATCACCGGCACCATGCACGGAGCCAGCAGCCGGATGTCGAGGTCGTCGAAACCGACCATCGACCGGCTGAGAACCATCAGCGCGCTGAAGCCCACGACGAAGGTGGCGAGCATCCCGGGCCAGCCGGCAGCCGCCCGGAGCGTCACCAACGCGAGGCTCCGACCCTGCCGCTGCGGGGCGTGGCGCACGAGGCTCCAGCCGGCCACGACGATCGCCACGAGCGTGAGCGCAG
Organism: Microthrixaceae bacterium; assembly: GCA_023958095.1. Lineage (GTDB taxonomy): Bacteria > Actinomycetota > Acidimicrobiia > Acidimicrobiales > Microtrichaceae > JAMLGJ01. The sequence goes on from JAMLGJ010000008.1 coordinate 35,690, forward strand.
CAGCCGGTAGCCGAGGCACGGTGGGTGCGGAGGTCACGAACTTGAACACAGTGGTGAGCGCACCCAGGGTGTTCTCGAGCACACCCACATCGGAGGGGAACCTCGGACCCAGGGGCTCCTCGTCGAGGGAGATGTTCCTCGCCACCCAGAGCGTCGCCGGGATCACCGCACACAGCGAGTAGAGCACCCCACCCGACATCGACCCCAGGACGCGTCGGGCCCCGACGGAGCGGAACCACCCCCGAAGCGAGTCGTGGGCGACCAGCGCGGAACCCGCTCCCGGTTCCCCTACGAGCTGGCGCAGCCAGATCCACACCGCGAACACGGGGACCACGTAGAGACCCTGGTAGCGGACGTAGAACCCGACTGCGGTGACGAGACCCGCAACCACCAACCAGACAGTGCGGGATGTCTCGAAGTGGACCACCACCGCCAGCATCACCACGAGCACCACCAGGGTGAACGCGATCTCGGTCTGCACCAGCACCGCCAGGCCGATGAGCAGCGGCGAGACGCCCATCGCCACGACGAACACGGTGGCGAGGCGTCGGGAGTGCAGCACGCGCCGTGCCAGGTGGGCGGCGGCGAACACGCAACCCGCCAGCAGCACCGAGTTCGCGACGAGACCCACCACATCGGCACGCCATCCGGTGATCGCCATGCCGGCTGCAATGACCATCGGCCACAGCGGTGGCCAGGTCACGAGCGGGTCCTCCAACCAGAAGGCGATGCCGGTGCCCTCGCGGAGGCTGTTCGCCACCGCTATGTACGCCACGGCGTCGGGACCGACACCGGCGTGGGTGATCCTCGCCGCCAGGAGGGTCAGCCCGGCGCCGAGCAGCGCCGCGGCAACGGTGACCCACGGCGGCACCACCGCACCCCGGGAGTCCCCGGCCGACTGGTGCGCTCCCGGGCTCGTGGTCACCGCGGCGACGCTCCCGGGTTCGCGAATCGGAGGTCCTTGAGCCGCAGGAAGCGGCGCTCCAGGAACCGGTAGGACAGGATCCCGACACCCACGGCGATGGCGGAGGCGACCAGGCCCAGCACCCTGCGGGTGGGTCCGCTGGCCGCAAGGATCGCGGGGGCACAGATCGGCAGCACGATGGCGTGCCAGAGGTAGATGCCGTAGCTGCGCTCACCCAGCCAGCGCGTCCAACCCCAGCGGAACGGCGCGAGGTAGAACGCATCCTGGCGGAGGTAGGCATCCAGCACGATCGGACCGAGCATGATCAGCGACGCCTGGTAGAGCAGGCCTCCGAACAGGGCGAGCGGTCCCGGGGGACCGGGGCTCGCGAAGAGCACCGTGGCTCCCAGCATGATCCAGCCGATGACCCCGCCCACGGCCAGCAGGCGCCGGATCCGCTCGGGCACGGGCCGTGGAATGGACTTGACCACCACGGCCATGAGGCACCCCCACACGATCATGTCGGGTCGCGTCGCGAACAGCCGGTACGCAATTCCCTGCCAGGTCGCCCCGTACTGCGGCAACTCGAGTGCGTACCCGGTCGCCTGCGAGCCGGCGGTCGCCCCGAGTCCGGTGCCCAGTCCGCCGAGGGTGTCCATGTACACCGCCGCACCGTTCGCTGCGGAGCCGACCACGAACTGCAGGCGGGCGCGCGCGGTGAAGCAGATCGCGATGAACACCAGACCGGCACCGACCAGCAGCGCATCGCTGCGCAGGGAACCCCGCCGCAACGCACGGCGGATGGTCGGAGGCCAAAGCAGGTAGAAGCACTCCTCCAGCGAGAGCGTCCAGATGGGCCCGAGCACCCCCATTGCGGTCGGGAAGAACGCCGCGAGGATGAAGTAGGTGTAGGTGGCCGCCCCGAGTGCCTCCAACCACCAGCTCGAGAGCGCCTCGCGGGCCTCGGGTGGCCCGAAGAACTGCACCGCCAGCATCAGGAGCGTGAACAGGGCGATGAGCGCGTACATCGCGGGAAACAGCCGCAACACCCGGCGCATGTAGAACCGGCGCAGCGAGATCGCCTGCGTGGCCCGGAACTCGTCCAGCAGCAGGTGGGTGATCAGGAACCCGCTCAGCACGAAGAACAAGTCGATGAGGATCGGACTGCCCGCCAGGAAGATCGTCACCTCGGCGTGGTAGAGCACCACCTGCAGCACGAACAGACCCCGCATGCCGTCGAAGGTGGACACGTAGCCGAGCTTCGGCCCGTCCACGTCTATCAACCGGGTTCGCTGGGTGAGGGTCATCGTGAGCGCGGGGAGAACAGGTACCGGTAGCGCATGGCGGGCTTCTCGACCCACCTGTGCAACCCGGCGCCCACCAGGTAGGCGGCGAGCAACTTGATGGGGACCCACTTGGGCCCACCAGTGAATCCGGGATCCATGAGTATGAACAACTGGTAGTGCGAGATGTAGAGCGCGTACGAGAGCACGCCGAAGTACGCGAGCGGCCGCGCGCTCAGCCACCTGCTGAGTGCGAAGTCGTCGCGCAGGCGCACGAACGCGAGGCACAGCACTGCGGCCGACGCGGTAGCGAGCGTGAAACCCCACCTGACCCAGTAGTTGCCATCGGGGAGTTCCTCGAGCACCAGCCCGATCGCCCGGTTGGCGATCTGCAGGGCTTCGTCCTTGGTGGCGTCGTCGGGGTCGACGCCGACCTGCGCACCGATGGCGTCGGCCACCGCGTCACCCAGGTCACCGCCCGGTGGGTCATCGGGGTCGATGCCCAGTTGTTCCGCGGCCTCTTCCTCGCCCGGGTACATCGGCACGTAGAAGCCGGTTATCCGCTCCACCAACAGCGACGAGGAGAAGATCGAGAACACGAACGCCACGAGCGCCACCCAGGCGGCCCGCTTGAGCCACAGCAGCGCTCGTTCTGGCAGCTCCGGGGGCAACTCGGCGTTGATGATCGCGAGCAGCACCCCGAGCGCTATCGCGTCGGGCCGCTGGAACCAGAACTGTCCCGGACCGCCGTGGCCGAGCGCCCTGGCAACCCAGACGAAGAGGATGAACCCAACGAGCACCACCGCCATCTGGCGGATCCAGTTGCGTTTGATGCACCAGTACGTGGCGACCGCACCGATCAGGTAGAACTGCTCCTCCAGCGACAGCGACCACATCTGGCCCATGTACTGGAAGCTCCCGAGCAACGGGGAGAAGAAGATGTTGTGCACGTAGAACAGCGTTGCAACCGTCTCCGCTGTCACCTGGCCCGTCAGCTCAGGCGCGAACAGCGGCACCGGTATCCAGAAGATGATCAGCACCACGATCAGGCTCGGCAGCAGGCGCAATCCCCGGCGACCGTAGAAGTTGCGCAGCGACACCCCACCGGTGGATCGCTTCTCCTCGAATATGAGCGTGGTGATGAGGAACCCGCTCAACACGAAGAACAGGTCGATGTAGCCCGAGATCGAGTCGGATATGGCCCATGCATGGTGGATGATCACCAGCCACACACCGATGCCCCTGATGCCGTCGAAGGGCTTCACCGATCCCATCGGCGGAGCCTTCGACTCCCAGGCGGTGGCTGTCGTCATCGCAGCTCCCCGACGGCGGTCGTGGTCATCTCGAGTCCACCATCGTCGCCCGCGCTTTCATGACCAGCCCCCGGTCGTGCCGCCCCTGTACGCAGTCATCGACCGCGGTAGGCGGCGATGTTAGCGACCGGGTGGATCGCGGCCAACGCCGAAGCACCTCGGCGCGTCCCGGGGCGGCAGCGTGCCTAGACGTCGAGGACCTCGCGGTCGACCAGTTCGGAGTTGTCGAGCAGGTACTTGCGTCGCCGCGCCACGTCGTTGCCCATGAGCGTCTCGAAGAGGTCCGCAGCGGCCGCTGCCTCATGCGCGTCGTCCATCGTGATGCGGCGCAGGATGCGCGTCTCGGGATCGAGGCACGTCACGGCCAGCTCCTCGGTGTCCATCTCGCCGAGCCCCTTGAAGCGGACCCACTGGAGGTTCTCCGCCTTGCGGCCACCCTTGACCAGCTCGGCGGTGCGCTGCTCCTTCTCGGCGTCGCTGAAGGCATGGATCGTCTCGTCGCCGACCTTGACCGTGTACAGCGGCGGTTGCGCCGCGAAGACACGCCCGGCCTCGAGCAGGGGGCGCATGTAGTGGTACATCAAGGTGAGCAACAGGCAACGGATGTGGGATCCGTCCACATCGGCGTCGCAGAGGATGATCACGCGCCCGTAGCGGGCCTCGTCGAGGTCGAAGTCCCTGCCCGACCCCGCGCCGATCGCGGCGAAGAGGGCCTGGGCCTCCGCGTTGTCGATCACCTGCTTCATGGTGGACTTGGATGCGTTGACGACCTTGCCCCGCAGCGGCAGCACCGCTGTGGTCTCGGCGTTGCGACCGGCCTTGGCGGGACCCGCGGCCGAGTCACCCTCGACGATCAGCAACTCGGCATCCATTCCGTGCTTGCGCGAGTCCGCGAGCTTGTCGGGCCGACCGGCCGAGGAGATGTTCGCCGCCTTGCGACGCGCCTCGAGCGCTGCCTTCGCCTGCACCCGGTTGAGGATGGCGTTGGTCACCTTGTCCCGCAGGGCGTTGATGTGGGACTTGCGCCCGCCACCCTCCAGCCAGTTCACGAAACCGCTGCGAACCGCGTCATAGGTGATGGACTGAACACCGGGTGTGCCGAGTTCCTGTTTGGTCTGGCCCTTGAACTGCGGCTCCGGGAAGGTCACCTTGACCGCCGCCACCAGGCCCTCCTGGACGTCTGCCTTCTCGGCACGGTCCTTGTTGGACTTGGCGAGCTTCGCGAGCTTGCGGTTGTCCTTGACGATCAGGTCGTTGCAGGCCTTGGTGAGCGCGCGGTCGAACCCGGCCACGTGGGTTCCGCCGTCGGGGGTGGGAATCGTGTTCACGAAGCTGTCGATGCGGCTGTCGTAGCCGGTGGTCCAGCGCATGGCCACGTCCACGATCACCTCGCGGTCGACCACGGTCATCTTGCCCGCCACGGGCACCTTCTCCTCGAAGGTTCCGGTGCCGTGCAACGTGATCACCTCGGTGACCGGGGTGCCGGGGTGCATCGCGACCAGGTCCGCGAGGCCGCCCTTTGCGACGAACTCCTCGGTGGTCCCCCCCGGACGCTTGTCGATGACCCTCACCTTCAGGCCGGGAACCAGGAAGCACACGAGCGCTGCGTGCTCGGCGACCTGGGCCGGGTCTATCGAGAGGCCCGGATCGAACAGGTCCAGGTCGGGCCAGAAGCGCACCCGGGTACCCGTGCGCCGCTCGGGGATCTTGCGGACCTTCTCCAGGGTGGACCCGGCACGGAACCGACCCTTCGCGTCCAACTTGCCGGGAACCCGCTCGACGAAGCTGAGCCTGTGGGTGTGCCCGTCGCGGTCGACCTCCACGGTGAGCTTCTCCGCCAGCGCGTTGACCACCGAGGCGCCAACACCGTGCAGGCCACCCGAGGAGCTGTAGGCGCCTCCACCGAACTTCCCGCCCGCGTGGAGCTCGGTGAAGACGATCTCGAGCGCGGTCCTCCTGCCGTCCTTGCGGCCGATGGGGATGCCGCGCCCGTTGTCGGCCACCTCCACCGATCCGTCGCGGTGCAGGGTCACCTCAACCAGGTTCGCATGGCCGGCCGCGGCCTCGTCGACGGAGTTGTCCACCAGTTCCCACACCAGGTGGTGGAGCCCGGCCGAACCGGTGCCCCCGATGTACATCCCCGGCCGCTTGCGGACCGCATCGAGACCCTCGAGCAACTGGATGCTCTTCTCGTCATATGAATCGGCCGTGCGGTTCGTCGCCGCATCGCCACCGGAAGTCCTTGCCATGTCGGTGCTCCTCGTGCTCACCAGCGACCGAAGCCGATGCCGAGCATCCGCCTGGGGGTCTTGCGCGAGACCAGGTCCCGCGCAGTTCGTTCAACGGTCAGGGGTTCCGGCGAGGGGTCGGGCTTGGTGGGCGCGTCGCTCTGCCCCACCACCACCAGAAGGCCCTCGTCGGGACCCACGTATGCCCATTCGAGTCGCTTCTCGGTGCGGAACCGCGTGAGCCTCAGGCCGGCGGTGTTGCGACCCTTGACCGGCACCTCGGAGGCATCGGTCACCTTTGCCGTGCGGGCATCGGACACGGTGAGCACGATCGAACCCTCCGGCGCCAGGCCCGCACCCACAACCGACGCTCCATCGGCGAGCTTCATGCCGGCCACCCCTGCGGCACCGCGGCCCTGCACCGACACCGTGTCGACCGCGCAGCGCATGGCCTGCGCGTTGGAGGCCACCGCGATCACCTCGGTCCCATCGGGGGCCGGGAAGGCCGCCACCAGCGAATCACCGGGCTTGAGCTTCATGGCCGTGCGACCGTCCACGGTGGAGGTGAGCTCCTCGACCGCGACGCGCTTCATCTGACCCGACGCGGTCACGAACATGAGCGGAGCCGGGTCGTCGACCACCGCAGGTGCGACCACACCGAGCACCGATTCACCCTTGTCGAGCGGCACCAGGTCCTTGCAGGCGGTGCCGCGCTTTCGGCCGGTCACCTCCTCCACCGCGTCGACCTCCACGGTGAACACCCGCGCCCGCGTCGTCAGCACCGCCACCCTCGAGTGCGTGGTGGTGGCCACCCGCTGCACGAGCGTGTCATGGCGACCGAAGGTCGCCTTGCGGGGCCCGTCGGTCGGTTCGCGTCCGATCAAGCCGCTGTGGGTCAGGGCCAGCACACAGGGTTCCTCGGGCCGGGAGGCCTTCTCGGCCTCGGCGACCTCGGCGAGTGTCACGTCCACCACGTCCCGGGCCGACACGATCGTGCTGCGCCGCTCCCACCCGTAGGCCTCGGTGAGCTCCTCCAACTCGGCGAGCACCAGGGTCTTGCGGCGCTGTTCGGAACCGAGGATCTTCTCGAACTCCTCGATCCTCGCCCGGAGGTCGTCGGCCTCGGCCTGCAGTTCGAGCTTGGCGAGGGCGGTGAGACGCCGCAGCTGCATGTCGAGGATGTGAACCGCCTGCACCTCGGTGAGGGTCAGCTCCTGCATCAAGCGGTCACGGGCCTCCGCCGCGTCCTGCGAGGAACGGATGATCGAGACCACCAGGTCGATCGCATCGAGGGCGACCAGCAGTCCCTCCACCAGGTGGAGGCGCCGACGGGCCTTGTCGAGACGGAACTCGGTGCGCCGGCGCACCACCTCGAGTCGGTGCTCCACGTAGTGGTTGCACAGGTCCCACAACCCCAACGTGGTGGGCACCCCGTCGACCAGCACCACGTTGTTGATGCCGAAGGAGTCCTCGAGGGGGGTCAACCGGAACAACTCGGTGAGCACGGCCTCGGCGTTGGCCCCCGGCTTCAACTCGATCTCCAGGCGGAGCCCGGTGCGGCGGTCAGATGTGTTCTTCACGTCGGTCACCAACGGCAACTTGTCGTTGCGCATCAGGTCCTGGATGCGCGCCACGACCCGCTCGGGCCCGATCAGGTAGGGCAGCTCGGTCACCACGATGCCGTCGCGGGCGCGGGTCAGCTTGACCACCTCGGTGCGGGCCCGGATGCGCACCGAACCCCGTCCAGTGGCGTACGCATCCGCCAGTCCGTCGTCGATGACGATCCCGCCCGAGGGGAAGTCGGGGCCGGGGAGCACCTCCATGAGCTCCTCCACGGTCGGCTTGGGACGGCGCTTGCGCAGCACCAGCTTCACGGCCTCGTAGACCTCGCGCAGGTTGTGCGGCGCCATGTTCGTGGCCATGCCAACCGCGATCCCGGTGGTGCCGTTGACGAGCAGGTTGGGGAGCTTCGCGGGCAGGTAGCTCGGCTCGCTGCGTTCCCCGTCGAAGGTCGCGCGGAACTCGACGGTGTCCTCGTCGATCTCACCGAGCATCTCGGTCGCCGCCTGGCTGAGTCGGCACTCGGTGTAGCGGTAGGCGGCCGGGGGGTCGTCGAGTGAACCGAAGTTGCCGTGCGGGTCGACCAGGGTGACGTTGCGCCCGAAGTCCTGGCCCATCCTGGTCAGGGCGTCGTAGATGGCGCCGTCACCGTGCGGGTGGTACTTGCCCATCGTCTCGCCGACCACACCGGCGCTCTTTCGGTGCGGTCGGTCCGGGCGCAGCCCCATGGAGGCCATCGCGTGCAGGATCCGGCGCTGCACGGGCTTGAGGCCATCCCTGACATCGGGGATCGCCCGGCTCGTGATCACCGACAGCGAATACGCGAGAAAGGACTCCCCCAGTTCCTCCGAGACGGGGACGTCGACCACCTCACGGGCGTACTCGGTGAACAGCGGGTCCTGACGGGGCACGGCTTCTCCTGGGATCTTCTGCGTGGTGGCCTCCGGGGAGGCTGCGGGGAGGATCCATTCTCCCCGATCGCAGTGACGCGCTCGTGCACCGTCGCCCAGCGACGGCCCGAACCGCACCCGTGCCGGTGCTACTGCATGACCGCACCCGTGCCGGTGCTACTGCATGACCGCACCGCCGCCGGTGCTACTGCACCTCGGTGGTTGCGTCACCGACGCCGGCTGCCTTGGCCGCCTTGAGGCGCTCACCACGAGCCACCTCGAGTTCGACCAGTGCCTTCTGCACCGCGGCGAACTGCTCCGGGGTGACCGACGGCAGACCGAAGGCCCCGTGCACGAACGCGGCGGTGTCGCCCCGGTAGTCATGGCCGAAGGACTTGAACTCGCCCGGCACGGTGCGCATCGCGTTCATCGCGTCCACGACGACCTGCACCAGGGTCAGCACCGGTATCCAGTCCATCTCCTCGGGGACGTTGCGGCCACGCATGTCGCCCTTCAACCAGGGCGGTCGCTTCACGGCCAGCCTCGGCGACATGAGCGCTATCGGGTCGTTGTCGTGATCCAGGATCACCGCCCGCATGGCTTCGCGTTGCTCCTCGGTCAGCTCGGCGAACTGCTCGGGCCGGTCGAAAGCACCCACCGAACCCTCGGGCACGTTGGGACCCCGGCCCTCGCGCATGCCCGTGCGGGACCACTTGGCCAGACCCGGCAGCCCGAACCAGAGGGCCCGGTCGATCCCGTAGTGGTCGAGGCCCTCGATGCCGGTGCGCATCACGATGTCGGACGACGCCCACGCGCCCAGGCTCTCGCCGAAGACGAACACCTTGGGGCGCTTCTCCGGGGGGCGTTCGGCCAGGCGCTGGCGCACGCTCCACATCAACAGCCGGAACTGGGAACGGCCCAGCGCGACGGTCTGCACCGCGAGGAACGACGGGGAACGCCCGTACTGCACGCAGGCCGTGGCCATGTCACCGCGGGTGAACAGCTCGGCGGCGGAGACGACTGCCTGGTCCACCCAACCGGTTCCCGTGGGCGAGAACAACAACAGATGGGAACGATCGAAGGCCCCCAGCCGCTCCATCTCGTTGCACATCATCTCGGAACGGCCCGCCGGGTAGACCGGCTCGGAGTTGACCCCGACATAGGCGCGCACCGGATGGGCAACCGCGGGTTCGCCGAGCGTCTCCTCGATCAGTTCGGGAGTCACCACGTCGGTCACGTACCGGCGTCCCTGCAGTCCCAGTTCCTCGAACGGGGAGATGGATGCCGGACCACCGGAGACGTTCTCGGAGGTGGGCGGCTCGTCGTAGCCGGGCTCGACCTTCTCGTTGGCCCGGGCGATCCTTGCCACACCGGTGTTGTAGAGCGCGGCCGCGCCCGCCCCCCACGCCGCAGCGTTCACCGCGCGGCCGATGATCTGGTGGGGGATGTCGGGGCCGAAGAAGTCCGCGGTGCCCTTCGCGGAGGCCCTGAACGCCTTGCCCAGGAGAAGGCCCACCGCCGACACGGTCACCCCGAGCCCGACCGTGCCGGCGAGGTTCGCCGGCTTGTCGTCGTCGGTCCAGCGCTGGATCACCGTCGAACGCGTCTTGAGCGACTTGGCGGAGCGGTACAGGGCGTACCCGGCGCCGGCCGCGCCGATGGTGAGGGGGCGCCATGGTCCCTTGGCGGGGAACCGACGCCGACCCTCCTCGGTGGCCTCGTAGACCATTCCGCCGATCGCCGCGGCGACGGTCAGGTCCCCGATGCTGCGCACCGAGGAGACCAGGGTGTGCTCGTCATCGGTCTCGGAGATGTTCGCCAGGGAGTAGCCGGCCGCCGCGATGCCACCGCGGGCCAGGAGGCGCCAGCCGATGGGGGTCTCGGGTGGGGCGAGGCGGCTCGCCAGCCAGTGCACCGGTGCGTTCACCAGCGTCGATGCCAGCACCGCGAGTCCGGCCGCCATGCCCTGGTGCATCGTGGCCCGGGGCATGAGCGAGGGCCCGTAGGCATCCACGAGCGCCGTCGACTGCAACGGTGCGGACGGGCTGCTCAGCAGGGGGTTGATCGCCTTGGCCAGTTCGTTCGCGCCGGCGTCGAGCACGGAGCGCGCCTCGCCACCGTTCGATGTGTCCTGCTCGCTCATTGCGTCTCCAAGTCTGTTCCTGCGTGCCGGTCGACATGGCACGTCCACCGCACCGGTCGGCCACCCGGTGGCATCCACAAGCATTCTGCCCCATACGACCTGAACTGCGTTCGACATTGACCGACGGCTGCTGCGAGACTTCGCACATGACCGATACTCCCTGGCTGGACGACGCATGCTCACTGGTGGACGCCTTCCGCAAGGGTGAGCGATCCCCGACCGAGGAGCTCGAGGCGACCTTCGGGGCGATCGAACGCAGCGACCTCAACTGCTTCTCCTTCCTGGATCGCGACCGTGCGATGGCGGCGGCCGAGTCGGCTGACGTGTCCAAGCCCTTCGGTGGGGTCCCCTTCGGGATCAAGGAGCTCGACCAGGTCCAGGGTTGGCCCGACACCCAGGCGTCGCTGCTGTTCGCCGACCGCATCGCCGGCTACACCGGCAACACCGTCGGACGGGCGATCGACGTCGGCGGCGCGGTGCCGGTGGGCTTGACCACCGCGAGCGAGTTCGGTGGGCTCAACGTCAGTGTCACGAAGCTCAACGGCGTGACCCACAACCCCTGGCGCCACGGCCGCACCTGCGGCGGCTCGTCCTGCGGGAGTGCCTCGGCGGTCGCAGGCGGGCTCGTCTCGCTGGCATCCGGTGGCGACGGCGGCGGCTCCCTTCGGATCCCCGGTGGCTACACCGGGCTGATCGGCTTCAAGGGAACCTACGGACGCACCACCCGTGGCCCCTCGGCCTACTCACGTCCGGGCACTGTGGTCCTCGGCAACATGGCCCGTTCGGTGCGCGACGCAGCCCGCTACTACGACGTGGTGTGCGGACTGGATCCGACCGATCCGACGTCGCTGCCCTCCTCGGGCACATGGGAGGCCGACCTTGGCACCCACGAGCTCAAGGGCCGCAAGGTCGCGATCCTGCCCTCCATCGGTGGGGTGAAGCTCGAGCCCGGGGTGGAGGAACGCATCCGGGCCGCGGCGGGCGAGCTGGTGGCCGCCGCCGGGATGATCCCCGTCGACATCACCCTCGAGCTGCCGAACCTCGCCGCCCAGTGGGCGATGGGCAACGTGTCCACCCTCGTCCCCGAGCTGGGAGCGGACTGGCCCCGCCGCCGCAAGGACCTCACCTACGAGATGGAGGTGGGCATGATGCTGGCGGAGACCTTCTACAACATCCACGTCGCCGGCGTGGCGGAGGAACGTCGCGTGCGCGCCTACCAGGCGATGGCACAGGCCTTCTCGCAGGTCGACTTCATCATGTGTGCCACCAACCCGGGGCCGGCCTTCCCCGCGGAGAAGACCAACAGCAGCCCGGAGCGGACGCCACTCGACGTGCTACAGGACAACACCGCTGCGGACCTCGCTGCACGCACCGGGCTCAAGGCACTGCGCATCGCCGCGGGCATCGCACCACGACTGCCGAACGCGATCCTCGACTTCGTGACCGAGAACGCGCCGGACGTCGTGACGATGGGTGGCCTCACCATCATCTCGAACCTCTACGGCAACCCCGCGGTGTCGATTCCCGCCGGCACCGTCGACGGCCTACCCGTCGGCCTGCAGGTACTCGGCCGCCACCACGAGGACGCCCTGCTGTTCGACGTGGCCCTGGCCGCGGAACGCCACATGCCCTGGCCCCTGGTGGCGCCGCCGGTCAGCCGGGCCGCCGGTGAACGAGTGGGTGCCTGAGCGGGTCCGCCACCCGCCCACCACCAACCGAGTCCGCGGCTGTTGCGGTCGCGGCGGCAATAGTTCTGCGGTGACCTCCACAGACCTCCGATCCATCCCGCCGGCGACCGTGGAACGCCCCTGGGCCGCGCTCGGAGCGCTGCTCGCAGGGCTGAGCATCATCATCATCGACGGCAGCATCGTGAACGTGCTGCTGCCCGACATGGTCAGCGACATCGGGCTCACCCAGACCGACGCCCAGTGGGTCAACAGCATCTACTCACTGGTCTTCGCCGCACTCCTGATCACCGTCGGTTCGCTGGCGGACCGCTTCGGCCGTCGCAGGTTGTTCCTGATCGGAACCGTCGTGTTCATGGCGGCTTCGTTGGGGAGCGCGTCCGCCGGTGACGCCACGACGCTGATCGCATTCCGGGCGGTGCAGGCACTCGGGGCCTCGATGATGCTGCCGTCGTCCATAGCGGTGGTCAACGTGCTGTTCACCGGGGAGCGCCGGGCCGCGGCGTTCGGACTCTGGGGCGCCGTGTTCGGAGGAGCCGCCGCATTGGGTCCCCTGCTGGGCGGCTTCCTCGCCGAGGAGTTCTCGTGGCGCTGGGCGTTCCTGGTCAACATCCCGGTCGGCCTCCTGGCGGGCATCGCAGTGCGGGTGTTCGTTCCCGAGACGACCGGGCCGCGCGGGAACGGGTTCGACCCGCTCGGTGTACTCCTGAGCGCCTCGGGCCTGGCGCTGGTGGTGTTCGGCCTGATCGAGGGTCAGGACTACGGATGGTGGACCGCGACCGCCGGGTTCGACCTCGGACCGCTGCAGCTCGCGGCCGGCGGCCTCTCGGTGGTTCCGGTGAGCATCGCCCTGGGGACGATCCTCGGGGCCACCCTGGTCCTCTGGGAGCGCCACCGGGCGAGTGCGGGGCGCCCGCAGTTGATCCGCCTCGAGTTGTTCGGGATACGCCGCTACGGATTCGGGAACGTCGTGGCACTGGTGGTGAGCCTCGGGGAGTTCGGGATCCTGTTCGTGCTGCCGCTGTGGATCCAGGCGGTGCACGGCTACGACCCACTCGTGACCGGTGCGATCCTCGCGACCCTGGCCGTGGGCACGCTCGGAGCGGGTGGGGCGGCCCGTCACGTTGCGGCCGCGCTCGGTGCCACCTGGGTGGTCCGTCTCGGGATGGCCCTGGAGATCACCGGCATCATCGCCATCGGGCTGACGCTGTCGGTGACACGCAGCCCGTGGTGGTTGGCCGTGGGCCTCGTCGTGTACGGCCTCGGGGTCGGCTTCGCCACCGCACAGCTCACCAACGTGGTGCTCGAGGACGTTCCCGAGGAGGCCTCGGGTCAGGCATCGGCCATGACCTCCACGTTCCGCCAGGTCGGCTCCGCGCTCGGGGCGGCCTGTCTCGGGGCGGTCCTGTTCGGTTCCCTCGGGGCGAACCTCCTGGGCTCCCTCCGGGACGACAAGGGCATCTCGGAGGAACAGGCCGAGCAGATCACCGAGGAGGTGCGTGACTCCGCGGGCCAGGCCATCACCCAGCTCGAGGAGGTACCCGAGCTGGCTCCCGAGGCCGACGACTCCAAGGTGGCCTTCACCGACGCGGCGCGCACCACCGCATGGGTGGCGGCCGGGTTCGTGACGCTGGGCCTGCTGGTGAGCTTCGGGCTACCACGCAGCCCGACGGCACGCGACCCCGGGGTGGGCACCCGAGGAGCCACGGGGGCCTGAGCGGGCGGAGTCGCCGGACGCGGCCGCCCGACCGGCTGGAGGTCTCAGCCGAGGACCAGCTCCGCGGCTGCACGCATCTGGTCGGGTCCCGACGGGTACATCGTGACCGTGGTGACGGGACTCTCGCGCCAGACCTCGAGGCGCTCCGCGATCCGCTCCCTGGGCCCCACGAGCGATATCTCGTCCGCGAACTCGCTGGGCACCACTCCCACGGCCTCGTCCTTGCGACCCGCGAGGAACAGCTCCTGGATGCGGTGGGCCTCCTCCTCGAAGCCCATCCGTGCCATGAGGTCGGTGTGGAAGTTCTTGCCCCTGGCACCCATGCCCCCGATGTAGAAGGCGAGCATCGCCTTGACCGGGGCGAGGCCGGCCTCGACGTCGTCGGTGATGTTGATGTTGGCCATGGCGATGATCTCGAAGCCATCCCTGGCCCCAGCCAGCTGCTCCGCGTAGACCTCCTGGCGGAACGGCGAGTAGTACAGCGGGATCCAGCCGTCCGCGATCTCCGCGGTCATGGTCACGTTCTTCGGCCCCTCGGCACCCAGGAAGATCGGGATCTCGCGGCGCAGGGGATGCGTGATCGACTTGAGGGGCTTGCCGAGTCCCATCGAACCGGGACCGTGGTAGGGGTGCTGGTAGAACTCGCCGTCGAACTCGAGGGGTTCCTCCCGGGCGAGCACGCGCCGGATGATCTCCACGTACTCCCTCGTGCGTGCCAGGGGCTTGCGGTACGGCTGTCCGTACCAGCCCTCCACCACCTGGGGGCCGGACGCGCCCAGCCCCAGCACGAGCCTTCCGTTGCTCAGGTGGTCGAGGGTGATGGCGTGCATCGCGGTCGCGGTCGGCGTGCGCGCCGAGAGCTGCACCACCGAGGTGCCGAGGCGGATCCGGCTGGTGTGGCCGGCGAGGTAGGCGAGGGGCGAGAAGACGTCGGAACCCCACGCCTCGGCGGTCCACACCGAGTCGAACCCGAGGTCCTCCGCGAGCTTCGTGGCCTCGAGCAGGTTGGCCGGTGGCAGCTGGCCCCAGTAGCCCCAGATCATGCCGAGCTGAAGATCGTCCATGTGTTCCTTCCCGGCCGTCGCGTCGACCGTCGGATCGGGCAGCGGCGACCCCCGCTGCTGCTCAGCGCCCCTTGAACTCGGGGGTCCGCTTCTCCTTGAAGGCCCTGGGGCCCTCCTTGGCGTCCTCGGAGGCGAAGACGTCCCAACCGTAGGTGAACTCGTGTTCGAGCGCCTCGGTTTCGCGCATGCCGTTGGTCTCGCGCAGCGTGCGCAGGATGGCCTGCACCGCGAGCGGGCCGTTGGCACATATGCGCTGGCCTATCTCCACGGCACGTTCCAGCGCGCTGCCGTCGTCCACCACGTGGCCGACCAGGCCCAGCTCGAGGGCGCGCGCGGCGGTGATGTGGTCCCCGGTCAGCAGCAGCTCACAGGCAACCGTCCAGGGGATCTGGCGGGGAATGCGGACCGCCGAACCACCCATCGGGTACAGCGACCACCGCGCCTCGGAGATCCCGAAGCGGGCGGAGCGGCCCGCGACGCGGATCTCGGTGGCACCCAGCAGCTCGGTGCCCCCTGCGATGGCCGTACCCTCCATCGCGGCGATGATCGGCACCTGGGGGCGCCAGGAACGCAGCAGAGCCTTCCATGGCAGGTCGGGATCCTCGGCCAGGCGGGCCTGGACGTCGATACCCGACTCCGCGTCGCCCGAGTGACCCGAGGCCATCTCCTTGAGGTCCGCCCCGGAACAGAAGTTGCCACCGGCACCGGTGAGCACGAGTGCCCTCACCTCGGGGTTCTGGTCGGCCTCGGTGAACGCATCGAGCATGCGGACCAGCATCTCGCCGTTGATGGCGTTCTGGCGCTCGGGACGGTTGAGTGTCGCGATCAGCAGGTGGCCATCGCGTTCGGTCAGCAGGGCAGGTTCGCTCACGGTTCCCCCAGGAGTCGGTGGTCGGCTGGTGCCAGCGGGTCACCCTAGGTCGCCACGAGAACGCGTTCTAGTTGCAGCCCGTGAGGGGTAGCCTGCAGGAGTGCCGCGGGTCTACATCCACGAGGTCGTCGAGGTGGACGGCACCCGGCGCGCCGACTACCAGCACCACATGACCGCCAACTGGGTTCCGGAGTCAGCCGCGGTGCGGCGCCAGCGCTGCTTCGGCGTGTTCACCCTCGTCGGCTCCACCGGACCATGGCCGCGGGTGGTGAACCTGTGGGAGTACGACTCCTGGGAGGATCTGGCCCACAACTTCTCGCACGAACTCGGCACGCCGGGTCACCGCGACCCCGCCCTGGCGCGCTGGTGGGCCGCCGCCGCATCCTTCAGGAAGGGCGGCCACGACCGCATCCTCGTCGAGCACCCCTCGAACCCCGGTGTGCAGCACTGGGAGTCCAGGGGCGGCACCGCAGCGGCCGCCTACCTGCACGAGGTGTTCACCACCCCCGTCGGTGGTGCACTCCGACTCGCGGAGGAACTCGCCGGAGGGGCCGTCGAGGCGATGTCACGGTGGGCCATCGAACCGGTCGGGCTGTGGCACACCGCCATGCGCGGCGACGACGAGGTCGTGGCCCTGTGGCGGGTACCCGACTGGGACTCCTGGTCGGCACACGAAGGAGCCAGCGCCTCGGGCGGCGGCTACCAGCCCGACGGGATCACGGGCAGGCAGCGCTGGTTGCTGGTGGACGCGCAGCTCTCGCCGCTGCGCACGGGCCGCCAACCCACCGAGGCGGACCGCCGCCCACTGTCCCGCGAGTAGCCACCCGGGGGTCCGACCGGCGCCCGGGGGCCCTCAGCGCCGGTGGGTGTCCTTCCAGTCCTTGTACTGGCGCATGAACTCGTCGCGGACGTGCGCGACCGCGGCCCATATGTCCTCGTCGTGCGCGGTGGCGACGATGTGCGCCCGGCCCAGGTCGGCTTCGAAGGTGACCTTCTGTTCCTTGCCGTCGCGGTCCTTCACGAGCAGCTCCAGGGTCACCTGGTTCGCGGACAGGCCATTGAGGCGATGTTCCACCGGTTGCAGGATCTCGTGGACCTTCTCGGAGTCCGATGCATGGAACCCGTGGCCCAGGATCAGGCACTTCTCGACCGTTGCCGGGTCTTGGGGGGCTTGGCTCGTCATGTGAGAGGTTCTACCAGCCCTCGGCGCCGGGCTCGTAGTCAGGCAACCCCAGTGCGAGGGTCGGATGGTCGATGCCACCGTCCACCTCGAGCACCTTGCCGGTGATGTAGGAGCCCGCCGGGGAGCACAGGTAGAGCACCGCAGAGGCGATGTCCTCGGGTGTGCCGAGACGCCTCAGCGGGGTGTTCGCCTCCATCACCGCACGCAGGTCCTCGGTGAGCACCTGGTCGAGTGCGTCGGTGGCGACGGAACCCACGGCGATGGCGTTGACCCGGATGTGTGGTGCCAGATCCATCGCGTTGATGCGGCTCAGGTGCGCCATGGCCGCCTTCGCGGTGCCGTATGCGGCGAACCCGCGGTCGGCCATCCGGCCGGCGGCGGAGCTGATGTTCACGATCGAACCGCCACCGCTGCGCAGCATCGCCGGAACCACTGCCTTGGTCATCTCGAACGCGGTGGTCACGTTGAACGTGAAGGCCTTCTCGAAACTCGCCCGTGAGGTCTCCAGCAGCGGCTTGGGGAACGACCCACCGGCGTTGTTGACGAGGATGTCGACATGTCCGAGGGCTCCCTCGATGCCGGTGACGACCCCCGCCATCTCCTCGGTGTCCATCACGTCGAAGGGCACGACCCGTGCCCTTCGCCCCAGGGCCTCGACCTCCTCGGCAACCGAGATCAGGTCGGCCTCGGTGCGGGCGAGCAGCGCCACGTCGGCTCCGGCCTCGGCGAGCATGAGCGCGCTGGCGCGGCCGATGCCGC
Source organism: Microthrixaceae bacterium (assembly GCA_023958095.1). Taxonomy (GTDB): domain Bacteria; phylum Actinomycetota; class Acidimicrobiia; order Acidimicrobiales; family Microtrichaceae; genus JAMLGJ01. Next base: position 53,290 of record JAMLGJ010000008.1, read on the forward strand.
GCCCGGCACCTGTCACCACGGCCACCCGGCCCTCGACGGAGAAACGCTCCAGTGCTGCCACGGGATCAGTCCCTCAGCGCCGGATGGCTCATCGACAGCAGCGGCACGAGCAGCCGCTTGGGAACCACGTTCGCGATCGCCGCGGTCACCCGGTTGGCGGCCCCGGGTATGACCACCGGGTGCCCCCGGTCCAGGCCATCCACACCCGCGCGGGCAACCGCCTCGGCCGGTTCCCACATGAACGACGGCAGCGAACCCTCCGCCTCCCCCGGGGCGAGCCCCGCCGCCTCGCCGAAGCCGGTGTGCACCGGACCGGGGCACAAAGCGGTGGCGTTCACACCCGTTCCGCGGAGCTCCCCGTCGATGGAGCGCGTGTAGGACAACACGAACGCCTTGGACGCGCCGTAGCCCGCCTGGCCCGGAAGCGGCTGGAACGCCGCGGTCGAGGCCACGTTGAGCACCGCGCCGCGACCGCGGCGCACCATCGCGGGCAGGAACCTGGTGCAGAGCTCGGCCAGCGCCACCACGTCGAGTTCGATCATGCCCACCTCGGCGGCCACGTTGCTCCGGTGCACCGGACCCATGGTCGTGAGACCCGCGTTGTTGACGAGTACGTCCACCTCGAGTCCGGTTGCCTCGATGGCCCCCGACAGGCGTGAGCGGTCGTCGCGGTCGGTCAGGTCCGCTGGCATCACCTCGATGCGCACACCCCGGTCGGCGAGCTGGTCACGCAGCTCCTCGAGCCGCCCGGCACGGCGTGCCACGAGGATGAGGCCGTGGCCACGGCGGGCCAGTTCGCGCGCGATCTCGGCACCGATGCCCGAGGAGGCACCGGTGACCACGGCTGTACGGTCGGGAGCGGGCGTGGGCAGGCTCATGGCCAGACCCTACGCGCCTGTGCGCGGCGTCGGCTCAGAGCCATCCCGAGCGCTTGAACGTGCGGTAGAGCGCGAAGCACGCCGCCGCCACGACGGCGAGCACCACGAAGTACCCGTAGCGGGTGTCCAGCTCGGGCATGTGATCGAAGTTCATGCCGTAGATGCCTGCGACCATCGTCGGGACCGCTGCGATGGCGACCCACGCCGAGATCTTGCGCATGTCCTCGTTCTGGCGGATGCCCACCTGGGCGAGGTTGGCCTCGAGCGCCGAGTCGAGGAGCTCCCGCTCGGTGTGGATCTGGTCGACCACCCGCTTCACGTCGTCCTCGGTGTCGCGCAGGTAGCGGCGGATGTCATCGGTGATCATCGGGTGGGACACCCGGGTGAGGGTCTCCATCACACGGGTGAGCGGGTAGGCGGACTTGCGGAACTCGAGCACCTCGCGGGTCAGCTCGTAGATGCGCCGTGTGGGCATGTCCCGTTCGGTGGAGAACACCGCCTCCTCCACCTCCGCGATGTCGTTGTCGATTCCGGCGGCCACGGGCAGGTAGGCCTCCACGACGGTGTCGATGATCGCGTGCAGCACCACCCCGGGGCCCTGGGCCAGCCATTGCGGGTCAGCCTCCATGCGGGAACGCAGGTCGGTCAGGGACACCCCCTCGCCGCGGCGCACCACCAGCACGTGTCCGGGGGAGGACATCACCGTGATCTGGCCGATCTCGATCCGCTCGGCCGCATCGTCGTAGGCCGCAGAGCGCAGCACGAGGGTCAGGGTCTCTCCGAAGAGGTCGACCTTGGGGCGCTCGTGGCTGGCCTGCGCGTCCTCGATGGCCAGGGGGTGGATCCCGAAGGCGTCGGCCGCCTCCTCGAGCTCGGCGGTGGAGGGTTCCTTGAGTCCCACCCACACGAAGCTCTCGGGACCCTCCGAGCGCGAGGCCAACTCGGCGAAGCTGCCCTCGTCCGCGACCTTGTGGCCGTTGCGGTAGACGCCCTGTCCGATGATCACGGTCGCGCCTGCCTCACCGCGAGCCTTCCCTCACCGCGACTCTCCGGGGCCCCGCGAGGCGACTTCGCTGGAGACGTGCTCGGCCCATCCGAAGATCCCCTTGGCCATCAGGGAGCTCTCGTGCTCGACGCGCAGGCGGTTGACCTCCGCGCGTACCCCATGGGCCGAGACGTTGTCGGGTTCGGCCTGGGTGGCCAGTTCGGCCAGGTGCCCGCCCAGTCGGAGCTCACCCGCTGCCGCGAGCTCCGAGGCACGCTCCGCCAGCACCCCGACTCCTCCTGCGAGCTCGGCGAGCTCGCGGGCCAGCCGGGATGCCGGTGCCGGCTTCAGGTGCGACGGGTCGCCGTCGTACCAACCGCCGTAGAGCCTCCAGAGGTTGTGCACGACGAACTCGGGTTCGTCGTAGACGGGTTGGAGCCAGGGGCGCCCGAGCAACTCGGCGGGTGCCCTCACGGTGTGGAGGATCTCGTCGAGGCTCGCTCCCGCGTTCATCATCTCGAGGGTGTCCGAACAGATCGACTCGAGGAACCGCGCGGTGTCCCCGAGCACGTCGGAGACCCGGGCGGCCCCGGTGATCGGGAGCCCGTGGCCCGGCAGCAGGGTCTCGGCGCCCAGGGCCTGCATGCGCCTCAACGCGGCGGCCCACTCCAGGGGGTAGCGCTGGACCTTCTGCGGGTTGCCGCAGTTGGGCGCCACCCAGATGAACAGGTCCCCGGTGCACAGGATGGAGCGCTGCGGGATCCACACCCAGGTGTGGTCATCGGTCTCACCCTTGTCGTGGTGCAACTCGAGGGTGAGCGTGCCGGCCCGAACCTCGGTGTCGCTCCGGTAGGTACGGTCGGGGTAGCGGAACTCCTCGGGGAACAGGGGTGCCCCGAGGCGGAACTGGCGCTGGTTGATCGTCCCGTTGTAGCCGGTGGTCATGCGGTAGCGGTCGAATCGCTCGGGCAGCGCCTCGTGTGCCACCACCTCCACGTCCGCAGCGCCGGTCTCCGCCTCGAACAACCCGACACCGAAGCAGTGGTCCACGTGGCCGTGGGTGTGAACAGCCCGGCGCAGGGGGGCCCGTGTGAACGACCTGACCGTGTCGTGGATCGCCCCTGCGTGCATCGGGCTGCCGGAGTCCACGAGCACCAGCTCACCGGAGTCCTCGATGGCGGTGACGTTCGCGAAGGACTCCACGAAGAGGATCCCGTCATCGACCTCCACACCGCTGGCACCGGCTCCGATCGAGACCGGGGGGTGGTCCTCGACCGAGATGGTTCCGTCGATGAGTCCGGAGGCGAGCTCCAGCAGGTCGTCGGTCATGGTCGTTCCTCCAGCCAGCCGTGCTCCGGCGGCATGTGCGCTCGCCTCAGGACACACCAGGTTCCGATACCGGCGGCGGCCTCGATCCCGGTCACCTCGAAGCCGAGTGCCTCGGTGACCTCGGTTGTGCTCAGGTGTATCGGGGTGGAGGTGCCACTCGAGTTGACCCACACGAGCACACCTCCGGGCCGCAGCACGCGCTCGACCTCGGCGGGGAACAGGAAGCAGTTCACCAGCACCACGGCATCGACCGAGGCGTCGCCCACCGGCAGGTGGGCACCGTCGGCGAGGACCCTGTACGCCCGGCTCCGGTGTGCGCGTCGGTGCATCTCGGCGGAGAGCTCCACTGCCAGTGACACCCCGAAGCGTTCCGCCACGGCCGCGGAGTAGGTGCCGAGCCCGGACCCCACCTCCACCGCCACTCCGGTGGCCCGGTCCCACGCGGTCCCCGGGCTGCCGGCGCGGTCACCTGATTCCAGGAGACGGTCGAGGCCACGGCCCAGGGCATCGTCGACGATCGCTCTGCGGTCGGCGGACTCGCGGCTGTGCCACTGCGGAGCCAGGGAGTCGAAGAGACCGGCCACCTCCGATGCGGCCCGGGCGTCCCAGACCGGTCCGGCGAGGCCGGCGGCCCTGCGGGTCATCACCCGCATGGGGTGCTCGGCGTTGGCCCCGGGCACCGATGGCACGTGCCCCGGGAGCTCGAGGGGCTCGAGTGTCTCCACGGTTGCCACAGCGGGCGAGCCTACCGGGGACGGTTCGGCGCCGGGTGCGGCGCGCGACTGGCACAGCGCCGGGTGCGGCGCGCGACTGGCACAGCGCCGGGTGCGGCGCGCGAGCGACACAGCGCCGGGAGCGGCGCTGGTCAGCTGGGTGCGTCGGCGGCGAGCATGTCCGCCAGGGTGGCCGCGCGTCCCCCCAGTGCCGCTGCACGGAGCCGGGCCCTGGTGACGTAGCGGTGGGCGGTGTGCTCGTAGGTGAAGCCGATCCCGCCGTGGTTCTGGACGTTCACCTCGGCGTTGTCTATCGCCGCCTCCGAGGCGACGGCCCTCGCAGCACGGGCCTGGAAGCGCGCGTCGGGGTGCCCGGCCTGGACCGCCAGGGAGGCGAGCCGGGTCAACTGGATCGCCGCGTCGGCGCGTACGGCCATGTCGGCGCAGCGGTGCTTGACCGCCTGGAACGAGCCGACGGGACGACCGAACTGCTCACGGTCCTTCGCGTACTCGGTGGACTGTTCCGCGGTGGCCCGTGCGATGCCGGCCAGTTCGGCCGCGAACAGCACAGTGGCGCGCAGCACGAGCGTCTCGCCGTCGGCCCTGCAGACCACGTCGGCGCCGTCACGGTCGACCTCGGTGACCGCCAGCGGCACGAGCGGGTCCAGGGACGACTGGGCCACGAACTGCTTGCCCTCGGTGGAGCGCAGGACGCAGTCCCGTTCCCCGATGGTGAGCATCAGCGCGGCGCCGTCGTGGTCGGTGACCCTCACCCGGTGTGGATCATCGGCCGACGGTTCGGGTTCGGCGAGGGCGACCCTGCACGCCCCGGAGGTGATGGTGGTGACCAGGTCGGCATCGCCGGCTGCCGCTGCCACGTGGGCACCCAGCACGGTGGGCAGGAAGGGACCGGGGGTGGCGTGCGCCCCGATGCGTTCGAACAGCAGCGCTTCCTCGGCCAGGCCGTAGCCGATCCCGCCGTCGGCCTCGGAGAGCCCCAGGGAGAACCACCCCAGTTCCGCACACCGCTGCCACAGGTCGTCATCGAGCACGTTCGTCGAGAAGTCCTGACCCGCCAGCGCGTGCAGGTCGAAGTCGGCCTCGAGCTGGGCGTTGACGGTGTCGATGATCTCGCTCTGTTCCTCCGAGGGAAGCAGGTCCATCTCCGGGTCTCCTCAGGCAGCTGGGTGGTTCATGCGGCCGGCTTGGGTTCGCGGGGCAGCCCCAGCACCCGTTCGCCGACGATGTTGCGCTGGATGTCGGTGGTTCCACCACCGATCGTGTAGGCGAAGGACTGCAGGTACTTGCCGGTCCAGTTGCCCTCGCCGTCCACGGGCGTGAGCCTCAGCGCCTCGGGCCCGACGATGTCGAGGCTCAGCGCGAACACGCGCTTGTGCAGCTCCCCGTGGAACAGCCTGATCATCGAACCCTCCGGGCCGGGCATGCCGGTGCGGGCAGTGCGGGAGATGCCGGCGATCGTCATCGCCCGCAGGGCCGCGACCTCGGCGCGCGCGGTCGCTAGGCGGCGGGCGACCTCTTCGTCGCGGATCATGGCCCGGCCGTCGGGCCCGGTGCGTTCGCGTGCCTCGCGGATGAGTTCCTCGACGGTGGCCGCCAGCTCGACCTGGTCGGCCATGAAGGCGGTGCCCCGTTCGAAGCTCAGGGTGGACATGGCCACCCGCCAACCGTCGTTCAGGTCCCCCACGACGTTGGTGAGGGGTATCCGCACCTCGTCGTAGAACACCTCGCAGAAGTCGGTGACGTGGCTCATGGTCCGGATCTCGCGGATCTCGATGCCGGGGCTGTTCATGTCGCAGATGACCCAGGAGATGCCGCGGTGCTTGGGCACATCGGGGTCGGTGCGAACGAGCAGCTCCTGCAGGTCCGCCACGTGTGCATAGGAGGTCCAGGTCTTCTGGCCCGTCACCACGAGCTCGTCGCCGTCGATCACCGCGCGGGTGGACAGGCCCGCCAGGTCGGATCCCGCTCCCGGCTCCGAGAACCCCTGGCACCAGACCACCTCGCCGCGCAGGATCCGGGGCAGGTGCTCGGACTTCTGCGCGTCCGACCCCTTCACGATGAGGGTGGGGCCGCCGTGGTTGTTGCCCACGAAGGTGCACGAGTTGTTGAGGGTGAACGGTGGGTCCGCCGAGGCGAACTCCTCGTACCAGATCATCTGCTGGATGTCGGACAGGCCCCGGCCGCCGTACTCGGCGGGCCAGTTGATGCCCGCCCAGCCTCCTTCGTAGAGGGTTCGCTGCCAGGCGAGGTCGAACTCGCGCATCTCGGCGCCCTCCGGTGGACGCTCCTGCGAGGGCAGGTTCTCACGAAGCCAGGTGCGTGCCTCGAGGCGGAACGCCTCCTGCTCCGCGGTCAGCTCAAGGTCCATGCCCCAGACGCTAGACGGTTTCTGACGACCCGTCAGAAACCGTCACCGGGGGAAGTCACTCCGGCGAGGCCAGGGTGCAGGTGACCCGGGTCACGTCCTCCCCGGCGGTGCCGGTGGCACTCCAGGAGACCTCCTCACCCGCCTCGGCCTCCACCGGCACCTCGGCGGAGTCGACCAACCCGCCGCCGTTCGCGTCGTCGAAACGCACCTCGAGCGTCGTGTCCATCGCCTCGTTCGCGGTGACGGTCCCCGAAGCGGTGAGGGTGCCGTCGGTGGCGATGTGGCACTGCTGCACCGAACCCTCGAAGGCGCTCCCTCCTGCGAGCGCGCGGACGCCGAAGAAGGTGCCCACGGCCACCAGCAACGCGATCAGCACACCGATCGTGATCGCCACCCCCTTTCCGTTCCCGCGCCCGGGGGAGCCACCCGACCGGGCCTGTTGCGGACCCGGGGGAACCATCTGTGGCTGCGAGGGCACCCAGTTGCCCGGAGCCTGCGGCGCGTACTGCTGGCCCGGGTGCTGGTGGGGCACCTGCTGGTAGGGGACCTGCTGGTGGGGCACCTGCTCGTAGGGCGCCTGTTGCTGGGGAAGCGGTTCGTGGGGAGGCTGCTGGAAGGGAGGCGGGGTGGCGTAACCGGGTTGTTGGTGGCCCACCTGGCCGGGAGCGCCGGGTGGAGCCGTGGGCGGTGACTGCGGATAGGGGCTCGGAGGCACCCACGGTGTCTGCACGGTGGGTGGCCCGGCATCAGCGGACCGCTGCTGATCGTCGTGGGAGGCACGCGGGAAGGTGGTCGTGGGTTCGCCGTCGGGTGGATCCGCCGGATCGGGCACGACAAAGCGGTTGCGGTCACCCGTGCCGGCCCCGCCCTCACCCATGTCGCGTTCACCGTCTCCTGCAGACACCGTGCACCTCTGGTAGCTCCGGACACCCTCGTCCGAGCGGCGGTCGAATCGCCGTTTCCGGTGTCCCGGCGAGAGGTTACCGCCGGGCCCTTCGGTTGCACCCCGCGGGAACCCTTCGGTTGCACCCCGCGGGAAAGGGGCCGGGCACCGGGTATCGCGCGTCCGACCAGCCCCGGGCCGGTACCGTCTTGGCATCGACAAGCGCACCTTCGTCCTGGACACGTCGGTACTGCTGGCAGACCCCGCAGCGCTGGCGAACTTCGCCGAACACGAGGTGGTCATCCCCCTCGTGGTCCTCACCGAGCTGGAGGAGAAACGTGCCCACCCGGAGCTCGGTTGGTCGGCCCGTGAGACCCTCAGACGCCTGGAGGACCTGCGTGTCGCCCATGGCACGCTCAGCTGCGCGAACCCGATCAACGACCTCGGGGGAACGGTCAGGGTCGAGCTGAACAACGTCGACCTGTCCTCACTCCCACTCGCGTTCTCGGGGGACACGAACGACCACCGGATCCTCGCGGTGGCGCGGAACCTGGCCGACAAGGGCCTCGACGTGGTGCTGGTCTCGAAGGACCTGCCGCTGCGGCTCAAGGCGGCGGTGGTGGACCTCGAGGCCGAGGAGTACCGCCACGAGTTCAGCGAGTCCGACGGCTGGACCGGCATGCAGGAGCTGTCCGTCCAAGCAGACGTGGTCGACAGGCTCTACGCGGAACGCACCGTGCCACTGCCGGACGGCCTGGAGGTGCCAACCAACACCGGGCTGACGCTGCGCTCGACGGAGGGATCGGCCCTCGCACGGGTGCATGCGGATGGCACACTGCGCCTCGTCGACGGCGACAGGTCGCTGTTCGACCTGCGCGGCCGCTCGGCAGAGCAGCGGGTGGCACTCGACCTGCTGGCCGACCCGCGGGTCGGGATCGTCTCACTCGGCGGCTCCGCCGGCACCGGCAAGTCGGTGCTCGCCCTGGCCGCGGGCCTCGAGGCGGTTCTCGAACAGCGGACCCAGCGACGTGTGATCGTGTTCAGGCCCCTATACGCGGTCGGTGGACAGGAGCTGGGCTACCTGCCCGGCAGCGAGACCGAGAAGATGAACCCGTGGTCCGCGGCGGTCCTCGACGCGCTCGAGTCCATCACCGGGCCCGAGGTCATCGAGGAGGTGCTCGAGCGGGACCTGCTCGAGGTGCTCCCCCTGACCCACATCCGTGGCCGCACCCTCACCGACAGCTTCGTGATCGTGGACGAGGCCCAGAACCTGGAACGCATGGTCCTGCTCACGGCGTTGAGCCGGATCGGTGAGGGCTCGAGGGTCGTCCTCACCCACGACGTGGCCCAACGCGACAACCTGAGGGTCGGACGGCGCGACGGGATCGCTTCAGTGGTCTCGCTGCTCCGCGGCAACCCCCTGTTCGGCCACGTGACCCTCGCACGCTCGGAACGCAGTGCCATCGCGGCGGTCGTGTCCGAGCTGCTCGACGTGGACTGAGTCCGCCCCGGGCGCCCCGCCAGACCGCGTGGCGGTGCGCCTGCGCCCCAGAGGAGGCGGTGCGCCTGCGCCTCAGAGGAGACCGAAGGTCACCACCACCGCAACGAGGCAGACGACCCCCACGAAGTCCACCGATGCGGTCACCACCGGGATCCCGACCGAGTCGGGATCCAGGTCGACCCGCCACGCGGCAACCGTTCCGTAGTACGCGAGCGCGATCACGAACAACACGGTCAGGGCCCCGGCCAGCAACGACACCGCGAGCATCCACCACACCCCCGGGGAGGCCTGAGACAACAGTGATGCGGCCACCTGGGCACCCAGCGCGTTGAACACGTACACCGGTAGTGCAAGTCCCAGCACCAGCGCCGCATCGGCGAGGACCAGCCGCCCGGGAACCAGTGTCGGCGACACCAGGCCGAGGTGGAGGTTGGTGCCGATCCGACTCGACAGGATGCCCCCCAACGAACCCGCCGAACTCACGAACGCGGGCTGCAGCACCAACAGCGCCGGCAGCGCGGCGAACACCGCGAGGCGCTTCTCGACGGCCACGCCGGCGAGGGTGGACAACACGAGTGCGACCCCGAGCACCGGGATCGATTCGACGACTATCCGGCGGAAGTCCTCCAGGCGCGACCGCACGCTCAGCACCGCGACTGTGACCGCCACCACCACGAGCAGCCCCGCCACCCACAGCGTCCACGCTCCGGTGCCCACCAGCAGCGAGGCCACGAACACACATGGGATCGTCACCACGTCACCGAGGGTCGACACGCTCGGAGCGACGAGGTTGTCGAGGTCCCAGTCCCGGCGGACCGCGAGGATCGCCAGCAGCACCGATGCCCCCAACACCACCAGCGACGCCAGCACGCCCGCCACCATGCTGATCAGCACGAGGTCGAGCACACCCAGGGCGTCCTCGATCCCGAACGCGATCGCGACCACCCGCGCCACGAGCGCCAGCACCAGCGACATGACCACCGTGAGCGACATCGTGGCGAGCACGTTCTGGGCGAACACGGTCTCGCGACGCAACGTCGGGGTGAAGGTCCCGGTGTGCACCGCGGTGGATATGCGGTTGCCGAAGGTGCTGAAGATGTTGCCGCGCAACCCGATCGCCGCGGGCACCATCAACAGCAGTCCGGGCAACTCCTCGAAGCGGTACACGATCGACCCCAGCACCACCCCCGCCACGAGGCTGCTGAGGGAGTTGAACACGAGCGCAACGAGGCTCTGGCGCGTCGCATCGCCGGTCGGACCCAGCAGGTCGACCATGCGCCGGCCCCATGTGATGGGCCGGATCTGCGAGAACGGGGTGAGTCGGGCCACTGGACTCCCGGATGCTCGGTGCTCGGATCCTCGTGTGGCCCGCGCCCTGGCGCCGCGTGGGGCCATCCGAGAGTAACCCAGCCCCCGCGCGCGTTCGCAGATGCAGGCCTGCGGTGACCTCGCTAGGTGTCCTCGGGCGGGTCGGGGAGCACCGGGGTCTCGGCCACCTCCCGGCCCAGCAGCGAACCACGGGTGATCGCACCTGAGCCGAACCGCTCGGTGACCGCATCGAGGGTCGAGTCGAGGGCACTGGTGTCGCGCCCGGAGAAGTCGAGACCCATCTGCACCGCCTCGCTGCCGGAGAGGTTCGCCACCGTGAGGCCGATGAGCCCGAGCCCGTTCGGCTCGATGCGGGGCCACGCCCCGGCGAGGAGCCGGCGCCCGGCGGCAAGGATCTCCCCGGTGTCATCGCTCGGATGGGCCAGCGTCGTGGAGGAGGTGTGTGTGGCCATGTCGAGGTCGCGCCAGCGCAACTCCACGGTGCGGGCAGTGCGGTTGCCGTCCCGCAGGCGCCTGGTCACCCGTTCCGCGAGCCCCGTCAGCAGCACCTCGGCCTCGTCGCGCCCGGGCCTCGACCGCCCGAGGGCCTGTTGGGCCCCGATCGACTTCCGCCGGCCCCGCCGGGTGACGGGCCTCGGGTCACGGTTGTGCGACAGCGCGTGCAGCTGTGCACCCGCGGCCCGTCCGATCCAGCTCTGCAGTGTGCGTTGGGGCACGGCTGCCAACTCCCCCACCGTATGGACCCCCCGTTCGGCGAGGCGCCTCTCGGTCGCGGGCCCGACACCCCAGATGGCACGCACCCCCAGGGGCCAGAGGAACTCGAGCTCACCCCCGACGGGCACCTGCAGGAGTCCGTTCGGTTTCGCCCGGGCACTGGCCACCTTTGCGAGGAACTTCGTGGATGCCACCCCGATGCTCAACGGGAGTCCGACCTCGCGACGCACGCGTTCACGAAGGCGTTCGGCCACCTGAACCGGGGCGCCGTGGCTGCGGTAGAGGCCGGACACGTCGAGGAACGCCTCGTCTATCGAGAGAGCCTCGACCTCCGGGGTGGTGTCGAAGAAGACCTCGAACACCGCTGCGCTGGCCTCGGAGTAGGCCTTCATGCGGGGAGGCACCACCACCGCATCGGGACAGAGCCTGAGTGCTTCGCGTCCGTTCATGGCGGTGCGCACCCCCCGGCCGCGCGCCTCGTAGGAGGCCGCCAGCACGACGCCCTGTCCGACGATCGTCGGACGCCCCGCGAGCGCCGGGTCGTCGCGCTGCTCCACCGAGGCGTAGAAGGCATCCAGGTCCGCGTGCAACAGCCGGCGGTCCCGTTCCGCCGGGTGCTCAGCCGGTCCCGGCACCGTCCGCCCCCGGGTGGGTGGCGCCCGAGTCGCGGCCCTCGGTCACCCAGTCGAGTGTCTCGGCCGCGATGACCGGGGCGAGGGCGATCCCGCGCTGGTCGGCGCAACCAACCAGGGTCATCGTCTCATCGAGGTCCTCGCGCAACCACAGCCGACCGTCGGTGCACTGGCGCACCTGCCCCGCCCACTGGTGGGTGACCGGCGGCAGGTCCACCCCCAGGAGTTTCCCCGCACGCTCGAGCAACACCTGCAGTGGGCGCTGGGAGACCTCGAAGCCGAAGGGTTCGTCGTGGTCACGTGTCTCCCCGATCGTCAGGGCCCGCGACCGGCGCTGCACACAGGTGAGCGCCACCGTGGTCTGGCCCAGCCGCGGATCCGGCGGCGGGGACGCCATGCCGGTGGCACGCCCGAGGCCGCTGTGCACGAGTGCGGCCACGTCCGAGACCGGCCGGTGAAGCGTTGCCCGAAGACGCCCCGTCTGCAGGACCTGGATCCGTACCGAACGCAGCACCGACGGCTGGCGCAGCATCGAGATGGCGAGGTCGGACCGCCAACCCGGACACAACAACCCCAGGTCGCCACGGTGGGTCCGACCCGTCGAGTCGGTGAACGAACCCGGTCCCAGGTCCCGGATCTCGACCCCGCCCACGAAGCGGTAGCGCTCGGTGCGCTGCATGCGCCCCCGCAGGTGCTCGAGCAGCTTCCGGGTCTCCACCACGACGTCCAGGTCCGAATGCAGGGTGGCCACCACAGACTCGCCCAGCGCCACGTCCTGCTCGAGGCTCCCGCGCGGCTCATGGCCGGCCCGCCGGGTGAGGCTCCAGCCCCGCTGCACCGCGTCGCTCCTCCGGCACAGCTCCTCGAGCTGGTCGGCCTCCCGTTCGTCGGTGGCGGCGACGAGCGATCCCAGTTCCCTCACGGGAGCGCCGGCTTCTCCGGCGAGGCGGCGCCAACGTGCTGCTGCGTCGACGCACAACTCGAGCTCCAGTCCCGGCGCCGCTCGGGAGAACGCCAGCGCGCCGGGGCTCCGCGCCGTGGCCGAGAGGGGTTCCGCCGATGCCTCGAACTGGGTGACCGAGAACCCGCGTTCGAGCGCCTCCATGGCATGGAAGGTCCCGAGGATCCCCCCACCGGCGATCAGCATCGTGGGCATCCGGCGAGGCTACCGAGGTCCACCGCCACCCGGTGTGCCGTTGCACGACTCGAGTGGGCGCGCTGTGCGCATCCGGCACGAGCGTGCCATCCACATCCGGCACGAGCGTGCCATCCACATTCGGCACGAGCGTGCCATCCACATTCGGCACGAGCGTGCCGTGTCCACTTAGGTTGTGGCCATGCCGATGCCGACAGACGTGGGGATCGTCGACACGATGCTCGACCTCCCCTTCAACGACGTTGCCTCCACATATGAGTTCCTCGCACCGAACCTGCGCGACCGCGAGAGCAACGAGGACTTCGAGTTCCCGGTCGAGTACATGTTCCGGGACGTGCCCAAGGCACGCACGGATGACCCGATCGGCCACACGCTCGCGCTGATGGACCACCACGGGATCGACCAGGCCCTCATCGGTGCCGGTTCGGAACGCCAACTGAAGGCGCTCCGCGACCACCCTGACCGGTTCCTGCCCTCCATCGGGGTGGACCCCAACGAGGGCATGCGTGCGGTGGAGCAGATCGTCAGGGCACACGAGACGACCGGGCTGCGTGCGATCTCCGGTTTCCCCGCCGGCTGCAATCCGCAGGTCCCGGTCAACGACAAGCGCTGGTATCCGGTCTACGCCAAGTGCTGCGAACTCGGCATTCCGGTGTTCATGTGCGTCGGTGTACCCGGACCCAGGGTGCCGATGGCGTGCCAGGCGGTCGAGCTGCTCGACGAGGTCTGCTGGTTCTTCCCGGAGCTGACCATCGTCATGCGCCACGGAGCCGAACCCTGGGAGGACCTGGCGGTGAAGCTCATGTTGAAGTGGCCGAACCTCTACTACTCAACCTCTGCCTTCGCGCCCCGGTACTACCCTTCGGCGATCATCGACTACGCCAACACGCGCGGGGCCGACAAGGTCATGTACGCGGGCTACTTCCCCATGGGGCTCACACTCGAGCGCATCTTCTCCGAACTCCCCCAGGTCCCCTTCCGCGACGATGTGTGGCCGAAGTTCCTGCGCCACAACGCGCGGCGGGTCCTCGGCCTCGACCCACAGGACACCCCCTAGGGCCCCACGGGTAGGGTGTGGCGATGCACGCGCTCGTGGGCACCGACGGATCCGAGGAGGCGGTGGCGGCCGCCGGAACCGGCGTCGCCATGCTGGATGACCCCTCGGAGGTGACCATCGTGTGCGCGGTGGACATCTCCTCGGTGATCATGAGCGGGGCCGAGTCGGGCTTCGCCGGCGGCATGGCCACCGAGGCCCAGATCAGCGCCGAGAGGGACCGCGGCCGGCAGGAGGCCACCGAGGCGCTCCGGGCCACCGAGGCCGCGGTTCGCCGGTCCGCTCCGCAGGCCACGGTGACCACCCGGATCGAGGAGGGCGACGCCGGTCGTGTCCTGGTACGACTCGCGGAGGAACTCGGCGTGGACACGGTCGTGGTGGGCTCACAGGGCAAGGGTGCGTTGAAGCGTGCGATCCTCGGTTCGGTCAGCTCCATGGTGGTGAACAACGCTCCGTGCCCGGTCGTGGTGGTCCGCCGCGGCACCGACTGAACCCGAACCACACGGCGCCCCGATCCCTTCCGGCACTTCCGGATGGATCGCCACTCGCAGGCGGGGCTCAGTCGATGCCGACGCTGGTCGCCACCACGTCGCGCTGGGCGTAGGCCGTCACCTCGCCGCCGAGGTCGACCGTCTTGGTCAGGGCCGGCGCACCGGCCCAGCCCCCGACCTCCAGGTCGAAGGCCCCGGGCTCGCACACGAAGCGCATCGCCTCGTCGAAGAAGGCCAGCCGTGACGGATGGATTCCGAAGCTGACCCGACGCGATTCGCCGGGTTGCAGGGGCAACCGGGCGAACCCGACCAGCTGGCGTTCCGGGCGCGCCACCGAGGCCACCTCGTCACGTGCGTACAGCTGGACCACCTCGGTTCCGGCCACCCGCCCCCGGTTGGTGACACTCACCGACAGGGTCGTCACCTCGGTCGTCGAGCCCTGGTGCACCTCGAGTTCCGAGTAGTCGAAACTCGTGTAGGACAGCCCGTAGCCGAACGGATGCAGAGGCGCGGTCGGCCCGTCGGTGTAGTCACCCCAGAACTGACTGCGTCCACCACCTGCACGCGGCGCGTGGTGCACCGGCACCTGGCCGACCGACGCGGGCAGACTCACCGGCAGACGGCCCGACGGGTTGGACATGCCCAGCACCAGTCGGGCAACCGCGGTGCCACCCTCGACGCCGGGCAGCCAGGCCACGAGGGTCGCAGCAGCCGGCTGCTCGACCTCGCCGAGCGAGTGCACCCGTCCCGAGCACACCACCGCCACCGTCGGCACCCCCGTGGCGGCCACGTCGCGTAGCAACCCGAGCTGGTTGCCCGTCAGCGCGAGCGAGGACGCGTCGCGCGCCTCGCCGACCGTCGCATCCGGGGTGAGCCCCGAACGACCCGCCAGGCACACCACCGCCAGGTCGCAGCCCGCCGCCAACGACACAGCCTGAGCGATGGAGTCCGCCTCGCCGGTGTCGTCCCCGTCGGGTGCGGTGACCGAACACCCCGGCGCGTGGTGCACCTCGACATCCGGCCCGTGCGGAGCCGCCTCGGCAAGCACGTTGCGGAAACCCTCGAGGGGGGTGATGATCGGCGGGAAGTGCGGACCCGGGGAGAACGCGCCGCCCGCGGCGGGCAGCAGCTCTGCACCGTGTAGCTCGGGGCCCCCGTCGGAGCCGTGCAGCTCGGGGCTCCCGGCGTCGGTGCCGTAGATGATCTCGAGGTGCGCGGGGTAGTGGTAGTCCCCCTCCAGCAGCCGTGGATCGTCCGCCGCCGGCCCCACGACCGCCACCGAGGAGATCGTCGCCGGATCCACCGGAAGGGAGCCGTCGTTGTCGACCAGCACGACCGATTCGAGCGCGGCCCGCAGCGCCAGCTCCCGGCCCATGAGCGTGCCGAAGCACGCCGACGCGCTCTGTTCGTCCACGAGCGGTTCGGAGAACAGCCCGAGGCGCTCCTTCTGGGACAGCACCCGGCGCACCGCCTCGTCGAGGACGTCGTGTGGAACGACCCCGGCCTCCACCAGGGCGCCCAGGTTCTCCGGGGAGAAGCAGTCGAGGGACGGCAACTCCACGTCCATGCCGGCGATGAGCGCCTTCGCCGCCGCGACGCCCTTGGTGGGTGCGACCCGGTGGTGGGTGCGCAGGAGGTCGACCGCGAAGTAGTCGGCGACGACGGTGCCCGCGAAACCCAGTTCGTCGCGCAGCAGCTCGGTGAGCAACGCCCGGTTGCCCGCCGGGGCGAGGCCGTCGACCGAGGCATAGGAGTTCATGACCGACTCGAGCGAGGCGTCCCGGATCGCCGCCGCGAACGGCTCGACGTGGACCTCCAGCAGCTCGCGTGCCCCGATGTTGACCGGCCCGTGGTTCAATCCCCCGTCGCTGGCCGCGTAGCCACAGAAGTGCTTGGCGGTGGCTGCCACTCCGGCCGCGAGTCCTTCGGGACCGGCGTTCTGGATACCCCTCACATACGCCGCACCGAGAGTGCCGGCCAGCACCGGGTCCTCGCCGTAGGTCTCCTCGGTGCGCCCCCAGCGCGGGTCGCGTGCCACGTCGAGCACCGGGGAGAGCGCCTGGCGTGCACCCACCGAGAGCATCTCGGCACGGATGTGGTCGCCGATGCGTTCCAGCAGGTCGACGTCGAAGGTCGCCCCCAGGCCGATCGCCTGTGGGAACGCCTCCGCGTCCCGTGCACAGAACCCTGCCACCGCCTCCTCGTGGACGATCGCAGGGATGCCCATGCGGGTGTTCGAGATGAGCCAGCGCTGGATGTCGTTGGTGAACCTGGCGACACCTGCGGGCCGCAGCCCGGTCGAAGCCGCGATGCGTGTGACCTGCCCGGCGCCGTTGGGCATCACTTCGGCGGCCTTCCGCGGCGAGAACGCCGCCTGGTCCCCCTCCCCCTCCACCAGCTGTGTGGACCACACACCGCCCAGCTGGGCGAGCTTCTCCTCGAGGCTCATCTCGGAGACCATCGTCTCGACCAGCTCGGATGCCGCGTGTTCGCTGAATCGGGTGGACATGGCTACAGCTTGACCCGTCGCATGCGCACCTCGCGCCCGTCACCGACGACGACGAAGGCGAGCACCACCAGCACAACTGCGATGCCGAGCATCTGGGCCGCTGTCACCTGCTGTCCGATGAACACCCACGCTCCGAGGGTCGACACCACCGGCATGGTGAGCGTCGCCAGTGAGGTCAGCATCAGCGTGGTGTGCCCGTGTGCCCAGTTCATGAAGATGTGCCCCGAACCGGGCAGCGCCACCACACCGACGATCGCGAGCGCCGTGGCGAGGTCCATCTGCGAGGCACCCTCACCCAGCACCCCTGCGGGCAGGGCGATCGCGCACACCGTGAAGAACGCCACCATGTTCATCACGGTCATGTACTCCATGGTCGGCAGGGTCTCGCGGGCCTTCTTCGAGGCGATGAAGTAGGCGGCCCACATGAACAGTGCCGCGACGGCCATCAGGTTGCCGAAGGTGCTCCGGGCCCCGTCATCGCCTCCCGCGAAGGCCACCAGCGCCACCGCGGGTACCGCCACCAGGGTGCCGACGACGTGCCTGGGGCGTATGCGCTCCCCGAAGGCCGCCGCGGCGACCCCTGCGATGACGACCGGCTGCAGTGCACTGACGGTGACCGCGATCGACACCGAGGTGTTGCGCACCGCGAGGAAGAAGGTGGCGATGTCGAGGCCGAAGGCGATGCCCCCGGCGAGGCCGTAGCGGAACGACCTGGCGGTGAGCCGGATGCCGCGCACGTAGCAGACCACCAGGTACACGAGTGTGCCGAGTCCCAGGCGGTAGACCCCGATCACCAGTCCGTTGAGGGGAATGGCGGCGATCAGCACGTTGCCGAGACCCCACATGGACACCGCTGTGAACGCTGCTGCAGTGCCGGCCGCGCTCTGGGTCGGACCCTGCGGAGGCGCCTGTGAGGGTGGATCGGCGTTGCTCACCGCAGAAGGCTACAGGTCGGTATCGTCGGGCCATGGCTGAGATCACGATCTGGCACAACCCCAACTGCTCCACCTCGAGGTTCGCCGTGGAGGCCGCCGACGAGGCCGACGTCGAGGTCGAGCTGCGCAAGTACATGCTGGTGGCGCAGCGCCCCGGCCGCGACGAGATCCTCGACCTGCTCGCGATCCTCGAGGACCCCGCCACCGACCTGGTGCGCAGGGACAAGAAGTTCGAGACCTACGAGCTCACCGATGACGACGTGGCGACGGCCGACCAGGTCGCCGACGTGCTCGCCGAACACCCGGAGCTGATGCAGCGGCCGGTGCTCGTGAAGGACGGCCGCGCGATCATCGGGCGGCCCAAGGACCGCGTGGCTCCGTTCCTGGCCTCCTGAGAGGGCTCCCCGACCGCCCGGCTCACCGGCGGCCCAAGCGCTTCATGCGTCGGGCCAGGGTCTCGAACTCCAGTGCGCTGCGGGCCTCCCTCGGCGTACCCGAACGCCGTGCCAGCACGGCGTTCAGCTCCGCGCCGAGCAACAACCCGAGGGCGAGCAGGTAGAGCCAGATCAAGACCACCAGCACCGCTCCGAGGCTTCCGATCAGCAGGTTCTCCGAGCCCCCGAAGCGCAGGTAGACGCGCAGCGCCACGGTCGACAACGCCCAGGAGACGATCGCCACCAACGAGCCGGGAACGTCGCTTCGCCACGGAGTGCGTTCGTCCGGCGCTATGTGCAGCACCGTGGTCACGGCCACGCAGACCACCACGATGCCCACCGGCCAGCGCAGGACCCGCCACGCCTGCTCGTAGCCCTGGGCACTCCCGAACACCTCGGCTGCCTCGGCTCCACCGCCGAGCAGGGGACCCACCGCGAACACCACGAGACCGAGCGCAGCAAGGGGAACGGTGACCACCGCCATGGCGAGTGACAGCAGTCGCAACTCGAGGTAGGTGCGCCTCTGTTCGAGGTGGTACACCGCATCGATCGAGCGGACCGTCGAGCGGAACCCCCGCGAGGCGGACCACAGAGCCACCAGCAGTCCGACGGTGAACACTCCGGGCCGGGTGTCCGCGAAGAGCTCCTCGATGGCGTCGGTCACCCCCGATGCCTGCGAACCCAGACCCGTCGAGAGCGCCGCGACGACCTCCGAGCGCACCTGGTCGGCCGCGTCGGTTCCGACGACCGGCTCGAGGAAGCCCACCCCGGCGGCGATCGCGATCGTGAGCGGGAACAGGCTGAGCATCCCGAAGAAGGCCATCTCGGCAGCGAGCCCCGTCACCTGGTCCTCCGAGGCGCCGTGTGCGATCGAGGTGGCGACCTGCCACCACTGCCGTCGTTCCAGGCGTGAACGGATCCTCTGCAGAGCCGGTGGCATCGCCCGCCAGTCTGGCCTGCGCCGACCCCGGGCACGAACGCCCGGGGGTCCGCTCACCCCTGGCCGAACACGGCACCCACCAACGCCGAAGCAGCCTGCGAGGCGATCTCCTCCGGGTCGGAGTCCGGTTCGAACACCCGCCTCACGAACCCCGCCAGCATCTGGCCCACCAGGAGCTCCGCCACCGCATCGTGGGGTTCCGCCTCGGGCACGTGCTGGGAGACCCAGTCACGCGCGGCATGGCCGACCAACTCCAGGAGTGTGCTACCGACCGGGACGACCGTCGACTCGCCGCGGATCCCCTCGCCCAGCACGAGACGCCAGATCTCCTCCTCGTCCATCGCACCCCGCCAGATGTGCTTGAACAGCGCCTCCAACCGTTCCCGGGGGGCCGCACCGGCGTCGATCGGGATCGGGTCGCCGAGTCTCGCCCCGTAGCGACGTTCCTCGACCACCGCGGCCAACAGGGCGTCCTTGGAGTCGAAGTAGTGGTAGATGGCGGCGACCTGGACCCCGCACTCGGACGCGAGCGCCCGCATCGACATGCCCGCGGCCCCGTTGGCGGACATGAGCCGAAGGGCCGCGTCGAGGATGTGCTCGCGCTGGTTGGGTCTGGTGTCGGTGGTCGTCATCGGTCGTGGATCCCGGAGGCGGCCACCGGGCTCGGTGGCCTCAGTGTGACACCGGGCACTTCTGGAAGGTAGCCGGTACCTCCTGGATGGACAGCACGAGGGTCGACTCGCCACGCGGTATGACGGCGTCCTCGGGCACCTCGATGTCGGGCAGGCGGCCGAGCAGCTCCTCGAACACGGTGCGCACCTCGGCCCGGGCGATGTTCGCCCCGAGGCAGAAGTGCGGTCCGATGCCGAAGGCCATGTGGTCGCTGGGCCGGGTGAGGTCGAGTTCGTCGGGGCGCTCGATGGCACGCTCGTCGCGGTTGGCCGACGCGTAGAGCATGAGGATCCGGTCGCCCGCTCGCAGCTCCGTGTTGCGGTAGGTGTGGTCCTGGGTGACCGTGCGCACGAAACCGAGCACCGGAGTGACGTAACGGATGATCTCGTCGACCGCCACGTCCATGAACTCGTCGTTGCCGAGGTTGTCCAGCAGCAGCTTCTTCTGCTCGGGGTGGCGCGACAGGGCGACCAGGCCACCCGAGATCGCGTTGCGCGTCGTCTCGTTGCCCGCCACCAGCAGCACCGTGAGGAAGGCGAGCAGGTCGTTGTCGTCGAGCTGCGCGTGCTCTGCCTGAAGGCGTTCCCAGGTCTCCTCGTCGACCCCCGAGGCCGCAACGTGGTCCTTGGCCAGCTCACCCGCGTCGAAGGCACTGGTGAGGATCGAGATCAGGTCATCGGCGGTTCCCTCGCCCTCTGCCTCGGCTGCCTCGGCCTTCGCCCTGCGTTCGGCGATCAGCTCCACGCACATGGTGACGTACTCCCCGAAGGCTTGCGCAGCCGCGTGCAGAACCGGGTCGTCCTCCTCCACGTGGCCGTCACCGGCCATCATGTCGTCGCTCCAGCGGTACATCGCCTCTCGCTTGTCGGGATCCAGACCCATGAGCTCGCAGATGATGATGAGCGGAACGTGCATCGCGAAGTCCGACACGAAGTCGATCTCGCCACGGTCCGCGATCTCGTCGATGATCTGGTTGGCGAGCTCGCGCATGTGCGGCACCAGGGCACGCGCGCGACGCGGTGTGAAGCCCTGGTTGATCAGCCTGCGCTGGTGCAGGTGCTCGGCACCATCGAGGGTGATGATGGACATGTCTCCTGCGACCGCGGGACGCACACCGTTGCTCGAGACGTAGTAGTCGGTCTCCCGGGAGACGTGGAACACGTCCTCGTGTCGTGGCGCTATGTAGAGCTCGTTCTTCTCGTCGAAATGGAGGTGATCGAGATCCCTGAGCCACGCATAGAGCTCCCAGGGGTCGTCGTATGTCTTCGGATCACAGAAGTCGGTCGAGGCGAAGTCCTGCGTCGCCCCGGCGCTGCGGGGTTCGTTGAAGGTGAGGGACATACGGGCAGCGTAGCGATTGATTGAACGTTCGTTCAAGCCGCCCTAGGGTGCCCGGGACAGCGAGTTGGCCGAGTGCCGTAACCCGGGAGGAACCTTGAAGCTCTCCGACGTGGACATCATCGATCCCGACAACTTCCTGAGCGGTGCACACCACGAGATGTTCGCCCTGTTGAGGGCCGAGGATCCGGTGCACTGGACCACCGAGCCCGACGGTGCCGGGTTCTGGTCGGTGACCAAGCTGCGCGACCTCCAGGAGGTCAACCGGGACGTGGAGACCTACAGCTCCGAACTCGGGGGAACCCAGCGGTTCAACATCGTCGACGTCGACCCCGACTTCGACACCCGCGGCAAGATGCTCATCGACAGCGACCCACCCAAGCACACCCGCTACCGGCGGATCGTCAACCGCGGGTTCACCCCTCGGATGATCGGACTGCTCGAGACGCACCTGCAGTACCGCGCCGAGTTGATCGTGGACCGGGTGATCGAGGACGGCGCGTGCGACTTCGTCACCGACCTGGCGGCCGAGCTACCCCTGCAGGCGATCGCCGAGATGATGGGCGTCCCCCAGGAGGACCGCCACCTGATCTTCGAGTGGACCAACACGATGATCGGGGGCAACGACCCCGAGTACACCGGTGAGGCCGGGTCCAGCACCCAGGCCCGCGAAGCCGCCATGCAGCTCTACATCTACTCGAACCAGCTGGCGGCGAAGCGACGCGAAGACCCCCGCGACGACCTGGTCACCAAGCTCCTCAACGCGGACATCGACGGCGAGGCGCTGAGCGAGGAGGAGTTCGACATGTTCATGATGCTCCTCTCGGTCGCCGGCAGCGAGACGACCCGCACCGCCACCTCGCACGGGATGCAGGCCCTGTTCGACCATCCGGACCAGATGCGCCTGATGCTCGACAACCTCGACGACGACGACTTCATCGCGACCGCCATCGAGGAGATCGTGCGCTGGGCCACTCCCGTGCACCACTTCCGCCGCACCGCCGCGGTCGACACGGAGTTGCGGGGCAAGAAGATCGCGGCGGGCGACAAGGTGCTGATCTGGCACGTCTCGGCCAACCGCGACGAGGAGGTCTTCGACGAGCCGTTCCGCTTCGACCTGCAGCGCACCCCCAACGAGCACGTCGCCTTCGGCGGTGGGGGCGCGCACTTCTGTCTCGGCGCCAACCTCGCCCGCGCCGAGTTGCGCATCATCCTGCGCGAGATGCTGAGCCGGCTGGAGGACATCCGACCGGCGGGCCCACCGGAACGGCTGCGATCCAACTTCATCCACGGCATGAAGCACATGCCGGTCGAGTTCACACCCGGATCCAGGAAGCACCCGGCCGGAGTGGGGGTCTGATCCCGATCGATCCGGCGGCCTCAGAGGGCGTCGTGGATGTCCTCATCCGCGATCGAGAACACCACCAGGGAGTCGAAGTAGACCTCGGGTGAGTCCGTTCCCGACCAACCGAGTGCGCCCATCTGCGCAGCCGAGCGCCTCCCCGTAACGATCCGGATGGCCTCGAAGGGTTCGACGCGGAGCGTGATCGCCGGGTCGTCGTCGCTGCTGTACACGGCGTCACCGCACTCGACGCGCAGGCCTGGCAGGCCGGCGCGAGCCACCGAGCGCATCCAGCCCGGCACCACGACCCCGGCCCCCCAGGACACGACCCGGGCATCCATCCCCCCGGGGACGCCGACGGTGCCACGGATGTCCTGTTCGTGGGTCCACTGGTCGAGGAACAACCTGGGGTCCATGCCGTCTCCGAAGGCGGCGATCACCTCGTCCATGGCGGGTCCCAGCTCCTCCAGCTCGTCCAGGATCCGCCCCAGGGGCCACTGCGAACGGGCATCCACCTGGGCCTGGGTCCAGGGGTCGGTCGCGACCCCCTCCACCCTCCCGGCCAGCAGGTCCGCGGCCACTCCAGCCATGTGGGCGAAGTTGTCGCGCACCGACCACTCCGGTGTCGCCGCCACGGTCAGCTCCGCCTGTTCCTCCCCGAGTGAGCGTCCGAGCGCGAGCTGGCGCTCCCTGCCGCTGCGGTACATCCCCACGCCGTCCATTTCCATACCGTCCATCTCCACACCTTCCGTCCCCGCGCCGTCCGTGCTCGCACCAGTCATCGAGCCTCCTCGGTCCGGACCTTTCGAGCAGAGTCTCGCAGCTCCGGTTGCGTATTGTCTGCGCCTACATGACCGCCGGGACACCCAACACCGAGACGAAGCCGGTTGAAGCCGCACCGCGGCGCATCCGGGGTCGCACCCGCGAGGCGTTGATCGGCTACCTCTACCTGCTGCCCGCTTTCGTGGTGTTCGGGATCTTCTTCTTCTACCCGCTCGGGCGGCTCATCCAGCTCAGCCTTTTCGACACCCGGGGCGTGTTCGCCAACCAGCGCCAGGAGTACGTCGGGTTCTCGCAGTGGGCCGAGGTGCTGGGTGGCGAGGAGTTCCTCGACAGCCTCTGGATCACGGTGCAGTACGTGCTGTACACGGTTCCCGCAGGGGTGATACTCGGAGTGCTGCTGGCCCAGCTCGCGAACCGCAAGCTCCGGGGAATCGCCTTCTTCCGCACCGTGTTCTCCTCGACGGTCGCCACCTCGGTGGCGGTCGCGTCGGTGATCTTCTTCGCCCTGGTCAACCCGGAGGTCGGCTACTTCCGCAACGTGTCGTGGCTGTCGTGGCTCAACACCCAGAACCCCGACACCGCACTGCTGTCGGTCGCGGTGAGTTCCATCTGGCAGAACCTGGGCCTCACCTTCATCATCGTCATGGCCGCCATGCAGGCCATCCCCGAGGACCTCATGGAGGCGGCGACCCTCGACGGCTACAGCCCGACGAGACGGTTCTTCAAGGTCACGCTGCCGTTGCTCGGCCCCACACTGCTGTTCCTGGTGGTCGTTCTCGTGATCTTCGCCTTCCAGGCGTTCGGACAGATCGACATCCTCACCCAGGGCGGCCCGCAGGGCCGGACCGAGACACTCGTGTACCGGATATTCAGGATCCAGTTCGACGACGTGAACACCGCCGCGGTGATGTCCATCGGGTTGTTCGCGCTCACGTTCGTGGTGACGTTGCTGCAGTTCGGAATGCTCGAACGGAGGGTCACCTATGCCGAGTGAGCCGCTGCGCCGTTCCGGGCGGGCGCCGAGGATCCGGGCCGCGAACGTCGCCTGGTACCTGGTCATGACCCTGCTGTCGGTGGTGGTGCTGTTCCCGGTGTGGATGACCCTCGTGAGGGCCCTGTCGCTGCCGATCCCGTACCTGGCAGAGGGACTCCCGCCCTATCCGGTGGATCCCCAGTGGGGTGCGTTCTGGGAGGCATGGGTGGAGGGCTCCCTGGGCCGCTCGTTCGCGTTGTCGATCGCGATCACCCTGGTGATCACCGCGGCCCAGCTCGTCACCTCGGTGCTCGCCGCGTACTCGTTCGCCTTCCTTCGCTACCCGGGCAAGTCGGTGCTGTTCGCCCTCACCGTGGCAACCCTGCTGCTGCCGATCGAGGTGACGCTGGTGGTCAACGCCCGCACCATCCGATCCTGGGACTGGTTGAACTCGATCCAGGGCCTCACCGCACCGTTCCTCGCGACCGCGTTCGGGATCTTCCTGCTGCGCCAGGCGTTCCTGGGCCTGCCCAAGGACCTCCGTGACGCCGCGGAACTGGAGGGCTACTCCAACTGGCGCTTCATGTGGCGCGTCGTGGTGCCGGTCAACCGGCCAGCCGTGGCCAGCTTTGCGCTGGTCGCCCTGCTGACCGCGTGGGGCCAGTACACCTGGCCGCGCCTGGCGGTCACCGAGAGCGACTGGGAACCCCTGCAGATCCGCCTGGCCTCACTGGCCGTGCAGAACATCGACCGCTCCAACATAGGATTCGCCGGCGCGCTCATCGCGTCGGTGCCGATCTTCGTTCTGTTGTTGATCTTCCAGCGACAGTTGATCCGGGGTCTCACCGCCGGAGCGGTGAAGGGCTGAACCACCGAGGTGACCAGATGAACCACTCCAACCCGCCACGACCGGACCGCGGACACCTGCACCGCAAGCTGCGGCACCCGGAGGGTCGTCGCGCGCACCGTAGCGGCCCACTGCTGGGCGCCGTCGTGGTGGCCGTCATCGCCCTGGTGGCGGCGGCGTGCAGCAGCGGTGGTGACGAGGGTTCCGGTGGCGACGGGGGCAGCGACGAGGTGGCGTGTCCGGTGGATGCGCTCGAGGGCGCGGACGGCCCGGTGGAGATCACGGTGTGGAGCAACTTCAACGCCCTGCCCCGCCGGACCTTCGAGGCCATGGTGGAGGAGTACAACACCTCGCAGGACCGCGTGGTGGTCGACTTCCAGCCCCAGGGCATCTCCTTCGAGGAGGTGCTGCGCAAGTACAAGCTCGCCGCCGAGGACGACTCCCTTCCCGCGCTCGCCCTGCTGGAGGACACCACCACCCAGGTGATGGCCGACTCGGGCACGATCATCCCCGGCGAGGCCTGTTTCGACGCCGACCCCGACGGCAAGGCGATCCTCGATGACTTCCTGCCGATCGCAGTGGCCTCCTACACGGTGGACGGGCAGCTGCAGCCGGTCGGCTTCGACGTCTACACCGCGCTGGTGTTCTACAACCGCAGCACCTTCGCCGACGCCGGGCTCGACCCCGACACACCGCCCGGGACCCTGGAGGAGATCCGCAGTGCTGCCGAGGCGATCAAGGCCTCGGGCGCTGCGGAGCCGCCCGTCGCGGTGCTTGCCACCGCCTGGCAGACCGAGTGGTGGCTCACCGGGGTGGGTCAACCCATCGTCAACGAGAACAACGGACGCGACGCTCTCGCCACCGCCTCGGAGTTCGACAGCGATGCGACCGCGGAGCTGTTCGGATTCTGGCGCTCCATGGTCGACGACGGCCTCGCGAGCCCGCACCCGGGAACCGAGGGTCAGACCAACCACCTCTTCGCCATGGCCACCAACAGTGCCTCGATCGTCGTGGAGAGCTCGGCCGCGGTCAACACGATCGCCGGCCTGCTCGAGGGCAGCGTGGATCCCGCCCTGGTCGAGGAGCTCGGCATCGAGTTGCCGCCGGACTTCGCGGGCCTCGACCTCGACCTCGCAGTGGGGCCCTTCCCCGGGATCGAGGAACCGGGCCAGGGCCAGATCGGTGGCGGTGCGTGGTACCTGACAAATGGGGGGACCCCCGAGCAGCAGGCGGCGGCGTGGGACTTCATGAAGTGGTTCAACTCCACCGCCCAACAGGTCCGCTGGGCCCAGGAGGGCAGCGGCTTGCCGGTGGTCACCTCCGCGGTGGAGGACCCGGCGCTGATCGAGTCATGGCAGTCGAGTCTCGGCGGACGCTGGAACGAGGTCGCCATGGAGGTCCTGCAGAACGTCGACCCGGACTTCCCGGGCCCGCTGATCGGGGACTACAAGACGACCCGTGAGGCGATCCGTGACGCCTACGAGCGGGTGCTCATCGGTGACGGCGAGATCGAGGCTGCGATCGAGGAGGCGGACGCGGCCATCACCGCGGCCGCCGAGGAGTACAAGAGCACCGTCGGGGGCTGATACCCGTCCGGCCCCGGCATCGCGCGGGCACTGGCACCCTCGGGGCACCGCAGCCATCGAATGCGAACGTCGTTCGGGGAGTGCTCCGCGGGAGGAGCGGCCACGCGCAGGTAACTGGAACGTGTTTCAGTTTCGGCTTAGGGTTCGGCCATGCGTACCGAACTGTGTGACCGACTCGGCATCGAGTTCCCCATCTTCGCCTTCACGCACTGCCGCGACGTCGTGGCCGCTGTGTCCAACGCCGGTGGACTCGGTGTGCTGGGTGCGGTCGGGTTCACTCCCGAGCAGCTGGCCACCGAGCTCGAGTGGATCGACGAGCACACCGACAGGCCCTATGGCGTGGACGTGGTCATCCCCGGCAAGTACGAGGGGATGGGCGAGCTCGACCCGGTGAAGCTCGAGAAGGAACTCGACTCGATGATCCCCGAGGAGCACCGCGAGTTCGCGAAGGGCCTGCTGGCCGACCATGGCGTCCCGGAGATGCCCGACGACGAGCTGGCACCCACGCTGATCGGCTGGACCGAGGCGACGGCCCGTCCCCTTGTCGACGAGGCACTCGCGCACGACAAGGTGAAGCTCATCGCGAACGCCCTGGGTACGCCACCACCGGAGATCATCGACCAGATCCATGAGTCGGGCCGGGTGGTGGCCGCTCTTTGCGGATCCCCGGCGCAGGCAGCACGACACCGGGACGCGGGAGTGGACATCGTGATCGCCCAGGGGGGCGAGGGTGGCGGGCACACGGGCGACGTGGGCTCGATGGTGCTCTGGCCCGAGGTGATCGACGAGGTGGCGCCGCTGCCGGTGCTCGCCGCGGGTGGCATCGGCTCGGGTCGCCAGATGGCGGCCGCCCTGGCAATGGGAGCCCAGGGCGTGTGGACGGGTTCGCTGTGGCTGACCGTCGAGGAGGCCGACGTACCACCGAAGCAGATGCAGAGCTACCTCGAGGCCTCGTCGCGCGACACCGTGCGCAGCAGGTCCTTCACGGGCAAGCCGTGCCGGATGCTCAAGAACGACTGGACCGAGGCGTGGGCCGCGGAGGACACACCGGACCCGCTGGGCATGCCACTGCAGTTCATGGTCACCGGCGACGCAGTGGCCCGGGGGCACAAGTACCCCGAGCAGGCGGTGGACGTGAACTTCAACCCGGTGGGCCAGATCGTCGGTTCGATGAACAAGGTCCGCCGTGCCGGCGACGTCGTGATCGAGATGGTCCAGGAGTACCTCGAGGCATCCGAGCGCCTCGAGGCCCTGAACGCCAGGGCCGCTGACTGACCCACCCTCAGCGACTGGCCCGCGACTGGCCCCCGCAGCGAACTGATCGTGGTGGTGCCGACCTGTCAGGCACCACCACGATCAGTTCGCTGGTGTAGAACTGCGGTGTGTTCACCTCTGATTCAGACCGAGTTCGCCGTCCCCTCGCCCTCCTGGTCGCACTCGTGGCCGTCATGGCCCTGTTCGCGGGCGCCTGCAGCTCCGGTGGCGAGGAGGCCGGCACAGACGACTCAGCTGCATCGGGAGCCGACTCCGCCAGCGAGGACCGGCCCGCCCTGGAGGGCGACGAGCTGAGCCTGAACCAGATCCAGGTGATCGGTTCGCACAACAGCTACCACCTGCCGGCCGTACCCGAGGTCGCAGCCGGCCTCGAGGCCCTCGTCCCGCCACTGTGGGAGACCATCTCCTACGAGCACCGCCCGCTCACCGAACAACTCGAGGACTACGGGATCCGCCAGTTCGAGTTGGATGCCTTCGCCGATCCCGAGGGCGGGCTGTTCTCCACCCCCGCTGCACTCGAGCTGCTCGGCGTTGAACCCACCGAGGTGCCCGGACTCGACGAGCCCGGGTTCAAGGTCGCCCACATCGCTGACATCGACTACAACACGACGTGCCTGACTCTCGTCGCATGCCTGCAGGAGATCGAGGGCTGGTCGGACGCGAACCCGACCCACGTGCCGATCATGGTGATGGTCGAGACCAAGGGCGACGACCTGAGGGGAGGTGCCGGCGACTTCGGGATCGACGTCGACACGCTCGGTGTCGAGTTCGCCCGTCCCGTGGAGATGAACGCCGAGCTCTTCGACGACCTGGAGGCCGAGGTGCTCTCGGTGTTCGACGAGGAGGACATCATCACCCCGGACGACGTGAGGGGCGATGCGCCCACCCTCGAGGAAGCGGTGCTCGACTCGGGTTGGCCGGCCCTCGGGGAGAGCCGGGGCAAGGTCATGTTCGCCCTCGTCGACACCGGCGCCAGCCGCGACATCTACACCGCGGACGCGCCGGCTCTCGAGGACCGGGTCTTCTTCACCTCCAGCGAACCCGGACGACCCGATGCCGCCTTCCTGCGCATCGACGACTCGCTCGAGCATCCCGTCGAACTCGAGGAGGCGGCGGAGGCCGGTTACCTGATCCGTACCCGCACCGACGAACCGGGGATCCATGCCGTGTCCAACGACGTGGCGTTGCGCGACAGCGCGATGGCCAGCGGTGCGCAGTTCCTCTCCACGGACTACTACGTCGCAGAACCGACCACCGGGTACGTCGTGCAGCTTCCCGGCGGCGTGGCCGCCCGCTGCAACCCCGTCACCGCCCCCGCCGACTGCGAGGGCGTGGCCGAGGGCTGAACCCGGCCCCATCCCCACCCGCGAACACCCTCCACCCACCGAACTGATCGTCGTGGTGCCGGACTGGTCCGCACCACGACGATCAGTTCGTGCAGGGCGGTTCGTACAGGGCAGGTCGTGCGGGGCGGTTCGTACAGGGCAGGTCGTGTGGGGGCTACTTGACGACCGTCTGACGGCAACCGAGCTGCGTGGCGGCGCCGGTGGGAGCGTCGAGCACCGCGACGCAGGTCGTGTGCGTACCGGGCGCGGCGGGGAACGCGGCGAGGAAGTTCCCGCCCGCGGTCGGGAACACCTGCCAGGTCGTGCGGCCATCGACGGCGTCGGCCACGAACAGCTGGGGTGTGCCGTCCGGGTCCGTCGCGCGCCCCGCCACGAGGATGTTGCGGCCCTCATGGGCCCGAACAGCGACCAGCGAACCGGTGGGTGGGCTGTTCGGGGTGGAGGAGGGCATGGAGACACCGCTGATGGTGAACTTGGTGGAGTAGAGCCCCAGCTTCGAGCGCAGCTGGGCCCCGGTGTAGGTGCTGCGGGCGCCGGTGCGGTCGGTGAAGGTGAAGCTGGCCTTGTCGGTACGGCCCGAGACGTCGAGCGTCCCGCTGAAGGCGATGTTCGTCACCTCGGACATCCCCAGGCGCGATCCCAACTCGGAGCCACTGAAGGTCTTCGTCCAACGATTCAGCGAGTTGCCACAGCCGCTGTCGTACGGGTCGGACACACCGCGCAGGTACGGCAGGGCGGAGTACCAGACCGACTCGCTGTTGGCGGTGTGGCCACCGGAGGACGACGAGAACACCGCGGATGCGATCGGGGAACCCGAATGGGTGATGACACGCCCGACGGTTGCGTCCACCGCCGAGACCCAACGGCTCCAGTTCGACCCACTGCGCGAGGCCATGTCGGCACCGATGTAGTAGCCGTCCAGCCAACCCTTGAGGTCGTGGTCGGATCCGCCGGGGTGTGCGTCCTTGTGGACCGCCACGGTCCTCGCGGTGACCGCCTGGGCCTTGAGGGCCTCGGTGGGCCACGAAGCCGACACCTCCCCGATGCCGAGGAGGTAGTCGCGGGTGCTCAGGCCGTCCACGACCGCCCGCATCGAGCTGGACCCGTAGGCGTTGACCACGATCCGGCCGCGGTCGAATCGGTTGCCCGGCGGTGAAACCTTCACCGCGCCGTGCGGTGTGACCACAAGGGGCAACGGCACGGTTGCCGAGAGGCCACCGCTCAGCACCGCGTGGCCACCCGAACGGCGCACGGTGACCGTCCGTGAGGATCCGAGGACCCCCACACCCGACACGGACGCACCGGCCGGTATCTCCAGGCTGAACGTGGAGGCCTCGCCCACCGCGACGCGGAGGTTGGTGGGCTCGGCGACGGCGGAGACCTGTGTCCCGGTGAAGTAGCGGGTGAGGATCTGGGTGTAGCCGTGACCGGCCTGGGCCATCCCACAGGCTCCGTACTGGCTGAGGCCCACGCCATGGCCGTAACCGCCGCCGGTGAAGCTGAACTGCGTGGCCGCTGCGGCGCTTGGTGTCGAGACCACACCAGCCAGGGCCAGGGCGAGCGCGGCGAGGACGGCCACGATGCTCCTGTTGTTCCTCACTGGAGCAAGTGCTGCAACTGGCATGGTTCAGGGATCGGCTCGGTCGCCCGCGCGGTTGAGGGGTACGGGTCACATTCTCGGACCTCCGGGACGGTTCGTCCACATCCTGAACCCCGCCTGTACCCTTGGGGAATGACCCGCCACTGCATGCGTCCGGGGTGTGACCGCCCTGCAGCGGCAAGGCTCACCTACGACACGGTCGCCGCTGCCGTCTGGCTGGACCGGCCGACCGACGACGGAGAACCCGCCCAGCAGGTCTGCAGCGTGCACGCCGCAACCCTCACCGCTCCGTTGGGCTGGACGGTCACCGACCGTCGTCTGCTGGGCGTGGGCACACCGCGGCCGATGCCCCACCCGTCCCTGCTCGGCACCGACACGGCGGCCACCTCCGCCGACGACGCTTCCGGCACGACGACCCCCGGGGAGGTGCACCCCGAGCCCGAGGGTGAACCCACACCAGCCGAGGTGGGAGTTGCCGACTCCGGGCTCCGGGACACCGAATCGGACCCCACCCGGCCGGAGGACACCGAACCCGCGGGCACCCGATCCGAGGAGTCCGCAGCGGAGCTCAACGGCTCCGAGGAACCCGAACCGGAACCTGCGGAGCCAGCTGGGCCCCCCGGGCACAGGAAGGGCTCCGGGTCCAAGCGCAAGGGCAAGCTGTTGGACCGCGCCTTCGAGTGGACCGGCCCCCAGCACTCGGTGCTCACCACCGGACCCGACAGCCGTCGGCGCAGCGACTGAGTGGAGCGACCGAGGCGCCAATAGGCTCGCCCCCATGGCTGCCAACACGCCCGAGTTCAGCTTCTCGCCGATGTTCCCGCAGGCACCTGCGGATACCCCATACCGGAAGCTCACCGACGACTTCGTGAGCGTCGGTGAGTACCGCGGCACGAAGGTGCTGGAGGTGGACCGCCAAGCCCTGACGCTGCTCGCGCAGGCCGCGGTGCACGACATCTCGCACCTGTTCCGTCCCGGCCACCTCGCGCAGCTGGCGAAGATCCTCGACGACCCCGAGGCGACCGACAACGACCGATTCGTGGCCCGGACGCTGCTGCAGAACGCGAATGTGTCCGCCGGGATGGTCCTGCCCTCCTGCCAGGACACCGGCACCGCGATCGTCATGGGCAAGAAGGGCCAGCAGGTCTGGACCCACGGCAGCGACGCCGAGGGGCCCGGAGGCGACGAGGAAGCCCTGGCCCGGGGGGTCTTCAGGACCTACACCGAGACCAACCTGCGGTACTCCCAGGTGGCTCCGCTCACCATGTACGAGGAGGTGAACACGGGCAACAACCTGCCCGCCCAGATCGACCTGATGGCGGTCGACGGCGACAGCTACGACTTCCTCTTCATCACCAAGGGTGGCGGGAGTGCGAACAAGACCTTCCTGTACCAGGAGACGAAGGCGCTGTTGAACCCGGAGTCGCTGCTGTCGTTCATCGGGGAGAAGATCAAGACGCTCGGAACCGCGGCGTGCCCGCCCTACCACCTGGCGATCGTCATCGGGGGCACCAGTGCCGAGATGAACCTGAAGACGGTGAAGCTCGCGAGCACCCGCTACCTCGACGGCCTGCCCCGGAGCGGGAGCAAGGCCGGGCACGCGATCCGCGACACCGAACTCGAGGCGGAGGTGGCGCGCCTCGCCGCCGAGTCCGGCATCGGCGCCCAGTTCGGCGGGAAGTACTTCGTCCACGACGTGCGCATCATCCGGCTCCCCCGCCACGGCGCCTCCTGTCCGGTCGGCATGGGGGTCAGCTGCTCCGCGGACCGCCAGGCTCTCGGGCGCATCACCTCCGACGGGGTGTTCCTCGAGCAGCTCGAGACCGATCCGGCCAAGTACCTGCCAGAGGTGACCGACGAATCACTCTCCGATGACGTCGTGCGCATCGACCTGAACCGGCCCATGGAGGAGATCCGGGCCGAGCTCAGCCGCTACCCGATCCGCACACGCCTCTCGCTGAGCGGGCCCATGGTCGTGGCACGAGACATCGCACACGCCAAGCTCCGCGAGCGACTGCAACGGGGCGAGGGACTGCCGCAGTACGTCAAGGACCACCCGATCTACTACGCGGGCCCGGCGAAGACACCCGAGGGGATGCCCTCGGGGAGCTTCGGGCCCACCACTGCCGGACGCATGGACGGCTACGTGGACGAGTTCATGGCCAACGGCGGGAGCTTCGTGACCCTCGCGAAGGGCAACCGCTCCGCGCAGGTGCGCAATGCGTGTGCCGAACACGGCGGCTTCTACCTGGGTTCGATCGGAGGTCCGGCGGCGATCCTCGCCCAGGACTCGATCCGCAAGGTGGAGGTGCTCGAGTACCCCGAGTTGGGCATGGAGGCCATCTGGCGCATCGAGGTCGAGGACTTCCCGGCCTTCATCATCACCGACGACAAGGGCAACGACTTCTTCACCGAACTGCTCTGAGCCGACACCGGGGCACACCGGGTGTGGAATTTCACGGCTGCCAGCGCGCCCGGGGTGAGGCCCGTCCACCCGGTCGAGCTCGGTAGTGCCACCGCGCCGATTGCAGAGGCGGGCCAGCAGTCCGCTGGTACTGGGACTTGCCCTTCAGCTTCAACAGGCGGCCGAGGTTGGTGGCCATCCGCTTCGTTGTCTGTTGGTTCGGCCCGTCGGCGCCGGCGGACTTCAGTTCAGCGACGGCGGCCGAGTGGTTCTCGGTCTTCTCGGTCGTTCCCGTCAGCCGTAGGCAGGTTGCGTCCTTCGAGTTGATCCCACTGATCACAGAGTTCGACGTTGCTGCGTTGTACAGGTCGACCTCCAGATTGAGCTCTGCCGCGTCCAGGAACTCCCGAGCCTTGGCGAGGTGTGCTCGAGCCCCGGCGAGCCCGCTCACGACGCGCTCCTCGCAGTGCTACGCCGCGGCAGCTGCCGGTCGGTGAGCGCCACGCCATCGGAACGCAGGTCGTCAGCGAGCCGCTGGTCGCCAGCCATGAGGTCGCCGAGCTCGCTGCGTGAGTACTCGATGACGGAACACGGGTTCCCGGTCCAGGAGCTCACGTCCGAGACGAAGCGCTCGACTTGGCCGTTCCACGTCTCGTCGTCATCAGCGACACCGTCAGGGCGAACGATCAGCACGTCGATGTCGCTCGCCGGCGAACCGTCGCCGCGAGCTGCGGAGCCGAACAGCCATGCGCCCCAGGGCGCCGGATCCCAGGCGCCCAGATGCTCCCGCATGGACTCGATGAGACGCGAGCGCATGCTGGCGAGCTCCTCGATCGCGGCCGCGGCGAGGTGCTGGCGGTTGAGGCGGTACAGCTTCGCCGGTGGGTGGGCCTCGACCAGCACGACCCCGGCGTCGGTGAGTGCAGCGAGAGCCTTCTGCACGCCTGCGGGGCTCACGCCTTCGATGAGGCTCGCCACCCCTCGGCCGGTGAGCGGGGCCCCTGTTCGTGCGAGCACCGCAAGCACGTCACCGTGCACCGACGGGATGACGGACCGGATCGGGTTGGAGACGTCCATGCGCATACCTCCCAGATGCCCACAATAGTGGTCGTTTGCCTACTATTGTGGTCAATCGATGTGGTGTGTCAAGAGGCCGCCCTCGCGGCTGCTCGGCGTGGCGGCGGGCAGCTGCGGCTCTTGGGTCGGAGCTCCTGGGTACAGCTGCGCTGTCGGCGCTACCTGCCTGCACCAAGGGCCGCGCTGCACACGTTCTGGGGTGCGAGGCTGGCGCCGCAGCGCGCCCAGCTGGTAGTCGATCTTCGGCAGCCGTGAAACAACCCGGTGGCAGCGACGAAATCTCGCTGCCACAGGTGAAATCGCGCTCGGTGGCAGCCGTGAAATCTCACACCGGGCGAACACCTCTCAGCAAGTCGGCCGGGTGGCACCGGGCCGCCGTGTGCAATGCTCTTGGGGCGCCAGGGGCGATGGCGCGGTGGTGCGATGGAGGGAGATCGTGATGTCGGGGAACAACGGGCGGCCATCGAGGCGCCACCTGGCGGTGGCACTGGTGCTGGTCGCGTTCGCAGCAATGGCGTGCACGCCGACCACCGGCGGCGGTGGCGGTGGCGGGCCGGCCACCACCTGGAGCGTCGACCCTGCGACCGCCGACCCCGCCACGACCGCGGATGCGCTCAACCCGAACCTCGCCTACCTGCCGGTGACCACCGAACGCGGCGCCCTTGCAGTGGTTCTGCACGGCACCGGAGCGGGAACGGGTGGATTCACCGAGATCACCTCGGCGCTCCGCCGCGACGGCTACCACGTGATCGTTCTGCGCTACTCGGCGTCGGTCGGGACCGTGGCCGCGTGCCCCGACACCGGCGCCGCCACGTTCCCTGATTGCCACCGCGTGCTTCGCAGCGAGACGACCTTCGGCGCAGGTGTGGCGGATCCAGACGGCCATTCCTACGACCACCCCGTGGCGAACATCGCCCTCGCCGACTCGGTGATGAACCGACTCCTCAAGCTGCTGGACCACCTCCACTCGGTCGCCCCCGACGCGGGATGGGACCAGTTCCAGGCGCGCTCGTCCGGATCCTGCGTGGACACCAACCCGACCTATGGGGCATGCGAGGCCGACTGGTCGAAGGTCGCGCTCCTCGGTCACTCCCAGGGCGCCGGGGTCGCCCTGTACATGGCCAGCTTCGTTCCGTTGCGGGCCGCGGGGCTCCTCTCGGGCTCCTTCGACGCCTACCTCACCGGACCCGGCACCGCCGCTGCGGCACCCTGGACCACCGAGACCGGCTTCGCCACACCCGCCTCCGCGATCCGCACCCTGCGCCACGTTTCCGACGGCGGTGACGAACGCATCCTGGCCGTCGCCGACGCGGTGGGCGTGTCGGGACCCGAGGTGGCTGCCGAGACCGCTCCGTTCGCCAGCAACCGCCTGCTCGCCACGACGACACCCACCTGCCCCTGGGACTCGGCCCAGGGCCACAACTCCACCGCGGTCGACCTCTGCGCGCCCGATTGGGTGTACTGGGACGCCTGGCGGCTGCTCGCCGGGAGCTAGGCGGTCCTAGAGGACTCGCTGGGCGATCCAGGCCAGTGCGGATCCCAGTGAGTTGCTGGTGGCGTGCAGGACCGCTGGTGCCGCCACGCTGTCGGAGCGGTTGCGCATCCAGCTGAGCCCCATCGCCACCACCGCTGTCACCACCACGCTCACGACCACTCCGCCGACCTGCAGGGCGAGCGGGTCGACGCCCTGGGCGATCTCGTCGTTGGCATCGCCCAGGGACAGCGACGGCAGGATGTGCCAGAGCCCGAAGAGCACCGCCGCCACCGCATCGGCGGTGAGTTGGCTGCGCGGCCCGTGCTCCACCCGCTTGGCGACCATCGCCGGCAGCACTCCCCTGAAGGCGACCTCCTCCAGCAGCACCGTGCCCAGGGGCACCTCGATGAACACCTTGTAGGCCATCTCCCAGAACGGCACGTCAGCTCGGTCGTCCATGAACACGTCACGGGTGGCGGGGATCAGCAGGCCTGCGACCATCACCGCGGCCAGCACCGCCGAGACGGCTCCGCCGAGGGCCAGGCCCGCCCCCAGGCGCCGTCGTGACAGCC
Source organism: Microthrixaceae bacterium (assembly GCA_023958095.1). Classification (GTDB taxonomy): domain Bacteria; phylum Actinomycetota; class Acidimicrobiia; order Acidimicrobiales; family Microtrichaceae; genus JAMLGJ01. Next base: position 89,451 of record JAMLGJ010000008.1, read on the forward strand.
CCATCGAGGCCGTCGACTCCCCGTCCCGGCGGATCGCGATGCTCACCACCACGACGGTGACGGCCATGTTCCACGGCACGTACGCCCAGTCGGGCACCACCAGGTTGGCGACCAGGTTCGAAGCGAGCAGTACGCCGAGCACCACACCCAGGGGCCCGAAGGCACGCAGGTTTCGTTCCTCGGGGCGCAGGACAGCCATGGCTCGTGCCAAGGTAGTGCTCGAGGAGCTGTGGCAGTCTGTCGGGACCGGGTCCAGCCGGGTCCGGGACTGCCGACCGACCGCCCGGGGGCACGATGAGCGACCTGGTCATACGCAACGCGCTGGTCGTGGACGGCAGCGGTGCACCACCGGCGAGGGCCGACGTCGCTTGCGACGGTGCCGTGATCACCGAGGTCGGTGAGGTGAGTGCCGCTGGACACCGCGAGATCGACGCCGAGGGGCTGCTGCTCACGCCGGGGTTCGTGGACCTGCACACCCACTACGACGGTCAGCTCACCTGGGATGGCGACCTGGCACCCTCGGTGCACCACGGGGTGACCACCGTCGCGGTGGGCAACTGCGGCGTCGGCTTCGCCCCCGCGGCCCCGGACCGCCACGAATGGCTCATATCACTGCTCGAGGGCGTGGAGGACATTCCGGGCACGGCGCTCGCCGAGGGGCTCTCGTGGGGCTGGGAGAGCTTCGGGGAGTACCTGGACGTGCTGTCGGACCGGCAGTGGACCATGGACGTCGGCGCGCACCTGCCCCACTCGGCGCTGCGCACCTACGTCATGGGCGAACGCGGGGCGGACCACACCGAGGTCCCCAACGAGGGCGAGCTGGCCGCCATGGCCGCGGCGGTGCGCGAAGCGCTGGATGCCGGTGCGATCGGCTTCGCCACCAGCCGTACCGAGGTGCACCGCACCAGTGCCGGGGAGTTCATCCCCACCCTGAGTGCGAGCGACGTCGAACTGCTCACCATCGCAGAGGCAATGTCCTCCGCGGGCCGGGGGGTGGTGCAGTTGATCAGCGACCTGTACCAGACCCCCGACGACGACTTCTTCGACTCGGAGGTGGGGCTGCTCGAGCAGGTGGTGGAGCGCAGTCGCCGGCCACTCAGCCTCACGATGCAACAGGCGTACCACTCCCCCGGTCGGTGGCGTGCCCAGATGGACTGGGTCGACCGGATGGTGGCCGCCGGCCACGACGTGAAGGCACAGGTGGCCACACGGCCGATCGGCATCCTGCTCGGCCACGACGCGTCGGCCAATCCGTTCATGTTGTGTGCCTCCCACCAGGAGGTCGCCGGCCGCCCGCTTGCGGAACGGGTCGCGGCACTGGCGGATCCTTCCCGCCGCGCGCGGATCCTCGAGGAGCACGCCGAGCTGCGCGGGGCGCTCGAGGCCGGCATCCTCGCCGAGATCGTGGGCGGCTTCGGGCACATGTTCGTGATGGAGGACCCGGTCGACTACGAGATGCACACCTCCGACTCACTCGCGGCAAGGGCCTCCGTGCAGGGCATCGACCCTGCGGCGCTGCTCTACGACACACTCCTGGCATCCGGGGGTGAACAACTGGTGTACCTGCCGTTGTTCAACTTCGCGGCCGGCGACTTCGAGGACATACGCGAGATGATCACGAGCCCCAACGTGCTGTTCGGGCTCTCTGACGCGGGCGCGCACTGCGGGGCCATCTGCGATGCCTCCATGCCCACCTCGGCGCTCACGCTGTGGTCGCGCGACCGCACCGGCGAGAACCGGATCCCCCTCGAACACATGGTCCACATGCAGACCAGGCGCAACGCCGAGCACCTCGGTTGGTTCGACCGGGGCCTCGTGGCCCCCGGCCACCTGGCCGACCTGAACCTGATCGACCTCGATGCGCTGGCCTGTGAACACCCGAGGATGGTGACCGACCTGCCGGCCCGGGGAAGGCGCCTCATGCAGCGCTCCGAGGGCTACCGCTGCACGATCAAGTCCGGTGTGGTGACGGTCGAGGACGGCGAGCTCACCGGTGAGCGGCCGGGGCAGCTGCTGCGGGGGGTCCGGACCGCCCGCTGAGGAACCGGGGTGCCCGGCTGGGCGGCGCCCTACGATGGGGCCGGATGGAAGGCACCGACGAGGGCGACGCCCCAGAGACACGCATCAGCGGTTCCACCTCGGGCAGTGGGCTGCCCGCGCGGCCGTCGGTGCTCACCCGTTGGGCGATCGGGCTCGTGCTGGGAGGAGTGCTGGCCATGGTCCTGCCGGGGCTGCTCCGTGACGGTGTGTGCGGACTGGTCGCGTGTTCCGACGTGACCCCCGAGGTGGCGGTGGGGCGGCCCGGGGGCAACGAGTTGGCGGTGGTCGTACCCGAGGGCGCAGCAGGCGAGTTGCGCAGCCTCAGGCTGTTCCCGGTCAACGAGAACGCCGCCCAGGACACCGCCGGTGCTTGGATCATCTACCGCGAGGACCCCGATGCGACCCCCGAGCGGATCCCCGTGGGTGCGGAACCGGACGGCTTCGCAACCCGCATCGAGCTGGCCGAGCAGCCCACCGAGGGCCTCTGGGTGCTGGACGCTTCCTTCGGCTGTGCCTCCACCCTGGTGCGGTTCGCTCCAGAGGAGTTGGATCCCGGCTTCGTCACCACCGGTGACGCTCCGGTGCCGATACAGGACTTCGAGAACGAGGCACGCGCAACGCTTCGCTGTGCGACCGAGGCACCCGCGTGGCAGCGATGGCTGTTCATGATCGGCGCACTCGCAGCCTCGGTGGGAGCGGTGCTCGGCATCTGGGTGGTGCTCAAGGGCCCGGTGAAGGAGCACCCGGACTGGTACGCCCCGGAGGATCCGAACCTCTGAGCCTCTCCGGCCGGCGCGGGTTCAGAGCCGCCGCAGGATCCTCAGGGAGCCGACCGCTCGATGCTCGGTGAATGCCCCCGACTCCACCGCGGGCAGGTAGATGCGCTCGTAGGGCGGGCGGCCCCCATCCGCGGGGTCCGGGAAGACGTCATGGATCGCCAGCACGCCCCCGGGAGCCACCACCGGTGCCCAGCAGCGGTAGTCGGTGGATGCCGGCTCCTCGCCGTGTCCTCCGTCGATGAAGACCATCGCCGCAGGTGTGGACCACCACCCCGCCACCGTGGGTGAGTCACCCACGACCGCGTTGACGACACCTTCGAGGCCGGCGGCGTGAATCGTCCGGCGGTACTCCCCGAGGGTCTCCATCACACCCAGGTCCGTGTCCACCAGGTCTTCATCGTGGTGCTCCCAACCCGCCTGGTTCTCCTCGGAGCCGCGGTGGTGGTCGATGGTCACGACCACTCCTCCGGCGTCCTTCGCGGCCGCACCCAGGTAGACGGTGGACTTGCCGCAATAGGTGCCGATCTCGACCACGGGGGCGCCCGGCACGGCTTCGAGTGCATCGAGGGCGGCCTCGTAGAGGGCGAGACCCTCCTCCGGGGGCATGAAACCCCGGGCGGACTCGGCGAGTGACCTCAGTTCGCGGTCCATGGTCGTGCTCCGGCCCCGGACCGTCACACCGGCAGGTCGCCGTGCATCATCTCGAGTTCGTCCTCACCCGGATCATCACCGTGGTGGGTGACCTTGAAGATCCACTTGTCGAGGATGACGTAGCGGATCAGCCAGACGATCCCGAACCCGGTCAGCTGGGCGAAGAACACCGCCAGCTTCTCGAACCAACCGTGTCCATCGATCGCGGCGTCGACCAGGTAGGTGAGCAGGGTGGCCAGCGACACTCCGAGCATCGCCGCGACCCAGAACACGGTCACCTGTGTCCGGAGGCCCTCGTGCGAGGTCTGCTTCCACACGAAGTACTTGTTGGCGAAGAAGTTGGGAACGGTCAACACCGCCGCGCTGGCGATCGACGCCGCTGTCCAGTTCGTGTCGGTGCCGTCGTTGAACACGAACGCCGCGAAGAGCTGGATCAGCACCTGTCCCAACGGCACGAACACCAGTGAGACACCGGCGTAGCGGAGCTGCTTGCGCCCCTCGTCGCTGCGCGCGTGGTTCCGCAGCGCTGTGGCAGTGACCTTCATCACTCACAACGCTACTCAACCCGGCGCGCCCTGCCCCCTTCGGTCGCCCCCGCGTCCACCATGGGAGCCGATGATGCGTTGCTCGGCCGGTGGCCGCCTCGGGTACCGGTGACCATCCGACCCGCCCCGTGGAGCACAATGGCCGGGTGGACCAGTCAGCGGTGGACGGCCTGATCGAACTGCTCGACCTCGAACGCATCGAGGTCAACATCTTCCGTGGGACCAGCCCCGACGAGGACCGCCAACGGGTCTACGGCGGACAGGTCGCGGGACAGGCGCTGGTGGCCGCCTCGCGCACCGTGGAGGACCGCTTCCACGTGCACTCGCTGCATGCGTACTTCCTGCGCGGAGGGGATCCCCGGGTCCCGATCGTGTACGAGGTGGCACGGATCCGCGACGGGCGCACCTACTCGACGAGGCGCGTCGAGGCGATCCAGCACGGACGTCCGATCTTCCACCTGTCGGCGAGCTTCGGGTTGCCCGAGGGCGGATTCGACCACCAGTTCCCGATGCCCGAAGGGCTGCCGGAACCGGAGTCCCTGCCGGACTTCCGGACGCGCATGGAGCCCTACCGCGAGGTCATCGGGGCGTGGTTGGACAGGCCCCGGCCCCTGGACCTGCGGTACTGCGAGGACAGCCCCTGGGAACGGCGCGAGAAGCTCCCTCCGTACCAGAACGTCTGGATGCGGGCCAACGGGTCCCTGCCGGATGACCCCGTGCTTCACATCTGCATCCTCACCTACGCCTCCGACATGTCCCTGCTCGACACCTCACTGGCGCCCCATGGGGAATCCTTCGCCGCGGGCGACGTGTTCATGGCGTCCCTCGACCACGCGATGTGGTTCCACCGGCCGTTCCGCAGCGACGAGTGGCTGCTCTACGCGCAGGACACTCCCAGTGCGTCGGACGGGCGGGGACTGGCCCGGGGCCTGGTCTACACACGCGAAGGCGACCTCGTGGCCTCGGTGATGCAGGAAGGCGTGATCCGCAAGCTGCGGGAGGCCAACGAGGGCGAGGGGGACCGCTGATGGCCAACCCACACACCCGGGTGGGTACGTTGCTCCTGGGTCTCGTGGCCGTGCTCGCAACACCCGCAGCGTGCAGCTCCACCGATGAGCCGACCGAATCGGCCTTCGCCGGCCCCGAGACCACTGAACCCGCTGACGGCACGGGCGGATCGACCGGGCGGAGTGTGACCCCGACCCTCGTGGACCTCGGTACCGGGCTCGTCGCACCGATGGACGCCCATGCCGTGAACGGCTCGGTTCTCGTGGCGCAGCGGGCCGGGACGGTGATGGAGCTGACCCCCGACGGAGATGGCGGGTACGACGTGGCCGGCACCGTCATCGACCTGACCGATCGGGTCGGCGACACCGCTGGCGAGAAAGGGCTGCTCGGGCTCACGACCGATCCGCAGGGCGAGAGGCTGTACCTGAACCACACCCGCGCGGGGGACGGGGCCACGGTGGTCCTCGAGGTGCCCCTGGAGGGGAGCCCCGGGCAGTTGAGCGGCGGCGAACCCCGCGAACTGCTGGTGATCGACCAGCCCTTCATCAACCACAACGGCGGTGACATCGCCTGGGGGCCCGACGGCATGCTCTGGATCGGCACCGGCGACGGCGGGGACGCGAACGACCCCGACGGCCGCGCCCAGAGGCTCACCGATCCGCTCGGCAAGATCCTCCGGTTGGACCCGTCGCTGCCGGGATCCGGCGAGGACCTGGCCCCTGACGACAACCCGTATGCCGAAGGGGTGGACCCCACCGGTGAGCCTGCCAACCCGCTGGTCTGGGTGCGCGGCGTGCGCAATCCCTGGCGGATCAGCTTCGACGGGGCGACGGGTGACCTGTGGATCGCGGACGTCGGCCAGAACGAGGTGGAGGAGGTCACGGTGCTGCGCGCGGATCGCGGCCGGGAACCCGGGGCGGATCTCGGCTGGGACCGGCTCGAGGGCGACACCGAGTTCTTCGATCCGGGACCGATGGACGGTTGGCCCGACGACGGCGCCGAGGTGATCGACCCCCTGTTCACCTACGACCACTCCGAGGGCTGCTCGATCTCCGGTGGATACGTGTACCACGGCACGCAGTTCCCGCAACTGGCCGGTCAGTACCTGCTGAGCGACTACTGCCGGGGTGACATCAGGGTGGTCTCCGCCGACGGCACCGGCAGCGCAACCGGGGCGAGCGGCGAAGCCGTGGTGTCGATCAACCCCGACGAGAACGGTGAGCCCCTGGTGCTCGGCACCTTCCTGGGTCGCCTCGGCGCGAGCTGAGTTCCCCGCCGTGCACGCCGGGGCTCCGAAGCGGCCTCAGCGGGCGGCGCCCATGACGTCACGCTCGGCGGCGATGAGGGCCCGCACACGGTCCCTCAGCTCCCCGACGTCGTCCGGGGTGAGTCCCTCGGTGCTCACCGGTTCGAGCACGTGCACCTCGGCATCCGCGCGTCCCATCCTCCAGTCGTGCTTGCGCAGGGCGCTGCGGGTGCCCGCGACCGCGAGGGGCAGGATCGGGAGCTGGGTCTCGATGGCGAGCCTGAAGGCCCCGTCCTTGAAGTCGCGCATCTCTCCGGTGGCCGAGCGAGTGCCCTCGGGGAAGATCATGACCGACACGTTCTGGTCCAGGGCGACCTTGCAGAGCTCCATGGCGGCCGAGGCGCTCTCGCGGTCGCCGCGGTCGAGTGGCACGTCCTTCGCGAGCCGCATCAGCCAACCGGCGACCGGGATCTTGAACATCTCGCGCTTGGAGAGCCACTTCATCTCCCAGGGAAGGTGGCTGATCAACAGGATGTCCACGAAGGACTCGTGGTTGGACACCACGACGTAGGGGTTGCGCGGGTTGGTCGGGAGTTCACCGCTCACGGTGAAGTGCCACAGCGGGTTCAGCTTCTGGTGCACCACCGGCAGCTTGCGGAACAGGTAGCCGGTCCACCACCGTGCCCGGTCGAAGGGCCAGGTCACCAGCCAGACCACCGGCATGAGGACCGCCCAGATCCCCACGCACAGGCCGAAGACGAACCACGCCCACACCGATGCGAGGGTGACCCCCAATCCGGCGGAGCGATGCTGGTCGGTCTGCGCGGAGTCAGTCACCGGTCGCTCCCTGCGGGACCAGGCGGTACACGTTCGTGTCGCGTTCGACGAAGCCGAGTCGCCTGTAGAGGCGGTTGGCCGCCTCACGGGAGGGCCGGGAGGTCAGGTCCACCGTACGTGCTCCGCGCTCGACCGCGATCTCGATCGCCCGGCGGTTCAGCGCCTCCCCGACGCCCTTGCCACGGGCGGCCGAGTCGACCACGACGTCCTCGATCCAGGCCCTGATCCCTGTCGGGATCGGGAACACCACCAGCGTCATGGATCCGAGCACCCCGGTGCCGTCGCGGGCGATCAGCAGGTGGCACGCGGGTGAGGCGACGATCTCGCCCAACCGGTCGGCGTCGGGAGGTGGCGACGACGAGGACAGCTGCGGGACGAGACGCCCCATCGCCTCGACCAGCTCGTCGGTTACCTCTGTGCATTCCTCGACCGAGCAGCTCGCAGTGTGCATCCGACGAGCCTAGGAGCCAACGCCACGCGACACCGATACGGTGGGAGCCATGGCCGCCATCGACTGGACCATGAGGCCACCCGCCTCGGTCACCGCCTCCACCCACACGGTCATGGTCGCCGCGTTCGAGGGGTGGAACGACGGCGGGGAGTCGGCCACGGACGCCCTCGAGCACCTGTGGGACCAGTGGGGAGCCCAGCAGGTCGCAACGATCCCCCCGGACGAACACGTGGACTTCACGATCACCCGCCCGACCCTGTCGGTCTCCGACGGTGTCCCGGGACGGATCCAGTGGCCCCACACCCAGATCGGCTGGTGCTCGCCAACACCTTCGATGTCGGTCGTGCTGGTCCGTGGGCCCGAACCCGAGTTCGCGTGGCCGAAGTGGAGCACCACCGTGCTCGACGCCGCGGACGAACTCGGGGTCTCGACCGTCATCACGCTCGGGGCGATGCTCTCCGACGTTCCCCACACCAGACCTGCGCCGGTGTTCGGCGCGGCCCACGACGAGCACATCCTCGACGAGGTGGCACTGCCCCGCTCCAACTACGAGGGTCCCGTCGGCATCCCCTCGGTGCTGCTGGAGTTCGCCCACTCGAGGGGATTCGAGGCGCTCGGGTTGTGGGCCGCGGTACCCGGCTATGCGGCGGGCGTGCCCTCGGTCAAGGGAGCGCTGGCGCTGCTGGACGTCCTGGAACGGGTACTCGGTGCGGACATCGACACGACCACCGGCTTCGCCGAGGCAGCCGACGAGTACACGAACTACCTGGACGGGATCGTCGGTGAGGACCCCGACACCAGCGAGTACGTGGCCAACCTGGAGGAGGCCTACGACCGGGCCGACGAGATGGTGCTCGGCTCCCACACCAACCTGGTCGTCGAGGTGGAGAACTTCCTGCGCGACCAGTAGCGACCGTCGGCTGTCGGCCCGCGCTCAGGTGAGCTGGCGGGCAGTGCCCGGGTCCAGCTCGTCGAGCAGGGCCCGCCGGATCTCGGCCTGGAGTCCCTCGTCGACCAGGAGCCCGCCACCGGGCGGTTCGACGTAGAAGCTGTCGACCACGTCGGCCCCCATCGTGTGGATGCGGGCGGCGGTGACGCCCAGGTCGAAGTCCCCCAGCGCCCGGGCGAGTCGGTACAGCAGCCCCGTGCTGTCGGGACCGACGACCTCCACCACCGTCGTGCTGGTGGTGGATCCGTTGTCGAACCGCACCGCCGGTTCGAACTGGTGCTCCACGACGTGCGGGCGGCGCGTGGACCGGGACCGTTCCGCCAGTCGTGAACGCAGGGCCAGTCGCCCGTTCAGTGCGGCCTCCACGTCGGCTGACACTCGTTCCCAGTGGGGGCACGCCGAGACCCCGGGGTCCACGGTGAACTCGGCGAGCTCGCGGCCACCCTCGGTGTGCACGCTCGCGCCGAGCACGTCCAGGCCGTTGAGTGCGAGCACACCGGCTATGCGAGCGAACCCGTCATGGCGACGGTCGTAGGCCACGACGAGGGTGTCGGCCACGGCCTCGGTGCACACTCCCTGCCCCTCGAGCAGGTGGCGGTGCTTCTCCGGCGTCGCGGGTGCGCCGTCGGCCGGCCTGCCGGGGACCTCGCTGCCGGTCGAGGCCTCGCCCCGCCGTTCTCCCGCCGACCCTCCGAGTGCCTCGATCGCTCCCCACGCCAGGCGTTGCACGAGGTCCGACTTCCACGGGGACCAGGCCGATGGTCCGGTCGCCAGGGAATCGGCCTCTGTGAGCACCTGGAGCAGCTCGACCCGCTCGGCGGTCCCCAGCACTCCTGCGACGTGTTCCGCGGTGGCGGGATCGGAGAGGTCGCGCCGTGTGGCGACGTCGGCGAGCAGCAGGTGGTGGCGCACGAGCGTTTCGATGGTCTCCACGTCCGGTTCGGCGAAGCCCATCCGCCGGCAGATCGAGCCCGCCATCGGGGCACCCTGCTCCGAGTGGTCCCCCAGCTCCGGATAGGCCTTGCCGATGTCGTGCAGCAACGCCGCCATCACCAGGAGGTCCGGTCGGGACACCCTCGAGGACAGCTCGGCGGCGTTCGCGGCGCACTCGAGGAGATGCCTGTCCACCGTGAACCGGTGGTACGCGTTTCGTTGTGGCCGGCTCTCCGCGCGGCGCCACTCGGGCAGCAACCGGACCCACAGGCCGCGGCCGGCCAGCACCTGGATCACCTCCACCGAAGGATGGCCCAGCAACAGCAGCTCCACGAACCGCTGGCGGGCCTCGTCGGGCCAGGCCTGCGGACCACCCGGTGGCGAGGGTGCCCCCACGAGGGAGTTGAGGGTGGCCCGACTGATCCGCTGACCCTCACGGGCCGCTGCCAGGGCGACCTCCAGGCAGGCGAAGGGATCCGCCGGCGGCCTGAGTTCGTCGACGAGCGCGACCCGACCCTGGCGTGAGACCAGACCGTCTCCCAGCGACCGGTCCCGGCGCCTGAGCAGCGAACCACGGGCGCCGTGTCGGGTGTCGAGGTCGTACCAGGCCTCGTCGGACACCTCGGCGATACGACGGCCCGCACCGGAGACCCGTTCCATCAGCGCATCGGCGTCCGCCAGACCGAGGGCCGCTGCGACCGTGTCCTGCTCCTGGAGCACCAACGCGTCGCCGGGTTGCCCCTGGATGCGGTGCAGCTCCACGCGCACCGCCAGGAGTTCGTCATAGGGCTCGACGAGCCCCGCGAGGAGTCGTTCGTCCACGGGCTCGCCGGCAGCCGAGACCCACCCGAGGGCGTGCACGTCGCGCATTCCGCCGCGACCTTCCTTCAGGTCGGGTTCGAGCGCGTAGGCCACGTCCCCCGCATCCTCGTGGCGCTTGCGCACGTCTGCGGACAGCTCGTCGGCCCAGCGCCGTCCACGCTTCACCCAGTTGGCACGCGCACGCTCCCGGAGCCGCAGCGTGAGCTCCTCGTCCCCGCATATGTGGCGTGCCGACAACAACGCCGTGGCAGTCTCGAGGTCTCCCGATGCCAACGACAGCGTGTCGCGCACCGTTCGCACCGAGTGGCCCAACTTCAGCCCCTCGTCCCAGATCGGATACCACAGCGCCTCGGCCAATGCACTGGGAGCATCCCTGCCCTCGTGCAGCAACAGGAGGTCGAGGTCCGACTGCGGAGCGAGCTCACGGCGGCCCTGTCCCCCCAGTGCGACCAGGGCGACCGCTGCGGCCTCCCCGGCCTCCTCGGCGAAGATCGCCGCCAACCACTGCTCGACCCGGTCGGTGTACGCCTCGACGAACGCGCGCCCCTTCAACTCGGGTGAGCCGAGCAGGTCGGTGCGAACGAGTGCGGGTGGCATGGTTGGCTCGTGGGTCCTCAGCGGTGTGCCCGCGATGATCGGACGGGCGGCACGGAACCGCCACCGACCCTACGGGAGTGCTCCCGGAGCGGACCGGGCCGGCGTCCGCTCCGGGAACACGAATGGGGTGGCTGGTGGCAGTTCTCAGACCGCCTCGGCGCCACGTTCGCCCGTACGGATGCGCACGATCTCGTCGACCGGGGACACCCACACCTTGCCGTCACCGATCTTGTCGGTGCGGGCCGAACTCACGATCGTGTCGAGCACGTCGCCCGCATCGAGGTCGTCCACGACGGCCTCGATGCGCACCTTCGGGAGGAAGTCGACCTGGTACTCGGTGCCACGGTAGGTCTCGGTGTGCCCACCCTGACGTCCGAATCCACGGACCTCGGTGACGGTCATGCCGTCGACCCCGATCGTCTTCAACGCCGCCTTCACGTCGTCGAGTTTGTGGGGCTTGATTATTGCGGTGATCAGCTTCATTTCTTCTCCTGACTGGGGATTCCTTGGGGACTTCGGCGCGCTGGGCGCCATGGGGTTCCGGGGCGCTCAGCGGGCCATGGTCGACTCCGCCAGGTTGTAGGCGGTCTCGGCGTGCTGGGACACGTCCAGGCCGGTGAGCTCGTCATCCTCGCTGGCACGGATTCCCATGGTCAGGTCCAGCACCTTGAGGATGGCGAAGGTGACGGCGAAGGAGAACACGATCGTGACCGCGTTCGCGATGAACTGCTCGAGCAGAAGGCCCGCTCCACCGCCGTTGAGGAGTCCGGCCTCGAAGTCCCCGAGGGCACCGGGGTTGGCGAAGAGGCCGATGAGCAACGATCCGACGAGTCCACCCACCATGTGTACCCCCACGACATCCAGGCTGTCGTCGAAGCCGGCGGAGAACTTCAGGCCCACCGCGAAGGCACACACCACACCGGCTGCGAGACCGATCCAGATCGGCGACATGCCGGACACGAAGCCGGCCGCAGGAGTGATCGCCACGAGTCCGGCCACCATGCCCGAGGCGACCCCGAGGTTGGTGAAGTGGCCGTCCTTGACCCGCTCGGTGAGCGCCCATGCGAACCCACCGGCCGCCGCTGCGAGGAAGGTGTTCGCGAACGCCTGGATCGCCACACCGTCGGTGAGGCCACCGGCACCGGAGTTGAAGCCGAACCAGCCGAACAGCAGGATCGCGGTGCCGATCATGACCAGGGGCATCGAATGCGGTGGATGGCCCTCGCTCGGCCAGCCCTTGCGACGGCCCAGCACCACCACCGCTGCCAGCGCCGCGATGCCGGCGTTCACGTGGATCGCCGTCCCGCCCGCGAAGTCGAGTGAACCCCGTGTCGCCAGCCATCCCGTCAGAGCTCCGTCGGCATCAGTTCCGCCGTAGATCCAGAACGTGACCGGCACGTACACGAGCAGGCTCCACAGGGGCACGAACACCGCCCAGGCGGAGAACTTCATCCTGTCGGCCACCGCCCCCGAGATGAGCGCCGGGGTGATCGCCGCGAAGGCGCCCAGGTACACGAGCCACACGAGGCTCTCGCCCTGGTCGGCCCCGATGCCGGTGCCGGACAGGAACGCCGAGTCGAGGTTGCCCAGCAGGGAGCCACTTCCCCCGAAGGCCAGCGAGTAGCCCAACACCGCCCACACCAGGGGCACCACCAGCAGGCTCCAGAAGTTCATCATCAACATGTTCAGGCTGTTCCTCGAGCGGTCCATGCCGCTGTAGAAGAACGCCAGCCCCGGTGTCATGAAGATCACCAGCGCTGAGCACACGAGTAACCATGCTGTGGTAGCTCCATCCATTTCTCGGCCCTTTCGTCGAACTCAGGAGTTCGGGAGCCGAAGCTACGGAGCGCGTGTTTCCTCAGTGTTTCCGGCGCCGCACCGTTCAGTTACGGTCCGTCGGGCCCTCCCGCCGGGCCCGCGCCGTGGGTCCGGCCGGCAGCGGTGCAGCCGGGCCGGTCAGCGCAACGGGTCGCGGTGGCGGGCCATGTGCAGGTGCGCCTTCGCGGCGCCCCAGACGATGCCCGGCTCGTGCAGTTCGGGCGCCACGTCGGCGAACGAGGCCGGGGAGAGGTCGTAGTCGTCCTCGGGGAACCCACGCACGGAGAACTCGTCACGTTCCACCGGGGGTACCCCCGCATGTCGCAGCACGGCGGTTGGATACCTCACCGCGGTGCGCAACACCTCCAACGGGGAGCGCCGCTGTTGGTCGATGTCGATCGCCAGGAGGTTGCGCAACTCGGCCCCGACCTCCCCGGCGGCCAGTTCTGCTGCCTGCTCCGTCGCCGCCAGGGACTCCTGGGAGAGCTCGACCCCGGCCTGGCCCGCACGCGCGTGCACGCAGCGTCGCACCCAGTCCCCGAGCACCTCCTCGGCAACCGACGCGAGCTCCTCGCCGTGGCGTCCCAGCGCCTCTTCAGCCTCCCGGGGGTCTTCAGCCATCCGGGGTCGCGGGGTCGTCGGCGGATGGCACGCCCACACTGGCGAGCACCTCGCGCACGTCCGCGACCATCCCGACGTAGAACGGCCCGAAGACCCCGAAGCGGGCGGAAGCCTCGTCGTAGCGCATCGTGTACACGACGTCCTTGACATCGTCGGGCTTGACGCAGAACAACGTGACGCCCCACTCGAAGTCGTCGAGCCCGGTGGAACCGGTGACCACCTGCAGCACCCGACCGGAGAACTTCCGACCCGACGCACCGTGTTCGTACATCATCTCCTTGCGACGGTCGTAGTCCTCGGTGAACCAGTTGTCCCCGCCCTCGCGCTTCTTGGACATCGGGTAGAAGCAGAACACCGGCTTGTCCTCCGGTGGCAGCTGTGGGTACAGCCGGGCGGTGCGCATCTCCTCGGGTACCCCCTGGGCGTACTCGCTCAACTCGGTGAGCGATACGTAGGAGTCGGCGACCTCCAGCCCGGCGGCGACGAGATCGGTCTGCAGGCGCCGCAGGTTCCACTGGTCCTCCGACAGCGCCATCACCGCGAGGTCCGCCTTGTGGCCGAGCACGGAGGCGACCACCACCTGGTCGCCCCGTGAGCGCGCCCGGTCGACCGCATCGCAGACCAGGTCCGCGTCCGCGAGGGGGGTGGTGCGGCAGAACAGGTGCAGGACGGCCAGGCCGACCGACGGAGTGCTGGCAGTGCTCATGGGCGCAGTCTAAGTACCGGTCACGGGGCGACCACCACGCGCCCCGGGGCTCAGAACTCGGGGCGGCGGCGCTGCTTCTTGAGCTCCGACCGCTGCTTCTTGGACTCGAGGCGCCTCCGCTGGGAGCCCCTGGTGGGGCGGGTGGCACGCCGCCGGGTCTCCACCACGAGTGCGTTGCGGATCCGTCCGGCCAGGCGTTCGCGCGCGATGGCCCGGTTGCGCGCCTGGGAACGCTCGTCGTCGACCACCACGCGCACGTCGTCGCCGATGCGTTCGCGCAACCGGCGTCTCTGGGCCGGCGAGAGCACGCCGCTCGCCGCTACGTCGAAGCGCAGCTCCACCCGTGTCGAGGCCTTGTTGGCGTGCTGTCCTCCGGGACCGCCCGAGGGCAGGAAGCGCTCACTCAGTTCCGCAGCCGGTATCACCAGGCGGCCATCCACGGGCAGGTCCTCGGGCACCCCTCGAGTCTCGCACCCGGACCGGCCGGCTCTCCGCAACACGCACCCGGCAATGCCCGGCCAGCGGGGTCGCCCCGGCCCGGATCAACCGAGGCGCCGTATCCGCACCAACGCCTGGTAGTCGGGGATCCCGGCACTGGGCTCGCGGTGCGGAGCACCTTCGGGCAACAGAACGTTGCCCTCGGGCCAGTGCACCTGGATGTTGCGCTCCGGGAGCCGGGCGAGGTGCACCGTTGCCTCCATGGCTCCGACTTCCGAGACGAGCTCCACCCGGTCGCCGTCGGCCAGGCCCAGTCGTGTGGCATCTGCCCGGTCCATGTACACCGCGTCCCTTGCTGCTCCGGTGAGTGGGTCGGTCTCGTCCCACAGGATCGAGTTGAACTGCTTGCCACGCCGGGTGGTTGCACGGAACAGGCCCTCCGGGATCCTCGTCGAGGGCACCTCCACGACCGAGAACCGGCCCCGGCCGCTGGGAGTGGGGAACCGCCCATCGGAACAGAGGTGGCGTCCACCCCACTGGATCGCATCGCCGGTGCGCTCCAGGTGTTCGATGCCCGCGTAAGAGGGGACCACGACCGCGATCTCGGAGCGCAGGTCGCGGTTGGTGGGCCACGAGAAGGCGTCCGACAACTCGGGCCGCACGCGCGCTGCGACCTCGGCGAACAGCCGCCACTCCGAACGCGCCTCACCGACGGGCGTGACCAACTCGGGCGAGAACGCCACCCTCCTCTCGGTGGTCGTGGAGGTGCCGCCGCCCTCCTGTTCGTAGCGGGTGGCGACGGGCAACAACAGCACGTCCTCACCCTCGAGGAGCATCTGGGAGGTGACCACGATGTCCTGGTGGACCCTGAGTGGCACGCGCCCCAGACCCCGTCGCACCGCGGGCGGGTCCGGGAGGACGTCGAGGAAGTTCCCACCGGAGGCCCACAACACGTCGATGTCGCCCCGGGCCGCGGCCTCGACCATCTCGGTCGCTGTGAGCCCCGGATGGCCGGGGACCTCGAAGCCCCACTTCCCGGCGAGCTCCCGCGCGTTGGCCCCGGTCACTGCACGACCACCGGGAAGCGCGGTCGCGTAGGCCCCCATCTCGGCACCACCCTGGACCCCGGAGTGGCCACGTATCGGCATCAGCCCCGCACCGTTTCGACCCACGTTCCCCCGCGCCAGGGCCAGGTTCACGATCGAGCGCACCCCGTCGACGCCGAAGGTCTGCTGCGTGATGCCCATGGACCACACTAACACCGCTGAGCCGGCACGGCCGTAGGCCCCCACGAACTCCTCGAGCACGTCGCTCCCGATTCCCGCCTCGTGCAACAGCTCCGGGATGCTCAGCTCCGAGAGGTGCCGGCGAAGTTCCTCGAGGCCCTCGGTGTGCGACCCGATGAACTCCTCGTCGAGAAGGCCCCGGTCGTCGAGCACCTTCAGCGCGGCGCAGGCGAACGCAATGTCGCCTCCGACACGAACCGGTACGTGCAGGTCGCAGATGCGTGTTCCGAAGACCGCCGATTCCGCGTTCGAGGGCACCCAGTAGCGCTCCAGACCCGGTTCCAGGTAGGGGTTGATGACGACCACACGGGCCCCGTTCACCTTCGCCTCGTGCAGGTACTTGGTGAACACCGGCTGGTTGTTCGCCGGGTTGGTCCCCCACAGCACCACCAGGTCGCTCTCGAGCACGTCGCGCAGCGAACAGGTCGAGGCTCCCACCCCGATGGTCTCCCCGAGGCCCACCGTCGAGGGGGCATGGCAGACGCGGGCCGCGGAATCGATGTTGGCGGTGCCGATCGCACGAGCCGCCTTGCCCGCCACGTAGTAGGTCTCGTTGGTGAGGCCCCGCGAGGTCAGGTAGATGGCGATGCGTTCGGGCTCCGTGTCCACCAATCCGGCGCGGAGAACCTCGAGGGCCTCCTCCCAGGACACCCGCGTGAAGCCGGGCTCTCCCCGGCGACGGCGCATCGGGTGGGCCAGTCGACCCAGCTCGCGCAGCTGGGTGCGGTCCATGGAGCCCAGCCGGCCCACATCAGCGAGCAGGGAGTCGTCGAGGGGGCCCATGGTGTTGAGCCCGAGCAGTTCCAGGCGGGTGGTGCAGAGATGCACCCCGTCGAGGGTCCAGTCGTGCAGGCCGGCAACGCCCAGGGCGCAGCCGTCGCACACTCCCCGGGTGAGCACCCGCCACGCCCTGCGGGCATGTGGGAGCTGCTCGCCCGCGATGCGCAACATGTCGCGGTAGTGGTGGGGCTTCTGGTGTCCGATGCCGTTGGGGGCCAGTCCGGCCCACAGCTCCGGATGCAGCCCCAGCCTCCTGAGCCCACCGGCCACGACCCGGTTCGTGACGACCTCTCCACGCGCACCGCTTCCCGCGATCATGACGAGACATCCGACCGTGCACCGGGAGTCCGCGCAACCCGGTAGAGCGTCGCCGACGGGCTCCGGGCGAACCCGACGAGTGTGAGGTTCGCTCGTCGTGCCACCTCGAGGGCCAACGCGCTCACGGCGCCCACCGCGACCACCGCCACGAACCCGGCCGCCCAGGCCTTCTGGAGCACCTCGAAACTCGCCCTGCCCGACACCCACAACCAGAGAGAACCGGGAACGTCCCCACCGATGGGCCCCGCAGCCCGAGCAGCCGGCAACGAGCCCCCGAGGAGCAGGTGCCCCACCACCTTGTCGACCGCGTTGTGCCTGCCGATGTCCTCGCGCAGCACGACCACCTCACCCGTGCTGTCGACCGCGGCCGCCGCATGACAACCTCCGGTGAGTCCGAACAGCTCCTGACCGCTGCGGATCGCCGACTCAACGGACGAGAGCTGTGACAACAACTCGGTGGCCTCGAGCCCGGTACCCGATGCCGGATCGGGGTCCGGCAGGGGGCACAGGCGGTCGAGGAGCGACTCCACCTCACGTGCACCGCAGACCCCGCAGGAAGACGAGGCCAGACCGAGACGGCCCTCCGCGGTGTCACCGGTGTCGGGGGCCGCGACGTCGAGTGAGTTGTACTCCGCTGCCGCTGCACTCGACCCGGGGCCGATCGCGATCGACTCCGGCGCCGCCTGCAGGTGTCCCTCGCTCCACAGCAAGCCCGTGGCCAGTTCGTCGTCGTGGCCGGGCGTGCGCATGGTCGTGGCGACCAGGCGAGCGTTCAGGTGCACCTCGAGGGGCTCCTCCACGAGCAGTGAGTCACGGACCTCCTCGGACGACTCGGCACCCACCCTGTGCACCGTCGCGCTTCGGGTACGACCGGGGACCATTGCCACAGGCTAGGGGTCACCGGGCCCGCCGGGGCCGAGGTGGTCCGCCGGTTCAGCTCCCCACGAGAAGGCCCCGGGCCTCGGAGACCCCGTAGATCACGGCCATGACCACCACGAGCATTCCGAACAGGGCCCGGACGGTGCGGTCCGACGCAGCGATGGTCAGCCGTGCCCCGACCTGGGCACCGGGCACCACCCCGAGTGCGAGCGGCACCGCGATCATCCAGTCGACGTGTCCGAGCCATATGTGGGTGACCAGGGCCGGGACCTGGAAGGTGGCCACCGCCACCAGGCTCGAGGCGACGGCGCTGCGCATCGGCAGGCGCAGCGGGCCGCTCAGGACGGGCACGATCACGATCCCACCGCCCACGCCGAGGAGGCCGGCGATGAACCCGGCCCCCGCTCCGAGTGCGGCCACGAGCGCATCCGGGGCCTCGGGGACCTCATCCGCGTCGTCGGCGACACCGGCGCCCGTGCGCCCCGGCACCCTGAGGCGCCACACCACGCTGCCGCCGGCCCACAACATGACCACAGCCGTGAGCACCATGAGCACCCGCCCCTCGACCGCGTCGGACACGAGTGCCCCGACCACGGCCATGGCCGCACCCGACACCCCCAGCACTCCGGCGATCCGCCAGTGCACGAGGCCTTCGCGCGCATAGCGCCATGCGCCACTGATGGCGCCCGGGATGATCGCCGGCACCGTGGAGCCGACCGCCTCGATGGGAGTGCCGCCCAACAACCTCACCACCGGGGTGGTCACGACCGCTCCACCGATACCCAGGAGTGCTGCGAGCACACCGGATGCGAAGCCGGCCAGGAGGGCACCAACCGCGACCTGCCAGGTGGGGAAGGTCGCAGCGAACACGGTGGCGGCCGGCACGGAGTCGGTCTACCCGATCTGCGTCGGGTCACCCGAATCGCCACCGGGAACCGGATGCTGCCGGAGGTTCAACACCGGGTGAACGAATTAACGCAGGGGCAACAAGAAGTACCGCACGGGTGAACCCGGTGTCGGTAGTCTCCTTGCACTGGTCGGAGCTCACGTTGCCAGGCGTCCAGCCGGGCAGCTGGGCCTCCTCCGGTGAAACTCATCCGACGATGAACACAGAACCGAAAGGTGTGCCCATGAGAACCAGGAAATGGTGGCTCGCACTCGTAGGAATCGTTGCCAGCTTCACACTCGTCGCAGCAGCCTGCAGCGATGACGGTGACGGCGACGACGCGAGTGACGACACGACCGACGAGACGACTCCGAGCGGTGACGACGTCGCCCTGTCGGGCATGAAGGGCACCACTCCACTGGTGGACCTCTCCGACGAGTTCAAGGACCGGATGCTCGAGATCGACCCCGCGCTGGTCGACTTCAACTACGGCCCGGAGTCCTACGACGCGGTGATCATCATGGCTCTCGCAGCTGAGCAGGCGGGTACCGACGGTGCCGAGTTCGCCAACTACATCAACGGGATAACCCGTGACGGCGAGAAGTGCACCGACTACGCCGGCTGCCTGGAGCTCGTCCAGGCCGGCACCGACATCGACTACGACGGTGCATCGGGTCCTCTCGAGTTCTCCGGCAACGGTGAACCCACCGAGGCGTCCTACGGCATCCTCGAGTTCGGCAACACCGGATGCGACGGAACCAAGGAGTGCATCGACAACGACAAGACGACCTTCGTCACCGCGACCGCACCCTCGGAAGCGGATGTGCCCCAGGAGGACACCAACGCCACCCGTGAGGGTGACGGCGAGTTCGTCGTCGGTTCCCTGCTCCCCGAGACCGGTTCCCTCGCCTTCCTCGGCCCGCCCGAGTTCGCCGGTGTGAACCTGGCGATCCAGGAGATCAACGAGGCCGGCGGCGTGCTCGGAAAGGACGCACGGCACATCCAGGGTGACTCCGGCGACACCGAGAACAACGTCGCTCCCGGTACCGTCGACACCCTGTTGTCCCAGAACGTGGACGCGATCGTCGGAGCGGCTTCGTCCTCGGTGAGCCTCAGCGTGATCGACAAGATCATCAACGCCGGGGTCGTGATGTTCTCGCCGGCGAACACCTCGAAGAAGTTCTCGACCTATGACGACAACGGTCTGTACTTCCGTGACGCCCCGTCGGACATCCTCCAGGGCCAGGTGCTCGCAGACACGATCATCGGTGACGGACACTCCAACGTCTACGCACTGGTGCTCAACGACGACTACGGCACGGGGCTCCTCGAGGACCTCACCAACGGTCTCGAGGGTGGCGGTGCCACCATGGTCGGCGACAGCGTGTATGACCCCAAGGCCGCTGACTTCTCCGCCGAGGTGGAGGATGCCAAGGGTGCCGATCCCGACGCCATCGTGATCATCGGATTCGACGAGACCAGCCGGATCCTCACCACGATGATCGAACAGGGCATCGGTCCCCAGGACCTCGCCGTGTACGGCGTGGACGGCAACATGGGCAACGCCCTGGCCGAGAACTTCGAGGCCGGCGCCTGAGCCATTCGGGTTCCACAACCGAGAATGCGGGAGGTGGCGGGTCCACAGGGGCCCGCACCAC
>JAMLGJ010000009.1 GCA_023958095.1 Microthrixaceae bacterium
GCCCGGGCCCCCCCCCCCCCGACGATCAGTTCGGCGGGTTGGGTTCAGCAGGGTTGGGTTCAGCAGGGTTGGGTTCGGGAGCGACCGCGTCCGGGAGGCCCCGGATCCACTCCCAGGCCCGGTCCAACTCGGATCCCAGCTCCTCGGGTGTGCCCCCGTTGTCGATCACCAGGTCCGCGAAGGCGAGCCGCTCCTCGCGCCCGATCTGGGCCTCCACCCTTGCCCTGGCGTCCTCCTCGGTGAAGCCGCGGTGGGCCACCAGACGTCCGATCGCCACCTCCGGGTCGAGGTCCACCACGATCGTGCCGGCGATGCCCGGCCAGCCGGCTTCCCCCAGCAGTGGTATGTCGAGCAGCACGACGTTGTCGGTGTCCGCCTGCTCGGCGACCCGCCGCTGGATCTCCTCGTGCACCCGCGGGTGCACGATCGAGCCCAGCGCAGCGAGCGCATCGGGGTCGCCGAAGACGATGTCCGCCACCGCCTTGCGGTCGAGCGTTCCGTCACCGGCGACGATTCGCTCCCCGAAGCGTTCACGCATCTCGGAGAACACGACGGTTCCGGGCTGCTGGAGTTCGTGCACGATCGCGTCGGCGTCGATGAGGACCGCCCCGCGGTCGACCAGCCCTGCCGCGACCGTGGACTTCCCCGACCCGATGCCTCCGGTCAGGCCGATGAGAACCATGGGTGAACCCTACCGGCAGCTCGGGGCCCCGGACCCGGGCGGCATGGGCCAAAAGGTTCAGCCCCACCGGGCCGCTGCCGATGGTGAGCGCAGACCCCCTGACCGGGAGCATCCGCGCACCATGACCAGGAAGACCAGATGAGTTCTCCCCTCGAGCAGCACGGGTTGTCCCCTGCGTTCGCGCCACCGCCCGGGGAACCCGGGAGCTTCGCCGAACCGGGAGCACCGGCACCCGCCCAGGAGCCCGACGACGACCAGCCCACCGGCAAGGAGGGATGGCGCAGCAGACTCCGGTCGCGTCTGTCGCGCGAGATGCGCGACGCCATGATCGACCCGAGCGTCAAGCCGACCGGCGACTTCGACATCGTGGCCGAGCAGATGCCCTCCGGGGGCGGTGACCGGGTGGCGGGCTTCTCGAGCCTCATCACCGCGATGCGCCTGGCGACCGTGGCGATCTCGCTGCTGCTCGCCGCCAGCAACAACCAGCTCAGCACCGCCACGCGCATCTGGACCGCCGTGATCGTCGGTTATGCGGTGTTCCGGGCCTTCAAACCGGTTACCTACGACGACGACGTGGCATCCCTGGTGCGGGTCATCGGCGAGGTCGCGCTGCACGTGCTGGCGATCACGTACACCGGCGGCTGGGACTCACCGCTGGTGTTCACCCTGTTGACCCCGATCGCCCTCGCAGGGCTGGCACGGGGATTCGGGTTCTCCCTCCGAGTGGCCGTGGCGGCCGTCATCGCCACGAGTTGGCCCTACGTGCTCGGGGCAGCCGACAGCCGGGAGGCCCTCACGACGTCCGCCTCGTGGGGTTCGATCGTGATCATCGTCGCGGTGATCGCGGGCTATGCCCGCCGCATCTCCGGGGAGGCGGTGCGCGAACGGGAGCTGGCGCTCGACCGCCTCAGCCGGCTCTCGGATGCCAACACGTTGCTGTTCTCGCTGCACCGGGTCACCCAGACCCTTCCCGCCTCGCTCGACCTGGACGACGTGCTCGACTCGACACTCGGACGCATGAAGTCGCTCGTGTCCTACGACAGCGTTGCGGTGTTGCTCTTCGACGAGACCGACGGCCGCTGGGCCGTGGCCCGCCACCACGGCCTGCACGTGCCGCGCCGCTTCGGGGCCACCGACCTGGCGCCGGGTCTGCGCCGCGCCCTCACCGAGAGCCGCCCCGTGTACGTCGCGGACGTCCCCTCGATCGGCGGTGGACTCAACCCCCGGGCCGGATCCGGGATCTACACGGTGATGCCGGCGCGCGGTTCGGTGATCGGGTTGATCGCGATCGAGCACACCGATGTGGACCACTTCAGTGCCCGCGACGTGGAGCTCATCGAGGGATTCGTGGCCCCTGCCTCCCTGGCGGTCGACAACGCCCGTTGGTTCGCGAGGCTCCGCACGGTCGGAGCCGACGAGGAACGCACCAGGATCGCCCGCGACCTGCACGACCGGATCGGCCAGAGCCTCGCCTACCTGGCCTTCCAGCTCGACCACATCGTGGAACGCGAGGCGGCGGGCGAACCGGTGGCTGCAGAGATCGGCGAACTGCGCGAAGACGTGCGCGGGGTCATCCGCGAGGTGAGGGACACGTTGTATGACCTTCGCACCGACGTCTCCGACAGCGTCGGGCTCGGCGAGGTGCTCGAGCAGTTCGTGGACCGGGTGAGCGAGCGCAGCGGCCTGAAGATCCAGATCGACGCGGACCGCAACGCCCGCCTGCCCCTGCTGCAGGAGCGCGAGATGTGGCGGGTCGCCCAGGAGGCGCTCGCGAACGTCGAGCGGCACGCCCAGGCGACCGCGGTGCGCATCGTGTGGCGCTGCGACGGCCAGCGTGCGCTGATCGAGGTGACCGACAACGGGGTCGGCTTCGAATCGGGCCGGGCCGGGCGTCTCGACTCCTACGGGATGCTCGGCATGCGCGAACGCGCTTCGAGCATCGGGGCGTCCCTCGAGATCCTCAGCGCACCGGGCAGGGGCACTCGTGTCCGCTGTGTGCTGGACCCCTCCGCCGAGGAGGAGAACGGCGAGGTCTCGGGTCCGGCTGGGGCCATCCAGCAGGAGGGCGCCGGTGCACCCGCACCGAGCGCCGTAGGTACAGGAAGGCAGGCATGACGGTACGACTTCTCTTGGCTGACGACCACCGGCTCCTCCGGGAGGGGCTGCGTCGTTCGATGAGCGACGCAGGCTTCGACGTGGTGGGCGAGGCATGCGACGGCGTCGAGGCGATCCAGCTGGCCGGCGAACTCTCACCGGACGTGATCCTGATGGACGTCACCATGCCGAACTGCGACGGCGTGGAGGCGTGCAGGCAGGTCATCGACTCCGGGGTGGGTTCCAGGGTCGTGATGCTCACGATGCACGCCGACCAGGAGGTGCTCGCGGACGCCATCCGTGCGGGCGCCGCCGGGTACCTGACGAAGGACTGCTCGACACGCGAGATCGCCGAGGCGGTGCGCATGGCCGCCGAGGGCGACACGGTGCTGTCACCCCAGCTGGCCCGCTCGATGCTCGACGAGGTGCGAAAGCTGGATTCACACGCGGAGGTCGACCCCTCCCAGGAGCGTGTCGTGTCCAAGCGCGAGGAGGAGGTGCTGCAACTCATCGCGGATGGCTGCAGCACCCCGGAAGTGGCCGCACAGCTCTACATCTCACAGAAGACGGTCAAGAACCACCTGGCATCCATCTACCAGAAGCTCGACGCACGGGACCGGACCCAGGCGGTCCTCCAGGCGGTGCGCATGGGCATCGTCTCCCTTTCCTGAGGCGTTCCGTCGGGACGGGCACCACCCCCCGACGCGCCGGTGTGCGCGCACACCAGGGGCGGACGACCCACCAATTGGGCCTTCCGACCTATTCAGGATCCGCCACCCCGGCGCCGATGCACACGGTGAGGTCAACGCCTCACAGCACCAGCGAAACAAGCACATTCCCCCAGCAACGAGAAGCACACAAGGAGCACACAATGATCACCCAGTTCGAGTACATCCGTGCATGGCTCACCGCACAGGCACGCACCGAGCGTGGCGCCTCCCTCGTGGAGTACGCACTGCTGGTCGCCCTGATCGCCGTGGCATGCATCGCCGCGATGCAGTTCCTCAAGGGCGGCATCGACGACAAGTTCTCCGAGGCGGGCAGCGAACTCAGCTGACCGTCCGGGGATTTCTCCCCCAACAACCCGGAACAGGGGCCCCTCGGGGCCCCTGTTCCGCGTTCGGGTGCCGATGAACCCGGCGGTAGGGTTCAACCAGGAGACACACGACAGAACGCACGAAAGAGGACACAGTGGCAGTCACCGCATCCACGCCGATCAGCCTGGTGAACGAGGCATACGCTCGCTTCGAGGAGCGGATCGACGCCGCAAGGGAGCGCCTGGGGCACCCGCTGACCCTGGCGGAGAAGATCCTCATCGCCCATCTGGATGACCCGGAGGCACCGGTCGAACGCGGCCGGACCTACAACGACCTGCGTCCCGACCGGGTCGCCATGCAGGACGCGACCGCGCAGATGGCGCTGCTGCAGTTCATGACCGCCGGCCTCGACGAGGTGGCGGTGCCGAGCACCGTGCACTGCGACCACCTGATCCAGGCCAAGGAGAACGGCCGGGTCGACCTCCTGGCGGCCGAACAGGGCAACTCCGAGGTCTACGACTTCCTCGAGTCGGTCTCGGCCCGCTACGGCATCGGCTTCTGGAAGCCCGGCTCGGGGATCATCCACCAGGTCGTGCTGGAGCAGTACGCGTTCCCCGGCGGCATGATGATCGGCACCGACTCCCACACCCCGAACGCGGGCGGTCTCGGCATGGTCGCCATCGGCGTGGGTGGTGCCGACGCGGTGGACGTCATGACCGGCTTCCCGTTCAACGTGCGCTGGCCGAAGCTCATCGGCGTGGAGCTCACCGGCTCGCTGTCCGGGTGGTCCTCCCCCAAGGACGTCATCCTCAAGGTGGCCGACATCCTCACCGTCAAGGGCGGCACGGGAGCGATCGTGGAGTACTTCGGCGAGGGCGCCAACTCCATCTCGGCGACCGGCAAGGGGACCATCTGCAACATGGGCGCCGAGATCGGTGCCACGACCTCCCTGTTCGCCTACGACGACGCCATCGCCCGCTACCTCGAGAGCACCGGACGCGAGGAGATCGCCGATGCGGCCACCGCGATCGCCCACCACCTGCGCGCCGACGACGAGGTGCTGGCGGATCCCCGCTCGCACTACGACCAGGTGATCACGATCGACCTCGACACCCTCGCGCCGCACATCAACGGTCCGGCCACGCCCGACCTGGCACGTCCGGTCGGTGAACTGGGTGCCGAAGCACGTGAGAACGGCTGGCCCATGGAGCCCTCCGCGGCGCTCGTGGGTTCCTGCACCAACTCCTCCTACGAGGACATCACCAGGGCGGCGTCGATCCTGCGCAAGGCCGCCGCGGACGGATTGAAGGTGAAGACACCCCTGCTGATCACCCCCGGATCCGAACAGGTCCGAGCGACCATCGAACGCGACGGTCTGCTCGAGGTGTTCGAGGCCGCGGGAGCGACGGTGCTGGCCAACGCCTGCGGTCCGTGCATCGGCCAGTGGTCACGCCCGGAGTCGATCACCTCGGAGCCGAACACGATCGTCACCTCCTACAACAGGAACTTCCCCAAGCGCAACGACGGATCGCCCAACACCCTCGCATTCGTCACCTCGCCCGAGACGGTGGTGGCCCTGGCCCTGGCCGGCACACTCGACTTCGACCCGCTGCACGACACCCTCACCAACGGCGACGGTGAGCAGGTGAGCCTCGCCGAACCGGTGGGTGAGGAGCTCCCCGCGGCCGGTTTCACCCCCGGCGAGTCGGGCTTCATCGCCCCGCCCGAGAGCGGCACCGGGGTCGAGGTCGTGGTGTCCCCCGACTCCGACCGCCTGCAGCTGCTCACCCCCTTCGAGCCGTGGGACGGCGAGGACCTCACCGCTCTGCCGGTGCTGCTCAAGGCAAAGGGCAAGTGCACCACCGACCACATCTCGATGGCCGGTCCGTGGCTCAAGTACCGCGGCCACCTCGAGAACATCTCGGGCAACCTCTTCCTCGGCGCCGTCAACGCCTTCACCGGCGAGGTCGGCGAGGGCAAGGACCACCTGGACGGCACCACGAAGCCGTTCCCCGAGATCGCACGCCACTACCACGAGGCGGGCCAGCCCTGGGTGGCGGTGGGTGACGAGAACTGGGGAGAGGGCTCGAGCCGCGAACACGCCGCCATGGAACCCCGCTTCAGGGGCGCCCGGGCGATCATCGTGCGCAGCTTCGCGAGGATCCACGAGACCAACCTCAAGAAGCAGGGCGTGCTGGCCCTCACGTTCGCGGATCCCGCGGCCTACGACCTGATCGAACAGGATGACCGCATCAGCGTGCTCGGCCTCGCCGACCTCGCTCCCGACCGCCCGGTGTCGTGCGAGGTAGTGAAGCCCGACGGCACCACCGTGGCCTTCGAGTGCACCCACACGATGAGTCCCGAACACATCGAGTGGTTCCGTGCCGGGTCGGCGCTGAACATCATCCGCCAGCGTTCCGCCGGCTGACACCGGCACCGGGGCGGGCCGGCCGGCCGGTGCCTCAGTCGCTGCCCGGCCGGCGCTCGCCCTCGTGGGACGCAGCGGTGTCGAGGTCCTCGGGCACCTTGCCGTTGGGATAGGTCATCGCCAGCTGCTCGGGTGTCGGGTCCTGGTGGACGCGGGCCACGTCGGGCAGCAGGTCGACGATCGCGGACATCATCGTGGCGGTGTCCTCGTCGAGGTCCTCGCCCTTGACCTCCACCGGCTCCCCGACTCGCATCCACACCGTCGGGGGTGACAGCACGTTGGTCACGTTCGGCAGCTTCGCGCTGCGTGGCCAGACGCGCTCGGTTCCCCATATGCCGACCGGGATCACCGGTGCATCCGTGGCATGTGCGAGCTTCATGGCACCCCAGCGCCCCTTGAGCTCGGGATCGAAGAACGCCGGTCCCCTCGGAATCGTGCCCTGGGGCATGAGCGCGACCATCTCACCGGCCCGCAGGGCATCCTCCGCGGCCTTGAGCGGTTCGTCCGAACCGGTGCCCCGATCCACCCGGATGCCGCCCATGGCGGAGGCGAAGTCCCCGATCACCGGTGCGTCGAAGACCTCCTTCTTGCCGAGGAAGCGCACCGGCCGGCCGGCGTTGGCCACCAGGTAGCCGATCGCGAGGGGATCGAAGTAGCTGCGGTGGTTCGCCACGAGGATGGCACGTCCGTGCCGGGGTATCCGATCCACGCCGTCGAGCTGGAAGCGCACATATGGGAACACCTGGGGCCGAGCGAGCATCTGCACGGCCTCCTGGGGCTCGACCCCGAGGATCTTGGGCACACCGTTGGGCACGTCCAGGTGCAGCACGGGCCAGCGCCGCAGGGCAGCGACACCCATCATGCGCGGGTCCGGGTTGACCGCGGTCGGGTGGCCGACCATCGACAGCAACGGCACGTCGTAGAAGCTGTCGGAATAGGCATACGAGGCGTCCAGGTCGACTCCGTGCCGATCGGCCCACTCGGCCACCGCACGTGCCTTGTCCTTGCCCCACACGAACAGCCCGTCGATCGTGCCGTCGTAGCGTCCGTCGGCGACGCCGTAGCGGGTCGCGACCACGTCGTCGAAGCCGAGGGCATCCGCCAGTGGCCGCACGAGGTCCTCGGGGGTGGTGGTGGCGATGACCAGCCGACGCCCGGCCTCGCGGTGCTCCTCGAGGATCGCCCGGGCATAGGGCGCGACCGCATCGGCAAGTGGTTCGGCCGCCATGTCAGCGGCGCTGCGCACCAGGTCGAGGCTCCAGCCCTTGGCCATCCGGGCACCCTGGCGGGTGATCAGCATCGCCGGACGCGTCTCGCCGATGGTGTTGAAAACCCGGAACACGATCGATTCGAGCGGGCTCGGGGCACCCGAGATCAACCCGACGTGGCGCAGGGCCTCACCGATGATCGGACCCGACGCACCGGTGAGCAACGTCCGGTCCAGATCGAAGAAGGCAGCGGAGCGGTGTGCGGAGGCAGACTCGTTCTCGCTGCTGGTCTCGGTGTCCATCACCGGTGACGCTACCCGGCGCGACGGGACCTCTGGCCAAAAAGGGCCGAAGGACTGGCGGGGGGCACCAGTCCTTCAGCATGTGCGCCTGGGTTGGGGGGGCAACTCCAGTGCGCTGTCCCGGGGGAGCTGGTTGGGGGGAACCGTTCTCAACCCCGGGCGTTATGTTGTGATGGTCACGATAGACAGTTGCAAGCAATCAGTCAACGACATACGTGTGATATCTACTATCATTCGTTCCGATGGATCGTAAGCAGCTCAGAACCCTTCTGGCCGTGGCAGAACACCGCTCCTTCTCCGGGGCCGCAGCGGCGCTCGGCACGGTGCAGTCGAACGTGTCGGCACACGTGCGTCGCCTCGAGGACGAACTGGGTGTCGAGCTGATCGACCGGAGCACCACCGAACCCACCGAGGAGGGGCGCGTGGTCCTCGACCGGGCCCGCCGCATCGAGGGTGAGTTCGACTCCCTCGCGTCCGACCTCGCCTACCTGCGTGACGTCGTGGTCGGCACGGTCCGGCTCGGTGCGATCGGCACCACTGCCCGGTGGCTGGTTCCCAAGCTGCTGCGGGCGGTCTGGAGCGAGTATCCCGAAGTGCGGGTGATCGTGCTGGATGCCCCCTCCAGCGCGCTGATCACCGGCATCACCGCCCGGAGCCTCGACCTCGCGGTGGTGAACCTGCCCATCGAGCATCCCGACATCGACGTCGAACCGCTGTTCACCGAGGACCGGGTCCTCATCGCCCCGGAGGGGCACCCCCTGCACGACCTCGAGGAGGTGGGCCTCGCCGAACTCGCCGAACACGAGCTGCTGCTCGAAGCACGCGGAACCTCCTTCCGCGACGTGCTCGACACCGCTGCCGAGGAGGTCGGTGTCACCCTCAGGGCGCGGGCCGAGTTCGATGGCATGCGTCTGCTCACCTCCCTGGCCTTCGCAGGGTTCGGCGCCGGAGTGGTGCCCGCCTCGGCGATTCCCAGCGGCATGGACGGCCCCTGGAGGATCGTGCCGGTCGTCGGTGTCCCGCTGAGGCGGGTGGGGCTCATCAGGGCCCACCGTGCCATGCCCTCAGCAGCAGCGCGTGCCATCGGCGAGGTGACGGCACGTGTGGTGAGGGAGAGCACGGATCACGCTCCGGGGATCGTGCCCGAGCAGCTGCCCTGACCGGCACCGGTCCCCGCCACCACTGCGGCGGGTGGATCTGCTCCCCGGGCGGCAGATACCGGGCCTGTGCCGACCACCTCCCCCGTGACCCCTACAATGTGGGTGACGCCCCCAGGAGAAGACGTGCCCGAGACGATCACGATCACCGACAACCGCACCGGCGACAGCATCGAGATCCCGATCGACCAGGGAGCCGCGGATGCCACTCAGTGGGCGAAGTTGCTCCCCGGGGTCTGGTTTCACGATCCTTCCTTCGGAGCCACCTCAGCAGCTTCCTCGTCCATCACCGAGTTGGACGGAGCGAACGGCATCCTCAGGTACCGCGGATACCCGATCGAGCAGCTGGCCGAGCACTCGAGCTACCTCGAGGTGGCCTACCTGCTCATCCACGGTGAGTTGCCCACCGCCAAGGAGTTCGAGGCCTGGCGCTACGAGATAACGCATCACACCTTCATCCACGAGAACGTGCGCAAGCGCTTCATGGAGGGGTTCCACCACGACGCGCACCCGATGGGAATCCTGGTCTCCACCGTTGCGGCCCTGTCGACCTTCTACCCTGGGGCCAAGGACATCGACGACCGCGACGTGCTGATGAAGCAGGTCGTGCGCCTGATCGCGAAGATGCCCACCCTCGCCGCCGGGGCCTACCGCCACAGCGTGGGCATGCCCTTCGTGTACCCCGACAACAGCCTCGACTTCGCAGCCAACTTCCTGTCGATGATGTGGAAGACCGCCGAACCCCGATACGAGGCCAACCCGGTGCTCGCGAGGGCTCTCGACGTGCTGTTCATCCTCCACGCGGACCACGAGCAGAACTGCTCCACCACCGCCATGCGCACGGTGGGGTCCTCCCATGCCGACCCCTACATCTCGACCGCGGCGGCCGCCAGCGCCCTCTACGGGCCCCGCCACGGAGGAGCCAACGAGGCCGTCATCAGGATGCTCAACGAGATCGGGAGCATCGAGAACGTCGCCCCCTACGTGGAGAAGGTCAAGCGCGGCGAGGCCCGCCTGCAGGGATTCGGTCACCGCGTGTACAAGAACTACGACCCGCGGGCGAAGATCATCAAGCGCACCGCCTACGAGGTGTTCGAGGTGACCGGCAAGAGCCCGATGCTCGACCTGGCTCTCGCGCTCGAGGAGGTCGCGCTCAGCGACGAGTACTTCATCAGCCGCAAGCTGTACCCGAACGTGGACTTCTACTCGGGCCTGATCTACCAGGCGATGGGTTTCCCGATGGACATGTTCACCGTGCTGTTCGCCATTCCCCGCACCGCCGGGTGGCTCTCGCACTACATGGAACTGCTCGACCAGGGCAGCCGCATCTACCGGCCCCGACAGGTCTTCACCGGTGCGGCCGAGCGCGACTACGTGCCGATAGTCAACCGCTGAGCGCCTCCGCCCTGGCTCCCTGCTGCGCGGAGCTGCTCAGCGAACCTCCAGCAACACCTTGCCGACGTTCGCGTTGGAGGCGACGTACTCGTGGGCCTCGGCCACGTCCCACAGCGACATCCGGCGGTCGATCACAGGATTCAGCAGGCCGCCCTCGAACGCTCCGAGGAGGTCTGCAGCACACCGCTGGGTGATTGCGATCTTCTCCTCCAGGGGCCGTGCCCTCAGAACCGTGCCGATGAGCGACACCCGACGGGGAAGCATCTCGCCCACCGGCACCGTGGCCTTGCCACCTCCCATCACACCCACCTGCACGATCCGTCCACCGACGGCACAGCAACGGATGTTGCGGCCCACGTAGTCCCCGCCGACCAGGTCCAGCACGACGTCCACGCCGTCTCCCCCGGTAGCGCGGTCCACCGCCTCCACGTAGTCCTCGGATCCGTAGTCCACCACCACGTCGGCACCGAGTGCCTCGCAGGCGGCGACCTTCGCCGCCGAGCAGGTGACCACCACACGTGCTCCGACGAGGGCGCAGAGCTGGATCGCCGCGGTCCCCACCCCTGATGCCCCCGCATGCACCAGCGCCCATCCCCCAACCCGGAGACCGCCCTGCAGGACCAATGCGTCGTACGCGGTGACGAACACCTCGGGCAGGGCCCCCGCGTCGGGCAACCCGATGCGTTCCGGGACCGCCATCGCCTGGCGTTCGTGCAACACCGCGGCCTCCGCGTAGGCACCCCCGGCCACCACGCCCATCACGGCATCGCCGGGTGACCAGAGCTGCACCCTGTCCCCCACGGCCGAGACGACCCCCGCCAGCTCCAGGCCCGGGACCTCGTGGGCACGCGGTGGCCCGGGTTCGGGGTAGAGGCCCATGCGCTGGAGCAGGTCCGCCCGGTTCACCGCGGTTGCCGCGACGTCGATGAGCACTTCCTCGGGACCGGGGACCGGTTCGGGAACCTCGCGTGCCGTCAGCACCTCGGGTCCCCCGTGGCTTTCCAGGACGATCGCTCGCATGCACCGGACTGTACCGGCCGCCCGGCGGCGGACAGGATGGTCGGGTGCCACGCTCACGGAGTGCACCAGGATGAGCCTCGACTTCGCCCTTCCCACCGAGGTTGCCGAGCTGCGCGCCGAGGCCCGCGAGGTCGCCGCGACGGCGGTGGCCGACCTGCCGGTGAAGGAGGACTCGTGGATGGTCGGCACCTCTCGGGAGTTCTCACTTGAGCTCGCGGAACGAGGCTGGATCGGGATGACCTGGCCCCGGGAGTGGGGTGGACACGGCCGAAGCCCCCTCGAACGCTTCGTGGTGGTCGAGGCCCTCGTGTCAGCCGGTGCCCCGATGGCCACCAGCTGGTTCGCGGACCGACAGATCGGTCCGACATTGCTGCAGTTCGGCACCGACGAGCAACGCAGGCGTTGGCTGCCCGAGATCGTCCAGGGCCGCTCTGCCTGGTGCATCGGCATGAGCGAACCCGATGCGGGCAGTGACGTCGCCTCGATCCGCACCCGTGCCCTGGAGTGCCGCGACGGGAGCGGTCAGTGGCGCATCACCGGCACCAAGGTCTGGACCTCGGGCGCCGCAGAGGCCGACTGGTGCTACCTGGTCGCCCGCACCGACCCCGACGCGCCACCCCACGCAGGGCTCTCGGAGTTCGTGGTTGACATGCGCTCTGCGGGCATCGAGGTGAACCGGATCACCGACGCCACCGGCAACGAACACTTCTGCGAGGTGCACTTCGACGACGTCGCGGTACCGGCGGACAACCTGGTGGGCAGACCCAACGGGAGCTTCTCCCAGGTCATGCGCCAGATGGAACACGAACGGGGTGGGATCGACCGCCTCGTGTCGAACCGGGCGCTGTACGCGGACGCGATCGCGAACCTGGGCGACCCCACACCCCTGGTCAGACAGGAGGTGGCCCGACTCGAATCCGGCTACCTCCTCGGCCGGCAGATGGTCATGCGCGAGGTGATGGGCCAGGCTCCGAGGGGTTGGTCGGCGATCACCAAGACGTACTGCACCGAGTTCGAACAGCGCGTGGCGGAGTTCTGCGTCGCCCACGCCGGCCCCGAGGCGATGCTGTGGAACCGGCTCTCGAGGGGCATCTGCTACGCCCCGGCCTACACGATCATGGGCGGGACCACCCAGATACTGCGCAACGTGATCGCCGAGCGGTACCTCGGACTGCCGCGGGACTGAGGCCCGCGCCCCCACCGGACTGCGGGAGTCAGTCCAGGTGCCTCACACCCAGGTCCTCCGCGGGGATGGCCACCTCCACGCGCACGTCGGCCACCCAGGCGCCCCCGACGGAGGCGACCACCGGGTCGGCCACCAGCGAGGTGATCTCCTCGGTGCGTTCCACCAACGACGCGAGACGCTGGACGACACCGACCAGGGCGACACGGTCGAGGGGATCCGAGAGCGCACGGCCCAGGGCGCTCGAGGCCACCAGTGACTGCGCGTCGGTGAGCGTCAGCGGCAGGTACCCGACCTCGGGGGTGTCCATTGCGGTCACCGGCCCTCCGAGGCCCACATGAATCGTCGTGGCGGAACGGGTGCGTCGGATGCTGATGGCTGCGTCCACCCCTCTCTCGATGAAGCGCTGCACCACCACCGGGTGCATGTCGGCTCCCAGCGCTCCCTGCATCCGGGCCCATGTCTGGCGCAGGTCGATGGCATCCGCGAGGTCGATGGCGACACCGGAGATCGCCGAGCGGGTCCGCCTGTCACGACGCGCCGCCTTGAGCGCCACCGGCCAGCCGATCCTCTCGGCGGCGGCGACCGCCTCGTCGGGATCGGCGACCACCACCCGTTCGGCCACCGACACGCCGTAGGCGTCGAGCAGCGCCTCCTGGGCGGCGAGGTCGAGCGGCACAGGGGTGTCGTCGGCCACACCCTCGAGGGCACGTCGCACGACCTCGCCCACCCGGGACTGGTCGTGACCCTCGCCCTTGTCGAAGTCGACACCGCGGTTGGCGTCGACCCACTCCCGGTACCTGGCGAGGCGCCCCAGCGCACGCGCCGGATGCTCCGGGAAGGCGAACACGGGCACCTGCTCGTCGCCCTCTGCGACCCTTGGCGCCTCCGCCACACCCAGCATCGCAGCGACGAAGCACTTCCCGGGGTGCGCCGCGGAACGCTGCGCGACGACCTTGGAGACCTCCTCGGAGCGCTCCAGCCTGGGAGGCGAGTGCACCACGAGCACGCTCGACACCGAGTCGTCGGCACAGACGTCGTCGATCGCCTCCTCGTAGTCCCGGGCGGTGGCCCTGAACGACAGCGTCACCGCCCCCGGCGCGCCGTTGGACCCCAGGAGCAGACCGGCCCCGTTGCATGCAGCTGCGGCCAGGGCCACCGCGCCCTCGGAGTTGCCCACCACCGCCACCCCACGCCCCGCGGGCACCGGCTGGTCCGCCAGGATCCTGCCGATGTCCATGAGCTGTTCGAGGGTTCCCACGCTGATCACACCCGTCTGGCGCTCCAGGGCGGCGATCCTGTGGCGGATCATGTCGCGGTCCCCGTCGGGGCCCACGAGCAGCTCGCCCAGCACGGCCACCGGCTTGGACAGCGACACCGCACGCGCCGAACGCAGCATCCGTGGCCGCAGGTCCGTGGAGCGCAGGTAGAGCAGCACCGCGTCGGTTGCGGCGTCCTCGCCCCAGAACGACAACATGTCCCCGAGGCCCACATCCAGGTGGCCTCCACCGGCCACGAAGGTCGACACGCCCATCTCGCGCCGCGCCGACTCCTCGAGGATCGCAGCGGCGAGCGTGCCCGACTCGGCGAGCATCGCGACCGAACCCGCTGTGGGCAGCACCGGTGCCACGGTTGCGCGGAGGCTCACCGCCGGGTCGGTGTTGAGGATGCCGAAGCAGTCCGGTCCGAGCAGGCGCACGCCGTGGCGGCGAGCTGTGAGCACGATCTCGTGTTCCAGGGGCCTGCGCTCGGCCTCGGTGCCGAACCCCGAGGACATGATCATGATCGCCCCGACGCCTGCACGTGCACAGTCGGCCACCACCGATGGCACCAGCTCTGCCCGCACCGCGACGATGGCGAGGTCGGTCCCCTCCGGGACCTCGTCGGAGACAACCGGCTCCGGTTCCCCACCGGAGCCCACGTCCGCACCCGTTCCGGCGTCGGCACCGGCATCGGCATCGGCAGGTCCGGGGGCGCCATCACGTGCCACCAGGCTGAGCTCGCCGGTGAATCCCCCGCGGCGCACGGCGCGGGCCACCGCCGCTCCGAGGCCCGACTCGCGCGATCTGGCCACCACCGCCACCGACTGCGGACACAGGAGTCGCTCCACGGTGGCCGCGGCGGCGACACGTTCCCGACCGTCGGCTGCCGCGGTGGATGCATCGGTCGGTGCGATGCTGAACGAGAGCGCCACCAGACCGTCCTCGATCCGGGACTTCACGTCGTAGCCGGCGCGGGCGAACACGTTCAGCATCTTGCGGTTGTTGGGCAGGGTCGAGGCGGTGAAGCGCCTGATGCCCCGGTGCCGCGCGGCCGCTGCGAGGTACTCGAGCATCACGGTTGCCAGCCCGCGACCGTGGTGGCGGTCGTCCACGAAGAAGGCGACCTCGGCGGTGTCGCTGTCGGAGTAGCGCTCGTAGCGGGCGACGGCCACGATCTCGGCGTCGACCTCGGCGACGAAGGCCACCCGGTTGTGGTAGTCGATCTCGGTGAAGTAGCGCAGGTCCTTGTGGCTGAGTCGTGGACGCGGTGAGAGGAACCGGAAGTACACCGACTCGGGCGACTGGCGTTCGTGGAAGGCCAGGAGCGCCTCCTGGTCGTCCGGGCCGATCGGACGCATGTGCACGGTGCGCCCGTCCCGCAGGACCACGTCGGTCACCCAGGATTCGGGATAGCGGGGAGCCGCCCGATGCGCATCCCCCTTCGGCGACTCACCGTCCCGCCCGGCGGACACCCCGGGGGCATCGGTCCCGGGTGAGCTCACGACCGGCCGCGGGCCTGCAGCTCCGCCTCCAGGAGCCGTGCGAGCTCCACCGGCCGGTCACCCTGGATGCTGTGACCGGCACCCTCCACGACGCTCACCCTCGCGTCCGGGCGACGCCGGCGCAGCTCCGCCACGTCTGCTTCGTCGGTGACCGGGCTGTCCGCCCCGCGCACGAGGTGGTAGGGGGCCTGGAGCGATGAGATGTCGTCCCACATCGCTTCACGAGTCGCGAAGGCTGCACGGTCGGGTTCGGCGCGGTGGTAGTTCCACTGCCAGGTGCCGTCGGGGTTCCGGTGTGCGTTGTGGAGGATCCCGCGACGCAACGAGGGGACGCTGCGGGTGGGGTTGAACTCGACGGTGCGTTGGAGGATCTCCTCGAAGCTGGCGAAGGTCTGGGGGCCCGCGATGAAGTCGTGGATCGAGCGCCCCTTGTCCTCGGTCACCCCGGGGGTGATGTCCACCACCACGACCCGCGCCACGAGGTCGGGCCGCAACGTGGCGAGTCGGTTCACCGTGAGCCCGCCCAGCGACATGCCGAGCATGACCACCGGGCGTGCCAGAAGGCCGTCGAGGGCCTCGGCGAGCGTGTCGGCATTCGTGTGCGGGTCGTAGCGGGCGTCATCACGCCAGGCCGACCGGCCATGGCCCGGAAGGTCGAGGGCCAGCGCGGGTGTCCCTCCGAGGGCCAGCACCACGGTGTCCCAGGTGTGGGCGTTCTGGGCGGTGCCGTGAACCAGCACGACCTCGGGATGCTCCTCGCCCCAGCTCAGTGCCGACACCCGGCCGTGGCGGCTCTCCACCTCGACACGGCGCACCATCACATCGCCGGTCGCGTCGAGTCCGTGCTCGGAGATGTTCTCGTGCAGGTAGTCGAACTCCTGGTAGGAGAACTCGGGTGAGTCGGGATCGAGCTGGTGCATGGTCCTGGCTGGGTCGGGGCCCTCCGAACACACCCACGCAGTGCGTTCGGGGTTGCCCACGGGTCCCGATTCTGCCAGAGACATCCCGCCCGACGGCGCCATTCCCGACCCTCTCGGCGGGCGGTCCCCCGACTTGCCACACGATGTTTGAACCGAGTTCACTTGGCGCCATCACGACTTCCCGGGGGACATGATGACCAGCACCAGCCGGACACCTCATCTGCGGGTGGTCCTGGCCACCCTTGCCGCGGTGGCCCTGCTCGGCAGTGGATGCACCACGAATGACTCCGCGGACGCCTCCGAGGTGCCAACACTCTCCCCCGATGCCACAGCGGCCGGGTTCGAAGCGACCACCAGCGTCGGACAGATCACCGTCACCGGGGCTCCCGAGGCTCAGGAGCTCCTGTTGTTCTCCGACGACGAGATCGTCGCGGAAGCCGAGACCGATTCCAATGGTGCTCTCATCTTCAGGGACCTCGATCCCGGTGAGTACACCGTTGCCACGCCCTCCGGGGACGAACAGCAGGCCACCGACGCCCTGCAGGTTCCGACCGAAGCGGAGTCCCTGCCCGAACAGGACTTCTACGAGGGCCAGACCCTCGAACCCGGCTACACCTACATCGAGACACGCGACGGCACCCAGCTCGCGGCATCGGTCTACCTTCCCGGACCGGTCGAGGACGGCCCGTACCCGACCGTGGTGGAATACTCCGGGTACGACCCGGCCAAACCCGGCAACAACCTCCTGGAGGACAACGCCGAGGCCATCGAGGAACTCGGACTCGACGCGGAGGAGCTCTGCGGCATGCTGGCGTTCCTGTGTGACGCACCTGCGCAGCCCAGCTCCATCATCTCCCTGGCAATGGGCTACGCGGTGGTAGCCGTGAACGTGCGGGGCACCGGCTGCTCCGGCGGCGCGTATGACTACTTCGAACCGCTCCAGGTCCTCGACGGCTACGACGTGATCGAGACCGTCGCCGCCCAGGACTGGGTCCGGGGCAACACCGTGGGCATGGTCGGGCTGTCCTATCCGGGGATCAGCCAGCTGTTCGTGGCACGGTCCCAGCCACCGAGCCTGTCGGCGATCACGCCGCTGTCGGTGCCCGACGACACGGTGCGGGGCCTGCTGTCGCCCGGGGGCATCTTCAACAAGGGATTCGCCCTCACCTGGGTCGACGAGGTGCTCGCCAAGGCCGAGCCGTACGGCCAGGGCTGGGAACAGGAACTCGTCGACGACGGCGACGAGACCTGCGAGGCCAATCAGGAGCTGCGCGGACAGAACGTGGACGTCACCGAGTACGCGCTGAGCTTCGACCACTACCCCAAGGAGCTCGGGGACTGGTACAACCCGTCGGTGTTCGGCGAGGACATCGAGGTGCCGATCTTCCTGTCGGGATCCTTCCAGGACGAACAGACCGGTGGGCGTTTCGCCCGCCTCTGGGGGAAGTTCCCCAACTCCCCGCTGGTGCGCTTCAACCTCTTCAACGGGGCGCACGCCGACGGGTACGCGCCGATGAACCTCTCGGAGTGGAAGGCCTTCCTCGACCTCTACGTGGCCGACGAGGTGCCCTCCATGCCGCCGATGATGAACCTGCTGGCACCGGTGCTCATGGAGGATGTCTTCGGCGCATCGCTCGCGGTGGAACCGGTGCCCTACGCCCAGTACGCAACTCCCGATGAGGCACGCGCCGCCTACGAAGCCGAGAAGCCGGTGAGGCTCGTGCTCGAGTCGGGTGCCGGTGACCCCGAGCAACCCGGTGCCCCCGGCGGCAGTGCGCAGGTGCGCCTCGACCAGTGGCCCCCCGCCGATGTCGAACCCAGCGCCTTCTACCTGGGAGCCGATGGCACTCTCTCACCGTCCGAACCCACCAACGACGACGATGCCGCCACGCGCTACGGCTTCGACGCGGAGATCGCCGAGACCGTCACCCTGCCGGGTGACAGCACCTCGGACGCGTTCAAGGCGCTCCCGGACTACGACTGGCCACAGGAGCCCGCCGGTTCCGCAGCGGTGTTCCTGAGCGACCCGCTCGAGGAGGACCTCCCGCTCGCCGGTGGGGCCTCGGCGGATCTGTGGATCCGTTCCAGTGTTCCCAACGGAGACATCGGG
Organism: Microthrixaceae bacterium; assembly: GCA_023958095.1. Classification (GTDB taxonomy): domain Bacteria; phylum Actinomycetota; class Acidimicrobiia; order Acidimicrobiales; family Microtrichaceae; genus JAMLGJ01. Next base: position 18,301 of record JAMLGJ010000009.1, read on the forward strand.
GTGACCCTCAGCGAGGTCCGGCCCGACGGCAAGGAGACCTACATCCAGTCCGGTGTGCTGCGCCTCGACGGGAGGAAGCCCGGCCCGCAGGCCACCGAGCTGTTCCCCGATCAGACCGGCTACGAGGAGGATGCCGAGGCGATGCCGGTCGACGAGTACGAACTGGTGCAGGTGGAGGTCTTCCCGTTCGCCCACGTGCTCCGCGAGGGCTCACGGATCCGCCTGTCGATCCACACCCCGGGAGGCGACCGGCCGCGTTGGTCCTACATCCTCACCGGGGGCCAGGAGGGCGCCACCTTCGACGTGGGCCATTCCACCGCCACACCGTCTCGTCTGGTGCTGCCGGTGACCGGGGAGCTGGATGGGTTCCCCGCGGCGCTTCCCCCGTGCCCGGGGCTCAGGGGGCAGCCGTGCCGTGAGCACGTGCCCTACGAGAACACCCCGAGCCCCGACTGAGCCCACTGCAGCGCCATCCGGCACGCACACGCTTCGCCTCGGGTGAACCCATGGTTCACGCCTCATTCACCGGATTGGCTGCGTGCGTAGCTATCCTCCGCGCAACGATTCGAATGGTGGTGCCCCTGTGGCGATGAACGAGTGGATCTGGACCTACGAGGGCTACGACCCCGACCAGGCGGGCCAGCGCGAGGCGCTGTGCACGCTCGGCAACGGCTATGTGGCCTCCCGGGGTGCGCTCCCGGAGTGCGACGCCGACGACACCCACTACCCGGGCACCTACATCGCCGGCGTGTTCAACCGGCTCACCACCGAGGTCGCCGGCCGGGACGTCGTCAACGAGAGCATCGTCAACGCACCCAACTGGCTTCCGCTCGCGGTGCGCCCCGCCGGCGGCGAGTGGTTCACCCCGGACAGCACCGAGGTGCTGGAGCACTGCCTCGACCTGGACATCCGGCGCGGTGAGCTGACCAGGCGCACGCGGATGCGTGATTCGCAGGGGCGTGTGCTGTCGCTCACCCAGCGCCGGTTCATCAGCCTGCGTGACCCGCACCTGCTGGCCCTCGAGTCCACGATCGTGGCGGAGAACTTCGAGGGCTCCCTCGAGGTGCGTTCCGCCCTCGATGGCCGGGTGACCAACTTCGGGGTGGAGCGCTACCGCAGCCTCGACAGCGACAACCTCGAACATGTCCGCTCCACCGGCGATGGTGAGGTGATCCGACTCGAGGTGCGCACCAACGACTCCGGTGTGGCCATCGCCGAAGCAGCCCGCACCCGTGTGCGGCGTGGCGGGCAACACATCGACCCGGCGCGCACGACCGAGGCGTCCGACCGCTACGTCGAACAGTTGATCCGACTCGACTGCACCGCCGGGGAGGAACTGATCGTCGAGAAGGTCGTGGCGGTGCACACCTCGAAGGACCTCGGCATCTACTCCGCGTCGGTGGCGTCCGACGAGGCGGTGCGAAACGCAGGATCCTTCGATGAACTGCTGGCACGCCACGTGACCACCTGGGCGCACGCATGGAACCGCAGCGGCCTGCGCCTCGCGGGCGACGTGGGCCACACCGCGCGCGTGCTCAACCTGCACCTGTTCCACCTCTTGCAGACGGTGTCGAAGAACGCCACCGAACTCGATGTCGGCGTGCCCGCCCGAGGGCTGCACGGAGAGGCCTACAGGGGCCACATCTTCTGGGACGAGCTGTTCATCTTCCCCTACCTGACGATCCGGGTTCCCGAGATCACCCGGGCGCTGCTGCGCTACCGGGCGAGGCGCCTCGATCGGGCCCGCCAGGTCGCCCGGGAAGCCGGCTTCGAGGGGGCCCTGTACCCCTGGCAGAGCGGCAGCGACGGCCGCGAGGAGACCCAGACCCTGCACCTGAACCCCGAGTCGGGCCACTGGCTGCCGGATGCCTCACACCTGCAGCGACACATTAACGCTGCGGTGGTGGTCAACGTGTGGCGCTACTGGCAGGCCACGGGTGACCTCGAGTTCCTGCGCTTCTGGGGAGCCGAGATGATCCTCGAGATCGCCCGCTTCTGGGCCAGCGCAGCCACCTACAACCACGCTCTGGACCGCTACGAGATCAAGGGTGTGATGGGCCCCGACGAGTACCACGAGGGGTACCCGGATCGCGACGAACCCGGTCTCGACAACAACGCCTACACCAACGTGATGGCGGTGTGGTGCCTGTGCAGGGCCTTCGACGTGCTCGAGGTGCTGCCCGCCAGCCGGCGCCGCGAACTCGAGGAGAAGCTCGGGATCACACGCGAGGAGATGGACCGCTGGGACGACATCTCCAACAAGATGCGCCTGTGCTTCCACGGGGACCGGATACTCAGCCAGTTCGAGGGCTACGAGCAACTCGAGGAACTCGACTGGGACGCCTACCGGGAGCGCTACGGCAACATCGGGCGCCTCGACCGGATCCTCGAAGCCGAGGGTGACTCCCCCAACCGCTACAAGCTCTCCAAGCAGGCGGACACGCTGATGCTCTTCTACGTGCTCTCCGCCAGCGAGTTGGTCGAGATCTGGGACCGACTCGGCTATGACCGCGACGACGACTTCTTCGCCCGCAACATCGAGTACTACGAGTCCCGGACCTCCCACGGTTCCACACTGAGCCAGATGGTCCATTCCTGGCTGCACAGCCGTCTCGACCGTGCGAAGTCCTGGAGCCTGTTCCGCGACACCCTCGCCTCCGACATCAACGACGTGCAGGGTGGCACGACCGCCGAGGGGATACACCTCGGGGCGATGGCGGGCACCGTCGACCTGGTCCAGCGCTGCTACGGGGGTGTCGAGGCGCGCGAAGACGTGCTCTACCTGAACCCGCGCCTGCCCGCCGAGCTGCACGAACTGAGCTTCTCGGTCATCTACCGGGGACAGCCCGTCGACATCGAGGTGAGCGCCACCGACATCGGGATCCACCTGCCCGCCGACAGCGGCAACGGCTCAGCGGTGGCGCTCGAGGTCACCGGGCAGTTCGCCCTGTTGGAGCCGGGTGACACGCTGCGTGTTCCGCTCGACTAGCCACTCGGCCACACAGCCTCGCTCCGTGGCGCAGGCGCGGCACCCCGAGTACCCACCCGGGGCCATGGATGGTGGGCGTAACAGGACTTGAACCTGTGACCTCTTCCGTGTCGAGGAAGCGCTCTAGCCAACTGAGCTATACGCCCGGGATCGATGACAGTAGCAGCACCGCTGCCCTCCACACGATCTCCGCTCCGGGCGGTTCCGGGGCTCAGCTGTCGGACCCCACGGGCAGGACGCTTCCCAACAGGACCATCAGCACCATCCCGCTCACGAGCATCACCCAGAGCCCTATCCCGGGACCGCTTCGCACCCCGCGGTCCCCGAAGGCCCACTCGAGCATCGGGCCGATGATCAGCGCCGTCGAGCCGATCCTGGCCCACACCCGGCCCGCAGTGCGTCGCCCCGAGGCGATCAGCACCCCGCCCACGGCCAGGGTGACCGCCACCGCCACCGCGACCCAGCCACGGCCGAAGGCGCCGTCAGCGAGGTGCCAGCCGTTCTCGTCGGGATTCAGTGCCGGTCCGTAGTCACGCCAGGACATGAGGCTCGCAACCGCGGTCAGCACCGACACCGCCAGGAGGGCGGCGACCACCAACAGGTCGCGCCACGACGAACGGCGGGGGGAGGCCTCGGGCTCGGCCACCGGGGACCCACCGAGGGGAGTGCTGGCCACGAAGCGTTGCGAGCCCTGCGACGCGGTTGCGGGCAGCTCGGCGTTGGGGGGCACCCACGACTGTTGTTGCACTCCCCCAGCATGCCAGAGCGGCGCACCGACGAGAGGGCGCCGGAGTCGGCCTCGGTGAGCCGGGCTGGCCGTACCGGGCGAGTCCCCGCCCGGTACGGCCCCCTGCGGAGGCGACGACGGGAATCGAACCCGTGTACACGGCTTTGCAGGCCGCTGCCTAACCACTCGGCCACGTCGCCGTCGACACGAGGATAGGTGATCCGGCGACGCTCACCTCAACGAGGCCGAAGCCGCCGGCCCATGCCGGATCCGGCTGGAGCGGCGGTGGCTCCCGTGACGGGGCCACCGCAACACTCCGGTGTGCCGGTCATCGAATGGAGCGGACGACGAGATTCGAACCCGCGACCTCAACCTTGGCAAGGTTGCGCTCTACCAACTGAGCTACGTCCGCAAGGCGAATGACTCTACCAGCCCGGCGCGGCAGTGCCACATCCTGTGGCCAGTACCCGAAATGCGCTCAACCCGGGCCGGCACCCTCGGCGAGCCTTCGGATCCGATCGCTCAACTCGACGGCCCCCGCAACGTCGGAGATGCCGTCGAGGGTGGTCAGGCGGGGCCCCTGCACGATGGTGAGCGACGCGATGTCACGGTCGTGGCGCAGGTGCACGCCGAGGTCCGCGGCCGGTATGAACTGGTCCAGCACCGGCTTCCAGCGACGTGAGTTCGCCATCAGCACCCGCGAGCTCGTCACCACGAGCACCGAGGGATGGCCCATGAGCTGGCCCGCGAGCACGCCGATCACCAGCTCCTGGTCGCCCAGCAGCGCGCCGCAGACGCCTATGGGCACCGCGCAGCGCTCCTGTTCCCGGGGGCCCAACTGGGAGACCGCCACGGACAGGCCGTTCTCGTCGGGTGTCACGTGTTCGTGCGGCGGTGCCTCCGAGACGGTCGGCGCCGGGCCCGCAGCACCCGCCGGTGGCTCGGGTTGCGACGCCGGTGCCTGTCCGGCCAGGCCACCGCCCTGCCCGTCGACAGATGCGTGGCGTTCCGTGCCCGCCGGTCGCGGACCGAAAGGCGTTGCAGATGTGGGCGGTTCGCCCCCCGGTGTCGCCGAGGACCGTTGGGAACCCGCGGGACCGAAGGCCCCGGGGTTGTCGGCGCCCACCCGACCGGGGGACTCCGGGGAGAACGGTCCCGCGGCCTGCGGGGCAACGGGTGTCCCGGGTGGCATCGTTCCCGGTTGGGCACCCCCCGCGAACGGATCGGGCTCGTGGACCTCCTCCACGACCAGGTCCTCCGGAGGAGCCTCGGTGCTCCAGAGCACCTCCCTGATCCGGGGGGCATCCGGGTCGACCATCTGCGCGTTGTCGGTCGCAACGGTGGTGAAGAGGTCATCCTCCTCGGGGTCACGAAGCTGTGCGCGGCACCCCACACACACCGCGGACTCGAGCGCGTTGGAGGTGCCGCAGTACGGACAGGGCCAGGCCCAGGCGTCCTCGTGCGTGTCGTGGGTTGTCGCCAATTCGGCTCCTAGCCGGTACCTGCCTGCAGATCTCCACACCCAAGGCTATTGGTCGCCGTTGCATCGCGTGCAGCGACGGCGCCGCGGGTCGAAGCGGTCAGTTCCGCGGCTCCGAACGGGCGCCCTCCGCTGCAGCCACCCGCGCCGGGTTGGTGCGACGGTAGAACGCGATCGAGGCGATGGCAACCACCACGGCCAGTGCCAACAGGGCGATCGTCACCAGTTGCACCTCGTCCAGACCACCCGAGGACTCCGTGGAGTCGCCGACCGGACCCACCACGTCCACAGCGCTGGTCGCGGTGGTGGGGTCCGGCTGCTCCTGGGCCGACACCCCGCCCGCACTCACCAAGAATGAGGCCATCACCACCAGAGCCACCAGGGGTCCGAAGACGCGACGGCACCACCGGGTGACCGGCCCGCGTTCCCTCACCGCTCGTTGCTCCATGTGCGCCCGGGCATCCCGCCAAGGCTAACCAGCGCGCAGCACGGTGCTCTCACTGCCACCTCGCAGGCACCGTCGGTGACCCGGGGGTACCCCATGAGCTGCGTCAGGGCGGGGTTCCCAGAGCCGCGTCGAGGTCCGCGAGCAGGTCCTCGGGATCCTCGAGACCCACCGACATGCGGATCGTGCCCGCCCCGATGCCCGCTGCGGCGAGTTCCTCGGGCAACAGGCTCACATGCGTGGTCGAGGCAGGATGGGTGACCAGCGTCTCGGGTCCGCCCAGTGATGTGGCAAGACGGCAGATCCTGGTGGCCTCCACCAGGCTGCTGCCCGCTTCGAGGCCACCCACCACGTCGAAGGTCACCAGTCCGCCCATCAAGGCCATCTGACGCACTGCGAGGTCGTGCTGGGGGTGCGATGGCAGTCCCGGGTAGCGCACCGACTCCACCCTGGGATCCTCCTCGAGGGCAGCCGCGATCCGCGCCGCTGACTCGCTCTGGCGGCGGAGTCGCACCCCCAGGGTGCGCAGGCCCCGTGTCGCCGCGGCGGCTTCGTGCGGACTCGCCACCGCACCCTGGAGGACCGCGAAGCCCCACAACCAGTCGATGAGGTCCCTGGCACCGGCAGCCACACCGAGGGTGACGTCGTTGTGCCCGCCCAGGAACTTGGTCACCGAGTGGATCACCAGGTCGCAGCCCAGCTCGAGGGGCCGTTGGGCGAGCGGTGTGGCAAAGGTGGAGTCGACCACCTTCATCGGGCCCTTCACCTCCCCGAGTGCACGCAGGTCGACCAGGTCGAGGCGCGGGTTCGCCGGCGTCTCCGCGAGCAGCACCATGGTGCGTCCGGGGATCACCGCCTCGGCCCATGCCCCGGGATCGGTTCCGTCGACGAAGGTCACCTCGATGCCCATTCGCGGACAGACCGAGTTCAACAGCATCTGGGTGCCCGCATAGAGCTGCTTCTGGGCCACGATGTGGTCGCCGTTCGAGCACAACCCCAGGACCGCCGCTGCGATCGCTCCCATGCCGGAACCGAACGCGCGTGCGGCCTCGGCGCGCTCCAGATCCGCAACGGCCTCCTCGAAGTCGTTGACCGTGGGATTGCCGTAGCGGCTGTAGAACGCCGTGGCCTGCGAGGAGAGCGCCATGCGCCGTCCTTCCTCCACCGAGGACAGAGCGAATGTCGAACTCGCGTTGACCACCGGAGCGAGGCTCGCCCCGTTGTGGCGCCGTCCGACGGTGATCAGGTCGGTCTCGATCGAGGTGGGCAACCGGCCCTGCTCCGGTGCTGTGCCCTCACCACCGGGTGTGTCCTGCCCTGGTCGTGTCATCGTCGCTCCCTGTGGTTCCGAGCGTCTGGGGGTTCCGCCAGCGCCCGGGAGACGAGCTTCTCCATTGCCGGCGCCAGCTGGTCGGTGTCGATGAGGAAACCGTCGTGGCCGTGGGGGGAGTCGACGTCCACGAACGTGCTGTCGATGCCGGTGGCCACGAGTGCCTCGTGCAGTTCACGCTGCTGGTAGGGCGGGTAGAGCGCATCGGAACGCACCGCTGCGACCACCGTCGGACAGCACAACTGTGCGATCGCGGGCGCCAGCCCCCCGCGCCCACGCGCCAGGTCGTGCAGGTCCATCGCCCGGTTCAGGCGCAGGTAGCTGTTGGCATCGAATCGCCGTACGAGCTTGTCACCCTGGTAGTCGAGGTAGCCCTCTATGTCGAAGGTGCGCCCCAACGAGAAGTCCAGCTGGTTGAGCACAGTCCGTCCGAAGCGTGCGGAGAACACCTCGTCGCTGCGGTAGGTGACCATGGCCACCATGCGTGCCACCGCAAGACCACGGTGCGGGCCCTCACCCGGTGCGGCGTCGTAGTAGTCGCCCCCGTGGAACCCGGCGTCGGCCTCGACTGCCATCCGCCCGATGTGGCTCCAGGCGATCTGTTGTGCCGAGGCCGCGGCGGTGGTCGATGCGAGGAACAGCGACGCCACGCGCTCGGGGTACATGACACCCCACTCCAGGGCCTGCATGCCGCCCATGGAACCGCCGATGACCGAGGCCCAGCGCCGGACCCCCAGGGCATCCGCGAGTGAGGCCTGGGCGCGGACCATGTCCCGTATCGACACGACCGGGAAGGAGGATCCGTAGGGCCGTCCGGTGGCCGGGTTCCTCGATGCGGGGCCGGTGGAACCCTGGCATCCCCCCAGCACGTTGACCCCCACCACGAACAGCCGGTCGGTGTCGAGGGTCCGTCCCGGACCGACGAGTTCGTTCCACCACCCCGGCGTGGCGTGACCTTCGCCGCTCGTGCCGGCAACGTGGCTGTCACCGGTGAGCGCGTGGCACACGAGCACCGCGTTCGACCCATCTCCGTCGAGCTCACCCCAGGTCTCGTAGGCCAGCTCGACCTCGGCTAGGTGACCTCCGCCCTCCAGCAGGAACCGGCGGGAAGGATCCAGGCGATGGAACCTGCGGTTGCCGGGCGGGTCACCCTGCATCCACGCACCGGTGACCGGTTCGCCCCGGGTGGCTTGCGACCCGCTGCGCGAACCCCGCGACGAATCGACCGGATCCCCCTCCGGTGTGACCGGGGGCGACACGTCGGGCACCTCAGCAACCGGCTCGGGCTCGGGTCGGTTGTAGGCGCTGTGTTCCACGGTACGTGCTTCCGGTAGGGCAGACCCGACGGCGAAGGGCGTCGGCCGCGAGGACCGGTGTCCCGGAAGCGCACCCGGAGGTGCATCGGACACGTCGTTGCTGCCACTAGGGCTGCCACATCCCCGCTGTCGCAGGTAGGCACCTTGGGTGTCCGTCCCAGGTTGCCGGACCACTTGGGTCACTCCTGATGATTCGCAACAGTGAAACCCAACGCGACCTGCGAGGTCAAATGTCCCGCGAGCAGACCCTCGTCGGGAGCCGCTGCACCCACCAGGACACCACCGCCGGGTCGCCGGGGAACCCCACCAACTCATCCAGCGAGCTGCCCAGCTCCTCCCACTGGCGAAGCGCCGCGCGTCCGGCTGCGAGCTCCTCGAGGCGACCCCAAAGGTCACATGCACGGTTCTCGAAACCGGGATCCTCGGGACGTTCCAGCATCGCGAACACCAACTCCGAGAGCTTCGCCGCGCCCACGCGCAGCGATCCGGAGCTGCGTCCGGTGCCTGCCGAGCGCGACCACAACAACGCACTGTTCGACGGTGCGCTCAGCACAGCCGCGAGCACCTCGGGTGCCAGTCCGTGGCGTGGTTCCACCGACACCACCGGGGTGAGGGGCACGAACCCGCCGCCACGGTCCACCGTTGCCTCGATGACCTTGGTCTGGGAGGCCACCAGCACCTTCGGCACCCGGCGCCGTTCGACCCACTCGGCCACCCGGGGTGAGCGTCGGGCGAGCTCCTCGGCAGGCACCACCGGTGAGCGCCACCTGACACCCGCCATCCTCCACGCGCCGGTGCCCCACCGCAGCACACCGGGGTCGATCATGCCGCTGCTCACCAACGGCACCTCGCGGTCGCCCTCGGAAGGGACGACCAACCCCCGGAGCACCTGTTCGGCCTCCCGGGCGAGGGGGGCCAGGGCATAGAACTCGTCGCGGAAACCGGCGGTGCACCTCGCCACCTCGCAGACCCGTGCGACCCGGCCCCTGTCCTGCACCAGCGGCACACCGGACATCGCTGCCAGCAGCGACGCCCAGGCCTCCGGGCCGGGGTCGTCGAGTGCTCGTGGGGGCTCGTTCCGCCACATTGCACCGACCCGACCGCGTGCAGCCGCTCCGGGTGCAGCCACGACCCGTTGCCGCGCCGCCGCGGTCCCTGGTGGCGGTTCCTCCCGGCGCCTCAGCAGCGGGGCACACACACGTACCGATGCCCCATCGAAGAACTCCTCGTCGCTGCCCCAGAGGGCATCGAGTGTTGCCAGGTCGTCCAGCTCGCGCCGCAGCGTCGCGGAGTCGCGCGCCGCGAGCACCGACTGCGGTTGGAGCATGCACACGATCCCCCCGGGTGGGGTCGCTCGGACCGCTGCCAGCAGGTGCACCGCAGCCAGGTCGACGTACGCCCCGACGGGAGCACCCTCCGGACGCTGCACCTTCGCCGAGAGTGGGCTGGAGAACGGCGGGTTTCCCACAACCACGTCGAAAACGCCCTCGACAGCCGGGACCGCGAGCGCGTCGGCCGCTGCCAATCGGAGTCGCGGTGCCGGATCCACTCCCCTGGCCCGGCCCCACTCCAACAGCGCCTCCCGCGCGCTCACCAGAGCGGCCGGGTCGATGTCGAACCCCACCAGATGCTCCTCGAGCACGCGCCGGGGGGACAACCCGGACTCCACGAGTGCCTCCGCGGCGGCCAACAGGATCGAGCCGGCACCGCAACTCGGATCACAGACGACCGGAGCGCTGGCCTCACCGCCGAGCAGGGGTGCGTCGGTTCCACGGTGTTCCAGGGCGAGGCGCACCAGACGGCGCGCCAGCCGCTCGGGGGTGTAGTGCGCCGCCAGGGCGCGACGCCTGGCGGGATCCATGGAAGCCTCGTGGTCCTCCACCCTGCGCCTGGCGCGGTCTGCCCTCACGGTGCCTGGACCCCCAGGTGGCCCGGCACCGTGGTGCGGGTGGTGTCCATGGATGCAGTCGGGAGGGTTGCCCGCTGCAGGACCCGGGGTCAGGAACCCTGGTCGGCCGGATCGGCGAAGCGTCCGGGATCCGCGAGGCGGTCGTCGTTGGAGAACACCTCGATGGGGGCGATGTCGAGTCCGAGCCGCTTCTGGAGATGTTTCGCCTCCAGTTCCTGGTTGTACAACAACAACGACACCACCACCCCGGACTCCCCCGCCCGTGCGGTTCGGCCCGAACGGTGCACATAGGTCTTGTGGTCCTGGGGCGGGTCGTAGTGAACCACCACGTCGACGTCGTCGACATGGATGCCCCGGGCCGCCACGTCGGTCGCCACCAGTGCCTGGACCTTTCCCTTGGCGAAGTCCGACAGGGAGCGTTCACGCATGTTCTGGCGCAGGTCGCCGTGGATCGCACGCGCGTCCACGCCCTCCCCGGCGAGCTTCTTGGCGAGCCTGTCGGCTCCGTGCTTGGTGGCGGTGAACACGATCGTGCGATCCGCCCCCTTGATGAGCGACGCCGCGACCTTCGCCTTGTCCATCTCGTGGACCTGCAGGAACACGTGTGTCATCGACTCGATCGACACACCCTTCGACTCCACCTCGTGGCGCGCCGGGTCGTGTTGGTAGCGCCGCACCAGCGAGTCCACCACCCCGTCGAGCGTCGCGGAGAACAGCAGCGTCTGGTGGCGCCCCTCGACGTTGCGCAGGATCCACTCCACCTGTGGGAGGAATCCCATGTCGGCCATCCTGTCGGCCTCGTCGATGACCACCTTGGTCACGTCCGCGACCGAGAGGTCACCCCGCTCGATGAGGTCGATCGCACGTCCGGGTGTGCACACCGCGAAGTCGACTCCGGAGCGCAGCGCCTTGATCTGCTTCTCTATCGGGTCGCCACCGTAGATCGCACCGATCGAGACACCCTTGGCATGGGCGGCCGCGGTGAGTTCGTCGCGCACCTGGGTGGCGAGCTCGCGGGTGGGCACCAGGGCCAGCGCGGTCGGGCGGCCCGGCTTTGCCCGTTCGAGCATCTGCACGATGGGCAGGCCGAACGCGAGGGTCTTGCCGGACCCGGTGCGGGCCTTGCCGCACACATCTCGCCCCGCGAGGATGTCGGGGATGGTCATTGACTGGATGGGAAACGCGGTTTCGATCCCGCGTTCGCGCAGGGCCGCACAGATCTCGTCGTCAAGGCCCAGTGATTCGAAGCTCTTCGTCATGTTGCCCTCAGGCTACCGGGGTCGGTGCTGAACCCTGAATCCGGCCTCGACTCCCTGCGGGAGGCGCTGGCCGGCATCGATGCGTGGGGAGCGCGTTTCGCCGCCGTGTCGGTCAGTTCCCCGACGGGGATCCTGGCCAGCCACGGCGACACGGCCCGGGTGCTGGGGGTTGCGTCGATCACGAAGCTCACCACCGCCTGGACGGTGCTGGTGGCCCTGGAGGAGGGCACCATCTCGCTGGAGGACCCCCTGGGCCCACCCGGGTCCACGGTCGCCCACCTGCTCGCCCACGCCGGTGGTTGGGGATTCGACACCGAGGAGGTGCTGGCCGCGCCGGGCACCAGGCGGATCTACTCGAACACCGGGTACGAAGCCCTGGCTCGCCACCTCGAGGAGCGTGCGGGCATCCCTTTCGCCACCTACCTCCGCGAAGCGGTGCTCGAACCCCTCGGAATGCGCTCGAGTGAGCTGCGCGGCTCGGCGGCGAAGGACCTGTTCGCCAGTGTGGACGACCTGATGCTGTTCGTGGAGGAGCTGCGCAGGCCACGGCTGGTCGACCCGAGCACTGCCGAGCAGGCCTGCACGGTCAGGTTCGCGGGGCTCGGCGGGGTGCTGCCCGGTTGGGGCCGTCAGGACCCCTGCGACTGGGGTTACGGCCCCGAGATCCGAGGCTCCAAGGCCCCCCACTGGAGCGGCACCAACGCCCCCGCGGCGACCCTCGGCCACTTCGGGGGCTCGGGCACCTTCGTCTGGCTGGACCCCGACAGCGGCATCGGCTGTGTCGCTCTCGGGGACCGTCCCTTCGGTGACTGGGCGCTACGGGTGTGGCCCGCCTTCTCAGACCGGGTCAGGACCGCTGCCGAGGCCCTCGTCTGATTCACGGGAGTCCTGCTCGGCCGGGTCCTCCCCGGACACACGGCCACCGACGCTCCCGGCCGGCGGAGCCTCGGGCTCGACGGGCTCACCGTCCGGTGTCCGAGCAGCCGAATCGCTGTCGGCGGCCACCGCGCCCGTCGGGTGGAAGGAGGTCTCGGCACCGAAGATCTCCGCCGGATCGGTTCCGGCACGCAGCGCCGCCGTGGCTTCCCGGTCGAGGGGGCCACCGCCCCACAACAACCAGATGAGGCCACCGAGGATGATGACCAACGACATCCAGATGTTCACCCTCACACCCCACAGCAGCGTGGCCTCGTCGATGCGCAGGTTCTCCACCCACAGGCGGCCCAGTCCGTATCCCATGACGTAGACCGCGAACCACCGTCCGGGCTTGAGCACGAAGCGGCGGCCCAGAGCGATGATCAGTCCGGCCAGGGCCAGGTTCCACAGCCCCTCGTAGAGGAACGTCGGATGGAACGTCGTTCCGGCCGCGTAGTCGGGGTTCTGGAGCGCCAGGATCTCGTCGTCGACCCGAAGGCCCCAGGGCAGGTCCGTGGGACCTCCGTAGAGCTCCTGGTTGAAGTAGTTCCCGAGCCGTCCGATCGCCTGTGCCACGGGAATGGCCGGTGCCACCGCGTCGGCCAGTCGCCGCCATGAGGGCACGGTCCGGCGGGCCACGATGATGCCCACGACGGCACCCGCCAGCACACCGCCCGGAATGCCGAGGCCGCCCTGCCAGATCTTGAACGCGTTGGTCCATCGGCCGTCGTCATAGAGGGTGCCCCAGTCCGTGAGCACGTGGTAGAGCCGGGCCCCGATCAACCCCGCGGGCACCGCCCACACGGCGACCGCAACGATCGTGTCCTCCTCGCCACCCCAGGCGCTCCAGCGCCGCTGGGCGATCACCACTGCGGCGATGACCCCGAGGGCGATCATCAGGCCGTAGAGGCGGAACGGGCCGATGGAATCCGACGGCGGTGCCGGCAGGGCGCCCAGGAGGTCTGCCGTGGTCGATGCGAAATGGGTCACCGTTTGGTTCAGCACCTGGTGGAACTCCGTTGCTGTGCCGGGCGGGTATCCGCCCCGATCAGGGTCTCACGCCGAGGCTGGTCGGCCCTCGCAGCGTACGGCACCACCGAGGCGACCCGGGAGCCGACGGTCCGGGGTGCGACTAACCCTCCTCGGTGGGAACGGTCTCGGAGGTGACGGAGTCGCCGGAAGCACCGTCGGCTCCGGGCAACTGCAGACCGTTCCAGAGGAACACGTCCTCGGGAAGGCACACGTTGGCGTGTGCCATCAGTTCCGCGGCCAGCTTGCCGTCCTCGCCGATCGGGTCGAGCCCGACGCCGTAGACCCACGAGGTGACGATCGCCCCCGGCAGTGCGGAGTCCGCCAGGCCACGGGCCATGCAGGCGGCCTCGGAGGGGCGCATCTGGTCGTCGCCGAGGAACAACGAACCGAGCATCTGTTCGGCGTCCACACACCCGAGGAACAGTTGCACGACCCCGTCACGCTCGGCCGAGGTGAGTGCGATGTCGTTGATTCCGGCTCCCTCCACACCGGGTTGGTATCCGAGGTCGGACAGCTTCTCGCCGTTGACCGCGACGATCGCCTCCGCAGCACACCTCGCCTCGGCACCCGTGGGGGTCCACAGCCCGGGGTCCACCTCGTTGGTGGACAGGTCGTACACGAGGCCCTCCACCAGCAACTCGTCGGGGACACGCCCGGTCTCGGGGAACACCGGCGGTTCGGTGACGACCTCGTCCGCTCCGCCCACCTCGGTGTGGTTGCTGAGGTCCTTGGGCACACAGCCCGAGAGCACCACGAACACCAACAGCGATGCGAGCAACCACGACCCCCGCACCCGGGGGGTTGCGGGGCGCCGGCTCGCCGTTGGTCTGCGCGGTCGCATCCGCTCCACGCTACCGAGCCGCCTGCGACAACGGCCGTCGCTGCACGCTCACGACGTCCCCGGGCGCCGAGGCGAAGCGACGGCTTCGAAGAGCTCACACCAGCGGTCGGGGTCCAACCACGCGTGTTGGAGCATCGCTCCGCGGGGTCGGGGACGCGCCGCGGGCGCAGCCGGTGAGTCCTCCCGGGGCATCACCACCACCGGCGCACGGCCGCGGGAACCCCCGAGAGCGGCCACGGTGGCGACACGCCGTCCGGAACAGGCCAGCACGTCACACCAGCGCTGCTCCCGACGCAGTTCCATCACCGCCGCGAACGACCTCGGGGCGGGGGCCAGCACGGGCACCACGGAGTCGAGCCCCCCATCGCCCCCGGGACCCAGCGCCACGGTCCTCGCTTCGAGCCCGGCGGCACCCAGGGCCCGGTGCAACTCGAGCACACGCTCGTTGTCGGGGCTTCCAGCGGTCTCGGGCAGCACGAAGAGAACCCGCGTCATGTGTTGCGCGGGCAGCCCGGGTTCACCTGCCTGTTGACCCGGCTCAGCTGAGACGGGCCTCGACCTCGCCCAGGGCGTCGTCCTCGGGCACGTCCAGGGCGAAGCTCAACTCCGACACGAGCACCGACCGGGCCTTGACGAACATGGACTTCTCCCCGGCGGAGAGGCCCTTGGCCTGGTCACGCAGCGACAGGTTCCGAACGACCTCCGCCACCTGGTACACGTCGCCGGACTTGAGCTTCTCCTGGTGGTTCTTGAATCGGCGCGACCAGTTCGCAGGCTCGCGGATGTCACGCTTGGAGAGGAGTTCGAACAGGTCGTCGACCTCGTCCTTGCCGATCGGGGGCCGCATTCCGACGTGGTCCGCGTTGTCCACCGGGACCGACAGGGTGAGCTCACCGTGGGCCATCTCGAGCACCAGGTACTCGTTCTTCTCGCCCTTCACCTCGCGCTTCTCACGCCGGACGATGATTGCAGCTCCGTGATGCGGGTACACGACCCGGTCACCTACGTCGTAGGGCACTTGGGCTCCTCAGGAATCGCTTCTGGGTCCGCCACCGTGGAGCACGCCATGCGCTCCAGCGACCGATCCACATTAGCAGATCCGCCGGGTTCCACGGCAGCGGCCGGTGAGGCTCCGCGGGGGTCGCGGCGGCTCACCGGGGAACCGCAACCGGCCCGGTTGTGTTCCCGGCGGGCCTAGGAACAGCCGCTCGTGGTACCGCACTCGTTGCACACGTAGCACGATCCGGCCCTGGTCATCGCCACGCCGCAGGACATGCACATCGGAGCATCCGAGGCCGACATGGCCGGCTTCGGCAGGGTCGCGCCCAGCGCCGGGGTCGGCGGATCAGGAGCCACGTCGTGGCCCTGTTCGCTGCCGACCACCGCTTCCTCGACCCCGGGAAGCGCGGGCTGCATGCGTTCGGAGTTGGCGAGCACCCCTAGTGCCTCCCTCACGTCGCGGTCCAGGTAGTCCACGGCGAGACGCCTGAAGAGGTAGTCGATGAGGCTGTTGGCGATGCGCACCTCGGGATCGTCGGTCATCCCCGCCGGCTCGAAGCGCATGCCGACGAAGGCGCCGACGAACGACTCGAGCGGTACCCCGTACTGCAGACCATGGCTGACCGATATCGCGAACGCGTCCATGATCCCGGCGAGGGTCGACCCCTGCTTGGAGACTCGGATGAACAGCTCACCCGGCCGGCCGTCCTCGTACTCCCCCACCGTGACGAAACCCTTGCAGTCCGCTACGCGGAACTCGAAGGTCCGTGAGCGGCGCGACCTGGGCAACTTCTCGCGAACGGGCCCGGTGGGACCCACAGCATCGGCCACCGCATGTGCCACCGATGCCGCAACCCCGGCTCCGTCTCCGCTCGAGGACCCGGTTCCCCCGGACTCCGCACCCTTGCCCAGGTTGAGGGGTTGGGAGACCTTGCAGTTGTCCCGGTAGAGCGCGACGCACTTGAGGCCACCCTTCCAGGCGTCGATCAGCAACCGTTCGATCTCCTCCGCGGAGGTCGACTCCGGCAGGTTCACGGTCTTCGACATCGCCCCCGAGAAGAACGGCTGGATCGCTACCATCATCGCCAGGTGCCCGGAATGGCTGATCACCGTTCCCGACTCCAGGTCGTCGCCGAAGGCGCATGCGAACACCGGCAGGTGGGACGCAGCGAGGTGGGGGGCGCCCAGGACGCTGTGGTGTTCGGCCACATGGGCAACGACCTCGGCGATCTGCGCCTCGTCGTAGCCCAGGCGTCGAAGGGCACGGGGCACCGTCTGGTTGACGATCTCGATCGTGCCGCCACCGACGAGCTTCTTGTGCTTCACCAGGGCCAGCTCGGGTTCGATCCCTGTGGTGTCGGCACCCATCATGAACGAGATCGTGCCCGTGGGGGCCGCGACGGTCAGCTCCGCGTTGCGCGCCCCATGGACCGCTATTCGGGAGTTGGCCTCCTCCCAGAGCTGCACCAGCCACTGATTCAGGTCGCTCTGGTGCTCCACGGCGTCCACCGCACGAGCTGCATCGAGGTGCTTGGCGTAGACGTGGGACCAGCCCTCGGAGTCGGTTGCGAACAGCGGCGCCGGTTCCAGCGCTTCGGCGAGCTCGGTGGAGCGCACCGCGGCCGCGCCGGTGAGGATGCCGGTCACCGCGGCCGCCCATGCCCGGCCGTCCTCCGAGTCGTACGCCAGCCCCTGCGCCATCAGGGAGGCTCCGAGGTTGGTGTACCCGAGACCGATGTCGCGGGCCCGCCGGGACTGCTCCGCGATCGCATCCGTGGGATAGTCCGAGCCGCCCACGAGGATGTCCTGGGCGGTCACGAGCACACGACAGGTGTGGATGAAGCCCTCCACGTCGAACTGGCCGTCCTCCCCGAGGTAGGGCAACAGGTTCACCGATGCGAGGTTGCACGCGCTGTTGTTCAGCCTGAGGTGTTCCGAACAGGGGTTGCTGGCCTCGATGCGACCTGCGTTGGGTGTCGTGTTCCAGTCGTTGATGGTGGTGTCGAACTGCACCCCGGGATCAGCGCACTCCCAGGCGGCTGCGGCGATCTGACGCAGCAGCGAACGCGCCGGCACCTTGCGCACGACCTCACCGGTGGTCCTGGCGCGCAGCTCCCACTCACCGTCGGCGAGCACCGCCTCCATGAAGTCGTCGGTCAGGCGGACCGAGTTGTTCGCGTTCTGGTACTGCACCGAGAACGAGTCCGCACCGTCGATGTCCATGTCGAACCCGGCGTCGGCCAGCACGTGTGCCTTGCGCTCCTCGATGGCCTTGCACCAGATGAACTCCTCCACGTCCGGATGGTCGACGTCGAGGATCACCATCTTCGCGGCCCTACGGGTGGTGCCCCCCGACTTGATCGTGCCCGCGGAGGCATCAGCGCCCCGCATGAAGCTCACGGGACCCGAGGGGGTCCCGCCGTTGCCCAGCTCCTCGCTCGCCGAGCGGATCCGCGAGAGGTTCGTGCCGGCTCCCGACCCGCCCTTGAAGATCACGCCCTCCTCGGCGTACCAGTTGAGGATCGAGCTCAGCTCGTCGTCGACCTCCAGGATGAAGCACGCTGCGGCCTGTTGGGCCACTCCCGGAACACCGATGTTGAACCAGACCGGGGAGTTGAACGAGGCACGCTGGTTGACCAGCAGGTACCGGAGCTCCTCCGCGAAGGTCTCGGCCTCCTCGGCGCCACCGAAGTGCCCGGCCTCGGTGCCCCAGCGCGTGATCGTGTCGACCACGCGGTCGATCACCTGGCGCAGCGAGTGCTCGCGCCTGTCGCTGCCCAGGGGTCCGCGGAAGTACTTCTGGGTCACGATGTTGGATGCCGTCACCGACCAACTGGTCGGGAACTCCACACCGTTCTGCTCGAACGCGACCGAGCCGTCCCGGTGGTCGACCAGCCTCGCGTCGCGCCTCGACCACTCCAGTTCCTCGTAGGGCGAACGTCCTGGCTCGGTGAACCAGCGCGTCAGCGTGGCGCTGCGGGTGACGTCGAGAGTGCTCATGTCTGTGGTCTCCTGGGCATGCGCGCCCGGGCCGGGTTGAAGGCCACGGGCTCGGGGGGTCGGGCGCGTACACGGTCGACGCAGGTGGCCGGGCGGGAGCCGATTGTACGAACGCCCAATTTGTCGACTGGGAACCCAACCCCCAGGCGGGGCTCGCCACCTGTGCGGAGGCTCACCCCTGCCACCGTTCCGACCACCTGCGTCGAACCGTTGCGGTCGAACGCTACGAAATCCACCTTGTGGGACGAAAGGGGAAAGGCATGTGAATTGCTGTGAACAACTGGGGATGAACAACGACTCGACCGCACCCCGGGGCACGCCCGGACACCCATCGCGCTCCCATGGACACACTGCGCATTCAACGCTGCCGACCCCTCATGGCGTTTCGGATATTTTCGCACCACGTCTCCGTCCACATGGCCTGGGCCCACCTGTGGAGAACCCGTAGTGACTATTTTCGCGGAACATGCTGCGTCTACAAGGGTCAGGGCCGCCACTGGACACACCTTCCGCGCTCGATGCGCTGACCGGTGGTGAGCGACCCTCCACGCCGGGGCGGCCGTGGGTGAGCACCGACATGGTCATGAGCATCGACGGCGCCTACTCCGTCGCGGGGCGCTCGGCAGGACTCAGCTCCACCGCCGACCACGAGCTCTTCCTCGCTCACCGCAATGGCGCCGACGCGATACTCGTCGGGGCCGCCACCGCCCGCACCGAGCGATACCGGCGCCCCAGACCCGACCCGGAGGCGGCGCAACGGCGCTCGGCCAGGTCCCAGTCGCCCACCCCGCTGCTCGTCATCGTGTCGAAGAGCCTGGACCTCGGCCGGGACACACCGCTGCTGCAGGGTGAGCCACCCAATCCGATCCTGGCGCACCCGGCCACCTCCGACACCGCGATGGCTCCCGAGGGACTGGAGCTCCTCGAAGCCGGCCGGTCCGAGGTCGACCTCCATGCCCTGCTGGCCGAGCTCGCCCGGCGCGGCGTGAACCGGGTCGCCTGCGAGGGTGGCCCCGCACTGCTCGGCCAACTCGCGCGGGCCGACCTCATCGACGAATACCTCGTGACCCTCGCTCCGCGGCTCGCTGGAGGTCAGGACGTCGGCCTCCTGGGCGGCCTCAGCACGCCCACGCGCGACTACCGACTCCACGCCGTGCTGCGCGACGGGGACCACATGATGTGCTCCTACCGCCGGATCCGGGCCTAGGTCAGCCGGGTCACTCCCCCGGCTCCGGGCGCTGGATGTCGGCTTCCTCGAGGAGCCGGATCTCCGCTTCGAAGTCCCCGGGGTTCTCGAATCCCTTGTAGACCGAGGCGAAACGCACCGCGGCGACGCCGTCCAGGGGCCGCAGCCCCTCCAGTGCGAGGGCCCCGATGCGAGCCGTCTCCACCTCGCCGCCGAGCATTCGCACACCCTCCTCGATGTCGTGCACGAGGGAGTCCAGGTCCTCCTCGGACACGGGCCGCCCCTTGCACGCAGCACGGATGCCGGCCTCCACCCGCAGGCGGTCGAAGGGTTCGATGCGCCCATCCCGCTTGACCACCGAGAGCTGTTGCTCCTCGACGCGTTCGAAGGTGGTGAATCGTTCGCCGCAGCCCTCGCAGAGCCGCCGCCTCCGTATGGCCTCGTCCCGGTCGGCCGACCGGGAATCGACCACACGGTTCTCGATGGAACCGCAGATCGGACACCGCACGGCCTCGAGCGTACTGTGCCCGGGGCCATCAGCCCGCTGTCGGCAGCTCCACGACCTGCCCGACCTCCAATGAGCGCTCACCGCCGTTGAGCGCAACGATCCCGTCCACGTACCGGGCGACCTCATCGGTCGGGGCGAGCTCCGCCGCCAGGGAGGTGACGGTGTCACCCGGACCGACCACCACGTACTCCCCGGCGGACTCCGGGATCGCCGACCCGCCAGCGGACCCCAGCGGTCCGAGGAACATCGCGGCCACCCCCGCGACAACTGCGCATGCAGCACTCAGCGCCACCCACCGCGGCCCGGCGAGGCCCCTCCGCTCCGGGGCACGCCCGGCGTCTCCACGACGACCGGCTCCGAGCCGCGCCGCGAGGCGTTCGCCGCCGTAGCGGGAGCCTCCAGCGGGCACCACGAGCTGCTGCTCCGCGTCGCCCAGGGATGTGAACTCGAGTACTGCTGCCATGGATTCGATTCTCCGTCGGGGGTGTGACACCGGCCGTGCCAGCGGGATCCCGTGGACCTGCTTCTGGCCGGCTTCCGGACCGGAACGCCTGTTCGATCGAGTCTCGGCCGAACGCACGTTCGAAGTCAAGCATTCTTTCGAACAGGTGTTCCGCCATTGGCCGGCTCGCGGGTGCTACCGTGCTCAAACAGGTGTTCGATCGCCCACGGTCCCATGAGGAGCAACCCGAGATGACAGCTTCCGATGCAACCCCCGAACCCGGCGAGGACCGCTCGCTCACCCAGCGCCAGCGCGACGTGCTCGAGTGCATCGACGACAGCATCCGCGACCGTGGCTATCCGCCGTCGGTGAGGGAGATCGGCGAGAGGGTGGGGTTGGCCTCCCCCTCCACGGTGCACAGCCACCTGCGGACCCTGCAGAAGCTCGGCTACCTGCGGCGCGATCCCACCAAGCCCCGCGCGATAGAGGTGACCGCAGACCTCGGCAGCGGGGCGCACGCAGAGCGCCGCCCGACACGCCATGTTCCGCTGGTGGGCGACGTCGCCGCGGGTACCGGCGTCCTCGCCGACGAACAGGTCGAGGAGTTGGTACCGCTTCCGGCGGACCTGACCGGGGACGGTGAACTGTTCATGCTCCGTGTGCGGGGTGAATCGATGATCGACGCCGGGATCCTCGACGGTGACTTCGTCGTGGCACGCGTCCAGGACGTGGTCCGCAACGGCGACACGGTCGTCGCCGGCATTCCCGGTGAGGAGGCCACGGTCAAGACCTACCGGCGCGATGGCGACACGGTGGTTCTGGAACCGGCGAACGAGGCGCTCGAGCCGATGCGCTTCGAGCGCGGTGGCGTCGACGTGTTCGGAAAGGTCGTCACCGTGTTGCGAAAGCTCTGAGCACGCCGCGCCCGGCACACACCGCTCCGGGCCCGGTGGCTACGTCGCAGCACCGCGACGGAGTTGCTCAGTTGGCGTGAAGTGCCTCGTTCAGGCCCTCGGACCAGGTGCCCTCCCGCGGCAGCACCTCTACGGCACCGGTGGTCGAGTTGCGACGGAACAGCATCCCGGAAGCCCCGCTCAGCTCGGATGCCTTCACCACCTCACCCTGTGACGTGGTGACCCGGGTGCCGGCGGTCACATAGAGGCCGGCCTCGACCACGCATCCGTCGCCGAGGGATATGCCGATGCCCGAGTTGGCACCGAGCAGGCAGTCCCGACCGACCGAGATGACCTCCTTGCCACCACCCGAGAGGGTGCCCATCACGGAGGCACCGCCCCCGAGGTCGCTGTCGGATCCGACCACCACACCTGCGCTGATGCGTCCTTCGACCATCGATGCGCCGAGCGTTCCGGCGTTGAAGTTCACGAAACCCTCGTGCATCACCGTCGTACCCTCGGCCAGATGTGCCCCCAGGCGCACCCGGGAGCCATCTGCCACCCGTACCCCGCTGGGGACCACGTAGTCGAGCATCCTCGGGAACTTGTCGACGCCATTGACCACCAGGGGGGTGCCGGCCGCCATCGCGCGCCGCTGCGCGACCGGGAACGATGCCACGTCGCATGGCCCCGCGGAGGTCCACACCGTGTTGTTGAGCAGTCCGAACAGCCCGTCGAGGTTGCAGCCGTGGGGCTTGACCAGGCGGTGCGACAGCAGGTGGAGACGCAGGTAGCCGTCGTGGATGTCGACCGGGGCGTCGCCCAGGTCGTCGATGAAGGTCACGACCACGACGCGGTGCGTGGGCAGCACACCGGAGCCCGACTCCAGCGACGTCAACCCTGACAGCACCTCGAGGTTCGGATGCGGGGAGCCGTCCCCGGCGACCACCTCACAACGCCCGAGAACCGATTCGATCACCTCCGGGGCCAGGCGGTGGGTGGCTGGACCCGACCCGTGTCCGACCGCCTCGGCCAGGAGTGCTGCCATGGCCTGGTTCTCCTGCAGGTTCACCGCAGCGAACCAGGTGTCGAGCACGCTCTGGTCCGCATCCGCGACGGTGGCCACTCCGATCCCGAACGCGCACGGTGGCCGGTAGCCGCTGCGGTTCATTGCCGCGTCGACCAGCTGGTCGAACTCGGCTCGGTCCTTTGGGGTTCCTTCGTTCACTGGCACTCCCGTCGGCCGGCCCGAACTGCCTGGCCGATGCTTCTCGTCGGTCGGACACACGGGACCCGGTCTCTCCGGCCGCCCGTATCGACCCAACAGGGTGGCACAGCACGGGTGCGGTGCCCGCCCCGGGTGTCAGAACCCGGAGCGGATCGCCCCGTCGAGCACGGCGTGAGCGGTCTCGATGCTGGCACGCACCAGGTGTTCCTCCCGGGTGTGGGCAAGGGTCGGGTCACCCGGACCGAAGTTGATCGCGGGGATGCCGATCTCGGCGAAGCGTGCGACGTCGGTCCAGCCGAGCTTCGCCCGCGCCGGCGACCCCGAACGCTCGAGGATCCCCGCCACGAACGGGTGGTCCAACGCCGGCATCGCAGCTGCGGCCACATCGGTCACCTCCACCCGGTCGGCCTCGTCCAGGTGCGCGGAGAGCAGCTCGTTGAGGTGTTCGGTCGCCTCATCGGTGGAACGGTCGGGCGCGAAGCGGTGGGCCACATCCAGGGTGACCTCGTCGGGGACCACGTTGCCGGCCACTCCCCCGTCCACCGCCACGGCCTGCATGGCCTCGTGGAAGTGACAGCCCTGGATCTCCGGCTGGCGCGGTTCGTAGGCATCCAGTTCCGTCAGGAGCGAACCCAGGCGGTGGATCGCGTTGCGTCCCATCCATGCCCGAGCGGTGTGGGCCCGTTCGCCGCGGAGGTGCACGCGGACCCGCACCGAACCCTGACAGCCCGCCTCGACCGCGGCTCCGGTGGGTTCTCCGAGGACCGCCACGTCCCCCGCGAGCAGGTCAGGGCGCGTGTCGACCAACTCGCCCAGGCCACTGTGGCGCGCCGCCACCTCCTCGCGGGCGTAGAACACGAAGGTGAGGTCAACCGGCGGTTCACGGTGCGCCTCGGCGAGGGCGAGCATCACCGCGAGGCCCCCCTTCATGTCGGCCGAACCGACCCCCCAGAGGGTGTCTCCGTCGATGCGTGCTGCAGCGTTTCCGTTCGCCGGCACCGTGTCGGTGTGGCCGCCGAGGACCACCCGGCTGCGCCGTCCGAGGCTCGTGCGGGCCACCAGGTTGTCGCCGACCCTCGTGCACTCGAGGTGCTCCATGTCGCCCAGACGCTGCGCGAGGAACTCCACGAGCTCCTGTTCCTCGAAGCTCTCCGAGGCGATGTCGACCAGTTCGCCGGTCAGGGCCAGGAGGTCCATCGAGCCGCCGAGCGGAGTCTCCCGGGAGCGGCTCACTGCGATGGCGGTGGGGGCGGTGCGCCCGGAGCCGACCCCTCGCCCGGCTGCGCGGGTGGTGGTGGTGGCTGCTGTGGAGGTGCAGGAGGCGGCTGCTGCTGGGGAGGTGCTGGCGGCGGCTGCTGGGGAGGTGCTGGCGGCGGCTGCGGTGGAGGTGCTGTCGGCGGCTGCTGGGGTGAGCCCCAGGGACTTCCCGGTGCGGGCGGAACCCCCTGTTGGGGATGTCCCGCTCCCGGCTGCTGGTAACCCTGGGCTCCGGGAACCGGTGGGGCAGCCGCGTATCCGGCGGTGGTGGCTCCCCGGGCCTGCTTCTTCTTCCAGCTGCTGCGCTGGACCAGCCCGATGATCAAGAGGATCAAGGCGAGCAACACGAAGAACGCTCCCGCGAACCCGGCTCCGATCCCGCCGAGGAAGCCCGGGGCACCCTCGACTATGAACGACGGGGCTGTCGTGGCTATGTACGAGCCGCCAGAGGTCGCATCCCCACAGCGCAGCGTGTAGTCGGCGCCGGTCTCGGTGTCGAACAGGATGAAGCCCTCTATGTTCTGCCCGTTCAACTCGACGTTGGTCCCGGTGCCGAAGGCCTCGTAGGCCTCGAAGGACACCGATCCCGACGGTCCGTCACCGGTGCACACCGCCTCGTTGCTGAGCAGCGCCACGCCCTTGGTGCCGTTGGCGGTGAAACTCGTCTCCTCGCCCATCGGCACGACGTCTCCGAACTGGTCCAGGTCGGCCACGAAGTCCACGAGGTCACCCACGAAGGGAACCACCCGGGCCACTGCGTACCCGCACCCGCCGATCCCCAGCAACAGGAACACGAGCGCCGCGATCAGCGCCCCCTTCGGCTTCTTCGTGCTCACGGCATCGCTGGCCATCGGTTCCTCGCTCGGATCTGTGTCGGGGTCGGGCTCCTGGGAGGATTATTGCCGCTGCACCGGCTCCCGCCGTGGAAATCGTGGGTGCGGTGCGCCTAGCGGAGGCGCTGGGCCACCCGTTCCAGGTCCTCCATCGGGCGAACCATCGCGAGGCGCACATGCGCGGATCCGGCGGAGCCGTAGAACTCCCCCGGGCTGGCCACCACCCCGAGCCGCTGCGCGAGGTACCGCGTCAGGGCCCAGGAATCCCCGTCCGGAGCCGGCACCCACAGGTAGAACCCGCCACCGGGGAGCGGCGCCTCGATGCCGATCGAGGCCAGCAACGAAGCCATGAACTCGAGGCGCTCCGCATAGCGGGCGCGCTGCTCCCGGACGTGATCCTGTGAGCCGAGCGCCACCGCCGCGGCCGCCTGGGTGGGCCCGGGGACCATGAACCCCGCGTGCTTGCGCAGCTCCGAGAGGTAGCCCACGAGCTCCTCGTCACCGGCGTAGAACCCCACCCTCAACCCGGCCAGGTTCGACCGCTTGGACAGCGAGTGGACCGCGACCACACCGTCGCTTCCGTGTTCCAGTATCGACGCACCTGGTTCCCCGCCCGAGGCGACGGGGCGGTGTTCCCAGGTGAACTCCACGTAGCACTCATCGGAGAACACCGGGACTCCATGGCTGCGGCCCCATTGCGCCACGGCGCCGAGGTCGTCGACGCCTCCGGCGGGGTTGCCCGGGGAGTTGACCCAGAGACACAGCGCCCGTTCGGCATCCTCCTGGGAGATCGAGTCCAGCTCGAGGGTCCAGTCCGGACCCACCGCGACCGGAACCGCCCTGCAACGGGCCAGGGTCGCACCCATCGCATAGGACGGATATGAAACCGCCGGGTAGAGCACCGTGTCGCGGGAGGGCTGCCGCAGCGCCAACCAGTGCGGCAGCCCCGCCACGAACTCCTTGGTGCCCACACACGCCGCCAGCGCGGCGGAACCCGGCTGCACCCCGAAACGCTCCTCCAGCCACTTCGCAGCTGCGCCGCGCAGCTCCCCGGTACCCACCGACGGCGGGTAGCCGCGCTCGGCCCCCGAGCGGGCCAGCGCGTCGACCACCTCGGGTGGGGGCGCGTCCGTGGGGGTGCCGATCGAGAGGTCGACCGCTCCACCGCGGTGATCCGATGCGACCCGAACCATTTCGGTCAGGCGGTCGTAGGGATACGGCGGAGGGACGAATCCCGGGTCCCCGGCTGCGGCGCTCACCGACCCGCCAGCCCTGCGGGCACCGAGAACTCCTCGAAGCGTGGGGCGGATGCCTCCTCCATGCGTGCGGTGATCCGCATGGTCGACTCGCCCGGTTCCTCCACGAGCACCTCGGAGCATCGGTGGATGGCCGCCAGCACGTCGCCACGGTCATAGGGCACCTCGAGGACGTAGGTGCTCAGGTGTGCCCGAAGGCGGTCCCCGATCCGTGCCAGCAGGTCAGGGATTCCCTCGCCGGTGGCGGCCGACACCACCACCGAGCCCGCCGTGCGCGAGGCGAGCCGCGCAGCATCGGGGCCCAGGTCGGCCTTGTTGAACACCAGCAGCTCGGGGATCCCCGATGCCCCGATCTCACCCAGTACCGAGCGGACCGCGTCCATGGAGCCCTGCGGGTCGGGTGCCGAGGCGTCGACCACGTGGACCAACAGGTCGGCCTCGTTGACCACGTCGAGGGTGGTGCGGAACGCCTCGACCAGCTGGTGCGGCAACTTGCGCACGAACCCCACGGTGTCGGTCAGCAGCACCGTCTCACCTCCCGGCAACGACAGCCGCCGGGTGGTCGCATCCAGGGTTGCGAACAGCCTGTCCTCGACCAGCACCCCGGCATCGGTGAGCCTGTTCAGCAGGGTCGACTTGCCCGCGTTGGTGTAGCCGACGACGACCACGTGCGGTATTCCCGAACGCTCGCGCGCCTTGTGCTGGTTGGACCGGTGGGACCCGATTCGCTCCAGGTCCGACTCGAGCTTGTGTATCTGGCGTTGGATCCGGCGCCTGTCGATCTCGAACTGCGTCTCACCCGGTCCCCGGCGGGCGCCGATGCCACCGGCCTGCTGGGACAGCGCTGCTCCCTTGCCGCGCAGGCGAGGGAGCCGGTAGCGGTACAGGGCCAGTTGCACCTGCGCCTTGCCCTCCTGGCTGTGCGCGTTCTGGGCGAAGATGTCGAGGATCACCGCGGTGCGGTCGATCGCGGAACGCCCGAGCGCCCTGGTCAGGTTGTTCTGCTGGGCAGGGCTCAGCTCGTCGTCGAAGACCACGGTGTCGACGTCCAGCGCCTCGGACAGCGCATGGATCTCCTCGACCTTGCCCTGCCCCACGAAGGTCGCGGGGTCCGGGCTCCTGCGCCTCTGGACGATCCGGCCCACCTCGTCCGCTCCCGCCGTGTCGACCAGCAGCGAGAGCTCGTCCAGCGAGGCCTCCACGGCTTCGGCGTCGTGAGGAGGCATGTCGACTCCCACCAGCAGGATCCGCTCCCTGAAGGTGCGCTCGATGAACGCACCGGTCTCACCACCGAAGTCACCGAAGCCTCCGCGGTGCGTGCCCGCTGCTTCCCCGGACACACCCGGGGCAGCGCTCCCCCGGCGGTCGTCGGGCTCCGGGCCGCTCACCGGGCTCGCTCCCCGGCGGCGTTCCCGGGATCCACGGGCACGACCACGTCGGCCACGAACACCGACTCACCGGTCAGCAGCACCCGGTCTCCGTCCAGCTGCACCTCGGCGCGGCCGCCGGGCATCGCGACCTCGACGGGCCGGTCCACCGGGTCCACTCCTCCCCAGCCGGCGGCTGCCACGACGGCCGCAGCCGCGCCCGACCCGCAGGCCCGGGTGACGCCTGCACCTCGTTCCCAGACGCGCAGGTCGAGGTGAGCAGCGTCGCGGACCGACACGAAGTGCACGTTGATGCCAGCGGGATAACCCGCTTCGAGCTCCGCGCCGTCGCGCTCGACCTGCACCGCATCGACGTCACCGACCTCGAGCACGAGGTGGGGGTTCCCGATGTCCACCGTCGCGACGTTGGCAGCACCCCACTGTCGCGTCGCCTCGGTGGGGTCAGGGCCTTCGCTGGTCGAACCCATGTCCACGGTGAACATGGCGCGCCGCGCAGGATCCCCTGAGGCGAGGGCCACCGGTCGCAGCCCACCGTCGGTCTCGATCAACAGCTTCGAACCCCCGCCTCCGGAGCCGGCTCGCAGGAGTGCCTGGGCGAGGCACCTGATCCCGTTGCCCGAGATCTCGGCGCGCGACCCATCGGAGTTCAACAGCACCATTGCAGCGTCATGGGCAGGGTCCTTCGGGGCGAGCCCGATGATGAGTCCATCGGCCCCGACCCCGAGGTGGCGATCACAGAGGTGGCGCGCCAGGTCGGGGTCGGCCGCGATGTTCGGATTGTGTGCTTCGAGCGCGACCAGGAAGTCGTTGCCCAAGCCGTGGTACTTGCCGAGTCGCATCTGGTCCATCTCGTCCTTGCCCACCTGCGCAGGTCCCTTCAGGACCGTAGCTGCGCCGCGGGGCGACTCCACGGTCACTTCCGGAACCCGCCCGCGATCCCTGCTGCGACCGAGTCGACCGAGCGGCCGCCGTCCCCCGGGGGAGCCACCCAGCGGATCCGGGGATCCCGCGAGAACCACCTCACCTGGCGCACCGCGAAGCGCCGCGTGCGCACCTTGGTGTCCTCGACGGCCTCCTCGAGGGTCCGACGGCCCTCGAGGTGCGCGATCAGGTCGCGGTAGCCGAGGGCCTGCGAGGCGTTGCGCGAGAGGCCTCCGGGCACCTCGAGCAGCGAGGCCACCTCGTCGAGGAACCCGGCCTCCATCTGGGCGTCCACCCGCTCGCGGATCGAGGTCGTCATGGACGCACGCGACGGCCCCAGCGCGTAGAGCTCCACGTCGGTCGCAGGGAAGTCGTCGAAGGAGGAGCCGTGCTCCGAGAACGGGGTGCCGCTCCCGATCGTCACCTCGAGGGCACGGACGATGCGGCGGCGGTTCCCCGGGGGAATCCGCTCCAGGGCCCGTGGATCGAGCTCCGCCAGCCGCCGGGCGAGCTCGTCGGTGTCGGCAACCGACTCGAGCTCGGCGGCGACCTCGGGGAAGTGCGGCGGCGGGTCGAACCCGTCGACCAGCCCCCTCACGTACAGACCGGTTCCCCCGACGAGCAGGGCATTGGCCCCTCTCGCGCGGATCCCCTCCAGGGCTCGGCGCGCCGCTTCGAGGAACCGGGGCAGGTCGTGGTCCTCGGTCGGTTCGGCCACGTCGATCATGTGGTGGGGCACCTCTCGCCGCTCATCGGCTCCCGGCTTCGCGGTGCCGATGTCCATGCGCCTGTAGACCTGCATCGAGTCACACGAGACGATCTCGGTGCTCCGGCCGGTCGAGTTCCACAGGCGGGCGAGGGCCATGGCCACCGCGGACTTCCCCGAGGCGGTGGGACCGAGGATCGCGATCCGGCGAGCTCCGGGCGGATCGCTGCCCGTGGTCGGGCTCGACCCCTCAGGGGTGCTGCGCGGCACGGTGGGTACCGGGGTCGTGCTCGGTGGTGAGCTGCCGGGCGAGCAACCACCAGTCGAGGCGTACGGGGTCGACTCGCACACCGAGGCGCTCGAACAGCTCGGGCACCGTCATCGGGCCCAGTTCCGAGGCGACCGACGCCGCGGCGGCTGCCAGGTCCCGGTGAGGGTCGGCCAGCGCGACACGCTCCCAGCCCCCGAACCCCACGGACTCTCCCTGCCGGCAACAGAGCGCCCCGAGGCCTGCATCGCCGTGGCTCACCACGAGATGTGCTTCCGGGGCCTCCCCGATGCGCAGGAGCCCCTCTTCGAGCACCACGAGCAACTCGGGACGGCTCATGTGTGCATAGGCGGGATCGAGTGGTGCATCCGCGTGTGAGTCGGTGAAGTCACGGGCGTCCTCGAGCACCTCCGCGAGCCGCAGCGGCTGGGGGCGACGCGGGTCTCCGGGGCCGGGCGCCGCGACGGCCTGCAGCGCTTCGAGTGCGCCTGCGAGCATCGTGACGGTGTGACCCGGGTCGAAGCGGTACTCCGCGGAGTCGGCGGTGTCGTAGGTGCCGGCACCGTCCACCGCAACCCCTGCGGTGAGGAGGAACTCCGGTGTGTGCCCCGAGCGCATCAGAGCGCTGCAACGGGGATCTTCGTGCGGTGCTTCGGCGTGGACAGCACCTCCACGAGGGATCCGATCAGGTGGGTGGTGGAGGCCGAGGTCACCTCCACCTCTGCGTAGGACCCGGGCCTCAGGGGGCGCTGCGGCTCGAAGTGCACCAGGCGGTTGTGGCGGGTGCGTCCGGTGAGGCGCCGCGGGTCGCGCTTGGAAGGCCCCTCCACCAGGACCTCCTCGCGCCGACCGACCCTCGCCTCGTTCGCCATGCGGCTCGAACGCTCGACCACCGCACGCAACCGCGACATGCGTTCGGTGGCGACGGCCCTGGGCACCTCGGGGGCTTCACTGGCAGCAGCCTCGGTACCGGGTCGTGGCGAGTAGACGAACGTGTAGGCGTTGTCGTAGGCGGCCTCGGCGGCCACCTCGAGGGTCGCCTCGAAGTCGGCGTCGCTCTCTCCGGGGAAGCCCACGATGATGTCGGTGCTCACCGCCAGGTCGCCCACGACTGCGCGTGCCTCGGAGAGCCGCTGCAGGTATCGCTCGGCGGTGTAGCCGCGGTGCATGGCAGCGAGCACCTCGTCACTGCCCGACTGCAACGGGAGGTGCAGGTGTTCACAGACCGCCGCCACGTCGGCCATCGCCGCGATCGTGTCCGAGCGCAGGTCCTTGGGGTGCGGACTCGTGTAGCGGATCCGCTCGATGCCGGGCACCTCCCCGGCCGCACGCAACAGGTCCGAGAACAGCGGCCGTGGCCTCCGCTCACCCTGCATCCAGCTACCGCCGACCCGGTGTCTCATGGTCGCGGGTTCCTCACCGTGGGCCGCCTTCAGCTCCGAGCGTGCTGACAGCGTCAGGTCACGGCCATAGGAGTTCACGTTCTGCCCCAGGAGTGTCACCTCGGTCACGCCCTGCGCGGCGGCCCGCTCGAGTTCGGCGAGGATGTCCCCGAAGGGCCGGCTCACCTCGGGGCCCCTCACCGCGGGCACGATGCAGAATGCGCAGTTGTTGTCACAGCCGACCTGGATGGTGACCCAGGCCGCCCACGGGTTCTCGCGAACCACCGGCAGCGCCGAGGGGAACTGCTCGTTGTCCGCGTCCACGGTCGCCTCGAGTATCTCGACGATCGGGCGACCCGACTCGCGGTGGTCCGCAAGCAGTTCAACCGCGCGCCCGACGTTGTGGGTGCCGAGCACCACATCGACGTGCGGAGCGCGTTCGAGAAGGCTCTCACGATCCTTCTGGGCGAGGCATCCAGCCACCATGATCTCGAGGTCCGAGCCCTCTGCGGAGCGCCGCTCCTTCAGCCCCTTGAGGTGCCCGAGCGTGCCGTAGAGCCTCGTGTCGGCACCCTCACGGATGCAGCAGGTGTTCAACACGACCACGTCCGCCTCCGACTCGTCCCGGGCGGGTTCGTAGCCGTCGCCCTCGAGCAGTCCTGCAAGGCGTTCGGAGTCGTGCTCGTTCATCTGGCACCCGAAGGTGCGCACCAGGTACCGCTTGGCCACCGCGCAAGCGTAGGCGTTCGGACCCGCGGCCCGGTCCTCGGCCGCCGCTGTCTCCCAGCATGGCTCGAGGCTCCCAGCATGGCTCGAGGCTTCCTGCAGGGCCCGAGGGCCGGGCAGGCGGGGCCGCGTCGTCGTGGCGGGTTCAGTCCAGAGTGATCGGCAGGTCGTCGGGGTCGATCACCTCACCCGTCTCGGGATCCACGGTGGGTGGCGCTTCCTCGTCCCCCTCCACGATCCCCACGGCCTTGAGGATCCGGTCCTGGATCTCGAGCATGATGTCCAGGTTGTCGGCTATGAAGGCCTTGGCGTTCTCCCGACCCTGACCGAGCTGTTCGCCCTCGTAGGTGTACCAGGCACCGGACTTCTTCACGATGTCGTGCTCGACCCCCAGATCGAGCAGTGACCCCTCCCGGGAGATCCCCTTGCCGTACATGATGTCGAACTCCGCCTGGCGGAAGGGAGCGGAGACCTTGTTCTTCACGACCTTCACACGGGTGCGGTTGCCGACCACCTCGACACCGTCCTTGATCGCCTCGATGCGTCGGATGTCCAGACGCACGGAGCTGTAGAACTTGAGTGCACGGCCACCGGGAGTGGTCTCCGGGGAGCCGAACATCACACCGATCTTCTCGCGCAGCTGGTTGATGAAGACACAGATGGTCCGGGTCTTGTTGAGGCTTCCCGTCAGCTTGCGCAGCGCCTGCGACATCAGGCGGGCCTGCAGCCCGACATGGCTGTCGCCCATCTCACCCTCGATCTCGGCCCGTGGGGTGAGCGCCGCCACCGAGTCCACCACCACGACGTCGATGGCACCGGAGCGCACGAGCATGTCGCAGATCTCGAGCGCCTGCTCACCGGTGTCGGGCTGAGAGATGTAGAGCTGGTCGATGTCGACGCCGATGGCCGCCGCGTAGACCGGGTCCATCGCGTGCTCGGCATCGATGTAGGCGCAGGTGCCGCCGGTGCGTTGCGCCTCCGCGACCACGTGCATGGCGAGTGTGGACTTGCCCGAGGATTCCGGGCCGTAGACCTCGGTGATCCGGCCGCGTGGCAGACCTCCGATGCCCAGTGCCACATCGAGGGCCAGAGCGCCGGTGGAGACCGACTCGACCGACATGGAGGGCTTGTCCCCCATCTTCATGACCGAGCCCTTGCCGAACTGCTTCTCGATCTGGCCGAGAGCCATGTCCAGTGCCTTGGCGGCGTCTTGCTTCGGATCCTTCGCCATCTCGGATGCTCCTTCGTTCCGGGGTTCTTCGACTGTGTGCGTTTCGAGGGGAGGTGGGGTTCCGGGTTCTCGAACCGGGTTCGACCGGCGTGGACGAATCTACGAAGGGGGTGTGACAGGCCCCCTTCGCCCATCGGACCCGGGCCCGGCTACCGAGCCCTCGACCCGCTGCCCCGGTGGGGATGACACCAATGTAGTTCCGAACGGGTGTTCGATTCAAGCATTTCCCGGGCGGGACCCGGGCTCAGAGGGGGAAGCGGTGCAGTACCTCGTGGAGGGCTCCTCCGGGGTCGGTCACCGAGGCAACCAACTCGAGCCGCGTGGGTCGCCAGCTCGCCGAGACCCGCTGTCCGAGCACCGCTGTGAGGTCCCGAACGTGATCCTCGTCCGCCCGCCCCCGGATCCTCCCGAGGGTCAGGTGGCCCAGGAAGGGTCGCTCGAAGGGCTTCTCCGTGAAGGGCTCGAGTGCATGACGAACCGCCTCAGCCAGTGGTTCCAGTCCCTGCACCGGCACCATGACGACCTTCGGGCCCAGCCGCTGGACACTCGGCCCGAGCGTCGCGGTGCAACTCGGCAACCGGGCACCGGCCAGTGCGGCCGTCACCGGGTCCACCCCGCAACGGCCCAGGAAGGCCAGCGTCACGTGCAGTTGCTCCTCGGGCAGCCGGCGGAAGCCCGCTGCGGGCGGCAGGTCCAGTACGGCAATCGACTCCCTTGCCGGCCGGGGTGGACGCAGCGCCACGAAGAGACGGCGCGCATCGCCGGAACGACCGTCGCCGGGGGTCTCAGTCACCGGGGGTGTCAGTCACCGGGGGTGTCATGGTCGAGCAGGCGCCTCCGCAACATCCCGAGCACCGTGATCACCGTGAACTCCCTCACCTGGCGACGCCGTCCGGGAAGGCGCACCCGGATCGACTCCACGCTGCCCGCAGCGGATGGATCACCCACCACCACGGCCATGCACACCGTCCCCGGCGGTTGGCCCTCAGCGGGGTCCGGACCGGCCACTCCGGTTGTCGCGACGGCGACGTCTGCGCCGAGGCGCTCTCGTACACCCACCGCCATGCGACGAGCCGCCTCCTCGGTCACCACCGGACCTTCTGGCACTCCCAGCACGGAGGTTTTCACCGCCGCCGAATAGCTGATCACCCCGCCCAGGAACACATCACTGGCACCGGGCACGTCACAGATCCTGGATCCGACCATCCCCCCGGTCAGTGACTCGGCGGTCGCCAGGGTCATGGACCGGTCCCGCAGCATCTGCAGCACCACCGACTCCATGGTGTCGTCGTCGGTTCCGAACACCAGCGGCCCAAGGAGCTCGCGCAGCCGCGCCTCCTCCTCGGCGAGCATGCGTTCGGCTTCCTCGGCGGTGTCGCACTTCGCGGTGATGCGCACCTTGAGCCCCTCGGCTCCCGACGCGAGGAAGGCCAGGGTCGGGTTCCCGATCCGATCCAGTTCGAATATCCGGTCGGCCAGCAACTCGGCGAGGCCCGACTCCGATTCACCCCAGGTGCGGAGCACCCGCGAGCGGATCACGCTGTTCAGGCCCGCCCGTCTTTGCAGGTCCGGCAGCACGGTGCCCTGCAGCATCTCCTTCATCTCCCAGGGCACGCCGGGCACCGCATAGATGACCTTCGGGTCGCCCTCGAAGACCATCGGACAGACCAGACCGGGGGCGGTGCCGGGCATCTGCTCGATGAACTCCGCACCCTCGGGTCGCTTCGCCTGCAACAGGTTGTTCTCGGGCATGCGCCGGCTCCGGCCCGCGAACCTGGAGATGATGCGCTCCTCCATCTCCTCGTCGGCCTGCAGGCCCACCCCCATGACCTCGGCGATGGCGACACGGGTGAGGTCGTCCTGGGTGGGACCGAGCCCTCCGCAGCAGATCACCGCATCGCTGCGACCCAGCGCCGTACGCAGGACCTCGACGATTCGGGCCGTGTTGTCCCCCACCTTGACCTGGAAATGGCTGTCCAGACCGGCCAACGCGAGCTGTTCACCCATCCACGCGGAGTTCGTGTCGTCGATCTGGCCCAACAGCAGCTCGGTTCCGATCGCCACCACTTCGACCCGCATGCCGTGAACCTACAGGGACACGCCCCTGCGAAGGGACCATTCACCCGGGGCTCCGCCGGTGCCCGGAACGGGGCGGATCGACGCCTCAGTCCCCCATCGAGGTCGCCCTCGAACCGGCGCGTATGTACTGGAGCGCGCTGACCCATGCCACCACCACGGCCAGCCAGAGGCAGCTCTGGGCCAACCAGTGCAACGAGGCAGTCCAGGGCCAGATCACCAACGAGACCGAGGAGAACTGCAGGAAGGTCTTGGCCTTCGCCACCTTCGAGGCCTGCACGGCCAGCCCATGTCTCGCCCAGTACGACCGGAACGCCGAGATGACCGCCTCGCGAAGCGTGACCAGGGCGACCGGGAACCACCAGAACTCGCCCGCCAGGACCACGGCCCACAGCCCGCCGAGTGCCAGCACCTTGTCGGCGAGCGGGTCGAGGAACGCACCTGAACGCGTTGTGCCCTGCCGTCGGGCCAGGTAGCCGTCCAGGCTGTCCGAAGCGGTGACGACCAGCCACAGGGCGAACACCCCCCAGCCGGCGCCCTTGTCGATGATCAACCAGAACACCACTGGCGACAACAGGAGTCGCACCAGGGTGATCACGTTCGCCGGAGTCAGCACCGCGGATGGCCCGAAGGCCTTCTGCGCCTCCTTGCGCACCTCCACCGGGTCCCCCGTCCCCGTCACGGCACGACCCCCACGAGGTCGGGCCCGACCGCATCGGTGATGCGCACGGCGTGGAACTCGCCCACCGACAGGTGCTCGGGCACCGCGACGACACCGTCGATCCCGGGCGCCTCGCGGTGGGAACGGGCGACACCCGATTCGTCGACCAGCACCAGCAACTCCTGACCGATGAGCGAGTCCCGGCGCTCGGCGCTGATCCGGTCGGCCACCGCGCGCAGTTCGGCGAGCCGCTCCGCCACGAGGCCCTCGGGAACCGTGCCGGGGAGACCGGCTGCGTGGGTTCCGGGTTCCTCGGAGTAGGCGAAGAACCCGCACCAGTCGAGCTGTGCCGCTTCGAGGAATGCGAGCAGCTCGTCGTGGTCGGCCTCGGTCTCGCCCGGGTAGCCGACGATGAAGTTCGAACGGGTGGCGGCATGCGGTGCCAGGGAGCGGATGCGCTGGATCCTCTCCAGGTACACATCACCGTTGCCGGGCCGGCGCATCCTCCTCACCAGGGGTTCCGAGACGTGCTGCAGCGACAGGTCGAAGTACGGAACGGGTGACGCGGCGACCGCTTCGAGCAGGTCGTCGCGCAGTTCGCTGGGGTACAGGTAGAGCAGCCGCACCCACTCCACCCTCTCGGAGACCGCTTCGAACAGCTCGGTGATCCGCCGCTTCCCCCCGGAACCGTCTCGACCGTACGCGCCGAGGTCCTGGGCGACCAGCACCGCCTCGCGCACCGCGAGCTGCTCCACCTCCTCGAGCACGGAGTCCACACTGCGGCTCCGCTGCGGACCACGAAAGCCCGGGATGGCGCAGAAGCCGCAAGCCTTGTCGCAGCCCTCGGCAACCTTCACATATGCCCACGGCCGCCCGGAGACCGGGCGCGGCAGGTTGAGCAGGTCGAAGTCCGGAACCTCGGCCGTTGCCGCCACACCGGTGGCCGCCGCGCCTGCTGGCGGTCGCCTGACCGACAGGCTCACGGGCGTCGACACCGCACCGGCTCCCAGCGCTGCCCCGCCGGTGAGCGAGATCCCGAACCCACTGATGCGGTCCACCTCCGGGAGCGCCTCGGCCAGCTCATCGCCGTAGCGCTCGGCCATGCAACCCGTCACCACGAGCTCGGAGCCCTCGCGCCTCATGTCGTGCAGTTCGAGGATCGTCGCAACTGACTCCTCACGGGCCTCCTCGACGAACGCACAGGTGTTGACCACCACCAGGTCGGCCTCCGCCGCATCGGACGCGGCGGTCAGCCCCTCGGTGGACATGCGCGCGGCCAGCTTCTCGGAGTCCACCTCGTTCTTCGGGCAGCCGAGGGTCTCGAGCCAGTACGTCCGCGCCACTCCCCCAGCCTAAGACCCCGAACTGATCGTGGTGGTGCCGGAGCGGTCCGCACCACCACGATCAGTTCGCCGGGGGTGGGTGCCCGACCGAGTGGGGCAGGCGAAGGCCCGCCACGGGCCAGCGGGCCCTCAACAACCTGCCGGTGCTCGAAGCGGTGACCCAGGCGGTGCA
Organism: Microthrixaceae bacterium; assembly: GCA_023958095.1. Taxonomy (GTDB): domain Bacteria; phylum Actinomycetota; class Acidimicrobiia; order Acidimicrobiales; family Microtrichaceae; genus JAMLGJ01. The sequence continues at coordinate 55,020 of JAMLGJ010000009.1, forward strand.
CATGTCGTCGCCGCCGAAGCAGATGTTGGTCGTGACCACGTCGTCCACGGGCACGAGCGCGTACGTGCCACCGCCGGCGGGGGGAACCACCGAGATCCCTCCCGCCTGGATCGTCGCCACGCACACGTTGCCGTCCCCGTCCACCGCGAGGCTGTCGAAGTAGTCCTGTCCGGGCGCCGCGTGCAACAGGTCGCCGTGGGGAGGCATCAGGCCCGAACCACTGGCACTCGCGGGCCCGTGCACGTCCCAGGCCCACAGCCGCCCGGTGTAGGTCTCGGCCACGTAGAGCCTGTCACCGTCGGGCGAGAGCCCGATGCCGTTGGGGCTCTCGAGTGGGAACACCACCTCGGTCACGCCGGAACCGTCGCAGCGCCCGTAGTAGGCGCCGCCGCGGTCCGTCGTGCGTTCGAGTCGTAGTCCGTGGTCGGTGAACCAGAAGCCGCCCCTGCCGTCCATGACCAGGTCGTTCGGTGCCAGCAAGGGATGGTCCCCACAGGTCGTGTACACGGTCTCCACCGACCCGGTCGTGAGGTCCACACGCTGGATGGATCCCTGGGTGTAGGTATCGGGCACCGGACCCGGTATCAACAGTCCGCCAACCTCGAAGTAGCTGAAGCACCCACCGTTGTTGGCCACCCAGACCGCACCGTCGGGTCCCAGCGCGGCTCCGTTGGGACCACCACCGCAGTCGGCGACCACCTCGACGTCGCCCTCGGGGGTCACCCGGGACAGCGTTCCCCGTTCGATCTCGACCAGGAGCACCGACCCGTCCGCCATGGCGATCGGGCCCTCGGGAAAACGCAGGCCCTCGGCCACCGTCTCGAAGGTGACCGCCTCGAACGCGGCCGGGTCGAACCGGACCGTTGCACCTGCAGCTGGATCGTCGTCGGTGGAGCTCATCGCTCGAGGTCTACCAGAGCGGCGCCGGCGGCGTCGGGAGGCTCAGAGCTCGCCGGATTCGACCGCGTTCTCGAACTCCTCGACGGTCATGAGCACCTCACGTGCCTTTGAACCCTCCGAGGGTCCCACCACACCGCGTTGTTCGAGCAGGTCCATGATCCGTCCCGCACGGGCGAAGCCCACCTTGAGCTTCCGCTGGAGCATCGAGGTGGAACCCAGCTGGCCCCTCACCACGAGCTCCATCGCCTGGATCAGCAGGTCGTCGTCCTCGCCCCCTCCGCCACCACCGCCGGAACCACCCCCGGCAGGCGCCTCCGCGGCCACTCCCTCGACGTAGTGCGACTCGACCTCGGGGGCCTGTTCCCGCCACTTCGCCACGATCGAGCGAACCTCGGACTCCTCGACCCAGGCTCCCTGGATCCTCTGGGGGGCCGAGGAGGCCGGTCCGAGCAACAACATGTCGCCCTTGCCCACCAGGCGTTCTGCACCCGGTTGGTCGAGTATCACCTTGGAATCGGTGGCCGAGGAGACCGCGAACGCGAGGCGCGCGGGTACGTTCGCCTTGATGACCCCGGTGATCACGTTGACCGATGGCCGCTGGGTCGCGATCACCAGGTGTATGCCGACCGCGCGGGCCATCTGGGCGATTCGACAGATCGCATCCTCGACGTCGCGGGGGGCCACCATCATCAGGTCCGACAGCTCATCGACGACCACGAGGATGAACGGCAGGCGCTCGAACTCCCGGTCGGAGCCCACCGCCTGGGAGAGGTCGCCGCGGTCGTACGCGGAGTTGTAGCCGGTGATGTCGCGCACCCCGACCTCGGAGAGGAGGTCATAGCGGCGTTCCATCTCCTTGACCGCCCATGCAAGGGCGTTCGCCGCCTTCTTGGGGTTGGCGACGACCTGGGTCAGCAGGTGTGGAATCCGGTCGTACTGGGTGAGCTCCACGCGTTTCGGGTCGATCAGGATGAGCCGGACCTGCTCGGGGGTGGAGCGCATCATGATCGAGGTGATGATCGAGTTGATGCAGCTCGACTTGCCGGCGCCGGTCTGACCTGCGATCAGCAGGTGGGGCATGGTGGCCAGGTTCATCATGACCGCATGGCCGTTGATGTCACGGCCCACGGCCACCTCCAGGGGGTGGACCGCCCGCTTGGCCTCGGGGGATGTGAGGATGTCACCCACCGCCACGATCTGGCGTTGTTCGTTGGGCACCTCCACGCCGATCGCCTGGCGGCCCGGGATCGGAGCGAGGATCCTCACGTCGGGCGAGGCCATGGCGTACGCGATGTCCTTGTGCAGCGAGGTGACCCGGGCCACCTTCACGCCGGTGCCGAGCTCCAGTTCGTAGCGGGTGACCGTCGGGCCCGCGGTCATGCCGATGAGGCGCGTCTCCACACCGTGGTCCGCCAGTGCGGACTCCAGCACCAGCCCACGCTGCTCGATCGCGTCGCTGTCCACGTCGTGGTGTCCGCTGAGGGTCAGGAGCTTGGCCGGAGGGAGCTTCCACGGCGAACCCTCCGCGGCCGGGCCCAGGTCGAGGCCGAGCTGCTCGGACCCGTCGGGCTCGTTGACCACCGGGACGTTGACCGACGGACGAGACGGCTTCTTGCGTCGCTTGCGCTTCGGAGCCGCAGCGTTGCCGTCGGAGTCCTGGTCGTACAGCTTGGGCCGTGGCCGTTCGCTCTCGGCCCCTGCGGTCTCAGCGGACTCCGAGACGCGGAACAACCCGGCCAGCCAGCGCCCCGCAGCCCGTAGGGCCGGAACCGCAGCGTTGGCCCCGGCCCGGGCCATCTGCCCGATGCTGTGGCCGCTGATGAGGCTGGCCGCGAGCACCGCGAGGCCGATCAGCACCGCAGCGGTACCCCAGGTACCGATGACGCTCTGCAGGGTTGCGGCGATTCCGGCGCCCACGAGGCCACCGGCGGAGCGGTAGGCGTCCATCCCGTCGGCGGACACGGTCGCACCGTCGGCCGCGAACAGGTGTGCGAAGCCCATCGCGACCACCGCCGCCAGGACCACACCGGCGACGATCGCCGTGGTGCGCAGGGCGCTGCGCCCCATCTCCAGCGTCGGCTCCTCGCCGCCACCCCGGTCGGAGCCGGATGTCGAGGAGGCCGACAGGTCGACGGTCCGTGGACCGCGGATCAGCACCAGCCCAGCCCCTGCCAACAGCAGCGGCAACAGGTAGCGGGCGATTCCGAACAGTGCAGCTGTGGACGTGTCGACCCAGCGGCCCGCGATCGCTCCCGCCGAGAACCAGATGCCCGCGGCGGCAACCGCTGCCGCGACCAGCGCCAGGATGCCCCACACATCGTGACCCCGACCGTCGAAGAGGTACCGCAACGGCGACTGCCCGGACTTCACGGGGCCGCCCTTCGCAGGCCCGTCGGTTCGCCGGCGAGCCGGCTTGCGCGGGGCAGCACCTGATCCGGAACGTCCGCCGGAACGCGCAGAGCGCCTTGAGGACTGCGAGGTGGCCACACCACAACGGTACTCAGCGGGTGTGACCAGCTGCGGCATGGCCGGCACGGGGCCGGCGAACACGCCCAAGCCGTCTGCACCGGGGTCAGGACTCGAGGACCACCGGGACGATCATCGGGCGGCGCCGGGTACGCTGGGACACGAAGCCCCCCGCTGCCTTGCGCACCGCCCGCCTCACCCGTGGAAGCTCCTCGTCGTCGGCCAGCGCGGCGGAGGCGGCATCATGGACACGCCGGGACAACTCGGCGAGCATCTCGGCGGACTCGGACTCGTCCACCCAGCCACGAGTGGCGATCTCGGGTCCGGCGACCACCTCCCGGCGCTCACGGTCCACCACCACGATCGCCGAGACCATTCCGTCGCCCGCGAGTATCCGGCGCTCGCGCAGCACGTCGCTGCCGATGTCCCCGACCGTTCCGTGCACGTAGACGTACTCCGAGGGAACCCTGCCGTCGGGACGCAGCCCATCCTCGTCGAGCAGGAGCCTGTCGCCGTCCTCGGCCACCAGGACGTGGTCCCTCGGGCGGCCCATGGCCTCCGCGATGCGGGCGTGGGCCACCAGGTGCCGGTACTCACCGTGCACCGGCACGAACCACTCGGGTTTGATGATCGACTGCAGGAGCTTCAGCTCGTCGGCCTTCGCGTGACCGGTGGCGTGGACGTCCGAGATGCCCGAGTGGACCACCTCGGCGCCCATGCGGATGAGGTTGCCGATGACCCGCGACACGTCGTGCTCGTTGCCGGGGATCGGGTGCGAGGACAGGATCACCGTGTCGTGCGGAGTGAGCTTGAGGAAGCGGTTCTCCGACTGCGACAACAGCGTCAGCGCGGACATCGGTTCGCCCTGGGACCCGGTGCAGATCACACACACCTCGCCGGGGTCGTGGTCGTCGACCTCCTCGATGTCGATCAAGGAGCCGTCCGGTATTCGCAGCAGCCCCATCTCACGGGCCATGGAGACGTTCCGCTTCATGGAGCGCCCGAGCGGCGCCACCTTGCGGCCGAAGGACACCGCCGCATCCGCGATCTGCTGGACCCGGTGCACGTGGCTCGCGAAGCACGCGGTGATGACCCGCCTGCCCTCGTGTTCGTGCATGAGGTCGTACAGGACCCGCCCCACGGAGGTCTCCGAACGCGAGAAACCGCGCTCCTCGGCGTTGGTCGAGTCCGCGAGGAGCAGGCGCACACCCTCGGAGTCGGCGATGGCACCCATGCGGGTCAGGTCCGTCAGCCTGCCGTCCACCGGGGTCAGGTCGATCTTTATGTCGCCCGAGTGCATGACGACTCCCTGGGCGGTCCGGATGACCGTCGCCACACCTTCGGGAACCGAGTGGGTGACCGGCAGGAACTCGAGCTCGAAGGGACCGACCTTCACCTGCTCGCCGTCGGCAACCACCCTCAGGTCGGTGCGTCCGAGCAGCCCGGCCTCCTCGATGCGGCCACGGGCGAGACCGAGCGTCAGGGCGGTGCCGTAGATCGGGAAGCTCGCCTCGCGCAGCAGGTACGAGAGGCCACCCACGTGGTCCTCGTGACCGTGGGTGGCCACGAGACCGACTATCGATGCGCTGCGCTCCACCAGCCAGCTGAAGTCCGGGAGCACCAGGTCCACGCCCAGCATGTCGTTGTCGGGGAACATGAGCCCGCAGTCGATGAGCAGGATCGCACCGTCCTGTTCGATCGCGGCGCAGTTGCGGCCGATCTCGCCGAGGCCGCCGAGGAAGGTGACCGACACGGGCGAAGCACCTCCCGGCACCGCCGACGCGGCCATCAGCCGAGACCTTCGATCACACCGCGGGCACGTGACTCGAGGTCCGGTGGCTCGCCGACCATCGGAGGGCGGCAATGCCCAACCCGCAGGCCCAGCACCCTCATCATCGCCTTGGTGGGTATCGGATTCGGGGCGTCGTCGCTGCTCTCGAAGGCGAAGGACTCACCCAGCTCCGCGTTGATCCGGCGAGCCGTCGCCACATCACCCTTGGCATGCGCGTCGATCATGTCGCCGAGCTGTGTCGCAGCCCAGTGCGATGCCACACCCACGACACCCACCGCGCCGACCGAGAGGAGCGGGAGGGTCAGGGCGTCCTCCCCGCTGTACAGCTCGAAGCCGGGTGGTGCCTGAGCGACGAGCCGCGCGGACTCGCGCACGTCACCCGCCGCGTCCTTGACCGCCACCACGTTCTCGACCTCGGAAGCGAGCGACAGCAGCGTCTCGGTGGCGACCTTGCGACCGGTTCGCCCCGGGATGTCATAGATCATCACCGGGAGTTCGGTCGCGGCCGCAACCGCGGAGAAGTGGTGGAGCAGTCCTGCCTGCGGAGGGCGGTTGTAGTACGGCGTGACGGTCAGGATGCCGTCGACACCCGAGTCCGTCGCCATCCGGGCCAGTTCGACCGCGTGGGCGGTGGAGTTGGAGCCCGCTCCCGCGAGCAGAGGCACCTCGACCGACTCGCGCACCCTCCTGAAGAGCGCGGCCGCCTCGGACTCGCTGAGCACGGGGCTCTCCCCGGTGGTGCCGGCCAGCACGAGTCCGTCACTGCCGGTCTCGACGAGGAACTGGGCCAGTTCCGCGGCCGCACCGAGGTCGAGTGCCCCGTCGTCGTCGAAGGGAGTCACCATGGCGGTCAGCACACGACCGAATCGAGGGCTCACGGCTGGTGCTCCGTGTGTTGTGGTGACATCGCTGCGATTCCTCCTGCGTGCACGACCTGACCCGGTCGCCGTTGTGCCTACCCGGCCGGACCCGGCCGTTGCCGGGGACCACCGGCTGTGGTGGGACCGGCAGGGATGCTAGGCGTTCGGGGGCTCGCACCGGCACGTCCGGGGTCGTCCTCGCCGCGCCGGCGTCCAAGGGTCGCCAACAGGTCCTCGTGCAACTCGAACCAAACCGTGTGGTAGGAGTCGACCACCGGACGGGTCACCCAGTCGGACTCTCCCCGCAGGGCCGACTCGAGTGCTCCGGCGAGGCGGTCCTGGTAGCCGGCGAACCGCCCGAGTGCTTCCTCGAGGGCCTCCAGCACCGTCACGGTCCGTGCGTGCAGGGTGACCAGCCGCTCGAGCACCGCGGAGTCGTAGGCGGGATCCGAGTGGTCGTTCAACACCGGGGGACTTCCCCCGGGGCGCACCTGCCAGTCCGTGCAGATCACCAGCAGTTCCGGATTCAGCTCGAGGAACCGCGCGTACGCGTCCGCCACGGCCTCCCTGGCGCCCATCTCATCGAGCTCCGCCGCGAGCAGCTGTTCGCCGCGTGCACGGCCCGAGGCGGTGAGGGACCACCCGGGGAGCGATCCGCCGCGCGCCAGCACCATCGAGGCCTCCTCGAGATGCCTGAGCGTTGCCGCCGCGGACCGCGGGTTCAGCCCTGCCCTCGCCGCGACCGAATCGGTCGGCAGTACACCACCGAGGCGAAGGGCGTGCAGGACCGCTGACTCGACGGCCCCGGCACCGACCCCGGGGCCTCTGCTTCCGGAGTCAACGGGCACCCCGACAGGGTACCCGAGGCCGGGAGAACGCAAACGGGCGGCTCAGGCGTTGGCGCGCTTGAGCTCCTGTTCGTTGAGTGCGAACTGCTCGTACTCGTCACCGGTGTCGACCCAGTCCTCGAACTGGATGACGCCGATCTCCTCGAAACGGCGGCGCAGCCAGGCGTCGTTGCGGTCGAGCAGCCCCAGCTTCTTGCAGTTGGGCACGATCTTGGAGAACAGCATCATCTGGAACATCTGGCGGGAGGGGGTGCGCATCACGAGTTCGATGGCATCCTTCACGGGCACTCCCATGCGCTCCCAGACCTCCTGCTGGAGGAACCGGTCGCGCATGCGCACCGCGGCCTCGAACGCGAACTCCTGGCGCTCCTTCAGCTCCGCGTCGCTCATGTCGGCGTAGTAGTCCTGCAGCGACAGCACGCCGAAGGCCACGTGGCGGGCCTCGTCGCTCATCACGTAGCGCAGCAGCTGCTTGAGCAGCGGCTCGGTGCTCATCTGGTGCATGAAGCCGAAGGCGGCCAGGGCGAGCCCCTCGACCATGATCTGCATGCCCAGGTAGGTCATGTCCCAACGGGAGTCCCGCACGATGTCGTCGAGCAGGAGCTTCAGGTGGGCATTCACCGGGTAGTAGCCCGAGAGCTTGTCATCGAGGTACTTGGCGAACACCTCGACGTGACGTGCCTCGTCCATCACCTGGGTGGATGCGTAGTACTTGGCATCGATCCAGGGAACGGTCTCGACGATCTTCGCGGTGCAGATGAGCGCACCCTGCTCCCCGTGCATGAACTGCGACAGCGTCCAGTTCTGGCTCTCGATCATCAGCTCGAGCCACTCCTTGTCGCCCCAGTTGGCGAAGGGCGTCCCGGCCGGATCGAAGTCGACGAGCCCGAATCCCTGCGGGTTGTTCTCGGTCGCGTTGGCGATGACGACGGACTCCTGGTCGACCTCGGTGTCCCACGGCAGGTCCGTCTCGCCGTTCCACATCGAGGTCTTGGCCTTCTCGTAGAGCTTCTCGAGCGAGGGCTTCGCCCCCTTGTCGTAGTCCCAGGTGAAAATGACGTCGCAGTTCTGCTCGACGTGGCTGATCGTCTCGTCGCGGTCGGTGTTCGTGACGGCGAGAATCGCCTCCAGGTCGTTCACGTCGGCCCGGTCGATCATCTCCTCGGTTGATGACATGTGCTGGTTCTCCTGGTTGTTGACTCTGGGTTCGGGTTCGCGGCCGCATCGGGCCGATTCGGGGATCGCCGCCTAGGCAGCGCCGGCCTCGGCCGGCACCCGGCGCAGACCGGGCAGGATGTGCGACTCGACGAGGGACCTCGCAACCGCGGGGTCGGTGAGGTCCCTCGAGGGGTCGGGGATGAGGAAGTACGACACCGCCAGGCGGGTCAGCCACCTCACGAGATCCTGGGCGGTGGCGGGCTCCACGAAGCGTTCGAGGCGGGGCGACAGGACCCGGGCGGACAACTCCAGGATCCGGTCGAAGTGCCCGAAGCTGAAGAAACGCTTGAGCGTTGTCGGCTCATGGATCCTCATGTAGGTCACCGCCGGCTGCTCAGCGAGCATGGAGGAACCGGTGGCCAACAGGGTCACCAGGGCGTCCACCAGGTCGACCGCCTCCTCGGTGCATCTCGACAGGCCCAGGAGCAGCGCGGTGACCTCGCGGTCGGTGGTCATGTCGACCATCGTGGACTTGCCCCCGGGGAACAGCCGGTAGACGGTCGCCCGGGAAACCCCCGCTTCGCGGGCGACGTCGTCGACGGTGGTCTTGTCGATCCCCCAACGGGCGGCGCACGCAGCCACCGCATCGAGGACGCGGGACTCCGCCTCGCTGTAGGCGCGCCGGGTGCAGGTTGGCTCGACGCTCGCGGATTCGGCGTGCGCGGGTTCGCTGCAGCCATGTTCCGTGCGGGCATGGTGCTCGGAGTTCCCCCCGGAGATACCGGTCATCGGTTGTTACAATAAGACCGAATCTGTCTCATCGCCACCACCTCGAGCGTGGCGTCCGTCACATCGGCCCACGGCGAGCGTGAGCGCCGGCAACCGAACGTCGGCGCGGACCGCGGCGAACCGCTGCCACGGCGAGGCGCAACACCGGCGCACGTGCAACTGCAACGACCACCGCGGCAGCCCGCCACCCGCGTGTCGAACCCGGTGCTGCCTCAGGCGAGGATTCCAGCGATGAACTCCCGCCGCACGAGGTCGCGTGCAGCGGCCTCGTCGGTGAGGTCGACCCCTGCGGGGCTCGTCATGACCGACACGATCATGCGGGTGAGGTAGTCCGCGGCCTCGTGCAGGTCGACCCCGGCGAGAAGCCGTCCCGCGGCGCGCTCGGCGCGCAGCACCTCGACCATGTAGTCGCTCATCACCGCCTGCACCAGCGGTTGTGCCGGCTCGAGGGCGTCGATCAGCTCATCCAGCTCCGGATCCATGAGGTTGGCCATGATCCGGCTCTCACGGATCTGGCGCGAACCGAGGCCGAGCCCCGTGACGAGCCGGTCCTCGAGGCTCTCGATGTCGGCCACGGCACCGGCCAGGCGTGCCCAGAACCGGCCCACCTCCCAGGTGGCGGTCTCGGTGACGAGTTGCTGGCGTCCACCCGGGAAGTGCCGGTAGATCGAGGTCCTGGACAGACCCGCTTCGCGGGCCACCTCCTCGAGGGAGAAACCCGAGACCCCGCTGCGTTCCACACAACGCAACGCGCCGCGCATGATGCTCTCGCGGGCGGTCGGCTCCCCCACTGCACCGTCCCCCGAATCCGCGCCGTCCCCCTCCACCTCAGGCATGCACGTGCTCCGGAGGGTCCGACTCGGGCACGTCGGAGCGCCCACCCGGCATCCCGCTGCGAGCGACCTTGCGAAGTATCAGCAGGTAGCCCACGACCGCCACCAGGGCGAAGAACCACCACTGCATCATGTAGGAGAAGTTCTGCGACGGACTCGGCACCTCGACCTCCACCGGCTGCAGCACCTCCCCGGGCTGTGGCGGGTCGGACTCCTGCATCACCAGCCAGAGCGGCACGAGTGGTTCGACGACCTGGGCCCCGAGACGTTCCAGGTCGACCCGGGCCAGGCTGTCGAGTTCACCGGTGGCGGGATCGCTCGGGCCGAGCCCTCCGCCCTGCTGTGTCCGCTGGACGATCCCCGTGACCGTCGCCTCCCCCGCCGGCGGTTCGGTTCCGGGGTAGGGAGGGCCCGCGTTGGCCACCTCCAGGGGCACCCATCCACGCAGCACCGCGATCGAGGAGCCGTCCTCCAGCAGCAGCGGGGTCAGGAGCCATCCGCCGGGAAGGCCGTCCCGGGAGCGGTTCCGCACGAGCACCTCGCCATCGGCGTCCCAGGTGCCCCGTGCGACGACGCGCCGGTACTCCGCCTCGGCGCCCACGTCATCGGTGGCCTCCGGATCCCCGAGCTCGACGAGCAGGTCCTCCAGGGGCACGGCGGCTGCATCCATTCCCGCCTCGATGCGCTCCGCGTTGTCCTGTTCCTCGTGCCAGCGGCTCATCTGCCAGAACCCGAGGCGCACCATTGCGAGCACGGCCACCAGCACGAGGACATGGCTGAGCACCCACAACGGCCGCTTCGCGAAGTCGTACACCCCCCAGACTCTACGGAGCCACGACGGCCGCGCCCTGCACGGGGCATGCGACGGCCCGCAGCACCGCGCCGGGACTCACTCGGCGGTGGGCAGGACGTGACCCCCGAACCGGTCGCGCAGGTCCTTCTTCGAGAACTTCCCGACGCTGGTCTTGGGAACCTCGTCGATGAACACCACGTCATCGGGCAACCACCACTTGGCGACGCGTCCGTCGAGGAACTCGAGCACGTCGTCCTTGGTGAGCTCCGCGCCCTCGACGGGCACGACGCATGCCAGGGGACGCTCGGACCACTTCGGATGCGGCACACCGATCACGGCGGCCTCGGCCACCTGGGGGTGGGCCATGATCTCGTTCTCGAGCTCGACCGAGGAGATCCACTCTCCACCGGACTTCACCACGTCCTTGGTCCGGTCCACGATCCGCACGAACCCCTCGGGGGTGATCACCGCAACGTCCCCGGTGCGCAGCCAACCGTCCTCGGTGAAGGAATCAGGTGCGCGGTCGTCGTTGTAGTAGTCGCCGGTCACCCAGGGGCCCGCTGCCTGCAGTTCACCACGCGTCTCGCCGTCCCAGGGCAGGCTCTCCCCCGTCAGCTGGTCGGCGATGCGCAGTTCCACCCCGAACACGGCCATCCCCTGTGCGGCACGCAGGTCGGCCTGTTGCTCCTCCGACAGATCCTCCATTGCCGAGGTGAGGCGAGCCACCGACGCCACCGGGGAGGTCTCGGTCATCCCCCAGGCCTGCAGGATCGGCAGGCCGATCTGTTCCCGGTAGGCCTCGGAGAGTGCCTTGGGGACGGCGGAACCACCACACGGGATGACCCGCAGCGCCGAGGTGTCGCGGCCCTCCAGTTCGGGCAGCACCCCCATCCAGATGGTGGGGACACCGGCTGCGAGGGTCACCCTCTCCTCGACGATCATGTCGGCGAGTGCCGGAGGAGTCATCTGCGGACCCGGCATCACCAGGTCGGCCCCCGCTGCGACTGCGGCATGCGCCAGGCCCCAGGCGTTCGCGTGGAACATCGGGACCACCGGCAGGATGACGTCGCGTTCACAGGTGCCGACGCTGTCGGCGAGCATCGCCGCCATCGTGTGCAGGTAGGTGGAGCGGTGGGTGTAGATGACACCCTTGGGGTTCCCGGTGGTGCCCGACGTGTAGCACATCGACGCGGCCTGGTTCTCGTCCTCGATCGTGAACGTCGCGGGTTCGCTGCCCGCGATCAGCTCCTCGTAGTCGATGAAGTCGTAGCCCTCGGGCAGCGGCGTCGGAGCGCCGTCGTCGATGACCACCAGGTGGCGAACCGACTCGAAGCTCTCCAGGAGCGGTCCGATCAGCCCGAGCAGCGAGCGCTCGATGAAGATCACCTCGTCCTCGGCGTGGTTGACGATGTAGGTGAGCTGTTCCGGGTAGAGCCGGATGTTGAGCGTGTGCAGCACCCGCCCGCTGCATGGCGCGGCGAAGTACAACTCGAGGTGGGCCGCGGTGTTCCAGCAGAACGTGCCCACCCTGCCGTCGGCCGAGATGCCCAGGCCGTCGAGGGCCGTGGCGAGCCGACGGGTCCGCTCCGCCCACTCGCCGTAGCTGCGCCTCGAACGCGCGCCGGTCGCATCCGCGGTGATGATCCCCTTGTGGGGGAAGAAGCGCTCCGCCCGCTCGAAGATGTGTGGCAGTGCCAGCGGACGGTCCTGCATCGTGCCCAACATGAGTTGCTCCCTTCGTGACCGCTGCTGCACGCAGCGGCTTCCGCGACGTCTGGTTCCCCTTGGCGTACCGCAGGGTCGTGCCTCGGTACGGGCGCCAACTCTATGGCGTGGTGCCGGGCCATGGTGTCGATACCGGTGTCCCATCGGGCAGACTTCCCCGGTGGACGACGAGACCAGCTCCGACCCCGGTGAGCCCTCCCACACGGCGCCCGTGCGGACCCACCCGCGCTGGGTTCTCCCGGCGATCGGTGCCGGCATCGTCGCTCTCGTGATCGCCAACAACGTCGGCAACGCGGCCTGGGCCAGCTGGATCAATGAGCGACCACTGCTGCTCGTCTCGATGAACGCGTCGAACAAGTACCTGATCGGCACGACTCCCAACACCGGGTTCTGGGAGGTGATGGTCGTCGGTACCGCGAGGCTCATGGCCCCGGACCCGCTCTTCTACGCCCTCGGTTACCTGTACCGGGACCGGGCGGTGCACTGGGCGCGACGTGTGTTCCCGGCCTCGGGCCAGCTGTTCGACGCCCTCGAGTCGGGCGAGGGTTCCTTCGCCCGCCTGCTCGACGCCCTCGTGGTGATCATGCCCAACAACCCCGTGTGCCTCGTGGCGGGGGTCTCCGGCATGCGCTTCGCCCGGTTCGTGACTCTCGCCCTGGTCGGCACCATCGGACGCATCGTGTTGATGCGCTGGATCGGGGTCGTGTTCACCGACCAGATCGAGGACCTGCTCGAGGTCGTGGCCCGCTACCAGCGTTGGCTGCTGGCCGCGTCGGGACTCGCCGTCGTCGGCTACGTGTTCTGGCAACTTCGGAGCCACACCGGCCTCGTCGGAGGCGTCGAGGACCTCGAGGAGGAGTTCGGCGAGTAGCCCGGACGCGCCGCACCCCTCAACCCCTCGTTCTGTGTTGTGCGTGTGGCGCGCAGCGCCACCGCAACAACACAGAACGAATGGGTGGGGTGCGCGGGTGGGGTCAGAGACCCAGCAGTGAGTCGAGCCCCACGGTCACTCCGGGGGTGTCCCCCACCTGCTTCACCGCGAGCAGCACGCCGGGCATGAAGCTCGTGCGGTCGATCGAGTCGTGGCGGATGCTGAGGGTCTGACCCGTCGTTCCCAACAGGACCTCCTGGTGCGCCACCAGACCCCGGAGGCGCACCGAATGCACCCGTATGCCCTCAGGGCCGTCGCCGCCACGGGCACCCGAGACGAGCTCGGTTCGCGTCGGGTCCGGCGACCAGTCCCCGCTCGCAGCGGCCATCCGCTCCAGGGTCAGCATCGCGGTGCCCGAGGGCGCATCGACCTTGTTGTCGTGGTGCAACTCGATGATCTCCGCGGAGTCGAAGTACGGCGCCGCCATCTCGGCGAAGCGCATCATCAGCACCGCGCCGATCGCGAAGTTCGGTGCGATCAGCGCATTCGAGCGCGTGAATGCCGCACGGAACTCCTCCAGGTCGCCGTCGTCGAAGCCGGTCGTGCCGACAACGGCGTGTATTCCGGCGTCAGCGAGGTACATCAGGTTCTGCCGGCCCGCCGAGAGCTCCGTGAAGTCGACAGCCACCTGGGCGCCCCGTTCGGTGAGTGCGTCGAGGCCGGCGCTCACGTCGAGGTCCGCGTCCACGCCGGTCGCGGTCCTCAGGTCGAGCCCCTGGTAGCTGGGGTCCACCGCCGCAACCAGCTCCACGTCTGGGTCCGCGGCGACAGCCGCACAGACGGTCGAACCCATCCGTCCACCGGCACCTATGACACCCACGCGGATCCGCTCTGTCGTCGCCATGGCCGAAGTGTAGGTGCCCGTCGCCCCCGCTCCGGCGGCTACCCGCCCTCCGGTTCGTGGCCGAGGAACTCCACCAGCGACTCCGACACAGCATCGAGGCCCGCGACGCGGGAGCCCTTCACGAGCACCGCGCAACCCGACCCGAGCATCCCGGCCGAGTCCATCTCCCGAACCACCCGCTGCGCGTCCGTTCGCCCGGCACCGTCGCCGGTCGCGGGCAGCGACAGCTCCACCGGGGCGTTGCCCTGCGAACCGTAGAGGTCGGTGCCCACCGACACGACCGACACCCCGAGTTCTGCGGCCAGCGAGGCCACACGGGAGTGCTCGTCGCCCTCACGGCTGCCCAGTTCCGCCATCGTGGCCAGCACCGCCACCCTTCGTCGCGCCGGCAGCTCCGCAAGAGCCAGCAGCGCCGCCTCCATCGAGGCCGGGCCGGCGTTGTAGGAGTCGTCCAGCACGAGGCGCCCTCCCCGGCAGCGGTGCAGCTGCATGCGCAGCGGTGACTCCGGCGGCCTGGCGAGGCCCTCGCCGACCGCCGCCGGTTCCACCCCGGCCCACAGGGCCACCGAGGCCGCCGCCAGGGCGTTGTGGACGTTGTGGGCACCTCGTGCACCCAGGTGCACCTCGGTACCACCCCATGGACTCTCGAGGGTGAACCGGGCGCGCAGGTCCTCGTCCACCTCGACCGGACCCGCCCGCACGTCTGCGGCAGGGCTCCGCCCGAAGAAGAGCACGGGCGCCGGGCCGCGGTCGCCCATGGCCGAGACCCGGGGGTCATCCGCGTTGAGCACCGCCAGCCCGTCGGCCGGCAGGGCCTCCACGAGCTCCGCCTTCGCAGCCGCGATGTCGTCGAGGTCGCCCATGACCTCTGTGTGCACCGCATGGACAGCGGTCACGACGCCGACGGTCGGCCTGGCCATGTCGCACAGCAACGCGATGTGCCCCGGGCCACGTGCCCCCATCTCCACGACGGTCACCTCGGTGTCGTCGGGGGCGTTGGCCAGCGTGAGTGGCACACCCAGCTCGTTGTTGAACGATCGTTGGGAGGCTGTGGTCCTGAAGGTCGTTCCCAGTGCCGCTGCGAGGAGGTCCTTGGTCGTGGTCTTGCCCACCGAACCCGTGATTCCCACAACGGGATCGGGGAGCCTCGTGCGGGCCCAGCCCGCCAGGGCGCGGAGGGCCGTGGCCACGTCGGGTACCACGAGGCTGGGCGCGTCGTCGACCACCCGCGACACGAGGGCCGCCGCAGCGCCCGCTCCGCGGGCCGCGGCCACGAAGTCGTGCCCGTCCCGCCCGCCCCCGAGGGCCGCGAACAGCCGGCCGGCCGAGACCGTGCGCGAATCGATCGCGAGCCCGTTGACCCCTTCGGCCGGAGGCTCGGAACCTGCGAGTCGTCCACCGAGGCGATCAGCCATCTCGTGCAGGTCGAACCTCATCGATGCAGATCCTTCCATGGATCCCGGCCAGCGCCGCGCCATTGGCGCTCCGGGCCCGTGCGGCACCGGTCGCCACTTCCCACGGCCACCGTCGGCCCCACGCCGGGGAGGCCCCGGCGCACTACCTAGACTGCGCTTCCGATGCCGCACCCCCTGCCAACCGAAGCCGAGCCGGGCCGTCGCGCGGAGCGACTCCCCGACCGCGTGAGGCTCGTGGTGCTCTTCGGTGGGCGCTCCGCGGAGCACGACATCAGCTGCATCTCCGCGTCGCACGTGCTGGCAGCTGCTGATCCGGGGCGCTACGAGGTGGTGCCGATCGGCATAACCCGTGAGGGCCGGTTCGTGGAGGCCCGCCCGGATGGCCAGCTGGCCGCGAGCGGACCCGGGACCTCCCTGCAGGAGGTGCTCGGGCCCCATGCCGGCTCTCCCGGAGCCGTTGGCGTGGACCGGGGCGACGGCAACGGCGATGGCGAGCGCCGGGTCATGCCCACACCGACGGTCGTCCTACCCGTGCTCCACGGACCCAACGGCGAGGACGGCACCATCCAGGGGATGCTGGAGGTGCTCGACACGCCCTACGTCGGCGCCGGCGTGCTCGCCTCGGCGGTGGCCATGGACAAGGACATGGCCAAGACGGTGATGCATGCCAAGGGGATCCCCCAGACACGCTGGCGGACGCTGTGCCGGCATCGTCGACCCTCCCCGTCCGAGCTCGGGTCCCTGCTCGAGGAGCTCGGGCCGATCGTGTACGTCAAGCCCGCCAACATGGGCTCGTCCATCGGGGTCACGCGGGTGGACTCGGCCTCCGCCGGGGCCGACCACGTCGATGGCACCACGGGCGATGCCGGGGTGAACGCCCTGGGCGCCGCACTCGACGAGGCTCTGCGCTACGACGACGTGGTCGTCGTGGAGGCAGGTGTGCAGGGCCGGGAGCTCGAGTGTGCGGTCCTGGGCAACGACGCCCCGCAGGCCTCGGTGCTCGGCGAGGTGCTCACCGATGCCGAGTTCTACGACTACGGGGACAAGTACTTCAACGGCACCGCCCGCACCGCCATACCGGCCGAGCTCGACGAGGCGACGATGCGCACCGGCCGCGAGCTGGCGGTCCGCACCTTCGAGGCGCTCCGCTGCAGCGGCATGGCACGGGTGGACATGTTCCTCACCGATGGGGGCGAGTTCCTGGTCAACGAGGTGAACACGATCCCGGGGTTCACACCCATCTCCATGTACCCCAAGCTCTGGGAGGCCTCCGGTCTGCCCTACGGTGCCCTGGTGGACGAGCTCGTCGCCCTCGCACTGGAATCACACGGGCGCCGGAGCGCGCATTCGACCGTCCCCGGCGACGCACACTGACGACGATGCCTGCAGCTGTCGAGAAACTCCGAGCCAAGCGCTTCTTCGTGACCGGGGCCACCGGCTTCGTCGGCACCGCGCTTCTGGAGCGCATCCTACGCTGCGTGCCCGACTCCCGGGTGGTGCTGCTGGTGCGTGACGGCCGGCGTCGCGACGCCGCTGCCCGGGTGCAACGCGAGATCCTCCGCAACAACGCCTTCGACCGCCTGCGTGCAGAGCTCGGCGAGGACGGTTTCACCCGGATGGCCGAGGACCGGATCTCGGTCGTGCCGGGTGATGTCGGCAGCGACGGGCTCGGCCTCGACGACCGGGGACAGGAGGCCCTGGCGTCGTGCGACGTGGTGCTCCACTCGGCGGCCACGGTGGCCTTCGATGCCCCCCTCGACCGCGCCGTGGAGGTGAACCTGCTCGGTCCGGTGCGCGTCGCGGAGGCGATCGGGTCCGCCTGTGGCACCCACGGCACTCCACGCCCCCACCTGGTCACGGTCAGCACCTGCTACGTGGCGGGCAACCGGCGAGGTGCCGCACCCGAGGAACCGGTTCGGGAGAACCCGTTCTTCGTGGACATCGACTGGCGCAGCGAGGTCACCGCAGCCCGCCGCACACGGGGCGACACCGACGCGGCGAGCCGTACCTCCGAGCGACTCGGTGAGTTCTCGGCACGAGCGAGGTCCCAGCTCGGCCCTGCCGGTGGACCGGCCCTCGCAGAGCGCACCGAGCGGCTGCGCCGTGAGTGGGTGTCCGACGCAATGGTCGAGGCCGGAAGGGCACGTGCAGCCTCGCTCGGCTGGCCCGACGCCTATGCGCTCACGAAGGCCCTCGGAGAGGTGGCGCTCACCGAGGCGACAGCCGATGCCGCCCAGCCCGTGAGCATCGTGCGCCCCTCGATCATCGAATCCGCACTGGCCGAACCGGAACCCGGTTGGATCCGCGGCTTCCGGATGGCGGAACCGATCATCCTTTCCTATGCGCGGGGCCTGCTGCGTGAGTTCCCCGGAGTGCCAGAGGGCATCGTGGACGTGATCCCGGTGGACCTGGTCGTCGCCGCGATCCTCGCTGCAGCCGCGTCGCCACCACCGCCCGAGAACGACCCTTCGATCGTCCAGGTGGCATCCGGTGAGCGGAACCCGCTGCGCTACCAGGTGCTGGTCGACAACGTCAGGGAGTGGTTCACCGAACACCCACTGCACGACGAGCACGGCCAGCCGATCATGGTTCCGGAGTGGAGCTTCCCGGGCCGCGGCCGGGTGGAGCGCCAGCTGCGCGGAGCCACCGCCGCACTCGAACGCACCGAGAAGGTCGTTTCGAACCTGCCCCTGCGGGGCCGTGCCGCAGCGTGGGGTGCGAGCCTCGAGCAACGGCGCAGCGCCGCTGAGCGGGCGCTGGAGTACGTGGAGCTCTACGGCGCCTACACCGAGTGCGAGGCCGTCTACGGTGTCGAACGGCTCCTGGAGCTCGCCGCCATGGAGGACGGGCCGGACACCGCCACATCCCTGCAGATGGACCCGGCGGTCATCGACTGGGACGAGTACGTCACCCGCATCCACCTGCCCTCGGTGGTGGCCCACGGCAGGGCCCGGACCACTGCGGCGAAGCGCGACCCCGACCGCCGCGAGCGGCGCCTGCGCTCGCAGGTGCTCTCCGAGCAGCGCCACCTCGCCGCGTTCGACCTCGAGAACACCCTCATTGCCTCCAACGTCGTGGGCACCTACGCGTGGCTCGCCAGCCGCCGCCTGTCCACCGGCGACCGCGTCAGGCTCGTGGGGCGCCTCCTGGCCGAGGCGCCGGCCCTGCTCGCGGCGGACCGCGCCGACCGCTCGGACTTCCTGCGTTCGTTCTACCGCCGCTACGGCGGTGCCCCCGTCGAACAGATCCGCACCGATGCTGCCGAGGCGGTCTCCGACCTCATCGTCTCCCGTTGCTTCCCCGAGGCCATCCGGCGGGTGAGGGAACACCGACGCCTGGGACACCGCACGGTGCTGATCACCGGCGCCATCGACCTGGTGGTGGAACCCCTCGCACCGTTGTTCGACGACATCGTGTGTGCAGAGACGACCACCGAGCGACGCGACGGCGTGGAGGTGCTCACCGGGCACCTGCGTGCCGCTCCTCCGACCGCGGAGGCCCGTGCCCGTGCCCTGCTCGACCTGTGCGACGCCCATGGCCTGGATGCCCGGGAGTGCGTCGCCTACGCGGATTCGTCCTCCGACCTCTCACTGCTGGAGACCGTGGGTTTCCCGGTCGCGGTCAACCCGGAACCGCGGCTCGCCACGATCGCCCGCAACAGGGGTTGGCTGATCGAGGAGTTCCGGACCTCCCGCGGACACCGCCCCCCGCTGTTGCCCCTGGCACCCCGCTGGCGCGGCTCCTCACCGATGCCGCCCACACGGACCGGCAGCACCGGAGCGAACCCGAGGAGCACGCGGTGAAGTACGAGGCACTGCGTTTCGAGGATTCACCGACGCGCTTCGCTGCCGCCTTCCTGGCCTCGTCGCTGCGCCCGGGAGCCGGGGGAAGCGTGGGCCCGCTGCGGCACCGCACCGACATCGACCCACCGGCGCTGCCGGGCCCCGACTGGGTCCACGTGACCCCGCGCCTGTCGGGCATATGCGGTTCGGACCTGGCTGCGCTGGACGGACGCTCCTCGCGCTGGTTCGAACCGGTCGTGTCGCTCCCGTTCGTCCCCGGCCACGAGGTCGTGGCCGACCACGAAGGCCGTCGGGTGGTGCTGGAACCGGTGCTGGGCTGCACCGCCCGTGGCACGAATCCGCCGTGCAGACCCTGTTCGGAGGGTCGCACCGGCAACTGCGAGCGACTCGAGCACGGGTGCGTCTCCCCCGGCATGCAGACCGGTTTCTGCGAGGACACCGGTGGTGGCTGGTCGACGCTGATGGCAGCGCATCCCAGCCAGCTCCACACCGTTCCGGACGACCTGGACGACGAGGCCGCGGTGATGGTCGAACCCACTGCGTGTGCGCTCCACGGAGCCCTGGCCGCCGAGGTCGGGCGCGACGAGACGGCCGCGGTCCTGGGTGGCGGCACGATGGGTCTCGCCGCCATCGCCGCACTGGCCCGCTGGAGCCCACCACGGAGGCTCCTGGTGGTGGCACGCCATCCCCACCAACGCCGACTGGCCACCGGGTTGGCCTCCGGGACCGAGGTGACGGTGGTCTCCGACGGCGAGGAGCTCCGGGCGGCCCGGCGCATCACCGGGTCCATGCTCACGGGCTCGGGGCAGCACCAGCGGGTGGCCGGCGGGGTGGACGTGACCATCGACTGCGTCGGGTCCGGCGAATCGATCACCTCGGCACTGGCGCTGACCAGGCCCGGGGGACGCGTCGTGCTCATCGGCATGCCGTCGCGTTCCACACTCGACCTGACCCCGTTGTGGCAACGCGAGATCTCGGTCCGTGGGGCCTACACCTATGGGACCGAGACCCTCGAGGGTGAATCGGTGCGCACCTTCGAGCTCTCCATGGAGCTCGTGGCCGCGGCCGGGCTGGGTGCCCTGGTCAGCGCGCACTATCCACTTCGACGGGCCACCGACGCCACCTCGCACGCGGCACGAGCCGGTTCGAGGGGAGCCACGAAGATCTGCTTCGACATGCGGGATGCCCCTGACACGGAGGGTCGACCATGAGCCGCCAGCACGAACACCGACCGCGTCCGGGTCTCGTCATGCCCGTGGACCGCTCGACTCCCCCGGTGCTCATGCACCACGGCGAGCAGCTCCGCCTCCAGCGCCTCCCGGCGGACCGATCACGGGTGATCTATCCGCCCGAACCGCTGGAACCCATCGAGGACGAGGGCGCGGCGATCCGCGAGGCGCTGGACAACCCGATCGACAGCGATCCGCTGGACCAACGGCTCTTCGCTGGGATGCGCCTGACCATCGCCTTCGACGACGTCTCGCTGCCCCTGCCGCCCATGCGGGCTCCGGACATCCGCCAGCGCATCATCGAGGCGGTGCTCGACCGCGCCGCGGCCGCGGGCGTGGACGACGTGCACCTCATCGCGGCACTCGCGCTGCACCGGAGGATGACCGAGGCCGAGCTGCGCCACGCGGTGGGCGACCGGGTCTACGACGCGCTGGCTCCGCGGGGCCAGCTCTACAACCACGATGCCGAGGACCCCGACGGCATGGTCCTGCTGGGCACCACCGACCACGGCGAGGAGGTCGAGATCTCCCGCCGTGCCGCCGAGAGCGACCTGATCGTCTACGTGAACGTGAACCTCGTGGCGATGGACGGCGGTTGGAAGTCCACTGCAACCGGACTGTCGGGGTACCGGGCGCTGCGCCACCACCACAACCCGGCCACCATGACCCACAGCCGTTCGTTCATGGACCGGCACAACTCCGAGCTGCACCACAGCAACTGGCGCCAGGGTGAGGTCCTGCGCTCCGCCGGTGTCGAGGTCTTCCAGATCGAGACGACGCTGAACAACGACCTCTACGGCAACGGACCGATGTCGGTGCTGGCCAAGCGCGAATGGGAGTGGACCGCACGCGACCGGGCCGGTTTCGTGGCGACACGGGCGGCCCTGGACCGGATGCGACCCGGCACGCGCCGCAAGGTGATGCACCGTTGGCGGGCCCCCTACGGGCTCACATCGGTGCAGGCCGGCGAGGTCGAGGCCGTCCACGAGGTCACCACCCGCAACGTGTACCGCCAGCAACTTGTGGAGGTGGAGGGCCAGACCGACGTGTTGTTGTTCGGCCTCCCCTACATCTCCCCCTACAACGTGGACTCGATCCTGAACCCGATCCTCGTGCACTGCCTCGGACTGGGCTACTTCTTCAACCTCTACCGGGGGCGGCCGCTGGTGCGCGAGGGCGGTGTGGTGATCATGAGCCATCCGACCACACCGGAGTTCAATCCGGTGCACCACCCGAGCTACATCGACTTCTTCGAGGAGGTGCTCCCCGAGACCACCGACCCGGTGGAGATGGCCGAGCGATTCGAGAAGGACTACGCCAACGACGAGTGGTACCGGCACCTCTACCGCACCGGACACGCCTACCACGGGGTGCACCCGTTCTACATGTGGTACTGGGGCGCCCACGCCCTGGACCACCTCGGGGGCGTGGTCGTTCTCGGCGGGGATCCCGCCACGGTGCGGCGCCTCGGGTACCGACCGGCGAGCACCCTCGACGACGCGCTCGAGATCGCGAGCGACCTGGTGGGCCCGACACCGACGATCACCTACTTCAAGAACCCTCCCCTGATGATGGCGGACGTGAAGTGAGGGTGCGGACCGCAAGCCTGCCGAGTCTCCGCGACCTCGATCCGCGCCGGCGCATCCGCTCACTGGGCTTCCCCTACACCTCGGCGCCCACCCCGGCCTCGGTGGAACCCCTGCCAGGCCCGGCGCTGGGCGACCGCTACGACTCGGACTGGGCGCGTTCGCCGATCGCACGTGCGACCAGGGTGGTGGCGCAGGAGACCGTCGGGCGCGCGGTCACCACCGCGCTGTGCCGGCCCCGGGTGCACAACCGCGACCGCATGGAGGATCTCGAGGGACCGGCCGTGTTCGTGGCGAACCACCACAGCCACCTCGACACCGGACTGCTCATCGGGTCGCTCCCTCGCCCGTGGCGCCACGAGGTCGTGGTCGCCGCCGCCGCGGACTACTTCTTCGACACACCGGCCAGAGCTGCTGCAGCCGCCTGGTTCTGGGGCGCGGTCCCCATGGAACGCCAACGCGTGTCACGTCGTGGGGCGTTGGCAGCCGCGGAGCTCATCGAGGAGGGCTGGTCGCTGGCCATCTTTCCCGAGGGGGGCAGGAGCCCGGACGGCTGGGGCCAGGCCCACAAGGGCGGTGCCGCGTACCTGGCCGCGCGGTGTGGCGTTCCGGTCGTCCCGGTGCACATGGACGGGACCGACCTCGTGCTCCCCAAGGGCAGGCGGCGGCCCACACCCCACAGGGTGACGGTCAACTTCGGCGCCCCGATGCACCGGGACGGCGAGGATGCCCGCCGGTTCTCGGCACGCATCGAGGCCACCCTCGAGGTTCTCGCGGACGAGACCCGCTCGGACTGGTACTCGGCGAGACTGGCGGCGGCCCGTGGGGAGACACCGTCGCTGCGGGGCCCGGAGTTCTCCACATGGAGACGGGACTGGCTCCTCGAGGGCTCGCGTGCAGGCAGACCCGGGGTCAGCAGCTCGCGGAGATCCGTTCGTGACAGAGCACGAGGAAACGATCCGTGGTGAGCGCCGGGTGCCATTGCGCCCTGGTGGCGAGCTCAGTGGGAAGTGGATCGCTCCTCTGCCACAGCACCACGTCCGGGTCGGCATCGTGCAGGACCTGTTCCCAGCCGTCGGCCATGCCCCTGAGGGTTACGTAGTCCGCCATCCGGCGCACCGGAGGCCGGTCGTCCACCCAGGCGTTGGCCTCCTCCCCGAAGCGGTACTCCAGGTAGTTGCCCACCCAGTCGTTGTGGATCACGGTGATTGCGTCGTTGGCCACCAGGTCGCGCTCGGCCAGCCACTCGACCTCCTCGACGGGGTAACGAGCCAGGTTCGTGTGCGCGGTGCCCTGGATCCTCACCACTGCGGCCGTGCCGAGCAGCAACCCGGCCACGGCGCACGCCGCACCGACCCAGCGAGTCCCCCGGGCCATGGGCGATGGGCCCCGTCCGTCCAGCAGGGTCAGTACTCCGGTGGCGGCGAACGGGGCGAGCACGAGCGCCGCAACCGGCATGACACGCATCGCACCGAACCCCATGGCCGTGGCGGCCAGCACAACGAGCAGGGATCCGAATCGGTAGCTGCCGCCTGTCCGGGGCCTGCCCAGCAAGGGGACCAGCGCGACCAGCACCAACAGCACGAAGGTCCACAGCAGTGGTGATCCCGGGGACGCAGGGCCCCACTCGTGGTAGCTGCGCAGGACCGACCGGGCAAGGGGATCCCCCGCCTGGTCGGCCGGTAGCAGCAACAGGGCGAAGGGCTGCGGGTACAGCAGCGCCCCACCCACCAGCCCCAACCCGCAGGCCGCCGCGTAGCGGAGGCGCAGCGGATCCAACGAACGCGAGTCCAGTGACTCCCCCAACCACAACACGGCGAGGACGACCACGGCGTGCAGCCACGATCCGTGCACGTTGATCCAGATGCCGAACACCGGCACCAACCACCAGGGGGAGTGTCGCTCCCGCCACACCACCAGCGTCACCGCGAGCAGCACGAAGCCCCCCAGGTGCGGACGTGCGTTGAGCCACGGGAACAACACGGACAGGACCAGCACCGATGCGAGCGCCTGGGCGACTGGGGCGACCACCGGCACCCGGGCACCCCCGGACACCGGGCCGTCGGGACGGCCGGCCCGCACGACCAACGCACCCAGCCCCGCGGCCACCACCACGGTCAGCAGGCGCACCGCGCCCAGACCGGCGAGGCGTTCGGCCCAGCCGAGCGCCCCTGACCACCACCAGCTCGGTACGGGGAACTCCCCCACACCCGCCAGGAACGGATTGCCCCCGGGCAGTCCCCCGCTCACCTGGAGTCGCCCTGTGGCGAGGTGGGTCAGCAGGCTGTTGTCGGCTATCGGACCGGAGGCCACGAACCCGCAGATGCCCGCGAAGAGCACCGCCAGGGAGGCCTCCATGGCACCCGGGGACCCGCCGGAGGGCGCTGCGTCCGGCGGCGCCCGGTGATCCTGCGGGGGTCCTGTGTCGACGAGGCCGGTGCTCAGCCCGTTCCGGGCCACCTCACAGCCCGTCCTTTATCTGCAGGATCGCAGGCCCTAGAACCACCGCGAACAGCGCGGGAAAGATGCAGAAGACCATCGGGATCATCATCTTCACCGGAGCCTTCTGCGCCTGCTCCTCGGCCAGCTGGCGGCGCTTGATGCGCATCTCCTCGCTCTGGCTGCGCAGGACGCGTCCGATCGACACGCCGAAGGTGTCCGCCTGGATGATCGCCATCACGAAGCTGCGCAGTTCGGGCACGTTGCAGCGGTCGTCCATCGCCCTCATCGCATCCGATCGGTTGGCACCCGCACGGGTCTCACCGAGCATCCGGGAGAACTCCTCGGAGAGCGCGCCCGGAACCGAGTGGATGACCCGGTCGAGGGCCTGTTCGAAGCCGAGCCCCGCCTCCACGGAGATGACCAACAGGTCGAGCACGTCGGGCAGGGTGATCTGGATCTCGTGCTGGCGGGACTCGACCTTCTTGTTGAGCACGCTGTCGGGGCCCATGACGAGGCCGCCCACGATGGCCGCGCCGACGATGAGCTTCGGCATGCCGCTGAGGGGCAGCAGGCCGAGGATGAAGATCGCCACGAACGCGAGCACCGCCAGCGCGATCGTCACGACACGTACCGCGAGGAACCGGTCGACCGTCGTCGGGTCGGTCTCGCCGGCCCACACGAAGCGCTGACGGACCTTCTCGACGTAGCCGACGGGCGTGAAGCGACGCCCGATCCCGGTGAGTCCGGCCAGGAAGGGCTGGAGCGCCCGTTGCCTGAGGGGGTCCAACAGCTCCTGGTCCCGGGTGCTCTCCACCTCGTAGCCGTCGAGCTGGCGCAGCGTCTCGCGGATCATCTGGCGTTCCTCGATCTGGGAGAGGACCGCGAACACGGCCGCCGCCACGCCACCGGCGACCATGAGTGCTACGAGGATCATCGTTGGTGCCATGGTCAGACCTCGATCGTGATGATCTTCTTCATCCAGACGAACCCGACGACCATCGCGACCAGTGCGGCACCGATCATGAAGTAGCCGAGTCCAGGAGTGAACAGGCTCGATATGTAGTCCCTGTTCATCACGTACATGACGACTCCCAGCCCCGGGGGCAACAGACCGAGGATGAACGCCGACACGCGCCCCTCCGCGGTGAGGCTGTTGACGTCCCGGCGGAGCCGTTCGCGCTGGGTCATCGTGTCGGCCACGGTGAGCAGCAGCTCTGCGAGGTTGCCGCCGACCTCACGCTGGATCTTGATCGCCATCACCGTCCACGCGAAGTCGTCGGAGCCCATCCGCTCCGCGGTCGCGTCGAGGGCGTCCTCGAGCGAGCGGCCCAACCGGTGCTCGGTGACCACGCGACGCAGTTCCTTGCCCATCGGCTCCTCGACCTCCTTCGAGACCGCCTCGAAGGCCTGGGTGATCGAGTAGCCCGCCTTCAGCGTGCCCGCCAGGAGAGCCAGCATGTCGGGCAGCTGTGCCACGAACTTCTTCTGTCGGGCCCGGACCTTCATGTCCAGCAGGGCCTTGGGAACCATGAGCGAGAAGCCCAGTCCCATGACCGCCACGAGCAGGCTCCCGCTCAGCACGAACGCGGCCACCCCGACCAGCACCGAGATGCTCGCCACGAAGAACATCGCCTCCGCCGCACGCAACGGCAGGCTCGCACGTTCGAGGGACACCTCGATCGTCTCGAGGAAGCCGCGCTTCTCGGCCATCTCGCCGGTGAAGTCCACCGCTCGCTGCAGGATCGGCACCGACATCACGCCGTGTGCGTCGTCCTCATCGGACTCCGCGGTGCCACCGTCCTCGTAGACCTGCAGTCGCGCATCGAGGCTGTCGGCGTCGGGAACCACCATGTTCAGCAGCGACCACACGAAGCCCACCCCGGCAGCGGCCACGAGAAGTATGGCGAGCCAACCGACGAGGGGGTTCGAGGTCACCGATGACAGCAGGCCCCGGGAGTTCTCGGGTGCGGCCAGGTCGAACTCCCCGATGTTGATCGCTGCGCGTTCGACGCCGAGCACCGTGGGAGCATCGGCGCCCGAGGCGCGCACACCGAGCGCCACCACGGCCTCGTCGCCCGGTGGGGCAGCCGTCTCGAGGCGGTACTGCGACTGGATCCGCTCCAGTTCCGCCTCCGTAGCGGCGGCGTACTCGTCGTCGCTGGAGAGGCGCTGCAGGGAGCCGCCGCTCACCTGCACGGTCTCGGCCAGGCGCATCACCGGAGCGCCCGGGGGCACCGCCAGCACGTCCAGGCGGGCACCCGCGAGTCGTAGCTGCGTCTCGGCGGCCCCCGCCGAACCATCGGAGAGTGAGTCCGGTGCCGCCAGGTAGGCGACGACCCGCTTGAGGGGGGCATCGCTCGAGGCGAGCAGGTCCGCGGCGGTGGCGATCGCATCCCATGTGGCCGCATCGCCATCCGCGGTGATCCCCTCGAGGGTTCTCTCCAGCGCCGCGGGATCGGAGGTGAAGGAGCGTTCGAGCTTCGCCCCTGCGGTCGCCGTGCTCACCACGGCCACGCGCCTTATCGGTCCGGTTCCCGGAGCCAGGCCCGCAGCCGCCGCCGTGGACAGCTGCAGGTTGCCGTTGGACAGGGCCCGGTCGTTGTCGATCACCACCACGAGGTCGGTGGCCGTGTCGGCCGCCTCGGCAGCCTGGGTCTCCTCACCGATCGACACCTCGGGTAGCCCGTCGGGGTCGATCCCGGTGATGGTCCACTCCTCGCCCCGGGCATCGACTGACTCCACGGATGCCCGAACCGTGCTGTTCGCGGGCTCCTCCTGGGCGGCCACGAAGGGTGCCAACAGGGCCGAGAGCACCAGGCACCCGAGCGCCGCCGCGAAGGCCCGCCACGGGCGACCGTGGCGACGCTGTGCCCAGCCCTCGCGCCCGACCGCCGGGGAGCCGCTCATGGCGTGGTTCCCGGCGAGAACATCTCGGGTCCCAACTTGATGCCGAGGTCCGAGAGCTTGCTGGCGAACTTCGGCCTCACCCCGGTGGCCTGGAGCTGTCCCCTGAAGCGGCCGGTCTCGTCCACACCTGCGGAGAAGTCGAACAGGAACACGTCCTGGAGGGTGATCACGTCTCCCTCCATTCCCTGCACCTCGGTGACGTGGGTGACCCTGCGGCTTCCGTCGCGCAACCTCGACAGCTGGACGATCACGTCGATGGCCGAGGACATCTGTTCCCTGATGGCCCGCACGGGCAGGTCGAAGCCGGCCATCAGCACGAGGGTCTCGAGGCGGGCGAGGGTGTCGCGGGGGCTGTTCGCGTGGACGGTGGTCAACGAGCCGTCGTGACCGGTGTTCATGGCCTGGAGCATGTCGAGTGCCTCGCCCGAACGGCACTCGCCGACCACGATCCGGTCGGGACGCATGCGCAGGGTGTTCTTCACCAGGTCGCGGATCGACACCTCACCGCGACCCTCCACGTTGGGGGGCCTGGACTCGAGGCTCAGCACGTGATCCTGGTGGAGCTGCAGCTCCTTCGCGTCCTCCACCGTGACGATCCGTTCGTCGCTCGGGATGAATCCCGACAGCACGTTCAGCATCGTGGTCTTGCCGGTGCCGGTACCCCCGGCGACGATCACGTTCAGCTTCCCGACGATGCAGGCCTGCAGGAAGCGGGCGGCATGGGCGTTGATCGAGCCGAAGCGGATCAGGTCGTCGATGCGCAGCGGGTCGGCCGCGAACTTGCGGATCGTGAGGAAGGGCCCGCCGATGGCCAGGGGTGCGATCACCGCGTTGACACGTGAGCCGTCGGGCAGGCGTGCATCCACCATCGGGGTGGACTCGTCCACCCTGCGGCCGATGGCCGAGACGATCTTGTCGATGACCCGGCGCACGTGGTCGTAGTCGATGAAGCGGATGGACTCGTCGAGAGTGAGCTTGCCGTTGCGCTCCACGAAGGTCATGTCGGGACCATTCACCATGATCTCGGTGACCGCGTCGTCCTTGAGGAGCCGGTCGATCGGCCCGTAGCCGAGGATGTCGTCGGCCACGTCCTGGATGAGCGACGCCTTGTCCGCCGCCGACAGCGGCACCCTCTCGGCCGCGATCGCGGCGTGGAGCTGGTCGTTGACCTTGCGCCGGAGGTCCTCCTCGGAGAGCCTGCTGTCGAACAGGATCGGTCCGAGCTCCTCGATGAGCTGCTCGTGGATGCGGTGGCGCAGCTCGGCGGTGGCACCGTCGCCCCGGCCGCCCCGGGAGCGGGCCGCACCCTTGGTCGGGGGCACGCGCTCACCGCCTCCGTCACCCGCATCCTGGCCGGGCTGGGGAGCATCGACTGCGTTCGCACCCACAGCCGGCTCGGCCGGAACGGCCGGCGGCTCGAAAGCCGTCGGCGCCGCGAATGCCGCCGGTGCCGCTGCTTGGTCGGTCGCTCCCTGGGAGAACGCCGCCTGGGGCGCGGCCTGAGCGCCCGGGGGCTGGGAGAAGGCATCCTGGGCAGCACCGGGCAGCGTCGCACCCGCGGCGAGAGCGCCACCCGCGATGCTCGCCGGGTCGGGCGGCGCGGCAGCTCCGGGGACCGCCGGCGGCGTGGAGTTGCCACCCCCCACCGGGGGCGGAGCGAACGCACCCAGGGTCGGTCGGGTTCCCTGCCCGGCCGGCTGTGCGTGCCCCGGAGCCTCGCGGGTCTTGCCGTTCTCGTTCCCCTCGCCCTCGTCGGGCTGCCTGAAGATGGCCACTAGATGCCTCCCTTGGAACGGTTCCCGCAACTGATCGGCACGACCATCACCGCTTCCGCTTCCCCTGGCGTGGCAGGACCATGTCCGCCATCTCCTCGATGGACTTGGCGACTGATGACTTGGGTGCGAACAGCACCACGGGCTCGCCCTTGTTCACCGACTGGGGTACCGCGATGTCACTGGGGATGAGGGCGGCGGCCTTCATCCCGAGGGTCTTCTCCACCTCGCTCACCTCGAGCTTGACCTTCGAGTTGGCCCGGTTGAGCACCAGGTGGAGCTTCTCCATGGGTGTGTCGAGCAGTCGCAGTGTCTGCAGGCCGATCTTGACGTTCTTGATGTTGGGGATGTCCATGCCCGCGACCAGGAGCACGTCGTCGGAGGCCTCCACCAGTCCGAGCACGACGTCGTTGAAGTAGGCCGGCGTGTCCACGATCACGTGGCCGCAGAAGGTGCGCAGCATGTCGACCACCGCGCGCATGTCCGATGCCGACACCTGGTCCGCGAACGCCGGCTCCAGTGGGGCCGGAAGCACCTTGAGGCCACTGGGCTCGTGGGTGACGAGGAAGTTGTCGAGCATCGCCGGGTCGAGCCGGTCGAGCGCCGAGACGGCGTCCACGATCGTGTGGTTGGGTGCGAGCTTGAGCATCACCGCGACATCGCCGAACTGCAGGTCCGCATCGACGAGGGCCACGGGCAGCTCACTGCGCTGGGCCAGCGTCGTCGCGAGCGAGGTGGCGAGCACCGACTTCCCCGATCCGCCCTTGGTCGAGAACACCGAGTAGACCTTGCCGTTGACGGCTTCGTACTCCTCCTCGCCCGTGCCGGCAGGGGCTGCTGGAACTGTCACCGCCACTGCCTGCAGGGTGGTCGCGACACGCTGCACGGCGTGGGCCAGTGCCCCCGCCTCGCCGCCCAGCGCCAGGACGTCGCGCACCCCTGCCCTCAGTGCCTGCTGGAGCAGCGTGGTGGTCAACTCGTGCACGACCATCACGGAAGCCATGTACGGGTACTGCTGGTTGACCCGTTCGATCATCGCGAGCGTGTCGGGACCCGAACAGCTGGGTCCGAGCACCGAGACCACGGGCATCGCCCCGGTGAGCCGGGAGGTCAGCTCCTCGAGGGTGTTGAACGGGGTGACCCCGTCGCCCAGCAACGAGATGATCCGCTCGCGTGTCGGCACGTCGAACTCGACGACCGCAACCGAGACTCCGGGTCCTGCCGGGGGCTGGCCGACCTGGCCGTGCGCAGTGGCCGGTGGCCCGGCCACCGGGGCCCCGGCACCCTGTCCGGCCGGCACCGCGGAGGCCGCAGCGCCCGGTGGCATCTCGCCGGTTGTCACGATCTCGCTCACTGCCCCGCGCTGTCGTCCTGGTAGATGTTCGTGCCTTCCATGCCTGGCAGGGAGGGCACGGCACCCTGGATCTCCATGGGCCGGAGCTCGTAGTCGGGGGGTACGAGCACCGCGTAGAGGTCGGCGTCGCGCACCGAGGCCAGCACGGCCGCCTGCTCCGGGGGCATCTGCACCGTCAGGAACGTCGAGAGGTTCTGGGGAGCGGCCGACTCGCCGTCCTCGCCCTCCTCACTGGCGACGCTGGTGCCGGCATCGGTGCCGACCGCGTAGACCTTCACGGCCTGGAAGGCGTACCCCGCCGGCTTGGGG
Organism: Microthrixaceae bacterium; assembly: GCA_023958095.1. Taxonomy (GTDB): domain Bacteria; phylum Actinomycetota; class Acidimicrobiia; order Acidimicrobiales; family Microtrichaceae; genus JAMLGJ01. The sequence goes on from JAMLGJ010000009.1 coordinate 85,776, forward strand.
AACTGCACACCGCCGGCTCCCAGCTGCAACGTGCCGCTGTCGGAATCACCACCGCCCTCGAGGTCGCCGCTCTCGGGGTCGCCCTCTCCGCGGTCGAAGCTCACCAGCAGGTTCACGAGGTCGCCCGGCTGGATCAGACCCCCGCTGACCGATGCGCTGTCCACGTTCACGGTGATGGCCACGTTGCCCGGATCCAACCCGGCCGATCGCGAACCGGTGAGGTCCTGCAGGCCCGCGAACATCGTCGATGTGACGACCTCGCCGCCGCTGAGGTCGATCACCGCCACCTGGCCCTCCACGTCGGCGAGACGACCCACAGCGTTGGCAGGGACGTCCTTGCGGGCCCTCTCCGCGACCACCAGGCTCCCCTCCGCTATGGCGGCCGAGGCCTGTGAGCCCTCGGACACGGGCGCAGCCGCGACCACCACCGGCACGAGTTCGGAGTCCTCGTCGACCCGGTTCTCGACACCCCTCACGTAGTTGAGGGTCAGGAACGCCGCCAGTCCACCCAGGAGGAGGGCTCCGACCAGTATCAGGGTTCGACGTGAACTCACTTGTGTCTCCGTGCTGTGGGGATCGTCGCACGGAAGTCCGGCGCGGGCGCGGCTTCCGCTTGGGAGTACGTTCGACCAACTCCACCACCGCCTTTAAGGATCCGTCGGGGAAAGTCCCCGGAAGCCCGTCCCGGAGGCCGCGCCGACGCGCGAACGGGCCCCACCCCCACAGGGGCAGGGCCCGTCCGCCAGTCCGCTTCGTGTCGGGGCCCTCAGGGCCCCTCGTGGTCACTCAGTGGGTGCCTGTGACTCCTCGCCACCCTGGTCGACCACTTCGGTCGCATCTGCGGGAGCCTGCTCCGCGTCGGCCGTGGTGCCGTCCTGCTCGGCGAAGTACTCCGCCCATGCTTCCTGGCCCTCGGAGGTCGTGGACTCGTCGATGGCACCACCGATGTAGTTGCCCTCGTCGTCGTAGGCGTGCTCGCCGAAGTGCTCCTGGTACTCGGCGGCCACGATGCCACCCTCGGCGGCCTGCTTGATCGAGAGGCTGATCCGGCGCCGGTCGAGGTCGAGGTCGATGATCTTCACCCACAGCTCCTCGCCGGGGGTGACCACCTGCTCGGGCAGGTCAACGTGGTGCGCCGACATCTCCGAGATGTGCACGAGCCCCTCGATGCCGTCACCCACCTGGATGAACGAGCCGAACGGCACGAGCTTGGTGACCCGGCCGTAGACGAGCTCACCCACCTGGTGGTTCGAGGCGAACTCCTGCCACGGATCCTGCTGGGTCGCCTTCAGCGACAGCGAGATGCGCTCCCGGTCGTGGTCGACCTCGAGCACCTCGACGTCCACCTCGTCGCCGACCGCGACGACCGAACCGGGATGGTCGACGTGCTTCCAGGACAGCTCCGAGACGTGGATGAGTCCGTCCATGCCGCCGAGATCGACGAACGCACCGAAGTTGACCACGCTCGAGACGGTGCCCTTGCGCCGCTCGCCCGGCTTGAGGTTGGTGAGGAAGTCCTCGCGCTGTTCCTTCTGGGTCTCCTCCAGGTAGGCCCGGCGGCTCAGCACGACGTTGTTGCGGTTCTTGTCGAGCTCGATGATCTTGGCCTCGAGCTCACGGCCGATGTAGGGCTGCAGGTCGCGCACCCGGCGCAACTCCACCAGCGAGGCGGGCAGGAAGCCGCGCAGTCCGATGTCGAGGATGAGCCCGCCCTTGACGACCTCGATGACGGGGCCCGAGACGATTCCGTCCTCTTCCTTGACCTTCTCGATGGTGCCCCAGGCGCGTTCGTACTGTGCGCGCTTCTTGGACAGGACCAGCCGGCCGTCCTTGTCCTCCTTCTGCAGGACGAGCGCCTCGATCTCGTCACCGATGGAGACGACCTCGCCGGGCTCGACCTCGTTGCGGATCGACAGTTCGCGGCTGGGAATGACGCCCTCGGACTTGTATCCGATGTCCAGCAACACCTCGTCGCGGTCGACCTTCACCACCTTCCCGGTGACCATCTGGCCGTCGGCCACGTCGACCATCGAGGCCTCGTAGGCCTCGTCGAGGGACATCGATCCGAGATCGTTCTCGGTGATCTGTCGCGGGATGTAGTCGCCCATGGTTGCGACCGTCTCGGACGGCTGGGCCTCGGCTGTGGTGGTGTCGGACACGTGGTTGCTCTTGTCGGGTAGAGGGATGTGGAACCCAACGAGCCTACTAGCGCCCGCGCCCCCGGCCAAAGGTCACCCGCCCGGGGCGGGTGGGCGCCGTGCGAGCAGCAGGAACTCGTGACTCTCGGTGGTGGGCTCGGTGCGCTCGTACGCGCCCGGGGTGACCGACCACACGTGCTCCGCCACGAGTCCCGCTCGCCCTGCGAGCATGACCAGCTCACGGGGCGTGTAGCAGGTCGTCCACAGCTCGGCGGGAATCGAGGCGCCCTCCTCGTCGGCCACCTCGGTCGTCTCGTGGTTCACAGCTCCTGCGGCGTCGAAGTGGTCCTGTTGCTCCAGCCAGCGCACCTGGAAGTACGAGGAGAACGCGGACACCGCGCACCGAGCACCGGGAGCAAGAGCCGATCGCATCCCCTCGAGCACCGACTGGTCGGCCACGAGGTTCTGCGGATCGTCCGACGACGGTGGGCCGCCGAGGCCGAAGGCGCCCTGGCACAACGAAACCGCGGCGTCCAGCCCCCGGCCGTCGAAGCGGTCGTCACCGGCCATCGAGCGGGCGTCACCGCGATGGAACTCGACCAGGTCCGACAGGCCCTCGCGATCAGCGGTCTCGAGGGCGACCTCGATGAAACGGGAACTAATGTCGACACCGACCACCCGGATCCCGGCACGGGCGAGCCCGAGTGCGTGGCGTCCGGGACCGCACCCGACGTCGAGAACGGTCATTCCCGGTTCCAGGGCCAGCACGTCGATGAGGAACGAGACCTCCTGGGCGGTGCCCCGTGTGAAGGAGTAGCGCAGGTACGCCGGGCCCATGTGCTCGGCGAGCTCCTCGAACCAGTGCGTCCCGGCTCCCGGGTACCGGCCGGCCGGTGCGGCATCGTCGCTGGGCATCAGCCCTTGGCCTCGGCCCAGCTGTCGCCGACGGACAGGTTCACCTCGAGGGGAACCTTCAGCTCGAAGGCCCCGACCAGGGCCTCCCGCACCAGATCCGAGGTGGAGTCCACCTCCTCGGGTGGCACCTCGAGGATCACCTCGTCGTGCACCTGCAGCACCAGGTCGGCCCCCTCGGGGGATCCGGCCGCTCCGGTGGCGGCGGCACGCTCCAGGGCTTCGTCCAGGCGCACCAGCGCCACCTTGAAGATGTCGGCCGCGAGACCCTGGATGGGAGCGTTCATGGCCTGTCTCTCGCCAGCCATGCGTACGTTGCGCTGGTTGGATGACAGCTCCGGTATGCGCCTGCGACGACCGAACTCCGTCTCGGTGTAGCCGCGGTCGCGCGCCTCGGCCACCGTCTGTTCCATGAAGCGCCGGACGCTGGGGAAGGCCTCGAAGTAGGCGTCCAGGATCTCCTGGGCCTCTCCGGTCGGGATGGCCAGCCTCTGGGCCAGGCCGTATGCCTCCATGCCGTATGCGAGGCCGTAGGAGACCATCTTCGCCTTGGAGCGCTGCTCCGTGCTCACCTGGTCCTCCGGCACACCGAAGACACGCGAGGCGGTGCGGTCGTGGATGTCCTGGCCGGTGCTGAACGCCTCCACCAGCCCGGGGTCGCCCGACAGGTGGGCGATCACGCGCAGCTCGATCTGGTTGTAGTCGGCCACCAGCAGCTTGCGCCCGGCACTCGGCACGAACGCCTCCCGGAAGCGCCTGCCGGTCTCGGTTCGCACGGGGATGTTGTGCAGGTTCGGCTTGTCCGAGGAGAGCCGACCGGTACGGGCCACCATCTGGTTGAACGTGGCGTGGATCCGTCCGTCGTCGGCGACCTCGGCGAGCAGGCCCTCCCCGTAGGTCGACCTCAGCTTCTCGACCTCCCGGTAGGCCAGCAGGTGCTCCACTATGGGGTGCTCACCGCGCAGCTTCTCGAGGGTCTGGTGGTCGGTGGAGGGACCTGTCTTGGTCCGCTTCTGCGGGGTCAGCCCGAGTTTGTCGAACAGGATCGTCCGCAGCTGTGGAGTGGAGTTCACGTTGAACTCCTCACCCGCCTCCGCGATCACCGCGGCGCGCTCGCGCTCGACCTCCTCGGTCAGCGAGTCGGCGAGCCCCTGGAGCACCTCCCGGTCGACCCCGACGCCGAGGTGCTCCATCTTCGCCAGCACCCTCACCAGGGGGGTCTCCACCTCACTGCACAGGCGCTGCAGGCCCCGGTCCTCCAGGGCCGACGACAGGGGCCCGGTGAGCGCCGCCGTGGCGAGGGCACGCGCCGCAGCTGCACGGGGCAGCGCCACCTCGGACCCACCCAGGTCGAGCTGGCCCTCGGAGGGGACCTCCTCTCCCGGGAGCTCGGCCGACGCGAAGCGCAACGCCAGTTCGGCCAGTCCGTAGCCCGCATCGGACGGATCGATCAGGTACGCGACCAGGGCGGTGTCCATCGACAGCCCGGTTAGGTCGGCCCCGGCATCCAGCAGCGAACGCACGAGCGGTTTCGCGTCGTGTGCGACCACCGGCAGGTCACCCGTTGCGAGCACGTCCGAGAGCGGACCGGCCACGAGGGGCTGCGGCACCCAGAGCACCTCGGCGGCGGTTGCGTCGGTGACCAGGGCGATTCCCTCGAGTGCAGAGCGACCGGGGTCGCCCGCCCAGGCAGCGGCCAGCACGAGTGGACCGTCGGGACCGAGCGAATCGAGCGCCGCCACCACGTCCCCGGCCGATTCGGCCACCGACACCTCGGGTTCGAGCACGGTGGTCTCGACCGCTGCGGCACCCACGCCCTCGCCGAACAGCTCCGGGAACGCCTCGGGAAGCCGGGGCACGAGACTCGGGAACTCGAGGAAGTTGAACAACTCGAGTACCGCCTGTGGGTCGACCTCACCCTGTCCGCCGTCCACGGCCTCGGTGTCCAGGGGAACGTCACGCACCAGGGTCATCATCTCGAGGTTGGTGCGCGCCTGGTCCTCGTACTCGGCGAGATTGGAGCGCAGCTTCGGGGTCTGGTCCTCGACGTGGGCGAAGATCCCGTCGAGGTCCCCATAGGTGTTCACGAGCTTCGCGGCCGTCTTCTCCCCCACCCCGGGAACACCGGGCAGGTTGTCCGAGGGGTCACCCCGCAGAGCGGCGTAGGTCACGTAGCTGGCCGGCTCGACCCCGGTGCGTTCCCGCACCCCGGCCTCGTCGTAGAGCGCGTAGTCGGAGACCCCTCGCTTGTTGTAGAGAACCCGGATGTGGGGATCGGACACGAGCTGGTAGCTGTCCCGGTCACCGGTGACGATGAGCACGTCCTGACCGGACTCGCCGGCACGGGTCGCGAGCGTGGCGATCACGTCGTCGGCCTCGAATCCCGGTTGCTCGGCCACCGGAAGCGCGAGCGTGTCCACGACCTGGCGCACCAGGCCCATCTGCTGGCGCAGTATGTCGGGCGCGGCGTCCCGGTTCGCCTTGTAGCTCTCCAGCCTCTCGTGACGGAACGTCGGCTCGGGCCTGTCGAAGGTGACCACGACCTCGTCGGGCCGGTGGTCCCGCACGAGGTTCAACAGCATCGAGGTGAAGCCGAACACCGCGTTCGTGACCTGACCCGAGGATGTCTGCAGGTCGGTGGGCAGTGCGTGGAAGGCCCTGTAGGTGAGCGAGTTGCCGTCGATGAGCATCAGGGTGGGCACGACCGGACAGTAGTGCCTCCCCTACGGGCTCCTGTCGCCCTGCACCTGCCTCCGGCAGCTCAACCCTTGCTGGTCGCCTCCGGCAGCTCAACCCTTGCTGGTTGCCTCCGGCACCAGTGCCCCCGAGACGATGTCCTCGGCCACGTTGCGCATCTGGCGGCGTGACGCCATCGCGGTGCGCTGGATGAAACCGAAGGCGTCCTTCTCGGACATCCCGTGGACGTCCATGAGGTGGCCCTTGGCCCGGTCGACGAGCTTGCGCACCTCGAGGCGCTCCTCGGCGTTCGCCACCTGTTCCGCGAGCAGGCGTTCTGCTTCGAAACGCGCCAGCGCCACCTCGATGGCCGGAACCAGGTCGTGGCGTTCGAAGGGCTTCACGACGTAGCCGTGGACACCGGCTGCAGTCGCCTCGTCGATCAGCTCGCGCTGTGAGAAGGCGGTCACGAGCACCACCGCACACATGCGCTCGGCATTCACGCGCCGAGCGACGGAGATCCCGTCCATCCCGGGCATCTTGATGTCGAGCAGCGCCACGTCGGGGTGCTTCTCGGTGATCAGCGCAAGAGCCTGGTCCCCGCGTGCGGCCTCTCCCACGACCTCGTAGCCCTCCTCCTGGAGCAGCTCCCGCAGGTCCATGCGGATGATCGCCTCGTCCTCTGCAACTACTACCCGGGTTGGCGCCATTGCCTTCCTAAGTCTGCCTTCCTGCGTACTCGACCGGCTGCTCCGGCCGACCCGGGAGCAACTCGCTCCCGCACGGCCGCGGAGACGCGAGTCTAGGCAGGCCCGGGGCCGCTCCCCACCCATGGTCCCGGGTCAGGGACTCCGGACAGCACCGCGCCGGTGCTGCGCAGCGGCGAGGGCCCCGCTTGCGGGCGCTGCCGTGGGACCACCCGGAGCCGGGTCCGGAACGCCTCAGCGCCCCCTGTCCCGGGCGCTCAGGCGGTCGAGCAGGTCGTCCTGTTCGGCCTCGAGCCTGCTGATCTGGTCCCGCAGGTCGTTGCGGTGGCGTTCCATGGCGGTCGTCGTGCGTGCCGCCTCACGGTGCTCCTGGTCCGCCAGGGGTGTCTCCGAGACCAGTGAGCGGATCCGCGTGTCGTCGGAGACCTCCGCGAAGTGGTGTGCCTGCTCCTCGGCGACGCGCAACTCCTCGCGCAGCGCTGCGATCCGACGCCCCACTCTCCGCAGTCGCCGCTCGACCAGCATGCAACGAGTGTAGGTCCGCAACACCCCCGGCGGTCGTGGCCCGCAACCCGCCAACGGCCCCGACCATGCCCGGGGCGATCCCGCGGAGGACCGGGAACTGGGTGCCCGGGGTGGGATTTGAACCCACACGCCCTTTCGGACAGCGGATTTTGAGTCCGCCGCGTCTGCCATTCCGCCACCCGGGCAGGTGCCGTGCGGCGTGGCGCCGCTGGGCGGGCCACACTAGCGCGCCCGGCCAACCCATCAGGGGGGTATCGTCACCCCCATGAGCAAAGAGACCGCTTCCGAGGACAAACGAGGGCACCTGAACCGCTGGGTGATGCTGTTCGTGCTGGCAGCGATCGCGGCCGTGGTCGGCCGACAGATCGCAGTCAGCTCGGCCGACAGGGAGTTCGAGGCCCGGCTCGCGCAACTCGACGCGAATCGCGACAACGCCTGAGCACCCCGCCGGGCCTCAAGTGAGAGCCGAGAGCAGTTTCTTCGGGGTGTCCTTCGGGCTGATCTTGTACCAGGCCTCGGCGACCTTGCCCTTCTCGTCGATCAGGAAGGCACTGCGGATGATGCCCATGTAGGTCTTCCCGTAGAGCTTCTTCTCGCCCCACACGCCGTACTTCTCGGCGACGGTGTGGTCCGGATCGCTGAGCAGGGTGAAACCCAGCGAGTGCTTCTCGTCGAACGACGACAGCTTCGTGGGCTCGTCGGGGCTGATCCCGATGATCACGGTGTCGCCGATCCGGTCGGCGACGTCACGCAGCCCTTTCGCCTGGTTCGTGCACCCGGGGGTGTTCGCCTTCGGGTAGAAGAACACCATCACCTTGTGGCCCTTGAACTCCGAGAGCCGGTGCTTCTCGCCGTTCTGGTCGGTCAGGTGGAACGCCGGTGCCCGGTCACCGGGAGTCAGTCGGTCTGTGTCACTCATGGGCACCGACACTAGATCGTCCGGGCCCGTACGCGGACCGCTCCCGGCACCATTGCCGGGAGCGGTCGGGATCGGGATCGTGCCGGGGCCCCGAAGGACCCCCGACACGATCGGTTCACTTGCCGGACTTGGCGCGGTTCTTGAGCTTCGCTCCCGCCGAGACCTTCGCAGCGTTGGAGGCCGGGACGTCGATCTCCTCGCCGGTCTGCGGGTTGCGGGCCTTGCGCGCCTTGCGGCGGGTCTGCTCGAACTTCAGGAAACCGGGAATCGTGAGGGTGTCGTTGCCCTTGGCGACGATGTCACCGGCAATGGACTCGAATTCGTCGAGCACGGCCTGCACGTCCTTCTTGGACAGGTCGGTGCGCTGGGAAATCGTCTCCACCAGTTCGGTCTTGTTCATGGTTCTCCTCCCGGCCAGGCCCGGGCGGGCTGGCAGTAGCGGCTGGATGACAACCATGTAATTATCACGGATTCAGCCCATCGGGTGGCATTTGGCCCCATTTTCCAAGGGCAACCACTCTCCGCGCGAAGCCTCGGCGGCCGGTGCGGCACGCCGGACGTGACGCTCAGCCGGCGTCCAGGGCCGCCCGGAACTCCCCCACCAGATCCGCCACGGCCTCGGGGGAACGGGTCGCCATGGCGGTCCTCACCACCGCCGAGCCGATCACGACGCCATCCGCGTCCTGGCAGACCTCGCGAGCCTGGTCCGGGGAACCTATGCCGACACCCACGAGCACTGGCTTGTCCGTCAGCCTGCGCAACCTGCGGGCGATCACCCGGGAGGTCGAAGCCAGTTCGGAGCGCTCACCGGTCACCCCCAGCAACCCGACCGCGTACACGAACCCACGTGCGCGCTCCACGACTGCCTGCAGCCTCTCGTCGGAGCCCGTGGGAGCTGCCAGCATGACCGTCTCCACACCCGCGGCGTCCGCGGCGGAGCACCACGGCGCGGACTCCTCCAGGGGCACGTCCGGCAGGATTGCCGCGGCCACCCCCGAATCGGCGAGGGTCTCCGCGAAGCGCTGCCAACCGAAGCGGAACACGAGGTTCGCGTAGGTCATGACGGCCAGTGGCACGCCGACGTCGGCCGATCCCAACCGGTCCAGAAGTGAGTGCGGGTTCACACCGGCGCCGAGCGCCTCCTCGGAGGCCTGTTGGATCACCGGTCCGTCCATCACCGGATCCGAGAACGGAACCCCCACCTCGATTGCGTCCGCTCCCGCACCTGCGATCGCCGACAGCGTCGTCAGCCAGTCGGCGGGAGGCGCCTGCGGGAGCCCACCGGTCAGGTAGGGCACGAGGCACTTCCCACCCGAAGCGGTCCGCCGGCCGAGAGCCGCCTGCAGGGTCGTGCCCTCCCCGCTCACAGTCGGTCCCCCAGCAGCCCCATCATCTGGTCGACGTCCTTGTCACCCCGGCCCGAGAGGTTCACCAGCACGGTGCACGACTCGAGCCGCTCGCGCTCGCGGATCACCCATGCCAGGGCGTGGGCCGACTCCAGGGCGGGGATGATCCCCTCGGTGCGGCTCAACGACACGAACGCCTCCACGACCTCGTCATCGGTGACACTCGGGTACTCGGCCCGCCCCGTCTCGGCCAGGTGGCTGTGCTCGGGCCCCACACCCGGATAGTCGAGTCCGGCCGAGATCGACTCGGCCTCGGTGACCTGACCCCATTCGTCCTGCATCAGGTAGCTCAGCATCCCGTGCACGATGCCGGGTACTCCGTGGCCCACGGCCGCCCCGCCGGCGGGTTCCACTCCCACCAGGTCCACCTCGGGGTGCTCCGCGAACCCCGAGAAGATCCCGGCCGCGTTGGATCCGCCACCCACACAGGCGACCACCGTGTCGGGCAGCCCGCCCTCGAGCAGGTCCCGGCACTGTGACTCGGCCTCACGACCCAGCACCCGGTGGAACTCCCTCACCATCCACGGATACGGGTGGGGGCCCATCACCGAACCGAGGCAGTAGTGCGAGTCCTCCACCGTCGCCACCCAGTCGCGCATCGCGTCGTTGACGGCGTCCTTGAGCGTCCGTGAACCGCTGGACGCGGGCATGACCCGTGCCCCCAGCAGGCGCATCCGAAACACGTTCAGCTCCTGGCGGGCCATGTCGACCTCACCCATGTACACGTCGCACTCGAGCCCGAACAGCGCCGCCGCGGTGGCGGTCGCCACGCCGTGCTGGCCGGCGCCGGTCTCGGCCACCAGCCGCGACTTGCCCATGCGCCGGGCGAGCAGCGCCTGGCCCAGCACGTTGTTGATCTTGTGCGAGCCCGTGTGGTTGAGGTCCTCGCGCTTGAGCAGCAGCCGCACCCCCAGCTCCTCGGAGAGCCGGTGGCACTCCGTCAGTGGACTCGGCCTGCCCGCGTAGGAGCCCAGCAGCGAGTCCAGCTCGCTGGTGAAAGCGGGATCCGCCCACGCCTCCACGAATGCCGCCTCGAGCTCCTGGAGGGCCGGGACGAGGGTCTCGGGCACGAAACGCCCGCCGAAGCCGCCGAAGCGACCGTCGGGGCCGGGCTTCCCCATGACCGGGGGCGCCTCCGCGGGGCTACCGGCGTCTGCGGTTTGCGGTCCCTGGTGCTGCACGGGGCCACGGTACCCGCCGGGCGGAGCCACCCGGGAAGCGATATCACCCCGGTGGACCCAACCACCCGGCCCGGGTCCTCGCTCCCCGGTCAGTCCCCCTGCTCGGCCCAGTCGAAGGGAGCACCGGGGGCCGCTCCGTGGCCCGGTTCCGCACTGTCCACCACATCGCCGGCCCCACCACGACGACGACCGGGGAGGTCCGCCGCCGCGGCACGTGCCGCCTTGACGAACTCGTGGACCCGCACCGGGTCCTTGCGCAGCGGGTCGCCGGGGACCTCGACACCGGTGGACACGTCGACTCCCCAGGGCCGGACGGTCGCGATGCCGTCTGCGACGTTGTCGGGCGTGAGACCTCCCGCGAGGATCACCCGGCGACCCACCGGCACCGACTCGGCGAGCGACCAGTCGAACACGTGCCCCGAACCCGGTGCGGGAGCGTCCAGCAGCACCGCGTCGGGCTGGAAGTCATCCAGGTGGGAGAGACCCGGATCACCCGCCGGGAAGGCCACCACCAGGACCCTGGCCACCTCGCGCACCTCACGGGCCTCGGCGGGGGTCTCGTGACCGTGCAACTGGGCACCGGTCAGGCCCGCCTCGAGCACGATCCGCCTCACGTCCCGGGGCGCCTGGTCCCGGAACACCCCCAGGGTCACCACCTCCGGGGGCAGGCGCCGCACGATGTCCCTTGCCGCCGCCGCGGTCACCTGCCGCCGGCTCGGGGCGAACACGAACCCCAGGGCATCGGCACCGAGGCCGACCGCCATCAGGGCGTCCTCCTCGTTGGTGATGCCACAGATCTTCACGAACATGGGTTGGACCTCGACCGATTCCGGGGGTGTCGGCAGCTACCCGACGTTACCCCCGCGGGACCAGCAGTTCGGTGAGCATCGCAGCGGGTTCGGCGGAGGTCACGAGCAGTTCGCCGACGAGCACCGCGTCGTAGCCAGCAGTGCTCAGAGCGGTCGCGTCCGGCCTGCCGCGCACGCCGGACTCAGCCACCGAGACCGCCCCGGCCGGAACCTCGGCAGCCACCCGCACGGCCCGCTGCTGGTCGACCTCGAAGGTCTCCAGGTCCCGCTGGTTGACTCCGATGAGCGTACCCCTGGTGTTGCCCAGGGCACGCTCCAGTTCGGCCTCGTCGTGGACCTCCACCAACGTGTCGAGGCCGACCTCCGCCGCGAGTTCGTCGAAAGCAGCCAACTGGGCATCATCCAGTGCCGCCACGATGAGCAGCACCGCGTCGGCACCCATCATCCGGGCATCCAGCACGTCGTTCTCCGCCACCGTGAAGTCCTTGCGCAGCACCGGCACCGACACCGACGAACGCGCGGCGGCCAGGTCCTCCGGTGAACCCCCGAAGTGGGGTCGGTCGGTCAGCACCGACACGCAGGAGGCACCGGCGTGCTCGTAGGCCGCGGCGAGCCCACCCGGGTCCAGCTCGGAGGCGAGGTCGCCCTTGCTGGGCGAGCGACGCTTGACCTCGGCGATCACCGCCAGCGTGGGTGCCTGCTGGATCGCGCGTGTGAAACCGCGGACCGCGCCCAGTCCCCGGGCGGCATCGAGGAGGTCCTCGGTGCGGCGCCGGTCGGACCGGGCACGGTCCCGGTGATGCTCGAGGATTGCGTCCAGGTAGGTGCCCACGCAGCAAGGATCACAGATCCGCGCCCGGCCATGGAAGCCGGTTCGCAGGCACCACGGCGGACCCCGGCGCCGCGGCGCCGGCTACAGCTCGGGGACCCGGGTCATCGCCTCCGCTATCGCCTCCTCGGGGTACTCGTGGTCCCGCAGCTCGCCTGCGAAGTAGGCGTCGTATGCCGCCATGTCGAGCATCCCGTGACCGCACAGCGCGGTCAGGATCACCTTCTCCTCGCCGGTCTCCCTGCAGCGCAGGGCCTCGTCCACCGCGGCAGCCAGCGCATGGGTCGGCTCGGGCGCCGGCACGATCCCCTCTGTGCGGGCGAACTGGACTCCGGCGGCGAAGCAGTCGGTCTGGCCGATCGCCTGGGCCTCGATGAGTCCGAGCTCGTAGATGTGCGACAACAGCGGGCTCATGCCGTGGTAGCGCAGGCCGCCTGCGTGGATCGGATCCGGGATGAAGTCGTGGCCGAGGGTGTGCATCTTGACCAATGGGGTCATTCCCGCGGTGTCGCCGAAGTCGTAGGTGTAGGTGCCCTTGGTCAGCGACGGACAGGACTTCGGCTCCACGGCCTTGATCGTCACGTCGTTGTTGCCGGCCAGCTTCTCGCGCAGGAACGGGAAGGCGAGCCCACCGAAGTTGGATCCGCCACCGGTGCAGCCCACGATCACATCCGGGGTGTCACCGGCCTGGGCCATCTGCAACAGGGCCTCCTCGCCGATCACCGTCTGGTGCAACAGGACGTGGTTGAGCACCGAACCGAGGGCGTAGCGGACGCTCGGGTCCGCCGCTGCCATCTCGACCGCCTCGGAGATGGCTATGCCGAGGCTGCCGGGAGAATCCGGGTCCTCGGAGAGGATCTTGCGACCGAACTCGGTGACCTCGGAAGGGCTCGGGTGCACGGTGGCACCGAACGCCTGCATCATCGCCCGGCGGTAGGGCTTCTGGTCGTAGCTGGCCCGCACCTGCCAGACCTCGCACTCGATGCCGAACTGCGAGGCGGCGAAGGCCAGCGCGGTGCCCCACTGACCCGCTCCGGTCTCGGTGGTCAGCTTCTCCACCCCGGCCTTCGCGTTGTAGTACGCCTGTGGAACCGCCGTGTTGGGCTTGTGCGAACCGGCCGGGCTCACTCCCTCGTACTTGTAGTAGATGCGCGCCGGGGTGCCGAGCTCCTTCTCGAGGCGGCGCGCCCGGTGCAGCGGGGTGGCCCGCCACAGGCGGTACACGTCGAGCACCTCGTCGGGAATGGGGATGTACCGCTCCGTGGAGACCTCCTGGGCGATCAGGTCCATCGGGAACAGCGGGGCGAGGTCGTCGGGCCCGATCGGTTCGTGGGTGGCGGGATGCAGCGGAGGCGGTGGCGGGGACGGGAGGTCGGGAACGATGTTGTACCAGGAGGTGGGGATCTCCTCGTCGGTCAGGATGTAGCGGCTCTTGTCGGTCACCCGTGGTCCCTTCTGCTTGGCCGTCGTGCACGGCCGGTCTGGCTGGCCGTTGCGTACGGCCCGATCCCCGAACCGTACGCGAACCGGACACGAGGATGCCCACTGCGCCTACCATGAGCGCCACGGAAGGCCGCGAGGGCATCACGATCGACCGCAACGGGGGTACCGATGGCAGGACTCCAGAGCACCTGGTCGCCGCAGGCGACCTCCACAGCGGTCCCCACGAACGCACGCGAACGGTTCAGGATCGCCCTTCCCGTGCTGGCGACGCTGGTCGTCCTGGGTGCGGCCTGCACACCGGCCCCGGCCGAACCGGCGCCACCGGGACCCCCGGTGCTGTCGGGGTTCCGCCTGGTGGCCCAGCGCGACAGCGCACCGGTGGTGGGCGTACTGCGCTGGGGCGTCAGCGACCCCAACCACGACACGCTCACCTGCTCGGTCGACACCGACGGGGACGGCAACACCGACCGCGAGATCACACCGTGCAACTCGGCCAGCTCGGTGTTGGTCCAGATCGACCAGCCGGGGGCCCACACCGCGACGCTCGAGGTGAGCGACGGCGACTTCCCCCCGGTGTCCGCCACGCTCACCGAGGTGATCGACCCTGCCCCGGCGGAGGGCTTCGAGATCACCCTGCGCCTGGACCCGGCAATGGACCCGGTCTTCGCCCAGGCCTTCCAGGATGCGGCGGACCGCTGGGCGGAGGTCATCACGGCCGGGGTGCCCGACGTGGCCGCCCAGGTGCCGGCCGGTCTGGTCGGCTGGAACCCTTCTTTCGACGGGGTCGTCGACGACGTGCTGATCGACGCCCGCGACACCGCGATCGACGGCCCGGGTCAGGTCCTCGGACAGGCCGGCGCACTGCTGGTGCGCAGCGGACCGTGGCTTCCCTACTACGGCATCATGCAGTTCGACACCGCCGACCTGGAGGTGCTCGCCGGCCAGGGGCGGCTCCACGACGTGATCCTGCACGAGATGGGCCACGTCCTTGGACTCGGCCCGAGTTGGTTGCTCACCGGCCGTGTGGTCGACCCGCTGACCGACCCGCGATACAACGGTCCCGCGGGCGTCGCCGCCTACCAGGAGCTCGGAGGCTCGGGAAACGTCCCGCTCGAGAACGACGGCGAGCTCGGCACGGTGTTGAGCCACTGGCGCGAGTCGGTCTTCGGCGACGAACTCATGACCGGCTACCTGGGGTTCTCACCCACGGCGCTGAGCCGCCTCACCGTGGCCGCCCTGGCGGACCAGGGCTACGGGGTGGACCTGGGCGCTGCGGACCCCTACGTGCTGCCGGGTGCCGCCCTGCGCAGCACCGGGGAACCGGCCCCGTCACTGCCGCTGCACACCGAGCTGCTGGCTCCGGTTCCCGACGTGTGACCCCGGCGGACAGCTGAGCCCTAGACGGACGCCGCACGCACGCTGAGGGACGGAACCTCCGCCGCTGCACGCTTCACGAAGCCTGCTGCGACGGGGGTGCCGCTGTAGGGATCGAACCCGACGCTGGTCACGTGGCCCACGGTGCCGGGAGGTCCACCTTCGAGCGATGCAACGATCTCGTCGCCCACCGACACCTCGGTGCCGGCCGGCAGCTCGAAGCTGCGCAGTCGTCTCGGGGCGTTCCCGCCCCGGCTGTCGATGCGAGCGGTGAGCTCCTGGCCCACGTAGCAGCCCTTGTCGAAGCTCACCGCTGCCGTGATCAGCCACGACCCGATCTCCGCGGGGATCACCCCGGACACGACCTCGGCGCCGTGGGCGGGCCAGCCGTGGCGTACCCTCAGCGCCTCCAGCGCCTCCCCCGGGGCCTCCTCGAGCCCGTCGGGCAGCCCCACGGACGGACCCAGCAGGTCCAGGCCCTCCACGCCGGGCCACATGCCGAGGCCGACCAGGGTCGCTCCGGTGTCCCCGACCCGCCCCGCCCATTCGGTCGCTCCGGCGCCTCGCAGCACCACGCAGTCCCAGTCGAGGCGTTCGATGGTGGCATCGGTGCGCAACAGGAAGCGACGCAACCGTGCCTCGGTCGCGTCACCCGCACCCGCGTCGACGTCCACGAGCACGACGTTCTCGTCGGTGCGCCACAGGCGCAGGATCACCTCCAACCTGCCCGAGGGTTCCAGCAGGAGACCCAGCGTCGACTGACCGGGCTCCAGCGAGACCACGTCGGCGGAGACCTGGCCCTGCAGGTAGGTGATGGCCTCGGGACCCCTCACCACCAGCACGTCGCGGGGCAGGTGACCCGCAACCAACGGGTGCCGGGAGGCCTCCGGGGGTGCGTTCATCGGTCCTGCCCCGACGCCTCGCGGCGTTGGCGGGTCATGTGTTCCGCCGCGGGGATCGCGACGAGCAGCGCGCGTGCCTTGTTGCGGGTCTCGAGCTCCTCGTCGTCGGCGTCGGAGTCGGCGACCACGCCGGCACCCGCCTGCACCGCTGCACGGCGGACGCCATCGGTGGGCTCGGTCTGCACGACCATCGTGCGGATCGCGATCGCCGTGTCGATGTTGCCCGAGAAGTCGAGGTAGCCCACCACCCCCGCGTAGGGCCCCCTGCGGCTCACCTCGAGCTCGTCGATGATCTCCATCGCCCTCACCTTCGGTGCGCCCGACACCGTTCCTGCGGGAAGGGTCGCCCGCAGCACGTCGATCGGGGTGCGGTCCTCGGCAAGCGTACCGGAGACCTGCGAGGTCAGGTGCATGACATGGCTGTAGCGCTCCAGGGTCATGAGCTCGTCCACCTCGCAGGTGCCGAACTCGACGACCCGGCCCACGTCGTTGCGTGCGAGGTCGACGAGCATGATGTGCTCGGCGCGCTCCTTGGGGTGCTCACTCAGCTCCGCCGCGAGGCGGCGGTCGGCCTCGTCGCTGGAACCCCTGAAGCGGGTGCCCGCGATCGGACGGGAGATGACCCGCTGCCCGAGGAGCTGCACCATCGGTTCGGGCGAGCACCCGACGAGGGTCACCTCCGGTTCGCGCACGTAGTACATGTACGGGGAGGGGTTGATCTGGCGCAGTACGCGGTAGATGTCCAGCGGGTCCGCGGTGGTGTCCACCTCGAAGCGCTGTGAGAGCACGACCTGGAAGATGTCGCCGGCGAGGATGTGCTCCCGGGCCGCCTCGACCGCCCGCTGGTAGGCACCCCCGGGCATGCCGGAGCTGAGCCCGGCGGGCAGGTCCTCGGTGCGGGGTGGATCCACCAGGGGTTCGGAGATGGGGCTCGCGCCGTCCTCGGCCATGCGCCCGAGCCGCTCGCAGGCGTCCCGGTAGGCCTGCTCGAGGGCTGCATCGTCGCTGTCCTCGTCCACGAAGGCGTTGGCGACCAGGGTCGCACGGGCGTTCCAGTGGTCGTACGCCGCCATCTCGCCGATGACCGAGAGGACCGCGTCGGGCCATCCGCGATCGTCCTCGGGCGCGTGCGGCAGGGCCTCGACCTCGCGCACCACGTCGTATCCGAGGTACCCGACCACGCCCGAGTGCAACGGGGGCACCTCGAAGCCCTCCGGGGCCGCCGCGGCGAGCGCTGAGGCATCCGGAGCACGGAAGTGCGCGAGCAGTGCCTCGAGGGTCGCCAGCACCCCGTCGTCGAGCGGCAGTCCGTCGGGCAGCTCCCCGGACACCCGCACCACGCCGTCACGTGCCACCACACGGGCCCTCGGATCACGTCCCACGAACGACCAGCGGTCCCAGCGGCCGCCGTGGTCGACCGACTCCAGCAGGAATCCGGCACGCCCCCGGTCATCCTTGCCGCACAGGCGCAGGAACGCGGCCACCGGTGAGGTCAGGTCGGCCAGCAGGGGCCGCATGACCGGCACCACCCGGTGCCGGCGGGCGAGCTCCTTGAAGGTCGCCAGGTCCGGTACGACCCCGGGCTCCCCGACCGCGTCAGCCGCGCTCAACGCGGTCCGGGTGCTTCGGTGGTCTGCTCGTCGCTGCCGAAGGACCGGTAGAAACACGTGTAGGAGCCGGTGTGGCAGGCACCGCGTCCTTCCTGTTCGACCAGGAACAACAGCGTGTCGCCATCGCAGTCGTAGTGCGCCGAGCGGATGAACTGCCGGTCACCGGAGGTGTCGCCCTTGCGCCACACCTCCGAGCGGCTCCGCGACCAGAACACGGTACGGCCCTGTTCGAGGCTCGCCCGCAGCGTCTCCTCGTTCATCCAGGCCATCATCAGCACGGCTCCCGTGTCGACGTCCTGCACGATCGCGGGCACGAGGCCATCGTCTGAGTAGCGGACTTCGGCCAGATCGGCCTCGCGCACCTCTACCGGTGTTGGTGTGGGGGACATGGAGCCAATCGTATGTGCCCGACGCGACCGGCCTGGAGCCGGTTACCGGGGCTCAGAGGTACAGGCCGGTGTGGCCCTCCTCGAGGCGCTCCGCGGCGACCGCGTGGAGGTCTCGTTCGCGCAGTATCACGAAGGTGTCGCCCCGCACCTCGACCTCATAGGTCTCCTCGGGGTTGTAGAGCACGTGGTCGCCCTCCTCGACCGCACGGACGTTGGGACCCACCGCGCGCACCTCGGCCCATGCGAGGCGCTTGGCCAACTGTGCCGTCGCCGGGATGAGGATCCCGCTGTTGGTGCGTCGCTCACCGGGTCCCTTGTCGGTCGAGACCAGGATCCGGTCGGAGAGCATCCGCACCGGCACCTTCTCGCTCCTGCGGGCCACGGATGCGCCCGCGTTGGACTCCTCGGTGGGCGTGCCGTCGGTTTCAGCGCTGTTGGTCATGCTCGGGCAACGCTATCCCTCCATCGACCCGAGGTGTCACAGCCGGGCGCGGACCGGCCCATGTCACAGCCGGGCGCGGACCGGCCCATGTCACAGCCGGGCGCGGACCGGCCCATGTCACAGCCGGGCCCGAACCGGGCCATGTCACAGCCGGTCCCGCAGGAAGGGATAGTGGCGGCGCACGTCGGCGACGTGCCCGGCGGAGAGGGTCGCGTGCAGCACCTGCTCCGACGCGTCGCCGCCGTCGGCGACGATGCGACCCATCGGGTCGACCACGAGAGAGTCCCCGCCGTAGTCGAGTCCGCCACCGGAGCCCACCCGATTGGCTCCCACCACCCATGCCTGGTTCTCGATCGCACGGGCCACGAGCAGGCTCCGCCAGTGGTGGGCTCGTGCAGCCGGCCAGTTCGCCACCACCACGTAGGCCTCGGTCCGTTCGGCCAGGTTCCAGAAGTCGTCGGCGAAGCGCAGGTCGTAGCAGACGAACACGGTCGTGCTCAGGCCACCGATGTCCACCGTGAGCGTCGAGCTGCCCGGCGCGATCCGTTCGTGTTCCCCCGCGTAGGAGAACAGGTGGCGCTTCGCATAGGTGCTGACCTCCCCGCTCGGCGAGGTGCACACGGCCACGTTCGAGGGGAGCCCGCCGGGTCGCCCGGACGCGCCCGGAGCGCCCTGTGGAGCGCGCAGGCACACCGAGCCGACCATCCACACGCCCAGGCGCCGCGACTGCTCCAGCATGAAGCCGACCGTGGGGCCGTCCGGGGGCTCGGCGATCCGCTCGGTGTCCGCCGAGAAGCCCGTGGCGAACATCTCGGGCAGCACGACCAGCGACGCCCCCTCCAGCGCAGCGGACTCGACCAGTCCGCCCAGCCGCCCGAGGTTGGCACCGCGGTCCTCCCAGGCGATGTCGTGCTGCACGACGGCCACGGGCACCGTCGCGCCATCAGCGTCGACGAACGCGTTCCGCTCGGTCACGGATGCTCCAGCAGTTGTGCGAGCTCGTCGAGGTGTTCCGGGTCCCCGAGCGTGAGGAACTGCAGGTAGACGCGCTGGATCCCATTGTCCGCGAACCGGCCGAGGACGTCCCGGGCCTCCTCGACGCTCCCGGCGATCCCGTTGACCCGCAGGTCCCGGTCGAGGTCGCGGCCGATCGACGCGGCACGCCGGGCCAGGGTGGCGGGGTCGTCCGACACGCACACGACCTGGCAGGCCGAGCGCAGGACCTCACCGGGGTCCCTCCCGATCTGCTCACATGCTGCATCCACGTTGTGCCCCAGCTCGGCGGTCAGCCCTGCGTCCGCGAAGGGCACGTTGTACTCCGAGGCGAACCGGGCCACCAGCGACGGGGTGCGGCGGGCACCGAAACCGCCGATGATGATCGGCGGGGCGGGAGACTGCACCGGTTTCGGCAGTGCGGGAGACGCCACGAGCCGGTAGTGCTCCCCCTCGAAGTCGAAGGTCCGACCCTCCGGGGTCCTCCACATGCCGGTGATGACCTCCAGCTGCTCCTCGAGCCGGTCGAAGCGTTCCGATGTCGCCGGGAAGGGCACTCCGTAGCCGCTGTGCTCCTCCTCGAACCAGCCGGCACCGATGCCGAGTTCGACCCGACCCTGTGACATGTCGTCGACCGTTGCCACCGACACCGCCAACGGCCCGGGCAACCTGAATGTCGCCGAGGTGACCATCGTGCCGAGTCGGATCGTGGAGGTGTCGCGGGCGAGTCCCGCGAGGGTGGTCCAGGCGTCGCTCGGACCCGGGCCGGGGTCACCCTCCCCGATCCTCGACCAGTGATCGGAACGGAAGAAGCCCGAGAAGCCGAGCCGCTCGCTGCGCAGCGCCACGGCCAGCAGGTCCGCGTAGCGCGCTCCCTGTTGGGGCTCGGTGAAGATCCGCAGGTCCATGTGTTGCCTCCCGGACTGTGTCGAGTTGCCGCGGCGGCACCTCAGAGACGCACTTGTATCCCCGCTGCCGCCATCTCCTGCTTGGCCTCGGCGACGGTGTGCTCGCCGAAGTGGAAGATCGAGGCGGCGAGCACCGCATCGGCTCGTCCGACCTCGACGCCCTCCACGAGGTGTTGCAGGGTTCCGACCCCACCCGAGGCGATGACCGGCACCGTGGTGGCCCGTGACACCGCCGAGGTGAGCTCGCAGTCGAACCCCTCGCGGGTGCCGTCGCGGTCCATCGATGTGAGCAGGATCTCGCCCGCACCCAGCTCGGTCACGCGCTCGGCCCACCACAGGGCATCCACCCCGGTCGGGGTGCGCCCACCGTGGACGAACACCTCGAACCCACCCGGCACCGAGTCGCTCCTGCGGGCATCGATGGCGACCACGACGCACTGCGCACCGAACTCCCCGGCCAGTTCCGAGACCAGGTCCTCGCGTTCCACCGCAGCGGTGTTCACCCCCACCTTGTCGGCACCGGCCCGCAGGATGCGGCGCGCGTCCTCCACGGTACGGATGCCACCACCGACGGTGAAGGGGATGAAGACCTCCTCGGCGACGTGGCGAACCATCTCGATGGTGGTGTCGCGCCGGTCCGAGCTGGCGGTGATGTCGAGGAAGACCAGTTCGTCGGCACCTTGTTCGTCGTAGCGGGCTGCGAGCTCGACCGGGTCGCCCGCATCGCGCAGGTCCACGAAGTTCACGCCCTTCACGACGCGTCCCGCGTCGACGTCCAGGCAGGGGATCACTCGGGCGGTGATCATCGGGCTCCTCCGGTCGGACCGGCACAGGCGGCCAGGGCATCGGGCACCGAGAAAGCTCCTTCGTAGATTGCACGGCCCACGATCGCTCCCGACAACCGCCTCCCGTTCGCCTCCAGGCCGGCCAGCACCCGAAGGTCCTCCAGCGAACCGACCCCACCGGATGCGACCACGGGCACCTCGGTGGCCGCCAGGACCGCCGAGAGCCCTTCGGTGTCGGGTCCTTCGAGCGTGCCGTCGCGGCCGATCTCGGTCACGACCAGCGCCGCTATCCCACCGTCGCTGAAGCGGCGGACGAGGTCGATCAGGTCGAGTCCGGAGCCTTCGCGCCAACCCCTCACGGCCACCTCACGACCACGCGCGTCGAGGCCCACCGCCACCGGGTGATCGCGTGCGATTCGGATCGCCAGCTCGGGATCCTCCACCGCGGCGGTACCCATCACCACGCGCTGCACGCCCGCATCGAACAGGGCGCGTGCGGACTCCTCGTCCCGCACACCCCCGCCGGTCTGAACGGGTATGTCGACCGCTGAGGCCATGGCTGCGATCACCTCACGGTTCACCGGGTCACCGTGGCGTGCCGCGTCCAGATCGACCACGTGGATCCAGCGTGCACCCATCTCCTCGAACGCCCGTGCCTGGGCCACCGGGTCGTCCCCGTAGTCGGTCACGCGGTCGTAGTCGCCCTGGTAGAGGCGCACACAGCGACCCTCGAGGAGGTCCACGGCCGGAAAGAGGTCCATCACCGCCCTCCGGGAGCCACCCGCTCGGCCGCCTCGCGCTCCTCCAGGGCCATGGAGACGAAGTTGGCGAGCAGCGCGAGACCTGCGGCGGAGGACTTCTCCGGGTGGAACTGGGTGGCGAAGACGTTGTCCCGCTGGGCGAGTGCCACGACCTCCCCGCCGTAGTCGCAGGTCGCGATCGTGTCGGCGGTGAGTTCGGGAGCGAAGCTGTGCACGAAGTACATCCACGGGTGCTCACCCAGCCCCTGCAACAACCGCGACTCCCCACGGGGCTGCAGACGGTTCCACTGCATCTGGGGGTGCCGCACCCCCGAGGGCAACCTCACGACGCCACCCTGGAGCACTCCCAGGCCGACCGAACCAGGAGCCTCCTCGGATCCGTCGTAGAGCAGCTGCATCCCGACGCAGATCCCGAGGAAGGGACGCCCCGACGCCACGGCATCGAGGGCGACCTCGTCCAGGCCGGAGTCGTGCAGGGCCTCCCTGCAGCGTCCGAAGGCCCCGACTCCGGGTAGGACCACCGCATCCGCCTCGGCCACCGTCTCGGGGTTCGAGGTGAGGAAGGCATCCGCCCCCACGTGCTGGAAGGCCTTCTCGGCCGAACGCAGGTTGCCGATGCCGTAGTCGAGCACGGCGATCCTCGCCGGTTGCTCCGCGGTGCCCTGCGATGCGCGGTCCTCCGTGGTCACAGCACTCCCTTGGTGGAGGGGACCTCGTCTCCCTCCACCCTGACTGCGTCCCGCAGGGCACGGGCGACGGCCTTCACCGAGGCCTCGATTATGTGGTGGGTGTTCACACCCCGGATCAACTCGATGTGCAGGGTCACCTTCGCCGAGCCGGCGAATGCCCTCCAGAACTCCTCCATCAGCTGGGGGTCGAACGGCGGATCCCCCAGTATCTTCTGGCCCGGAGGGTCCACGTCGTAGTGGACATACGGTCGCCCCGACAGGTCCAGGACCGCCTCCACCAGGGCCTCGTCGAGCGGGGTGCGGATGCTCGCGAACCGCCTCACCCCGCGCCTGTCAC